>JAJFLQ010000100.1 GCA_021772615.1 Verrucomicrobiota bacterium | reverse complement strand
GACGCTCTATTGAACCACATCAGGACTGATGCCACGCGTCGCGCTCGGGTTACAATCTCAATTTGACCAGTGTTCGCAACAAAATTCCAGCCAGTTCCACTGGCCTTGACGATCTGCAATATTTTTCACGGATTCAGGTATACCAGAATCCTTGCTTTGAGCAATGCTGATTGGTTGCCCGACTAGGACTCGAACCTAGACTCACGGAATCAGAATCCGATGTGCTACCATTACACCATCGGGCATAAAATCTTGCCGGCGCACGCACCACGGCGGTGGCAGCGCCTGGCCTGTACGGGATACGTACGAACAGCGATACAGTAGGTGTGATCATCAATTTTTCTAATGCGTTATGCGATCAATTACCGCGGAATCCCGCATTATTCACAGCGTTATTGTGTTACGCCGACTAATCGACCGAAAAAAGTATCACAACAGATTAACATGATGCACTTCCTTCCGGATTTTGGTTGGCGTTCACCGCCCCACGTGTTTGAGCCTGTTCGAAAAGGGTTTCGATCAGGAAAGTCCAAATCACAAGCATCAAATGACATCCAAACCACAATCTCAAATTGCCGAAATTGGTAGTTCTGGACGCCGTTTGTATCAATGTACATAACGTTTGGTGCGTTGGACTGATTTTATTTGCGGATTTATTTGGGATTTTGGTCTTGCGATTTGGAATGCGTAAGCTCAACGACAATTCGGGAGAAAATGCATCAATGCTATCAATTTCACAGTAGATTCAGCCGAAGTCCGACTGGCTGCTAGAGAAGGCATGGACGCGGCGGACAGGAGACGCTATACTTTCACTGTCCCCCAGCGTTCTGAACGTCGGGCAGTATCGCTTCGGCGCAACACGTCTGCATACGTCAGCCAACTCGAGTACGCCATGATCCTTATCATCTCCCTCATTGCAATCGGCATCGTTCTCCTCTTCGTCGAAGTCATCATTCCCGGCGGGATCATCGGGGCGTTCGGCATTGTTCTTATCACCGCAGGTATTGTTCTGGGTTTTGCAGAGAGCCTGGCCCTCGGTGTGGGGCTTTTTACCGGTGCGATTGTATTCGGAATTTTCGGCTTCCTTGCTTGGGTCCGGTATTTTCCAGACTCCGCAACGGGCAAGAAAATTTTCCTTGACAAAGACGCCGGCGATTGGCAGGGTTATGATAAAGGATACGTGTCATTGCTCGGGGCACGTGGCATCGCCCGAACGGACTTGCGCCCTTCCGGCACCGCGTTACTCAGCAACAAACGGTACGACGTGGTATCGCGAGGCGAATTGATCGACCAGGGTAGTGAGATCGAAGTGATCGAGGTAGAAGGCAACCGAATCGTTGTTGCCGCCGCGAGTGACGGCACACAGAATCAGGTCTGAAGGGTTTCGCCGGATTCACAGAGCACAATATCGCAAACTGTTTAGGAGGTATCGATGTCATTGGCGCCGTTATGGCTGTTGCTGTTTTCCATCATGCTGTTGGTGGGATTCGTATGTATGTTTGTCATCATACTGTTCTTTGGCATCTGGGTGCGGGCATGGGCATCCAATGTCGACCTTTCATTTCGCAATCTGATCGGCATGAAACTGAGGAAGGTTCCCCCGTCGCTCATCGTTGAAGCATTGATCCGGGTGCACAAGGCCGGCCTGCGCATCGATACCGATAGTCTTGAATCCCATCTACTCGCGGGCGGCGATATCCTCTCGGTCGTGAACGCATTGATCGCCGCGGATAAGGCCGGCATTACCCTTAATTTCCAGCGCGCTGCCGCGATCGACCTCGCCGGCCGCGACGTGCTCGACGCGGTCCGCACCAGCGTGAATCCCAAGGTCATTGATTGTCCCGATCCAGCAAAGGGAAGGCAGACGATAGATGCTGTGGCAAAAGACGGTATTCAGTTGAAAGCCAAGGCTCGGGTAACCGTGCGCGCGAATCTCGACAGATTGATCGGCGGTGCGACCGAGGAGACCATTATAGCCCGAGTCGGCGAAGGCATTGTAACGACGATCGGTTCATCGGAATCGCACAAGCTGGTACTGGAGAATCCCGATCTTATTTCCAAGCGCGTTCTGGATAAAGGGCTCGATAGCGGCACCGCATTCGAAATCTTGTCGATCGACATCGCAGACATTGATGTGGGCGACAATATCGGCGCCAGACTCCAGGCAGATCAGGCAGAGGCCGACAAACGCGTGGCCCAGGCCAAGGCGGAAGAGCGCAGGGCTGCCGCGGTAGCGCTGGAGCAGGAGATGGCAGCGAAGGTACAGGAAATGCAGGCGAAGGTTGTCGAGGCACAGGCCGAGGTCCCTCTGGCTATGGCGTCGGCGTTTCGCGACGGCCACCTGGGCATACTGGACTATTACCGGATCGAAAACCTGAAGGCCGATACAGAAATGCGATCGACTATTTCCGGCACCGGCAAGGAGGAATAGCCGTGGAAGATCTTATCATCCTCATCCTTTTTCTGGTTGCCTCGCTGGTTAGTTTTCTCAGCAAAAAGCGGGAGCAGCGCCCTGCCGAGACGGCGCCTCAGTGGGATTCCGATGAGTGGGTCGAATTTCCCAAGACAATCGAACATCGATTTGACGAAGTGCTGCGCGAGACGCCATCAACTGCTGCGCCAACGCCACCGACACTGCCACAGCTCACCATTACCCCTGAAGAAGTCGGTGTCAGCGCACGCACCGCATGGTCGCCGGCGCCCACACCTGCACTGGGATTGCTTTCGACCACCAAGTACAGTTACGCATCGATTCAGCACGGACGCAAAGAATTCTCGATCGCGAAGGAGATGCGGTCGCTCTCATCGCTGCGGAAGGCTTTTGTAATTCGGGAAATATTGGATCGACCGCGCGCATTCGATATATAGCTCTGGATCGCACATGGCGTATACTCCCCATCTTGCTGTTGTGGTCTGTTGTTACGCTGTCGGCGGGATACCGTTTGGATATATTATCGGGAGGTTGACTGGCATCGACATTCGCGCGCACGGCAGCGGCAATGTCGGCGCGACGAATATCCTCCGTACATGCGGAAAGAAATGGGGGTACCTGTGCTTTCTCCTGGATTCCGGTAAAGGATTTGTTCCAGTCATCCTGGTGCAATCGACAGTCGCCGTCCAGGAAACACTTCCCTATACGGATTTCATGGCGATTGCAGCTGTGGTAAGTGTGATTTCAGGCCACATCTGGAGCCCGTTTCTGAAATTTCATGGCGGTAAGGGGGTGGCTACCGCAGCAGGCGCCGTGATGGCTCTGGCGCCTCACGCGATACTACCCGCATTGGTGTTGTGGTATGTGGTTTTCGCAATCAGCCGCTACGTGTCGCTGGCAAGCATCGCAGCAGTCGGCGCGGCACCGGTTCTCGCGATCGCGATCGACTGCTTCGTATTGCCGCCGGAACGGCAACTCGGCCGGCCGAATCTGGTCTTTATAAGCGTACTCGCCGGATTGGTCATACTGAAACACCGTCGCAATATCGAAAGATTGCTCGATGGTACGGAAAACAGATTCACCGGAAAAGGACAGAAAAGCGATGAAGATTGCGGTTCTCAGTGATGGTGCATGGGGCACTGCCATCGCGATACTATTGCGTAACAACGGCAACCAGATCACGCTCTGGGGGCCGTTCGAGGATAACGTACGGGAGATTAACAAAACGGGGCGGAACGATCGTTTTCTAAAAGGCGTGTCACTACCGGATGGGTTGACGGCCACGACATCGATGGCAGATGCTGTCGCAGGCGCGCGCATTGTGGTGCTGGCGGCTCCCACGCAATTCGCGCGGCGATGCATCGAGCAACTATCCGACACCGGTCCCGGCAACGATCACATCGTTGTAAATGTGGCCAAAGGCATCGAACTCGGCACGCTTATGCGTATCAGCGAAATGTGCGCCGACATTCTCGACGACAGCCGGTATGCGGTATTATCGGGACCAAGCCATGCGGAAGAAGTCGCCCGCGGTGTGCCGACGGCAGTGGTCGTGGCATCTACCTGCCCGGATGCCGCACGGGACGTGCAGGCGTGTTTTATGAACAACGTTTTTCGGGTGTATACCAGTACCGACGTCGTCGGTGTCGAACTGGGAGGCGCCTTGAAAAACGTCTACGCAATCGCTGCGGGTATCAGCGACGGCATGAAACTCGGTGACAACGCCAAGGCGGCGTTGATCACGCGCGGCATTGCGGAACTGGCACGTATGGGTAAGGCACTCGGTGGCAAGGCGACCACATTTTCCGGTCTCAGCGGTGTGGGGGACATGATCGTCACGTGCTCGAGCGGCCATAGCCGCAATCGATTTGTCGGCGAACAACTGGGGCAGGGAGTTGCCTTGAAGTCGATTGTTGCAGGTATGGGCATGGTCGTTGCCGAAGGCATCGCCACCACCAGCAGCGCCCATGACCTGGCGCGCAAGATCGGCGTCGACGTCCCGATAATCGACGAGGTTTACGCCGGTCTGTATCATGGCAAGGATCTTCGCCAGGGTGTCCGCGACCTGATGACCCGGAAGGCTCGGGAAGAATGTGACTAGGTAAACGGTGTTCAACATTGGATTTCCAACGTCGACGTGCAGGACCAACAGCCCCGGAGACGAGCACGGTGGTGACGCTCTTCGTTGGAGTTCACGATTTATCGTGGGTTTCACGTCACACAGAGGACTACGCTTGCATCGCGCGAGCACGCTGAAGCGCGAACTCCAACAACTGGCCGAAGTCGGTCGGGGGAGTGTACCGCTTCGCCTTTTTCTTTTTCAGCGCCGAACCAAAGGTCCCGGGAGTTCTACGTGGCACAAAGTGTGAGACCCCGTCTATTTTTCCGCGACGAACGGGAGCAGTTCATCGACGGTAGCCTTGGGGACGCGTACCGTCATTAAAATCGAGTCGTCCACATATTCCTGCGACAGGATCTTGCCGGTACGATGTACCATCGCGACAACATTGTAATGTGTCGACGGAATGCGTAATGCCAACTCGCACAGGTCCTGTTCGAGATACCCCTTCACTACGTCAAGTAAACCATCAATGCCGGCGCCGGTTTTCGACGAGATAAACACGCAGCCGGGATGCTGCTTTCGTATCCGCGGTATAAGATAAGGTCGATCAACCAGATCGATCTTATTGAATGCTGTTACCGTAAATTTGTCGTCTGCACCGATCTCTTTGAGCACGTCTCGGGTGGTGAGCATGTGGTCGTCGATATGTTCGGTTGTGATATCGACCACATGGATCAGCATCGTGGCCATCACCGCTTCTTCAAGCGTCGCCTTGAAAGCCTCAATAAGATCATGCGGCAACTTCCGCACGAAACCAACGGTGTCGGTGAATAATACGACCTGTTTGTTATCCAGCAGGACACGGCGCGTCGTAGGATCAAGGGTTGCAAAGAGTTTATCCTCCGATTTGACACCGGCAGCTGTCAAGCGATTGAGAAGCGACGATTTGCCCGCGTTCGTATAGCCAACAATGGCAGCGTTCGGAATCGGAATTTCGCGTCTTTTCTTTCGTTGCTCGCCACGACGCTTGCGTACAGACTTGAGTTCTGTCTGTAGCTTTGAAATCCGTTGTCGTACCAGTCTTTCGTCGACCTCGATCTGCTTCTCGCCATCACCGCCGCGAAGCCCTACCCCGCCCTTCTGCCGGGACAGATGTGTCCACGCCCGCTTCAATCGCGGCAGCATGTACTCTGCTTTCGCCAGCTCGACCTGCAGCACCGCCTCGCGGGTCGAGGCTCGGGCTGCAAATATATCCAATATGACCTCGCGTCGATCCATCACCCGAAGTTCGGTGAATCTCTCCCAATTGCGTTGCTGCGATGGAGACAATTCGTTGTCGAATATGATGACGTCGGCTCCGGATTCGACGCAATCCATGCGGATCGCCTCGGCATTTCCGGCGCCTACCAGATAGCGTTGATGCGGCCGGCGAATTTTCACCAGCCTGTCGGTAATGATCTCCAGGCCCAAGGTCGTCGCGAGTTCCTTGAGCTCTGTGAGCATGTCCTGTGCCTGATTCTCTGTCAGCTCCGGTGTCTTTACCGAAACGAGGCAGGCTTTATTGCCCCTCGTGGCGCGATCGTCCAGTGAGATCACGTGCCCCCCCGCCGCAGAGGCGTGCGGCATTGTTGACCCGAACGGTGATCGCTTATGTCGAATATGTATAGTGTTGGAATTATCCTGCCTTCCGTTCGGGAGTTCACAGCGAGCGGACACGGTGACCGCAACGACCTTTTCTTCGGGATTTCAGACATCAAGGTGATACACTATTTGTCTTGACGTTCGATGCAATACTATTAAGGTAATGAATCCTGCTAACTTGCAGATACAGTTGCGTCTGTTTTCGCAACTGCCACCTTCGCATTCCCGGTAACCGGCAAGCCAAATCCATTCCGATGACAGTGCCCGAAACAAAGCCGAAAATACTCGTGGTCGACGACGACCTGTTCACCCGTGAGATCCTGTGTGACATTCTCCAGTCACACGGATACTTGGTGAATTCCGCGGAGAACGGACAGGACGGATACGATACATTCACCAGCGATCCCGAAATTAAGCTAATCATTACGGACATCAACATGCCGGTGATGGGCGGGCTGGAACTGATCAAAAAGCTCCGCGACGACAACCACGATGTGCCCTTGGTCATATTGACGGGCAACAATGAGATTTCCGTGGCGATGGAGGCCATTTCCAGCGGCGCAGGCGACTACCTTCTCAAAGACGAAAATATCCAGGACACGATCATTCTTGCCGCCGACAAGGCGCTTGAGAAAAAGCGTATCGTCGACCAGAACCGCCAGTTGGTCGCGGACATGCAGCAGATGAATCGCAAGCTTGGCAAGATTGTCGATAAGATGACTGAAATCGGCACGGCGTTGTCGTCGGAGAAGGATTTCAATAAGCTGTCGGAAATGATCATCTCGCATACGCGCGCCATTACGCATGCCGATGCCGGCACTCTGTATTTGCTTGCCGACGACGTGCTCAACTTTCTCATCATCCAGAACGACACGCTCGATATTTCTATGGGCGGCAGTTCCGGCGACGAGATTCCTTTTTCCCCGGTCGAGTTGGAAGAATCCAATGTGTCGGCGTACGTCGCGCTTAACGGCGAGACCGTGAACATTGGCGACGTCTACGATTCGGAATTATTCGACTTCACCGGTCCCAAGAAGTTTGATGTCGCCACCGGTTACAAGTCCCAATCGATGCTGGTGATTCCCATGCGTAACGATGAGAATATCATCGTCGGGGTGATTCAGTTACTGAATGCCAAGGACCCGAAGAGTGGCGAGGTTATTTCGTTTTCAGAGGACATCGTTCGCCTGGCCGAATCGATTTCCTCGCAGGCCGCGGTTGCGGTATCCAATGTGACATTGATCGACCAGAAGGAGAAGTTGTTCGAGGAAGTGTTGAATCTCAAGAACTACGACGAGAGCATCCTCGAAAGTCTCAGCAACGGCGTGATGTCGCTGGACGCAGAGGGCCGGATTGTGAAATGCAATGAGGCATCACTGAATATCCTGCATGCCGACGTCGGCAGTATCATAGGTATGCCGGCGGGCGACTTCTTCCGGGGCGACAACAGTTGGATCGTCGAAAAGATCGATCGGGTGCTCACGACAGGCCAGACCGATGTCACCATGGACAGCCAGCTCGTGCTCGAAGACGGCGGTGAGAGCCCCGTAAATCTCACCATAGCGCCGCTCACCAACGTCAAGAAAGATAGGATCGGTTCGCTACTGGTTTTCGAAGACATTACGGGCGAGAAACGACTTAAGGGCACGCTTGCACGATACATGACAAAAGAGGTTTCAGAGCGCCTGCTCGAGTCCGGCGAGGAGATTCTCGGCGGCCAGATTCAGGAGGCGTCCGTTTTGTTTTCGGATATCCGCGGATTCACGACGATGGCGGAGAAGCTGGGGGCGCAGGGAACCGTCACAATGCTGAACGAGTATTTCACGATCATGGTCGATATCATTTTCGAGCACCACGGCATCCTTGACAAGTATATTGGCGATGCGATCATGGCGGCGTTTGGCGTGCCGTTCCCGGGCGAGAACGATACCGACAACTCGGTCACGGCCGCGATCGACATGATACGTGCCCTGGGCGACTTAAATCGACAGCGGAAAGCAGATGATCAGGACATGATCGATATCGGTATCGGCATCAACACCGATGAGGTCCTTGCCGGCAATATCGGTTCTATGAAGCGTATGGATTACACTATGATCGGCGATGGCGTAAATCTTGCCGCACGCCTCGAAAGTGCATGTAAATTCTACCGCAGTCAGATATTGATCAGCGAGCACACCTTCAGGAAACTCAAGGGCAACTACCGCTGTCGCGAGGCAGATCGCATGACAGTAAAGGGCAAGACCAAACCCGTTGCCATTTATGAGATCCTCGATTTTCATACTGAGGAGACATTCCCGAATATCGATGCGTCCGTTCAACGCTACAGCGAAGCGCTCAATGCCTACCGCGACCAGAAGTGGCAAGATGCGATCGAGATGTTTTCCTCATGCCTGTCTCTCAATGACCAGGATTATCTGCCGCAACTGTACACTGAGCGGGCGCAATACTTTATGGCCAACCCGCCGCTGCCCGACTGGGACGGCGTTTGGGTCATGACAACGAAATAAAATGCGGAAACAAGGAATCTTATGACACATGCAGTAACCTACGACGACGTGTTGCTGGTACCATCTTATAATCACTGGGAATCACGGCGCGTTGTCGACACCTCCGTCACGGATCGCAGCGGCAAACTCACGTTGAGATTGCCGATAATGACCGCGAATATGGATACCATTACCGAAGCTGCGATGGCCAATTTCATCGCGCTCAAGGGTGGTATCGGGGTCTTGCACCGGTTTAAGTCCATTGCCGACAGCGTCGCTATGTACCGCCAATGCACGGCGTCGGCTTTCGTCTCAATCGGTGCTTCAGATGCGGATCTCGAGCGCGCCGAAGCATTGCGTGATGCCGGCGCCACGCGATTCTGCGTCGATGTCGCGCATGCGCACGCGAAGTACGTTGGCAAGACGCTGCGCAGCCTGGGCGAGATTCTCGGGAAGGATGTGTGCATTATGGCCGGCAATGTCGCGACCTACGCCGGTGCGGACTATCTCGCCTCCTGTGGCGCCGACATTGTCAAGGTCGGTATCGGCAGCGGCTCTGTCTGCACGACACGCATCAAGACGGGTTTTGGCGTTCCGAGCCTTACCGCGATACGTGATTGCTCCCGCGTCGATCGGTCGATCGTCGCGGACGGCGGAATTCGCACCGCCGGCGACGTCGTTAAGGCCCTGGCGTTCGGCGCGGATTTTGTGATGCTTGGCAGTATGCTTGCCGGCACCAGACCGACACCGGGTGCGGTGGTGGGCGGCGCTGACGGTTGTACGAAAGTAAAGACCTATCGCGGTATGGCCAGCAGCGAAGTCATGGACGACTATCACGGTGGCCTGACCGATTGGAAAACGGCCGAAGGTATTGCGCTTGAGGTGCCATATCGTGAAGACGAAGACGCCATCATCGCTGATATCATCGGCGGACTTCGTTCCGGCCTTACCTATGCCGGTGCGTCCACGGTAAAGGAATTACAACGAAAGCTGGACTACGTCATTGTCACCCCCGCCGGACGCGTCGAAAGCCTCCCGCACAAGGCGCTGTGATCCGACAGTAGCATCGAAGACGTCCATTACCACCGGCGTTGTCGGTAGCCGTTGGCTGGGGAAGTCGGCGGTGCCGATCCTACGGGCGTCCTGGTGGAGTTCACGATTTATCGTGGGATTCACGTCACGCAGAGCCACGCGCGTGGGATAGCGCAAGCACGCTGAAGCGCGAACTCCAACACACGACTGGGCCATGATGAACGCAAACGAGAATGTAATGCTGCACCACCGCCGCACCAGTCGCTTACCGTGGAATCAGCATTTGCAGTGACTGGGCCTCCAGGTTTGTCGCCTGTGCCTGCAGTGCCGCGCCGACATCGGCCATGATCGATGCCGATGTTCCGTTTACCATTGAGCGTGCGATATCTGTAAAAACCAGATCCACACCGGCACTGAGACTCTGTTCCGCATCCGTCAGGTTGGCAGCAAACTGCCGTTCAAACGCCTGCTGTTCGGCACCGAGACGTACGGCCTGAGCACCTACCGCCTCCACGGCCTCATCGATTGCCTCGCCGGCCGCCGCAGCGCCTTCTGCAGTGGAAAGGTCGATGTCGTCAAGATTCAAGGCATCGGGATCAGAAATACCGCCGCTGACCGTGACATCTGCGCCGTCGGCAGACGCCGTTGTCGATACGGCTTCTGTGTCCATAATCCGCTCGCCGTTGAATCGCAGGTTGCGCGAGTTGTCGCGCAGCGAATCGACTATGTCACGGGCTTCGTTATTGAGCGCGTTGCGATCGCGGGCAGACAATGTGCCGTCGCCGGCGCGGATGCTCAAATCCTTGAGTCGTGCGAGACTGTCAAAGGTCTGCTGCTGTGCTGCGGATGCCGTCAGGCTCCGGCTTTGCGCCATCCGTACATTTGAATTTGCCGCGTCTGCGCGGCCAACGCGACCGAGCAGCCTTTCGCCGATTTGAATCAGCGCTGCACTCGAATTGACCGCCGATTTCTTGCCACCGGCAATCTCGGACAACTGGTTTGCGTGACGGTTTGCTGTCTGACCATTCACTGGGACGACACTATGCATAACTGGATTTATCATGATTGTAACCGAGGTTGGGTATCTGCGATTGCCACGACTGATAGCGCCACCGACTGTGGCGAGACGCCTCTGAAGGCTTATATCGGTCACGCCAAGGGTTTATTTAACCTTTAGCCGTCATTTTTTCGGCGTCGCAGACGTCGGGCCGCGCGCGACGCCGGTCGACTCGGGACGCCAGGGCAACGCGGTTTCGGAGCTTTTGTACGCGGTAACGTAAGAGGCTGCCGCGTCAGTTTTCGCGGCAGCGGCAGCGTTTGCGGCCGCAGAATCCTGGAAATCGCGACACAGAGCATACAGGAGATGGCGATAATCGTGGAGTGCCCGCGACTCGCGTTGCAGCGTCCGCGTGGCCTCTTCAAGTGCCGCCAATCGTGCCCCGGGCGCTGCGTTCGGTGCAGCATTCCGGATTCTGTCGTGCAGCGCTTTGAGTGCTGTGACAGCGCTGTCACGCGCTGTCAGGCGTGCCCGAAGCCAGTCACTGCCTTCGGTGCTGTCTGCAATAGCCCGATGGAGAGCGAGGAGAAGCTCGGGCTTCATCACATCATAGTCCCGGAGAACGCGATCGCATGTCTGTATGGCCGATTGCTCCAGCGCTGTGAGCGTGCCTGCAAGCGTACGGCATGCTGCTGCAGCTCCCGCCTCTGTCAATGACACCGGCGCAGCGGGTGATGCGTCGGAGCCGTATACCAGACCTCCGGCTCGCAGCGGCTGCCGAATTACATTCAGACGCCGGCTCCATTGCTCGGCGACGGTCGGTTTACCACCGAATTGTGCGTGAAGCGTGCACCATGCCTCGGCGATTGGAAAGTGTGACAACGCCTGAAAGCGTTTGCGCTGCTCCGGATTACTGTCGAGCAGTGCACGGACGCCGGACCAGTCGCCTGAAGCCGACGCATCGTGTATCAGCTTTTCGAAACGGGTGAAAAGAGCTTGGGCTTGATCCTGCATCTCAGCTTCTTTGTCTTTTTCCGGTGCGACAATCTCAGCAGCGGGATTCACAATACCGAGCAGTGGCGCGTCCTGGCTAATCTGACGCTTGTCGGGAACAAGAGCTGCTGCCGGTGATAATGTGGCAGATATCGAAGCCGTTGGCAGTCTTGTATTGTCTACAGCGGCAACAGCTTGCGATATCGCTTGTTGCGATTTTTCTGCCGGCGTCTCCTTTGCTGCCGGAGGGGGCACATGCTGCGACGTTTTGTCGGGGCCATTTTGTACTGGACGTGGTCGCGCGGCGACACTGCGCTTGTCGGCTGCGGGCTTCGTCGGAACGACAGCAGGTGACAGCGACTCCGCCGGCGTTGCAGCTAGAGCGGGCGACGGGGCGCTCACCGACTCGACCTTGGTGCCCGCCGTTGCCGCAGAGGCCGACAATTGCGTTTCCGTGGGTTTGTCGCGGGTCGCAGGCGTTGCAGCTGCAACGGGCGATGGAGCACTCACCGACTCGGCGCTGACCGCAGGCGGCACAGCCGGTCGCACCGGTTTCTGTGCGTCCGCAGCGGCGGCGGACGATTCGCCACGCGATATATTCGACGACGGCGTCACCGCATTTGCCGCATTTGCAGGCCGCACCGGATCTGGCACAGCAGCCGCCGGCGACTCGGCCGCGGTGCCATGCGAGTCGGCAATTGACGGTGACGTTTCAGGATTCGCCCGCCGGTCGCCGTCGTTGGCGGCAAAACTCTCGGATATTTCTGTTTCTTCAGTTGATGCCACAGCAACTGTTTCGGCGGCGCCGGTCCGACTCTCAGCGTTTCGTCGACTACCGGCAAAAAGCACCAGGAATGCGACCAGACTGCCAATAACCGCAGGTGCGACATACATCCACGGCGATCGTCGTCGGCACGCTCGCACGCGCACCAGCACCATTGAGATATTGTCCAATGCACCTTTCTTCCGTGACTCGGCCGTGAGCCGCGCCGCAATGTGCTTGAGTTCGTGATTCTCAAGATCACCAAGAATCCGCAAAATCTCGGAATCGCTCTCGTGCCTGTTCAGTCCGTCGGTGCAGAGCATAAACAGATCATTTTCGCGGAACCGGTAATGGCGAATGTCGTATTCCGGATTGGCGGACAGTCCTATAGCACGCGCCGGCTTTTCCGACAGTGCGTGACCGGCGTCGTCGACAACGATGCTGTCGGTCGCGGACGGCATGTCGCGATCCGCCGAATCGGCTATCAAGTCCAGTTTATGATCGCGGTAGACGTAAAGACGGCACGATCCCAGGTACATCATCGTTGCCATAGACTTGCCGGGGTGCAGGTGCAACAGCGCAAACGACGAAAAGAAATCGCCGATACCGTTTGCCTCCGCGTATTCCCGAATGCGCCGATTGGCGAGATCCAGCGCTTTTCCGAGCCGCTTTTCGACCTTTCCAAGTCCAAAATCGTCCGAGCCGCATGCAGTTTCGACGACTTGCATGACGACATCACTCGCGTGCTCACTGCCGATTGTACCGCTGATGCCGTCTGCAACACCGAAGACATGCGACTCCGGTTTTACCAATACCGCGTCCTTGTCCAGCAAGGCGTCGGCACCGTCGATGACCTTGGCGTGTAAGTCCAGTGTCAATCCCGATGATGAATGCTTTCGGCTGGTCGTGCGCATAAGCGAGCTTGTCCTTTGTGATTAAACGAAATACAATACCAACCGAAATGAAATTTTATATGTCACATTTGTTCATTTGTTTATCACTCTGCTGTCGGGTTGCGATTGCGGCTGACGCGGAAGGGTTGTTGTTCGACGCCTCGGCACCCCATGGCGGCTGGCGCAGCTTCGGCTATGGGGTGCAGGATCTCGAATACAATGCGCGCGATCAGGAACTCATTGTAAGGGTCGATTGGAGCGAATCGACCTGGGGTGTCGGCGTGACGTTTACCGTCGACATCCCCGCCGACAGGATTGGCGGCAGCTCTTTCGCTGCATACTGCAAGACCATCACGGGATCGACACCCGCACTCTATGGCGGCGCCGCTACAGTCGATGCCAGAGAACTCGAGACCAAGCGAGCGCAAGCGAGCACCCTGAATAACGGCTGGCAGGTGGTCAAGCTGCGCCTCGACGACATGCAATCGGTTGCCCACGGCACGGTTAAAGCGACATCAGAAACATCGATTCGCGAGATCAAATTTTTGATTGCCAAACCGAAAGCGCCCGCAAACGCAACGGAATACATCATCATCCGCCGGCCGGCTCTTCAATACCGCGGCGGCGACCATCCATGACCCGCCCTTCGATACCGTTTAACCGCCCTTTTGTTGTCGGCAAAGAGCTGCATTATATTTCACAGGCCGTTGTTGAGGGACGACTGGCGGGCGACGGTCGCTTCACGCGACAGTGTCAGAGTTGGCTCGAAAGCCAATTCGGCGTAAAGAAGGCGCTATTGACGCATTCGTGTACGGCCGCGCTGGAGATGGCAGCGATACTCGCCGACATTTCGCCGGGCGACGAGGTGATAGCGCCGTCCTACACCTTTGTATCCACGGCTAACGCATTTGTTCTTCGCGGTGCGCATGTCCGATTTGTTGATATCCGGGCGGACACGCTTAACATCGATGAGTCGCAGATCGAAGCAGCGATAAATCCCAGGACGCGCGCGATCGTACCGGTTCACTACGCCGGGGTCGGTTGCGAGATGCAAACGATAAACGCGATTTCGCAGCGTCACGACCTGGTTGTTATCGAAGACGCCGCACAAGCCGTCGGTGCGACCTATCACGGCCACTACCTCGGGTCGCTAGGGCACATGGGAGCAATCAGCTTCCATGAGACCAAGAATTTTATCAGCGGCGAAGGCGGCGCGCTGTTGATCAATGACCCGCAACTCATTGAGCGTGCTGAAATCATCCGTGAGAAGGGCACCAACCGCAGTCGCTTCTTCCGTGGTGAAGTCGACAAGTACACGTGGGTTGATATAGGTTCCTCGTACCTGCCTTCGGAGTTGATAGCCGCGTTTCTATATGCTCAGCTCGAAGCTTCCACGACCATAACCGCGAAGCGCCTGGCAATTTTCGACCGCTATATGACACGGCTTGAGCCCCTGCAGGAGTCACACAATATACGAATGCCGTACATTCCCGATCATTCCGTTCATAACGGTCATATGTTCTACCTGCTTTTGAATGACGAAGACCAGCGCTCGCGACTGATACGACACCTGGCGCGACAGAAGATTCATGCAGTTTTTCATTACGTACCGCTGCACTTGTCGCCGATGGGAAGGAAACTGGGATACAATCCGGGCGATTTCCCGGTCACCGAGTCGCTTGCTGCGAGGGTGCTGCGTATCCCGTGTTTTTTCGATCTCAAGAGTGATGATCAGGATTTTGTAATCGAGCATATAGCGGCGTTTTTCGCCGGCGAACCGGAACGAGATGCATGACTGCCCTCCCCCATCATCCACACGGTGCCGAGTGCGCTGAATTCTGGGAATCCAGGTATCGCGACGGCGATGCCCGCTGGGATCTGGGCCGGGTTGCACCGCCATTTGCAAATCTGCTGAAACGTCGACCGTCATGGCTGGAACCGGGACGCATGCTTTGCCCGGGATGCGGCGGTGGACACGACGCTGCAGCCTTTGCGGATCACGGATTTGACGTGACGGCTATTGACTTCGCCGCGCCGGCAATCGAACAGGCACGCCGTTATCTCAATGCGAGCCGGACGCTGCAGGTAGTGCAACATGACATCTTCACCTTACCGGTATCCTGGAGCGACAGCTTTAACTATGTTCTGGAGCACACATGTTTCTGCGCCATTCCAACGGCGCGTCGCCGTGACTACGCCGCAACTGCCTATCGTCTACTGAAGCCAGGAGGGTATTTGTTCGGCCTATTCTACCGCTTCGATCCGCCCGATGAAGAAGGTCCGCCGTTTCAGGTATCGCGAACCGCTATCGAAGATGTATGTCTGCCTCAATTCAAGATCATCCACTGGTCGACACCCGAGCAATCGATAGATCGACGCCAGAATCGGGAACGGCTGGTGGTAATGCAGAAATGCGACTAGTATTTTATCGTGCTCACATCGACTCGCTGTAGCCCAGCACGACAAGCAAACAGGACCCGTCCGCGATCACGTTCAGTCCGGCATCCTCGGCGGATTGTATCGCGGCCGGGCTTTCAGCGCCCGGCTGCATCCACAGATGGCGGATTCCCGTATCGATTGCCTGTTGTACAACGGTCTCGGTCACGGCCGGCGGCGTAATGATCGAAAGGCAATCGACCTCGTCCGGCAGCGACGCCACATCGCTATAACACGGTACACCTTCGATCTCGGTTGCTCGCGGATTAACAGCCACAGCCTCGTGGCCGTTTTGCAGATAGCAGCGCAGGACCTTGTTGCCGTACTTCGCGCGATTCGTTGATGCACCCACGACCGCGAACGGCGGACCTGCCGCAAAAAACGCCTCTATCTTCTGTTCGATTGTCATGTGCAGATCTATCATCCCGGTTAAATCAATCGCTTTTTCGGACGCTTATACAGACGCGTGGACTCCAGTTCATCCAGAAATTTCTTTGGCGCTTTACCGGCGATGCGGACAGCTTTTGATAGTGCCTTACGTGCATTTCGTGAACTGTCTTTGACCGCGCCGTCTTTCTTCTTGCGCGATGATTTTCTGCGAAGACGGGTCCATTCGCTGATGCCGCGATCTACAGCACGGGTAATCTGCCGCGTCGACTTTGTCGTCGCGACTTCAAATTCCTGAGAAGAACGGTTGCGGCGACTGTATTTTTTCTTCTTTTTTTTCCGTTTTCGATCCATCACTATGACGCGCGGAGCGCGGAGCGCCTCACCTTCGCGACTTACAACATTGCCGGTTTCCTGTTCCATCATTGCAATATTCCTCCTGTTCTCTATGTTTGGCACCTGATATTACTCAATGCCGCTTGCCTTGCAGATTCCCGGCGCCGTGTTTCTATCGTTGAATCAGGGATTTTTGTCGTGATACCCCTGGCGTAATAGCGCGACCCAAGATGTTTGAAATTGGCAGGCTGAGCCCCGTCGCGATTCGGCTATCGCGTGTCGCGAGCCTGCGCTCCAAAAGCGATCATGGCCACCATAATCTCAAGAGCACTTCAATCAACGACATTGCGTAGTCCCTACCCCAACGACACTGGCCGACCAGTGAAACGGCAGTCGCCAAATCACCACCACGGTCCCCGGAATACTAGTATCGCAAGCCTTTCAACAACCCTTTGAATTTTCGACGCTTTTTCTCTACGATCAGAACGACGGGGATCACAACAGCATTGTCGTCGACGGAATCGCGTAATTCGGATCGGACATATTCAATGCTCTTGTTGATTTCCGACATCAACTTACCTTTCCCCTTCTTAAGCTGCTTGATACGCTTCCGTTTCTTCTTGCCCAAGTCAGTTATTAGCGGCGGCGCCGAGCTGAGCGTACTGGTCTTACTTGATGGTTCACTCATGGGTTAAATCCTTTCGTTTGAGATTGAAGGTGCCAATAGACACCACTCGTAAAATCATGCGTGTGGATATCCTGCTTAACTCGCTCAATACTCATTCCACGTCAAGATAAACCGACTGCGTCTTCCACGCTTCCGTCGTTTGCTGCAGACGTTCACCGAGTATGGCAGAAATGTTATAAAACAGCTTGGCGCCGACCTTCGGAAACCGGTTCCGAACGTTCTTCAATGAGCCGTCGTCTATCCTGAGCGCTTCGACGCGATCACGCGCAACCACGTCGGCGCTGCGTTTTTCTCCTGTTATAAACGCGAGTTCGCCAAATATATCGCCCTTCTGAAGCGTCTTGATGCCGTCCTGGCCTACATTGCCGTCAAAATGTACCGACGCCCGTCCTTCCAGTATCAAATACATTTCACGACAATCCGACCCTTGCTTGATGATAATATCGCCGTCGCTGTATTCCTGCAGCACGCCCATCAGAATGACCTTTTTGACTTCGGACACTTTCATATCCCGAAACAAAGCCGATTTCGCCACGGCAGCTTCGTTGATCTGCAACTTGATCAGGTCCCATGACGATATCAAGCGAGTCGACAAGAGCAGGCCTGGTGCAATCATCAGATCACTGATTAGCGCACTTGCCATAGCCAGGCAGGTCAAATAACCAAAATTAATGCTCGACACAACGTCCGCGAATATCAGTACGGAGAATCCGACACCCAAAGCAACGGAGCTGGACAGCACCGGGAGCAATTGGGCCTTTATGGTTCGGCGCATCGCTTCTTCCTGATCGCTCGTGCTTTTAAGTTCTTTGTAAAACTGCACCATCAGGTGAATGGTGTCGTCGATCGCGATACCCAATGCGATTACGGCAACGGGACATGTCCCCGGATTCAGTGGAATGTTAAACCAACCCATGACGCCGAAGTTGACCAATATCGGAATCGCGTTCGGTACGATCGCGAGAAGCCCTGCTTTTGGGGAGACGAATAAGATACTGATAATGATGACGATGATGACCACTGCCAGGGCCAGACTCGTTACCTGTCCGATCGCCATGGTATCGGCGGCTTTGTTGAAGAGAATGCTCTCTCCAGTGATCTTCACGTTGACGCCGTCCGGACAAATTCGCTGTACAGCTTCATTGATCTTTGCCGTCTCGTCCGCCATCTGCCATGAGCCGTAGACATGGTGACGCACGAATATCGATGCGTTCTGACAACCCGGCTCAAGAATGCGATCCATCTCGTCGCCTTCAAGCTGCATCAGAATCTGGCTGATCTCCATTGAGGAGTCGGGAATGCGATAGGCCTCAGGATCGCCTTCGTTGAACTCCCGGTGGAAAACCTTGATGTAATCCGCAGGGGAAATAACAAAATCGAAGCGTGTCCGGAGGTACTCACCCAACTCGTCGACACACTGCATAATCTCAGGCTGTTTCAGGCCTTCTTCGATCCCCATTCCTTCCGTATTCACAATGACCTGAAAGCTCTGACCACCGGAAAGATTCTGCTCGAGCTGACGCATCTTGACCCGAACCTGATTGTCTTCCTTAAAGAAACTGACGAGGTCGGCATCTACCTTGACTCGAAGACAGCCAAGAACACAAACACATACAACCGCGGTCGTAACAATAAAAACTGCGGGACGATGGTTAACGGCGAGGTGGAATAACTTGTCCGCAAGCGTGTCGAGCAGCGGCGATTGACGTTCGTTTCCGGCCATTTTTGGCGCCGGTGCACAACGCAACAATGTCGGCACGAGAATAATGGTAATCACGTAGTTCAGCAATAGTCCGAAGGCTGCGCTTATGCCGAATTCCTGCAGCATCCGGATCGGGTTCAATTTCAATGTTGCGAAACCGAGCGCTGTTGTCATCGATGTCAGGAATATCGCCAATCCACATTTCAACATCATGTTGTGAATCGCGGTCAGCTTATCGCCGCGTTTCCGGTATTGGTTGCGATAGTCGGCCAGAAGATGGATGTCTTCCGTGCACCCAATCACCAGAATTAGAGTGGGCAGGATATTCGAAACGACGTTGATGGTGTAACCCATGAACGACATGAAGGCGAGACACCCGACAACGCTGAGCGATCCCGTGATAAACGGTATGACGACGGCGATGGGAGATCGGAATGAAAAAAGGAGAATGGCAAGAATAACGAGCAACGAAATGGGCACGAGCAGGATGATGTCCCGTTGAATGGAATCCGCCAGGACGGATTTAATGACGGGCATGCCGATCTGAATGATCTCGACGTCGATTCCCAGGTCGCCGAGTCGGTTTCGTTCGGCTTCCAGGATTGTGTCAATCGCAGCCGTGACCTGGCGATTGTAGTTTGCAGCCCCTTCGGGCGGCGCTCTGAGATATACATTGATTGCTGTTGCGCTGAGATCATGGGACAGGAGATTGCCGAGAATCAGTTGGCTTCGGGAGGCATCAGCCTTGACCTCGAGGACTTCATCTTCACTCCCCGGCAGATAATCCATCAATTTATCCGTATCCAGGGCACCGTCCTTGTCGAGTATCTTGTTTACAGTGGCAAGACTGGCGACGTGTGTTGCGACGGCAAAGGGCTCATCGTGCGTTGTGATCTCAAGGCTATCAACACTGTCGCTGATGTGCTTCACGCTGCGCAACAATTCCTGCTGAAAGATGCCCTCCGGGTGTTTCAACATGATGACCACGAGCGTATCGTCGCCAAACGTTTCCGTAACGGAATCGTAGTAGGCCTTGTCCTCATCCTGAATAATCAGGCCGTCCACCGACGCGTCCTGGACGATCTGACTCGCGTGAAATACCGCAAATGGCAGCAGGATCACGAGCGAAAGCGTCGAAAGAACCGGACGCCGAAACACAAATAGCATGATATGCTTCAATCTTATTGACCGATCTGCAGGGCGCGTTTTGTAAACATATCTTCGGTGAGCGAGGTGTCGAGATCTCGCGATTGCACGATCAACGTCGTAGTCCTTTCTTTGGAAAGGTCCGTTATCGCGGACCTTGTCGCTCGCCATACGTCGCCTTTGACGTTTTCCAGCGACTCGATAATCAACGTTTTGATATGTTTGTCCTTTTTGTCAAAGTACTCTGTCTTGATTATAAAGAAGATATCCTTCCTTATGTAAGCAATACGCTTGCCGTATCCGCTTTCTTTCTTCTCCTTCGCGGTAGACGGAACGATTTCAACAACGTAGCATTCGTGACCATCGACTGTTGCGTCGTCTATGCGATTGTAGTCGTGAACGGTCAGATTTTCTGACCGCAAGTCTTCATATGACAACTCGGTCCCCATAAATTTCCCTTTTTTCGCGCCCGACACGATTCGTTTGACTTTTTGTGCGGACGGCATGTAGAGCCATTGATCGTCATCGGCATCATCACCCTGTTCCCAGTTGAGCACACCGACGTCCCGAACATCCGCCGGATCCAGGAACTTAGTCATGACCTTATACAGGCCACTTTCCTGTCGATACGCCCAGCTTTGCATGGTCCGTTCGCGGGTACGTCCTTTCTTGTCGGTCAAGACCATCTGCACGGTTTCGGTTTGGAATGGCAACTCATGCCGCTTCTTCTGTGTGTCAACTATTTCACGACCGGTCAATTCTTCCGCGCCGGATGCCGTGCTGATTAGCATCAGGACGCCTGCAGTGATGGAAATGAATGTTTTCATTGCGCTTCTCCTCTTGGTAGTATTTCGTTGTGATCACATGGTTCAGACTGTGTCAAAATGCATAGTTTAGCATCAAGAAAATCCGGTCGTTTTTTCGCCATCGTCCCAGAAATCCATCTTTTCCGCCACCGACAACCAGGATGCCCGTTTCCAACTTGACCTGATCCGAGATGCGATGAGACAGCTGCGGTCGCACAATAAAATCCTCATCGCCGAAGTTGAAAATCACGGGTACTTCGATTTTTGTGTCGTAACTAAAGCTGAATGTATTGCTAAGTATCAACGAATTCTTGAATGGTCGGATATATTCGCCAGACCCGGAGAATGCATTTCCCTGCACTTTTCGATCAAATACAGATTCTCCCGCGTATTCGACCACAGAAATGATCTCCTGTATCAGATCCGATGGCACATCATCGAACACGCAGTTGATGCCGACAACATATTCAACGTAATCATCGTCCATTGCAGAGCCATCCGTGAAATGCGCGGCGGCTTCACCGTGAATTTCAAGCTTATTGAGCGTCGTCGAAAAATCGAAACCAAATTCGCGATACTTTGGGAACTCCCGGAATACGAAAATGTCCTGCCCCAATACCGCGCCGCGCAACACGCCGATACTTTCGACGCCGTCGAAGTAAGTCAGCGACAAATCCCAGCCTTCTACCAGAGTGCTTGTCGCAACGCGCAGTGCGACTTGCACATTCTCGACGGTGTTCGCCGGCAGATTGCGCGGCCCGACGTTCAGGTCGGTCGTGCCAAAGTCACGTTGTGCCTCGCTCAAATCTCCAATCCATCGGTTGTCTTTGCTGGGTACCCGGGACGGTGTGAACCAGGGGACAATGACTATCTTCGTGCTGAATGCAGCTGTATCGATATTGAGATTTATCGACGGGACGCCAATCTTCTCAATTGTCGGGACATCAATTGCATCTCTGGGATTGATATTGTCCGTGGGGTTATAGCCATCGCCCGTCCCCCAGGCATACATTCGCTTGCCTATGGAAAGATCGTAGGTATCCGCTGCAACCATCATATATGCCTCGTGGAGGTTCAAGATGTAACGATCGGGTTGCTCTTCGGTTATGCCGTCTATTGCCCCTTGACTCCAGCCGACGCTGTCGCCTCGCAGCTGCGGCGTAAACACGTATCTCATATTCTCGCCGACAAATCCGGCAATGTCCAGCTGCAAGTCATACTCAAAGCGTTGTCTGTCGTGATCTTGCTCGACATTGTTGCGATGATAAAAATAACTGAGCTTCAAATCGCCATTGAGTTTTTCCCCTGCCCGATTCAGGCTATTCTTGAACGATTGCTCCGGTAACTCACTATCAGGTTCCTGCGCGTCCGCCGCGGTAGATATCGTTACAGCCGTCGCCAGGAGCGCCACAACGTGCCGGCAATATCGATAGAACGACGAATGGCCGGGACGGGCGCCAACCGCATCCGCAAGATCCCGCATACCACGAGGGACATCTGTATTGTACCATGTGCGCATAGACGCTTTGGTGCCTTATTAATCGGTATCGACGTCATCCATTCGATGGATAATTTTTTGTACCACGATAAACCAGAACATGAGAAGGAACAGCAGGAATGCCACGGCAAAGTAGTTTTGGAACAACTGCTCCACGATCCTGCCCCACCGAAATTCACCGGATGGCGAGCTGAATATCCGATTTACATCGGGATAGTGGACAAAACATAGGTAACTGATTCTCAGGAAAACATATACACAGAATAATTGCACCGTCTGAATCAAAGATGTGACGATTTTTGAGAATACGAATGCGCCCTTGCGCACACTGTAGCTGAAATTGTATCTCGGTGTGTCCAGCCACTTCTGCATCTGCTCCTGGACATGGGTCACAAGTTCGGCCGCCTCGCCGTATTCCGTATAGTCACCTGGCAGCGGACCACGTAACCGTTGCCGAATCCGCTTTAATGTTCGCTTTCTCCGCTTGCGGTCGAATTTTCGTTTCCACCGCCTGAACTCCTTGCCCGGGTCCAGGCGTGGATCCAGACGGTAGGTAATCGAATCGTACATGAATGAGGCGCGAAAAATTCGCAATGTATCCAGATTGATCGGGATCTCATACTCACGGCATGCCGCGATGATGCGAATCCACATCCACCCGGAACACTTCTCATACCATTCAGCGGAATCCGATTCGATGGCGAAAAACATCTTTCGGTATATGCCGGCCAATTCGTTCAGAAACTTGTCGGTATCAATCGGCGGAAGTGGTTCGAGTATGGTCATTACCACCTGGGCGATGCCGTGTGGATCATCTGCAACCAGTCGTTTATGGAATCGAATCAGCTTTCGCCGCATTGCCATCGAAATAGACCCGCACGATCCGAAATCAATCATGACCAACGTGTTATTCGGGCGAACGATCAGATTGGCGGGGTGAGGATCCGCGTGAAAAAAAATGGATTCGTAACACTCCCAATGAAAAATCGCGGTCATGCGTCGCGCCAATTTTTTCAGATTGTATCCCTTTCGTTTCAACGCCTCCAGTACCTGAGTATTCTGCTGCTCCAATGCGTTCAGAATCTCGATCATAAATACGCCGGATATTAGCTCGGAAACAATGACGTCATCACTGCACCACCTCTGGTACACGCGCGGGGCCGTGACATGCTTGTTTTTCTTCGCTTTTTTTCGAAAGATCTCGGTATATCTGGCCTCGAGCACATAATCCAACTCCTCTTTCAGCATGCGGTCCAACTCGCTGCGGAAATCCCGCGTCAGCCCCGGCCGCAGGAATCCAAACCACTCTGCCGCTTCACATATCCATCCTATGACCTGCAGGTCATTGTGTATCTCTCGGCCGATTCCCGGACGCTTGACTTTTACGGCGACCTTCTCTCCAGTTGCAAGACTTGCCTGATATACACAAGCGAGTGAGGCCGAACCAATCGGTTCGGGATCAAGCCGCGAAAAGACCTCATCAAGGCGACAGCCCAAGCTTCTCTCGATCACTTCAAGCGCCAGATCAAATGGTATCGGCGCCATTGAGTCCAGCATCTTACTTAACTCGTTGCAATACTCTTGCGGCAAGATATCGCTTCGGATCGAAAGCTGCTGGCCGACTTTAATGGCTGTCGGTCCCATGCTCTCCAACGCCTCGCGGAGCATGACCGCATCAACCAGGACTGACGATCGTCCAGTCAGTTTACGAGACACCGTCCCGAAGGCACACGAAATAATGACCACCATCCATTTATACAGTCGGATGAAGACAGAAGCATTGCTTGTCCGAATATCCTTAGGTCTCGGTGCTTCGAACGCTCGTGTGGGTTCTCCATCCTGACTGCCCACGATCGGCTTCCGGCGCGGCATCGGCCCAAGACCATCCCTACACCTACCGGGAACAACCTCGTTAAGATATGGGTGACCGTTTCGCTTGCCTGTCACTGACTCATGTTGGACTTCCACCACGGTTTCAGCCGCCATACCGTGTCTCCTTGCGGCCTTGATCGCATCCCCGCAACTCACTTTCCATTGTCCCTTTCGTTGCAAGAAGGTGATGTTGTGCCGATCTCGAAACGCCGATCTCGCCAAAACAACATGTGCATGATGGCCCTAACCTTTGACCATAAGGCGCGGCAATAACGACGTGGCCATACTCTGCCGCAACGCTAGGTTGTAACTCGTAAGTGAACATTGTGTCATATCCAAATTATTCAGGCTCGCACCTTGAACGTTTAGCACTCGCGTTTATGATATATACTCTGTGAGTGCACTCCAATCAATTTACCTTGCCAAGAATTCCAGATAAATTGCCAGTGAGGCGTGCAATACATTCCCGTGTTCGCCGTCGATTTCCGAGTCGTCATCCACACGTCGAGCGTTATGTTGCGCACAGCTTGAATTGTATGTATTACCTTTTTCCTGCACCCCGGATTCGCAAAAAATCGGTGAGTGGAACCGCGTAATGCAATGGAGTAATAATTCCTACAAGAATTTCGGGTGCGTTCGCATGGATCGCGAGTTATCTTGCAATATCATATGCAGGTAATCACAGTAGCGTTGAGCGGCCGTTATTTACGGATTTTGGTCTCGCTTCGTCGTCAATTCACGTGCAGGTCAATTTGACTTGATTCAATACTTTCGATACATGTGACAAGATAATTTATCTGCTAGAACTGTCGGAACATACCATCTCTACTTGGTGCGTTTCTAACGCCCCAAAGAAGGAAACAGAAAATGAAGCTTAAATCTGTAGATTTTCAACCCCCATCGCGTGTGGTAAGCATTGACGAAACTGTAGATTTGATTCGTCATTACAGCAGAAACTCCTTTAACGGTAAGTTGGAAGTCGCACTGCGATCCATAAGACGGTTGCTCCGTGTTTCCGGCGCCAAGCAAAGACGGTGGTTGGATGAAGGAGAGAAACCCATTGATTTCATTATCAAAGCGGCTGAAAATGCCATCAATAAATCAGGTCTGAACAAGAAGGACATTCAGATGATCATTTACGTTGGTGTCAGTCGAGGGTTCATTGAGCCGGGAAACGCGTACTTCGTTGCCAAGCAGCTGGGAATGCCCTATGCAGAATGTTTTGATATCGCCGATGCGTGCATGAGCTACGTCAGGGCGCTGAGCGTGAGCCACAGCTTTATTTCCGGTGGAAAGTACGAGAACATTCTGGTAGTGAACGGAGAATTCAACAATGCCCCGGACAACGGTTGCCTGTATCCGGCAAATTACGCACTGGAAAGTCTCGAGCAAATAGAATATACGTTTCCGAACTACACCGTCGGTGATTGCGCAACCGCCACGGTGTTGACAGCAGCAGAGGAGCCAGCCGACTGGCAGTGGCTTTTTACCTCCAGGGCAGATTATTCGGATCTCTGCACCATCGCTTTATCAGGCTATGCCGGCTATATTGGAAACGACGAGATCATGGAAAAAGTGGAGAAAAACGGTGTGGGGAATTTCAGCTCGTATGGCGTGACAATGAACGACCACGGCACGCGGGAGTTGATGCGAATTTATAAATTGTTTAACACCGACGGTGTCAAAATGATTTTCCCGCACACGTCGTCGAAATCGGCCTGGGAGGCGTGCGCCGAGAAGTCCGGCGCGCCTGCCGAGAAGATGCACTATCTCTATCCGGAGTATGGTAATCTCGTTTCAGCATCGGTGCCGGCCGGCATCGTTGACGCAGAAAGTAAGGGCCTGATACAACGCGGAGACAAGTTGATGGGCTGGATCGCCAGTGCCGGCATGGCGTTTTCGTTATTTTCATTTGACTATTGACCCCGCATCGCAAGGAGAAACACATGTCCAACCAACCTTCACCCGAGGAAGCGGCATCCCCTGGCCACGTCCTCAAATTCGAACCGCCATTGCCGGAGAAGATTGCAACATTTCAGGCGGGCTTAAGGGCATTCGCGCTTCAGGCGATGCGACCGGTCGGCACGGCATTGGATCACATGAATCCGGCGGATGCGATAGCGGAAGATTCGCCGTTCTGGGCATTTAGGAAGCAGTATCTGGGACTGGGCATTAACCTCGAGACGCTTGCCGGCCTCGCCGCGGAGGAACGTGCGCTATTCCTGTCGATTGCGTTCGAGGAACTGGGATACGGCGATGCCGGCCTGGCGGTTTCCATGGGGGCTGGTTTTTTCCCCCAATATCTTGCCGCCAAATTTCAGAATGCCTTTCTGCTAGAACGGTTTCCGGAGACATTGCTGGGGTGTTGGGCGGTTACCGAACCCGATCACGGTTCTGACATGATGGACGTGAGTCAGCAGACGTTTCGACCAGGCTCCGACTACGGCCAACCAAACTGTGTGGCGACGATCGCCGGCGATCGGATCGTATTGAACGGCCGAAAGTCGGCATGGGCGTCAAACGGCACAATCGCAGATATATGTCTGCTGTACTGTGCTGCTGATACCGGCTCCGGTCCGGATGCATCTCGCGGTGTGGTTGTTGTCGTTCCGCTCGATACGGACGGTGTTACTCGTGGCGAGCCGCTGGATAAGATGGGGCAACGCGCACTCAATCAGGGCAGCATCCTGTTCGACAATGTTGCGTTGTCTACCAATTACATCCTGGCTGGGCCGGAGCATTACGAAATGGCGCTGCACGCCGTGCTTTGCGAGGCAAACAGCCTCATGGCGGCAACGTTTACCGGCGTAGCGCAATCGGCGTACGATCTTGCCTTCGACTACGCGCACGCCAGACGCCAGGGAGGAGCACCGATCATTCGGCATCAGTCGGTTGCGTCGCGCTTGTTTCATATGTTTCGCCAGACAGAGGTATCTCGCGCCCTGACGCGCCGAGCGATTCTCTACAACAGCACGACGCCTGAACCGGCATTGGCTGTAGCCATCGCAGCCAAGGTGACGGCGACGCAAACCGCATTTGACGTTGCCAGCGAAGCCGTCCAGATCTACGGCGCCAACGGGCTTTCGAAAGCACATCCTGTCGAGAAAATCATGCGAGACGCCAGAGCCTCAATGATCGAGGATGGCTGCAATGAGGTGCTGGCCATCAAGGGCGGCTATAGCCTCATGGACGAAGAAAGGTTGTGAGGTTTGCTGCTCTCAACCGTGACGGACTTGCTCCGGTGTCGGCATGCTTACAGTTTGGCAGATCTGTTGAATCGCGAGAGGTGTGACTCAGACATCACTCCGGCTGCGCCGGTTCTTCTGTCGGCATGAGAAGACAGGCCGCCTCCTGATGGTTCCTGACCACGAGGTAAGGAAATGCCAGTGCCGGATTGTTCCACGCCTTTCCTGACAACGCGTTTATACGACCCACTTCCTCATGCGCCTCCGGAGTTGCCCGCACCAGGACAATATCTCCTGACTCGGTCTGGACCAGCAACATATCATCTACGAGCATGAGTTGCCCATGTCCACACCGCGTTTCAAGGGTTTGTCGCCACATACGCTTCCCGTTTTTGGCATCGACACACACCAGTGTACCGTCATCCAACCCGTAGAGGAATCCGTTATGTAGTACCGGAGTCGAGAATTTTGCTTTCAGGCGCAGATTCTTCCAGATCGTCCGTACCGTAGCGCCCGCGCCTTCTGCAGCTGAGACCTTTAGCAATGCGCATCCCGCGCCATAGCTGCTGGTGATCAGAAATGTGTTGTCAGAAACGAAAACGGGCTGGGCTATATTGGGTTGTTCCTTACGCCATGGATGTGACCAAAGCGTCCGGCCGTCAGCTGGACCATGTGCGCTCAAACTGCCCGCATTGAACAGGACAACCTGCTGCTCATTGTTCAGATTGACAAGGAAAGGAGAGCTATAACTGCAATAGTCGTCGCCGTTCTGCCATACCAGCGCCCCGGTTTTCCAGTTGTAGGCGTGCAATGCCTGTTCGATGTTCACGCATGTAATCACCAGCTCATTCACTACCAGAGGTGATGAAGCGTATCCGAAGTCAAGAGGTGTGGCGCCGGCTTCCGCAGCTACATCTCTCGTCCACACTAACCTGCCGGAATCCAATGCAAGGCAATTCAGAATTCCCGTAGCGCCAAAGGTAAATACGTAATTACCATGAATTGTCGGTGTGCTGCGCGGACCGTCACCCGCCAGCTCGGACTTGTATTGCGCCGTGTAGGCGTATGTCCACTTCCGCTGACCGGACATCAGGTCCAGACATACGACCGTCTCCCGGTCGCCGTCTTGCATCTGTGTGATCGCATTGTCGCCAACAATGGCGAAAGAGGACCAACCTGCGCCCACCGGAATCTTCCATAGCAAACGGGGGGGGCGCGTTGACCATTCGCGAGACAACCCGACATCGGAAAGCGTGGCATTACGGTTCGGTCCAAGAAACTGAGGATAGTCGAAATCTGGCAGTACGGATGACTTTATTGTCGTTTGGCCGACGGCCGGGACCTCGTTCACTTCACTCCAGCGCCATTGAAGTTTTGGCACGGCGTCACCGGTGAAAGCCGTGACCCGAAAGCATACCGGGAACGTTGCCATTAAAGCCACTGCGAGAATGAGAGCGATCCATGATTTGCATCGGAACATCGATGAAATCACAAACCATACTACATATAGGAGCAACAAAACCACTTGTGCTATGCATATAATCGTAATTTTCTCTATATTCGGATGCACAGTCTCGACATGCCAGTATGTCGCAACAAGGGCGATGTTCATGACTGCAATGACAGCTACGATTCTCCGGGTTGACTTTCCAAACGGCGAATAAATGATCGACCATAAAGTAATGAGGACATAGGCCGCAGTTTGTGATAAATAAAAATCGATCACGCATTCGGTAGCGGTCCGGTCAGTCGCAAAGAAGTTGAAAATCAAAAAGACGATATCGGCCGCGATGATCATAGTTCCGGGCAGCCATCGGGAACGTACAATTCGGATCACAGAAGCTCTTGGTGGATTCATGGCAGGTCTCTTAATGCCCGTTTCGATCGTTCAACGTAGTTGAGCGATCGCTATGAAAACGCATGAAAAAGCGAAATAAGCGACCGGAATCGGAGCATAATGGGAAGGCTATGAAAGTGCAGAACGTAGAAAAAATCGAGATGGAAAATTTGGTGTTGTCGAATCACTATAGCAATTGAGACGTTGTACGTGATGTTGTTGTTTTACGACGCGAATCAGGAACAAGGTCGAAGTCGTTGAATTAAGCATTTTTTGTTGGCGAACACATTCCTGGATCCGGGAATGTGTTCGCTGCGTTTGTGGGACGTAGGAAAAGCCACATCTGAAGCTGTGGGTAACCGAACACGAATCCGGCTCCCTGTTGGAGTTCGCGCTTCAGCGTGCTTGCGCTGTTCCCACGCCTAGTCCTCACCAGACCGTGAAACCCACGGTAAAGCGTGAACATGGTCGCAGTGCTTCGTTAACCAGAGCGTGGATCAGTGCACCAGACCGCACCCTTTGTTACGCGATCATCGGGGTGAGGTCTGGCGCTGTCCAGAGTGTCGGTTCTATAACGGCGTCAGCGGCAATATCTCCACGATATCGGCTAGAGGCTGACCGTGTTCGTTTGAGATGACGTTGCATCGGCCGAACAGTCGCGTGCCCGCCGTCACATCAAGCACGTTGGCGATGTGGTCGTCCGCGAGCACCGAGAAAAACACGGTCGGCGCCGATGTGTGCACCATGTTATGCTCCGCCAGGATCGCACCGAGCGGGCGATAACCGCCCAGAATCTGATCCCGCGCCCGTTTGGGAAACCGGCCGAGCATGACGATGATCGCACCGTACTCCACCGGCTTGTCGGCGCCATCCAGTAGCAGCACCACTTCCCGCCCGTAATTGTCGTAGTTCGTAAATTGCTGCAACACGTTCAAGTGTATATCACTCTGGTGGAAGCGCACCAGCGTCGGTGTCATGTCGCCGTCGTGGACGAGAAGCGAGCGATACGGCTCCGGCATATCATTCGCCGTCACGCTATCGATTCGCGGCACCGACCGCGAGGCATGTCGGCACGCGGCAGCCAATGGGTGGAGTGGCGAATTCGTGTCCATTACGCGTACCGGCCTCCCTGGTGTTTCGGCAGAAAAAAATCCCACATGAGGGCATCGACAGAAAGCAGACCTTCGCGTGATAGCACGAGAGCGTCGGGCACCCGCTGGATCAGTCCCCGTTCCTCAAGTTGATTCAATTGCAATGAAAATCGATCCATAACATCGGTATCGAATTTCGATCTAAAATAGTCAAGCTCGATCCGGCCGAGTTTAAACTGCAGAATCAACTCGCGAATCATCAACTCCTCAGTCGTCGGCGTCAGCGCCCGGCTGATCGGCAGCCGGCCGCACTTAATATGCTCCAGATATGTGTCCATATCGTGCGCATTCTGATAATGCGTGCCGTTGACATGCGAAAATGAGGCCACGCCCAGCGACATCAGATCGGCGCCGCGCCACAGCTCGTCACGATAGACGAACTGTGTACGCTGTGGATCCCGTACCGCAGTGTAGGCGCTGGTCACGGTATAGCCTGCCGCTTCCAGCCGGTCGAAAGCGTGTGCGACCCACTCCCGTTTGGTATGCCAATCGGCCACCGGCGCGTGGAGGCGTCCGGCGTCGCGCATACGCTTGTAGATTGTGGTGTTAAAGGGAATTTCCATCTGGTAAATAGTGACGCTGTCCGGCGCCATCGCAACGGTCTTTTCTACGGTCTTCGCCCACTTCTCCGGCGTCTCCTCAAGCATGCCGGCGATGAGATCGATATTGATCTGTGGAAAATCCGCCTGCCGCGCATAATCATAGGCACGATCGATTTCCTTCGTTCGGTGGGCGCGCCCGTTGATTTCGAGAATGTGCTCGTCAAAATTCTCAACGCCGAGACTCAGGCGTGTCACTCCGAGCGAGCGAATGAACTGTAACTTCTTCTGATTCAAGGTGCCGGGTTCGCACTCGAACGTGATTTCCCGGGCAGCGTCCCAGGGAAACACGGATTGCAGCGCCTTGGCCAGCGTAGTTAGTTGTGACGTCGACAAGAAGGACGGCGTTCCACCGCCGAAGTAAATGAAAGCCGGCTTGCGATCGCCAATGAATGATTTGGTGCGATAAATTTCCAGCTCGGCAACTGCGGCATCGATGTACTCACGAATCTCCGACGACTTTGCCCCGGTGTAGACTTTGAAGTAGCAAAAATGACAGCGTTTTCGGCAATACGGAATGTGGAGGTAGATACCGAGTTCGGCATTCGGCCGTGGTGGCCGATCAAGAGCGGCATGGGCCTCGGGAACGAAGTCCGGCCGCCAGTAGTAGTAAGGGGGATAGTTCGAAACGAAATAATTTCCTGCCGACGTTTTATCGTCATCGGCGGGCGGCACTGCCGTGGTCGAAGGCGCAGTCATAATTGTTTGGATTCCGGATGCGGTTGAATGTTCGCTATATGTAGTACGATCACTGTCCGCTTTCAATAGGGCGTTGGATCGTTGCAATTTTTCGCGACTACCGGTCAGTGTTTTCGGCGAAACGTTGGCGTGAAACCCACACTAAAGTGTGAACGCCATCAGGACGCCCGCAAAATCGACAACCCCGCCGTGCTCGGGTCGTGGACGATTCGTGTTACGGACCGAAGGCGAATACGGTACCATCATCGGCGCCGACGTAAATACACCCGTCGACAACCGCCGGGGAACTGGTGACGCCGGGGCCGATCTCGTATCGCCAGACTTCTTTCCCTGTTTCCAAGTCGAGCATGTACAATCGACCGTCCTCCGACGCCGCGACAACGCGCCCGCCGCAGATCACCGGCGAACTGTCTACCTGGCCCCCGGTTTCAAAGCGCCAGACGGCCTCACCGGTGTCGCGCTCGGCGCAATGAAGCTTGCGGTCACGCCCGCCAAATACGACAAAACGATCGTGTACCGCCGGAGAAGAAAAATATGGGAATTTCTTGTGTTGATAACGCCAGATGTGTTTGCCTGTGGCGATATCGATGCAGACAAACTCATTGCCGTAATGCCCGACATACGCCCGACCTCCGTACACCGCCGCAGACCCAGCGATGTACGATCCAAGATCTGTTTTGGTAATTAATTTCCCGTCCGCAGCGGCCAATACGTACAAATTCGCATCGCAGCCCCCGAACACAATCTTGCCATCAAAAACCGCCGGCGCTCCGTTGATGAAATTTTCGGTGCCAAAGTGCCAGCGTTCCGTTCCATCCGCCGCATTGACCGACCGAATGAATCCGTCGTACCCGGCCGTGATGATCTCATAGCCATCCGCTCCCTTAAACCAGTTTGGAGCGCCAAGTATCTTTTCGTCTGTCTTATATGTCCATACCAATTCGCCATTGCTGCTGTCGACAGCATACAGCGAACCGTCCGCGGATCCTGCATAAACCCGGCCCTCGAGATAGAGCGGTGACGACTCCATTACATCACCGCCGACAAACGCCCACTGGCGTGTACCGGTAGCCTTATCCAGTGCATAGATGTTGCCATCCAGCGATGTAACGTACACCCTGTCGCCAACGACGGCCGGACCGGCTTTGACAGCATCTTTGGCCTTGAATGTCCACAATAATTTGAGATTACGCTTTGGTTGATCGGCAACGACCCCGGTTAAATCCGGGCGGCCCCGGAACATCGGCCAGTCTGCACCTCGCGCACAGTCGATAAGAGTCAGTACAAAAATGGCTGCGGCTGCATATGTTGTGTAATATCGCTTATTTCGAATAAATGCCATATATCGCTGCACCTTCGCTAATGTATCGACCCGGATTTTGCACCTAAATATCGCATCATCGAGCTGTAACACGACGTGGCTACAGAACATCGAGATACAACGTGCGAAAAGCGTCGGCGTTGATTGGACGCGGATTGAAGCGCGCCGTCCACTGCGCGGCGGCCTCCGCGGCAAGGCGGTCAACGTCTGCCGCCGTGACGCCACACTCGCCGAGGGTCTGGGGCAACCCGCCGGCGCGCACAAGCTCTGCAGCCCTGTCCGCCAATGCCTCCGTAGCGGCCCGTTCTGTGGTTGTTAACGATACGACAGCGCCGGCCCTGGCGAGTTCCGCATAGACGGAACGGGTCGACGCGTTGTGGGCGTTATACCGTATCACGGAAGGCAGCATCAACCCGACCGCATGCCCGTGCGTGATGCCGAAATGCGCCGTCAGCGGATTTGCTGCGGAATGCGCGGCGCCGAGCATGCTGTTTTCGATCGCGGTACCAGCGAGCGCAGCGGCGAGCAACATCTCACCGCGCGCGACAAGGTCAGCCGGCTTGTTCATGAGTGCAGAAAACCCCGGGACAGCGCGGCGAAAAGCCTCGATCGCGAACATTCGGGAGAGTGGCGTGGCCGCCGTCGACACTGCGCTCTCGACGGCATGTGCAACGGCATCGATCCCTGCTGTTGCGGTCACCTGCGCCGGCTGGCTCAAGGTCAGTGCCGGGTCGAGAATAGCGATTTTCGGCGCCGCCTTCGAGTCACCGCATGCCATCTTCGCGTGGGTGGTATCGTCGGCAATCAGGGTATACGACTGAACTTCACTGCCGGTCCCTGCCGTCGTCGGTATGGCGATCATCGGCAGCATCGGCCGGGACGCCTTACCGAATCCCCGATAGTCGGCCATGACACCGCCGTTGGTGACGATAAAGTTGCAGGCCTTTGCTGTATCCATACTGCTACCGCCGCCAAGCCCGATTATCAGGTCGATAGCCTGGCCGTCGACGCAGTCGACACAACGATCGACGTCGTATGTTGTGGGATTCTCTCGTACCTGATCAAACACCTGTACCCCGACCCCGTGACCGGTCAGAGCCGCCTGCACCGCCTTCACGTGACCTGCCGCCGCAACACCCGGATCGCTCACGAGCAGAACGTGCGAACCGCCCAGTCCGGTTGTTGCTTCTGCGATACGATCGACGGTGCCTTCACCGTAGATAAGGCGTGTCCGCGAATTAAATTCAAATGGCGTAATGATCGGAATCTCCAAACGGAATTGCAGTAAACCTACAGTTGAGGGTAAAAATCGTATTCGTCAAGCGGTATGGTAGCATTCCGCCGGTTTTCATCTTTCACATACGTACACGCATTCGTTCATGCACTTGTTGCCCCAGATCCGCCGACCTGCCGCACGCTTCCGATGATGACCACAGACAGCAATGGGTCAAAGAACGCAATTCCTGTATACGCAGCGACCGTGAGCATAGCGTTGATTCTTGGTATTTGGTTTGCGTCGCATATGGCAACGATCGGCTGGGGGCTCCCTAATCCGTTGAGTTTTGCCAAAGACGCCGTACCGATGGATCCCCGACGGACCGCGCTCGACTTCATGAAGGCCGATCTCTACCGGTACCCACCGTTGCAGTATCTGCTATGGGATGCTGTCGCTCCGGCGTCGTCGCCGGGAAGTGATATCACCGCCGGGCAGTACATCGCCTTGTCCTCGGTCCGGTTACAAAGGTTTCGCTGGACTACCGCATTGATGACCCTGGGCACAGCGTTGATCATCTTTGGCATCGCGTGGTACATCATGAGAATGGGTAGTTGGAGCTGTGTTCCGGCAGGACTGTTTCTGTTGAATCCAACAAGCCTGTTTTACTCGCATACGACGAATATGGACCAACCCTATCTCTTCTGGGTCGCTTTGTCATTCGTAGCGTGGTACCGCGCCAACGTCGTTGAACGCGCCACGACCGGTCGTCAGGCCCTTGGCAACGCCGTTTTCGGCATGGCGGCGGCCGCCGCAGTCTGCACCAAAGATCAGGCAGCGGCACTCTATGTAGTGCCGTTGGTCGGCTATCTCGCCGTCCCAGGTCTGGTAAAGATGCCACGATGGGAGCGACTCCTTGCACTCGCGCCGGCGGCAGCGGGCTTCGGTGTCGTCGCGTCCACAATCTACAGCGTCGCGGGCGGCTGGGAAACATTCCACAACCACGTGGCGTGGATAACGGGTCCGGGCTCGAAAGATTGGCGCCAATTCGATACCGATGCAGTCGGGCGCGCACGCCTTCTTGCGAAGTCTACGGCCGATGCTGTCCGTGCATTGGACTGGCCGCTGGCGGTCAGCGGAGGCGCCGTGCTGTGCGTCGGCGCCATTCGAAGCGACAGAGTGTCGCTTCGAACCGTGGGTTTCGGCGCTGCGGTCCTGGTTTCATACCAGTTGTGCTTCGTTCAGGTCGCCGGATTCGCCTATCCCCGTTTTTTTCTTCCCGTCGTACCGATCGCCTGTATTCTGGTTGGATATGCAGCTTGCCGAATGGCGCGGCAACGCGACCACAGGGGTGCATGGACTGCCGGTCTGTGCATGATACTGCAGCTTGCCGTATCGGGCGAGTTGATGGTGGCTCTTGCCTTCGACACACGTATGGAACTGGCGCGGTGGTGTCTGGCCGCTTCAGACAAAGCAGCAGGCAAGGACAAAGTGGTGGCACTCGACAGCTGTGTGATCGGCAAGAAATACCGTTTCGATGACGCTGAGGTTGTGGCGGTCAAGGCGATTCGCGACTGGGCGACGACGGA
>JAJFLQ010000099.1 GCA_021772615.1 Verrucomicrobiota bacterium | reverse complement strand
GACAAAGCACCGTCGTTTACCTGTCCTCCGGCGCCGATCGTCAGTGTGTCGCTGACCTCATCGTCGCTCCATGGATTGACTGTGTTATCCCAGTTGCCGGTAATCGCTTCGTCGGCATCCAGTTCGGCAATTCCAACCGGCAGCGCTGTGGCCGGCACCATGCCAACGGTTATTGCCGATGCATTGAGATTTGTCAATCCTGCACCATCGCCGGTGAAGCTGGTTGCGTTGATGTCGCCTTCGGCGTCGACACTAAAATTCGTGATAGCAGTACTCGATCGGATATCCAGCAGGATCGTATTCAACAACGGAGCGATGCCCGGCTGAATTCGAATCGGCGCTGTCGCCGCAGTGAAGGTGTTCGCGCGATCCCGCCTGACGACATTTGCGGATAACGCACCGTCGCTGACTTGGCCGCCGGCGCCGATGGTGATGCTGTTGGACACTTCTGCATCATTCCAGGGATTGGCCGAATTGTTCCAGTTCCCCGTAATCGTCTGATCCACATTGAGACGGGCTACATCTGCCGGCAGAACACTGGACGACAACTGCCCCGTCGTGATCGAGCCCGCGTTGAGATTCGTCAATCCCGTACCGGGACCGGAAAAGCTGTTGGCGGTCACGTCGCCCTCCGCGTCGACACGGAATACGGACGTCCCGGTCGCAGTGCGAATATCCAGGAGAACCGTATTCATGAACGGTGCTATTCCAGGTTGAATTCGGATTGGCGACGCATCACTGGACGTAAATGTATTGGTCCGGTTTTTCAGCACGACATTGGTCGACAGCGCGCTATCACCAACCTTGCCGGCCGTGGTGATCGTCGCCAGTTTCGTATCGGCAATGCCGGCAGCCAGGGCGATATCCTCGTTTGTGATCTGATTGTTTGCGATATCGGCCGAGTTGACGCTGTTCTTCGTTGCAAGTACGCCCAGTCCGTGCCCGGCGATCGACAGAACGGACCCACTGAATTTTGACGTAGATATGGCCGCAGCCGGCGATACATCCGCATCGATAATGGCGCCATTGGCGATTTTCGCACTCGTGACGGCACCGTCACTCAGACCACTGGTGGTTATGTTCGTCAGAAGGCTGCCGTCGCCGCCGAACGACGACGCTTGCACCGCACCGTCGACCTCGAGTTTTACGCCCAGAGGTATAACGTCGGTGCCAACGCCGACGTTACCGGCACTATCGACGCTGACGGCCGCAACGTTGCTTCCCGGCCGTACAAGCGCGGTTGCTGAGCCGGCTTTCATCGCAAAAACATTCGAGCCGATACGAGTCAATGGTCGCATCTCCGGTTGGTCGTTCACCGAAACGCCAAGCCAGAGTTCACTCGCACCGAGTACCACGTCGGAGATACCGCCGGTCGAAATGCCGGGGTTGCCGGATTCCGGTACAATCCCGGCGCCGACCTGAATAGAGTAAATTCCATTGATGACAGTCACCGACGAATGCTCTTCATTGAACAGGTTATTACCGGCCATATCGGCGTCTATGTCGTAGCTGTCATAGAACCGGACCACGACCTTTACTGCGCCGTTGACAAGATCGCCGTTGCCATCCTTGATAACAGCCTGATAGGAGAAATGTCGGGGCACTTCGGCGTATAGAAGCAACGGCGAAGTGAGGGCAAAGCACAAACAGACAAAACGACATAAGATTGAGCGACCAGTCATAGTAAACCTCCGTTTGGTATTAACCCGGGTCCGGGTATTAATTGCAATCAAGGCAATCCTGCTGTTTCAGGAGACCTTCATTCAGATCTTTCAAAGACGATTTCGCATCATCAGTTCGAGGCGTGCCCAATGTCTCGTTCAGGAACGTACTCGGGTACGCAACGGCGTGCATATCATCTACGCCGATCGGCATGGCGCCGCTACCTGTTGCAGTCAATGTGCTGGTCGCGCCTCCGAGTCGCGCGGAACACCGTTCGACCAACCAGTCGGCGGCATTGAGGAACCCGGAAGCGAGCGGTACCAGACCGCCGGTCAAATCGGTGTCCGGTGATGAAATCGCAATCTCCCCGTCTATCCCCAGTTGAGACGACGCCTGAATGACACTCTCAGAGGATTGGAGGAGATGTTGCGTGATGATCGTGATATTGCCCCCATTTCCTGCGAACGCGTTGGCGATGATCTGGCTATTGTTGAGCACGACGTTAATCGGATCGATATCAATGTTGCCCGCGTTGTCTGCCCCAGCTGCGACGCTGGTTGTAATCCGGCTGAACAACAGATAAAGAAGGTTCGTGACCTGAATCGAGATCGAGCCACCGCCGCCGCTGGCAGATTCGGTGGTAAACGCTGAGCCGTTGAGTAGTGAAATCGTGTCGTCGACATGGACCGCAATGGTACCGGCGCTACCGGCCTCGGCAGCCGATGACACTAACGCGTTGTTCGACAGCGTCAGCAGGCCGGCGGATATGACAATGTTGCCTGCGTCGCCCGTACCGGCGCCGGCCGTGGAAATCTGTCCGAAATCAGTCAGGAGAACATTGCCGGCCGAAACACCAATCGTGCCGCCGTCTCCACCTCCGGCGCTTGCCGTGGATATCCGACCGAAGTTGGTCAACAGCACGTCTGCTGCGGAGATGTCAATGGTGCCGCCGTCGCCACCATCCACTGCCTCGCTCTCCGAAGCAGACGATATCACACCGCCGTCGAGATTGAGATTCTCGACGGCGAGAATGATGTCGCCGGCGTGTCCGGCGCCTGTGGTGGCCGCGGTGAGCTGCGCCTGGTCCGTAACCAGCAGATCCGGGGTATTCAATTGGATCCTGCCGCCGGAGCCATTCGCCGTCCTGGTGGAGATCGCTGAGCTGTCCGACAATGTCACGCCGGTGTCCGAGTCTATCTCTATCGACCCCGCTGCCCCGGCCTGTTGCGGCGGCAAATTCGAGGTATTCTCTGACGAAATCTGCGCGTCATTTTCAAGGGTAAGGCTGGTAACGTTGACGTCGATGTCACCGGCATCGCCTCCGCCCGAACTCGATGTCGAAATAAAGGCGCCGTTTCCTTCGAATCGCAGACGGTCGCTGATCAAATCGATAACACCGGCATCACCTCCGTCTGCCGAGAGCGAAAAGCTTGACGAAATGATGCCGCCGCCCTGGATGACCAGATCATCGGTCCGCAGAATGATTTCGCCCGCGGCACCGGCGCCGGCGGTGGATGTCGAAACGACGCCGCTGTCACGTATCTCAATCAGTGGCGATACCAGCTCGATCATGCCGCCCTCCGAGTTTGACCGGCTCGCGACACCGGATGTGGATGCGATTTCACCTCCGAAGCGATTTGTGTCGTCGCCGCCACCCCCGATTACAACATGCGAATCGGCATCAATGGTTATATTTCCGGCGTTGCCGCCACCTTCGGTCGAGGTCGAGATCCCGCTACGCCGGCGACCTTCAGACTGTGCTCCTATAGCGTCGATCACATCCGAAATCATCAGACTGTCAGTTGAAACACGCACGGTCCCTGCAGGTCCACCATCAATCGAAACACTTTCCGAATCCGACGAAACGAGGCCGCCGCTTGCCAGGATCAGCCGATTCGTCTCAAGGTTTATGTCGCCGGCATTTCCGGTTCCCAGGGTGGATGTCGAAATAGCACCTGCATTTCTGACGATTATAGAGTCAGAACGAGCCCCGGCCGCATTGATATCGATACGCCCCCCCACCAGGCGAATACCCACAGTATTGGTGCTGGCAGAGGAGATGATCCCGCCATCGACGAGAAGGTCGATGACATCGAGGTTGATCGCGCCCGCGGCTCCGCTGCCACGGCTTTCGGTCGAGATCTCACCGAGCGAAAACCCTATTGCCTGACTCGACACAGTTACCCCCGACAACGGATTGCCGGCATCGGAAACCGAGATCAGACCAGCATCGCCGGCGGTCGGCTTTTCTGAAAGCGAAGCCGACGTGATCGCGCCTCTGTCAAGGATCAATTCCTGCGTATTCAGGACAATCGTGCCTGCGCTGCCATCCCCGGAAGTGGACGTAGACACGCGCCCGTCGGCACGGATTTCAACCAGTGGCGTCGTGAGTGTAATCTCGCCGCCGCGTGCCGACGTTGCAGACGCAACGCCCGACGTCGATGCGATTTCGCCGCCGAACGGATTCGAGCCGTCCAGGTTGCCGCCGACCAGAAACACGTCCACGACTATCGCGATGTCTCCCGCGTCGCCGCCGCCTTCGGTTGATGTATATATGCCGCTGCGAAAGCGCGACAGATCCGCAGGATCGCGGCCGATAGTATCAGAAATTGCCAATGACGACGCGTGAACAACCACCTCGCCGGCGGGCCCGCCTGCCGCCTGCGTGCTTTCGGAATTCGATGCGATTACACCGCCGCTTTCGAGCACCACCGTAACCGCATCAATATCAATGTTGCCGGCATCACCGTCACCGGTCGTTGACGTGATGATCTCGCCACCGTGCCGAACGGATACGGAGTTCGTGGGTTGGCTACCGGCGTTGATTACGATTTTACCACCGACAAGTCGTCCATTATTCGTATCGTTACTCGTGGACGTGACGCTGCCGCCGTCTACAAGAAGGTCTATAACGTCGAGGCGGATTTCGCCTGCTTCGCCGCCGCCGTGATTCTCGGTTGAAATCTCGCCCTGGGCGTTCTCCGTCACGCCGTCGGTGACGACGATTATGGTTGATGGTCCCGGTCGACTCGAAATGTCGATGGTGCCCGCGTCGCCGGCTTCGGGCTCCTCGGATGAGCTGGCAGAGGATATCGCGCCTCCCGCAACGACAAGATCCGCGGTGGTTAGTTGAACGCTTCCGGCGTCGCCCTCTCCCGCCGTCGATGTCGACACCAAACCTTCATCACTTACGCGAATGACTGGCGCATCCAGTACAATTTCGCCGCCTTCCGTACCCGCAAGGCTATTCGGTCCCGAGGTAGACGCGATTTCTCCACCGAATCGATTGGTTGTGTCGTCCTGGGCTTCGATGAAAATTCCTGTGGCGGCTTCAACGGTAATGTCTCCCGCGTCGCCACCGCCCGCGGTCGATGTAACTAGGCCGCTGCGTTGTCGAACCTGGACGTCCGACACTGGGCGCCCGATGGTATCGGAAATAGCAACCACGTCTGCGATCACATTGATTTCGCCGGCCGGACCGCTGTCTTCCGCGGTGCCGTCGGAACTCGATGCGACGATCCCGCCGTTTTGGATTGTTAAGTCGCGTACGTTTATGGCGATATCGCCGGCGTCGCCGGTACCGCCGGATGACGTTGTAATGGCGCCCGAATTGGTCACAGCAATCGAACCGCTCGCTCCGCCATCGGCGTCTATCACAATCTCGCCGCCAACCGTTCCTCCGGTCGAGTTCGTACTGGTCGACGTGACGGCGCCGCCATCCAGTATCAGATCAATGACGTTGAGAATGACGTCTCCAGCTACGCCCGCACCGCGATTGGCGGTTGAAATCTCGCCTTGGGCGCCGGTAGCGGGGATGTCGCTGACGGAGATTAGCGTAACGGCGGAGGAACGTCCATTGATGACAATGGCTCCGGAATCGCCGGCATCCGCGCCGGTCGACGTGCTCGCTGATGTCACGCGCCCTCCCATCAGAGTCAGGACCTCTGTCTCCACAAAAATATTGCCTGCGACACCAGTGCCGGCTGTGGACGTTGAGATCGCAGCATTTTCGCCCACAAAAATGGACTCGCTGGCCACATCGCCGGCGTTTAGCGTGATCGTACCTGCTGGACCACCTGACGTGCCGCTGGATGATGAAATTTCCGAGCCGGTCCGCATTTCAAACTCGAGCGCTGTCAGACTGATCGTGCCGGCCGCCCCGGTACCCTCCGTGGATGTGCTCAGAGTGCTGCCTGCTTCCAGAACGACCTTGTCGGTTGCACCGTTGTCAGGATTCGTTACGATTATCGTTCCGGCAGCACCGGCCGAATTGCTGGCGGACGTAATGGTACCTCCGATCAGCGTCAATTCGTTGGTCTTCAGGGCGATTCTTCCGGCGTTGCCGGCCCCGTCGCTCACTGTGCTGATCCGGCTGTTTCCGTTGGCAGGATCAGCTAACGTGATCGTATCCGACTCCAGGAAAAAATTACCCGCCTGACCAGAGCCGGATGTGGCGCCTTCAAGGAAGCTGCCATTCAGGATAGAGATGGTGCCCGTTATTCCGAAAACCGTGATGTCGCCTGCAGCGAGTTCACCAGTCGTCTCGGTCGTGAAGAAACTCTGGTTGTCCAACGTGAGCTGCGCTGCTCCGATGATGGTGATCTGCCCTGATGCGCCGCCGCCCGGAGGATTCGAGAAAAAACTGCCGTTATCGAGTGAGATGCCGCCACTGACATCGACAATTTCAATCGTCCCGACTTCACCTGTTCCGGATGAATCACTGTTGAAAAAACTCTGATTATCCAGTAAAAGATCGCCGTTGATCGAAAAAATAGAAATAGATCCGGCATCGCCTCCGGCCTGCGTTTCGCTATTGAGAAAACTACCGCTATCAAGGATAACGTCACCGCTGATACCCGTGATAATTATCGAACCGGCGCCGCCGGAGCCCGATGTCTCGCTGTTGAGCGAGCTACCGTTGTTGAGGAAGATATCGCCAACTCCGTCGTTCACGGTAATAAGCCCTGCGCTGCCGGAGCCGGCTGACGACGTTGTGAGCGAACTCCCGCGATTCAGCGAGACCATGGTTCCGTCCACATCCTGATTGGACGAAAACGTTGTTACTGTAATTGAGCCGGCGTCTCCGGCGCCCGAGGTGCTCGCCGAAATCAGCCCCTCTCTGTCGATGTCCAATGCGTCGGCTCGGGCGATGATCAGCCCGCCGTTACCGGTGGATCCAGGATTCGCGGCAGCGGAAACGCCGGTGAAAGCGCCCGAATTCTCGCCGTCGATCGAGACGACATCTGAGCTCAGGGCCAAACGCCCGCCGCGTCCGCCGCCGAATGTACTCGCGGCGACCGATGCACCGTCGCTAATGTTGATCACCTCGGTTCCTCTAAGTACGATATTGCCACCTGCGCCGCCGGCGACACCTGTTGCATTCGTCGTCGAATTAATCGCGCTGTCTGCCACGCTCAGTTCCGTAACGTCTACAATGATCGCACCTGCATTGCCTCGACCGCCGGTGGATGTGGTGACTTGCGCACCGTTCGTCAACGTGACTGCCGCTTCAATATTCCCGCCGTTGAGGGTAATTCTTCCCGCACGGCCCAGAGCCTCGGTACGCAATACGCCATCGGCCGCGATTCCGCTGGATGAAGCAATGGACGATGCATCCACAGCGAGATTGTTCACTGTAAGCGCGATATTCCCGGCATTCCGATCGCCCTCGCTCGATGTCGTGATCCGGCTGCCGTTATCCAGCATGACCTGGTCAGCCGCGGCCCCGTCCGCACCGCCGTCGACACGAATCATGCCGGCTGCACCGTCTACCGCGGCGGATGTAATATCGCCGGCATTCAATTCGAGTATGGCGACATCGATTTCGATATCGCCCGCATCGCCGCCACCGGCGCTCGCGGTCGAGATCATGCCGCGTACATTGCTCTCGGAATCGGCTTGAATACGAATATGAGCAACTGCCTCGGGTGTTTCAGCCCGGACGGCGTTGCCGCGAATGACAATGGTGCCGGCATTTCCGGAATCCTCGCCGGTCGAACGGCTCGCGGATGCTACGACACCGCCGGTAAGGCGTACCTCATTGGCAATCAGGACGAGTGCACCCGCGTCTCCTTGTCCGGCGGAGGACGAGCTGATCTCGGCGCCTGCGCCGACAGTGATATCGGCGCCGCCGGCCAACCCTGCGTTCAACGAAATCGAACCGGCATTGCCTGTCGAAGTGCCGCTGGCAGAAGCAATCACGGAGCCGCTTTCGATATCGATACCGAGTGCAGACAGAGAGATAGCGCCCGCGTCCTTGGCGCCCAGACTTGAGGTCGTGATCGTGCTGCCGTTGATCAGGGTGGCAGTATCGGAGGGAGTTGTGAAGCTGTCATTTGCCTGAGGATCGTTATTGATGGTCACAGTTCCGCCCGATCCGCCATTGCTGGATGAGCTTACATCCCCTGAATCCAGCGAAAGACTCGACACTGCAAGCGCTATCGAACCGGCCGCCCCGGCATCCGCGCCCGCGACCGTGCTCTCGGAGCTGACCCGACTCTGCGTCGCGCCTAGCGAACCGGTCCGAATTCGGATATTGCCGGCGTTTCCCGTTCCGGCCGTGGACGTGCTGATCGCGGAATCGTTTTCTTGCGTGATTGCAGTCGACGCGCCGTCGCCCTGATCCGCAATGGAAATCCTTCCCGCGTCACCCTGTGCTCTACTGGACGCCTCGACGACGCTGCGGTCCGCCATCGTGAGCGTATCGACCAGCAGCGTAACGGCGCCGGCGTCGTTGGCAACCTTCGTAGAATTCAAGATCTCACTGCCTGCCGTCAACGCGATTTCCCCGCCTGCGGTATCAACTTTAATCGTGCCTGCGAACCCGCCGATACTGGATGAAGATATCGTACCATCGGCGACGGTCAGCAGTCGTGCGTCCAGATCGATTGCACCGGAAGCGCCCGGCCCTCGGCTCAGTGTCGTGACGGCGCCGCCGTGGACGGTCACACTATCGGCAGCGATGACGTCGCCGAACGCGTCCAGGCCGGCATTCACTGCAATCGTGCCGGTGTCGCCTGCGTTGCGCGTACTGGAATTGCTGCGAGAGAACACCAGGCCGCCGTCGAGATCAATGTGCGTTCCCCTGATGTCGATATCGCCGGCATTCCCGGTACCGGCAGTCGAACTGCCGACTGCAGAGCCGCCGGCAATGCGAATCGTATTGCCTGAAGCCACATCTGCTTCAAGCGTAATCGTTCCCGAGTTGCCGCCGGATATGCCGGTGGTAGCCGTGAGCGCGGATTCCGTATCCAATTCGATTGTTGTGGCGGACAATGCGATTGGGCCGCCGTCACGGAGTCCGGTCACCGATGTGGCGATCACACCGCCTTCCGACAACCGAATCGATTCGCTGGGCGTCACAACCGGCTCCTGATCGCCGTCGCCCGGCAGCGTGCCATTGTTTACGGAGACTGCGCCGGCGCCGCCGCTGACGCCGGATGTGCTGATCATCCCGTCGTCTACAACCGTCAGACGTCCCGTTGTAACTGTAATTGCACCTGCCGCGCCGGCATTCGCATCGTCCGCCGTACTCTCGGACAGGATCCGGCTGTCCTCGACAACCACCGCCATTGCGGCTATCGCGATGTCGCCGGCGTCCGACAGGCCGCCGGTCGCCGCCTGCACGGCGCTGCGATTTAATAACGTCACCGACTGACCCGGCGTGTCAGCGGCATTTACGGTGATCCGTGAATCACCGCCGATGTCGCCGGCCATGGTGCTGATCTCGCCGCCGGACATCTCCAGATCGGCGACAAGGAGTTGAATCGCAGAACCCGTTTGGAAGCTCGACGTCGCAATCCTGGAGGCTGTCACATCGATACTGTCGGCCACTTGTCCATTGTTCCCCGCGATCGTAATCGCGCCGGGTACACCGGCCTCGGGCTCGACGGATGCTGAGCTTGACCGGATGCCGGCGTTGCTGAGAATCAACGTACGTGTCTCGAGTGCTATCGAGCCGCTCCGACCGCCGCCGGCTGTGGTACTCCCAATAGTGCCGCCTTCGGTTATCGCTACATGGTCCAACACAAATTGGTTTCGAGTCCGATTGCCACCGAGGACGATGGCGGCACCCTCGCCGCCATCGGCCTCAATCCGCGTTGTTGCGGTAATGATTCGGCCGCCGGCTACCCGAATATCTTCTGCATCAACCAGAAGACCGGCGGGATTCATGACAGTACCGGACACGTCGCGCTCGATGCCGCCGTTGCCGACGCCATGCGTAATGGCAGACAGTTCACCGCTCGGCCCGATCGTGACGGCGCGTGCGCTCAGATCAATCGCGCCGCCGTCGCCGGTACCGTTCGCAATGGTTGTGATCATACCGTGGAGTGTGAGCGCATCCTCGACCGTGATCAACAGCGAACCACCGTTGCCGTTTCCGGTGTCATCTGTCTCAGAAACAATTTCGCTGCCAACCGATTCGGTCTCGGCGCCGACCGTCAGGTTGCGCGCGGTGATGGATGCGTTGCCGCCAAATCCGTCGCCGTCCGCGACGACCAGGAGTTTCGCGCCGTTGACGATCTCGATATCGCCCGTTGCTGCGATGTCGATACGCAACAGGTCCGGCGATTGGGGGGATATCGTCTGGATGTGCGCGTTGTCGATCCGCAGGTCTCCACTTCGAACAACAAATGTCTCGGAACCGTTTACGGTTATCGACGATGAGTCGGAAACGGTTACATCACCGAATTCGACGACATCGATCGCTGTGATTCCCGCCGCCGGGTCGGATGCATTGAATACGATTTCGCCCGGCGAACGAACGGCAGCAATATTGAGTGCGCCCGACGTTGCCGACAGGTTTCCACCGGTAACGGAAATCTCACCGCCGACCATGGAAAACGTTTGATTGTCAAGAAAGGTTAGGCGGCTCTGGTTGATCCGAATAGCAGCAGCGCCGTCGTCGAGAAATCCAAAGGATGTGGGTTGTCCGGAAGACAACAGCTCGCCGTCCGCCGGCAAAACGTTGAATCGGCTGTCGTCGGCGAATCCGAGAAAACCTCCGGTAGCAAGATGCAACGATCCGGCCAATTCAAGCGACGCGCCCGGTCCCAGAATAACGCCGGACGAATTGATCAGAAACAGATTCGCTGTCGCGATGTCGGCGCTCAGGATCAGTCCTCCCTCGAGCTGACTGGCCGTATCGCCGGTGACGCGGGCAATGACATTCACAATGCTTGGATCGGTCAGGCTGAAAAACGTAACATTCTCCCCGACATTCAGTCTGAACTTACTGAAACTATGGAACAGATTGCCGCCCCGTATCTGACCGAGGTCTGCATGGACCTCGTAATCCGGTCCCGTGAGAATCAGGCTGTCGCCGAGTGATCCGTCATGAACGATATTGGTGTGTACGGGAAGAAAGCGACCGACACCAGGCTCGACGACCGCAAACTCGGCATCGAAGCCATCCAATTCGATGATATCGGCGGTTACATCGAGATCGCCGACTCGCGCCACGTCGTCTGCTGTCGCCGACACGGCGACACGACCAAAAACATCGATACGCGACGCGACCACGGATATATCACCGGCATCGGCCGTACCTGACGCCTCGGCAAAGAAGCCGTGATCGGCAAAGCCGGCTCCCTGCAACATCACCTCATTCGCCAACACATGGATTGGTCCTGCAACGACCGAGTCTGCCGTTCGGGTATCGATACGGCTGTCAATCATCGTGAACACGTCTTCGGCGGAAATGTCAACGCTGCGGTCGACTTGATTTACAGTATCAGGAAACGCGATCGTGGCATCCTCGATATGGACGGCTTGTCCACGTAACGAGACGGTCCCGCCCCGACCACCATCCAACGCGGTGTTGGCTGCGATCGTCACGTCGCCGAATGTCGAAAACGACGTCACATCGATGCCGGCCCCCGGATTTACGGTATCGAAGCCTGCGTCGCCGGATGATCCGACCCCGGTTATTCCGACCGTTCCCACAGATGTTTTCAATATCGACTCCGACACATCGACTCCGCCGCCAACGAAGACCAGGGACATGCCGTCGTCGACCGCGATAATTGCCCCGGACACGGACACAGCGGCCGGTGATTCGGACACGAAACCGAAGGCTTCAGGCAGCGCTTGGGATAGTCCGTTCATGACCTCGTCCGGACTCGTCGGTACGGTAAACGCAAAGCCATCCGAGAATCGGATCTGGTCTGCTGTTGAGATGTACAGCGAACCGGTAAGCGACAGGTCGGCGCCGGGACCGAAGATCACGCCATTGGGATTGATCAGGAAAAGGTTGGCGCCGTCGATACTCGAGCGGATTATTCCGGCAATGTCAGAGGGGGCGTCGCCGGTAACGCGACCGATGATATTCTCAATATCGGCCGGACCGGAGAAGGTGGCGTTCTCCAGATTTAACAGCCGAAAAAGGCTGAAACTGTGAAACAGGTTGGCGCCGCGAATGTCGCCGAAATCAGAGGAGATATCGTAATCCGGCCCGGTCAGGGCAATATTCGGCCCCAACGTGCCGTCGAAAATAATGTTGGTGGTAACGGGAAAGAAATGGCCGACACCGAGATTGTCGACTTCGAATCCGGCGTTCACGTCATCAAGCGTGATGGCAGCTGAATCCAGGTCGATCGTGCCCGGAAGCCCTCCCGCCGAAGTGACCGCCACTGTCACGTCGCCAATCACCTCAAGCAGCTGACTGTCCAGCACGACGTCGCCCAGATTGTCCGACATCAATGTAGCCGTTTCGACGAACGCGCCGTCCGCGAAGACGACCAGATCGATGGGGGCGTTGCCGCCGTTTAGCGTAATCGTGCCGGCATTGCCGCTGGCGCCGGTCGCATGCGATGATATCCCGGCGTTTTCTCGCAATTCCAGCTGTACCGAGGACACGTCGATGTTTCCAGCAGTTCCCGATTCCGAGCTGGTATTGATGACGCCCGCATTCAACAACGTGACGCGTTCGCCCGGCGTGTCGACGCTGTTTACCGCGACGTCGCCTCCCCCGGCCGACGTCGACTGAGCGACGATCGCGCCGCCGTCAACCGTTAATTTGCGGACCAGAATATCGATCTGGCCGGCACGTCCCGAGCCCGTGCCGGTTGTCCGAATTCGCCCGCTGGATTCGACGGTGACGGCATCGACCGGCATGCCGGGTCTTCCGCTGATATGAATGTGCCCGGCCTCGCCGCTTCCCAGAGATGTTGTTTCGATCACGCCGCTGTCCGATACGTTGACCGTGTCGGACGCTATCGCAATGCCGCCGCCGCTGTCGCCGAACGTCGTGCTTGTTAGGCTTCCGTTGCCCAAGACTCGCATTGAACCAGCGGTAATCCGGATATCGCCCGCGGTTCCCGCGACGTCGGACGTGTTGTCGCTGACAATGCCCGTGGCGAGCAGGGTCCCCTGACCATCGATCACAAGCTGCCCGGCCGAAATGGATATGTCGCCGGCCCGGCCCGAGTCCGCTGCAACCGTCAAGATCCGGGCGCCAGGCAAGAAAGTCACCGTAGCGGCATCGATGCCGATTACTCCCCCTCTGCCGGCGCCCACCGTGCGGCTGACAATCTGGCTGCTGCTGAGGCTCACTGCGCCTGTTGCCAGGATGTCGATCGGTTGTCCGTCCACGTCCGCCTGTGTCAATGCCGACACTGTCGAATCCGTGATTGTCACATCGCCGGCTGTGATGGATAATCGGCCGCTTCCGGAAGCGTCGACGTCAATCAATGAACCGTTGGCGATCGCGACGACGCCGCGTTCCGCCGCGGTAAGGGTCCCGTCCAAAAAGGTGAATGCTCCGGCGGAATCAAAACCGGCCAGCGCCAGCGCGCCGCCTTCAGTCTTCAATCGGGCGCCGTCGTCGATCGTCACGTCGCCACCTACGATATAGAGATCCTGATCCACATCCACCTGCAGCGACGCGCCAACGATGTCGATGGGATCCGGCGTACGTGTTGTAAAACCGAATAGCGACGGTGTAGCTGCACTCAAATCATCAATTTCCTCATCATCCAACGGCGACTGGTCGAACCGCCTGCCATCGTCGAATCCGAGGTAATTGGCCGTCGACACGTAGAAAGAGCCGGATAGTGAAAGCGTGGCGTTCGGTCCGAAAAAGACCCCGTCCGGGTTGTAGATGAACAGGTTTGCACCGTCGATGCCGGACCGAATCAGACCATCGAATTCCGAGACTTCGTCGCCGGTGACGCGTGCGATGATGTTGCCAACTGAAGATGGCCCCAGAAACGTAGCACTTTCATTGACATCCAGCCGCAACCTCTCGAAGCTGTGAAAGAGGTTGGAGCCGCGTATCTCGCCGAAATCGGACGTGATCTGGTAATCAGGACCGGGTATGATCTGTCTCGAACCAAAGGTGTCGTCAACGATGATGCTGTCGAATATCGGAAAGAATCGACCGACGCCGATATCGTCATCGGTAAATCCGGCGTCGAATCCGTTCAATGTGATAGTGTCACCGGGTACAGTGACGAAAATCTCACCAATCGCCGGTCCAGACTCTGCCGTCGCCTCAAGATTGATATCGCCTCGGACTTCAACGATCATTCTCGCTGCGATGGTGATATCGCCGGCGTTTCCCGGCGGCAGCCCGCCCTCGCGCCCCAGAATGGGCAGCGCCATGTCGCCGGCAACCACGGTATTCGACAGCACCAGCGGGCTGATACTCTGCGGACCATCGGCAGATTCGAATCGCATGCCGCCGATTGCGAGTGACCAACCATTGAGCGTGCCCTCGTCGAATGCAGGAAAACTATCCTCAACCTCGAGCGTCCAGGCGCCCCGCGCATCTTCACCGAAGAACGCCGCAAACGACTCGTTCGGCCGGAACGTCCCCGCAAATGGCGCCGCGCCGGCGTTTATCGGCGTCGAACCGGCCTCGTCGAATACCGTGTCTGTAAAATTGTCGCCGTCTCCGCCCACATCCCTGAATAATTGAACTTCCGTGCCTTCAGGGCTGATCAGTGTCGCGACCAGGTCGAAGTCGAAGGAATGTGTGATGTCCAGGGTAAGGCTTACATTGGGCAGGCCGTTCACCGGGACGGCAAGTGAGCTGGTGAAGATGCCCGGTTCGAACAAAGCGTTCTCGGCATCAAAAAGCACGCCATCCGCTGCAAGCGACACCGGCCCGGCATCGCCCGTGCTTTCTGTACGCGTGTCAATCTGGCTGCGCACGAAATCCAGCTGGCCGACGGCGTCGATAACAACGCCGCGCCCGTCAATCTCACCCTGCGTTCTGGCGGAAATCGTGGAATCCTCCAGCGTGATATCTGCAGCGTAAGCCGAGAACCCACCACCGCCGTCGCCGTCGAGGTTAAATTCCGATTGAGATTGAATGGTTATGTCGCCACGAGCGGTAAAGGTCGACACGTCGAGGGCGGCATGCGCATTTAGAGGGTCCAACTGCGCTTCCCCGGCGGAGTCCACCGCGACGAGATTCACGGTGACCGATTCGCCTGCGATGCTCCCCGCTGAAATGGCGATATCACCACCAAGCAGCGAGAATACGCTGTTGGCAGCCGGCACAAGCGACGCGCCACTGATGCCGATCGATGACGCTCCTGACGACTCGAATCCGAATGACGTTGGGGACATGGCGGACAAGTCAGTCACAAATTCGTCCGCAGCCGGCAGCGTCTCAAATCGTCTCCCGTCGGCGAACCCAAGGACGTTCCCAGTCGAAACGTACAATGAACCAGGCAGCGATAGTGAGGCGTCGGGACCAAATAAGACACCGGCCGGGTTGAGGAGAAACAGATTGGCGCCGTCGATGTCGGAACGGATGACGCCGTCGATATCGGAGGATTCGCCTCCGGTCACACGCGCCAGAATGTTCTCTACCGTGACCGGCCCGAAGAACGTTGCGCTCTCGCCGTTGTCCAACCGAAACCGCTGGAAACTGTGAAAGAGGTTGACGCCGACTGTCTGACCATGTTCAGCGCCAATCTGGTAATCGGGACCGGGAATCTCAAACATCGGCGTCCCCAGCGTATCGTCGACAATGACATTGGGCACCGCACGGAAAAATCGGCCCACCCCGAATTCATCTACCGAAAATCCGGCATTGTCGCCGTTGAGCGTGATTCGGTCGGCCATCATGGCGATGTCGCCAACCAACCCGGCTCCCAGGGCGGTGACATTGACACCGACAAGGCCGGCAGCGTTTACCGTCGAAGCTGAGACCGAAATGGCGCCGGCCCGGCCAAGTGCAGAATCCGCTATCTCGACGAGCACCGAAGACTCTACGGAGTCCACGATCGCCATTGCGGGGTCGAGCGATGGAAACGCGGCGCCGTTGATGCTCAGCGACCAGGTATTCAACGTGCCGTCGTCGAACTCGGGAAACACGTCGCGAATTCGAAGCGTCCATAACCCTCGTGAATCGTCGTCGAACAATGTGCTGAACGCGTCCTGGGGCCGGAACGTTCCGGAGAATGGCGCCGTGCCGGATTCGATCGCGAGGTCGGCATCGTCATCGAATGTCGTCCCGTTGAAGTCATCGTTGTTATCGCCAACCTGCGAAAACAACAGAACCTCGCGACCGGCGGGGTTTACCAATCGGACGTCAAGATCGGCGTCGAACGAATGGGAAATATCCAGCGTCAACCGTATTGAGGTGATGGCGCCCGACGGCGGCGCCAATGAGTCGGCGAAGATTCCGGCGTCCGACGGCGTGCCGACGGCATCCAGGTCGATCGTTTCAGCGGCGAGGCTGATCGGTCCGGCGTTGCCGGAGTTTGTGGTCGACGTATCGATTCGGCTGCGTCGAAGCGTGATAGTGTCGTCTGCGAAAATGTCGATGCCTTGCCCATCTATCAAGCCACTCGTACGCGCCCGAATCTCCGAATCTTCAAGCGCGAGCGCCCGGCTGCGGATGAAAATCCGGCCGCCGCCTTCGCCGTCTGCATCGACAACAGAACCATCGGTGACAGTCAGCGAACCAAGGGTCGGGAAGGCGTCGACGTCGATATCCGCATGGATGTCGAGTGCATCGATGAACGCTTCACCGGTGGATCCGACCGCGACGAGTCTCACGGAACCGGAAGGCGCCGCAAGCCGGCTGTCGCGCAAAGTGATGTCGCCTCCGACGATCGTGAGGGTACGCAACGCGTCGAGGCTCATTCGACTGCCGGCCATTGTGATCGGGCCCGCCGCACCATCCAGGAAACCGAAGCGTTCGGGGAACACGAAACTCAGCTCTTCGCCGTCGACCGGATCCGAATTAAACCGAATGTTGTCGCCAAACTCAAGGTAGTCGGAGGTTGCCAGGTATAACGAACCACTCAGGTCGAGTCCGGCGTTATCGGCAAACACCACACCTGCGGGATTGATCAGGAAGAGGTTGGCGTCGTCAATTTCTGAACGAAGGGTTCCATCAAAGTCCGATGTATCTCCACCGGTGACTCTGGCGATGATGTTGACAATGTTTGAAGGCCCGGAGAAGGTTGCAACCTCGTTGGTATCCAGGCGAAGGCGTTCGAAGCTGTGGAAGAGATTGTCACCGCGGACCTGTCCAAATTCGGAGTCAACGTCGTAGGCCGGCCCGGGAATCGTAAGGCGAGGACCAAGTGATCCATCCAATACGACATTGAGCTTGATGAATCGGCCGAATCCAAGATCGTCCACGGTGAACCCGGCCCTGACGCCGTCAAGTGTGATACCGGCGGCGGCGACATCAATAACGCCAATGCTGCTGTCCGACGCTGACGGCGCTTCGATGGGCATGCCGCCCAACACATCGAGTTGGGACGCAGAAATCGCAACATTGCCGGCGTTGCCGGGCACAAGCCCGCCGGTAGTGCCGATGACGGTTCCCGGCAGGTCGACCGCGATCTCGGACAAGGCGAAATCATTGATTGGTGTGGGCACATCTACAGACGGAAAAGAACTGCCCGCAATGGTTAACGACCAGCCATCGAGCGTGCCGGAATCGAATTCCGGCACGATATCGACAATGTTCAGCGTCCACGTCCCAGTCGGATCGGCGCCTCGAAATGCAGCGAAGGATTCTTCCGGGCGAAAGGTCCCGGTAAAAGGCGCAACGCCGGAACGAATGCTGAGATCCGCGCTGTCATCGAACGTCGTTCCGACAAAATCCGCACCCTGCGTTGTGAGGTTTTGCAGCAACAGCACGTTCGTTCCGTCGGGGCTGGTCAGAGACAGGATGAGGTCGAAGTCGAAAGCATGGGTTATGTCGAGAGACAGGCTCAAGTCAGTGGTACCGGTCACAGGAATGCCTGTCGTTCCAGTAAAGATTCCGGCTTCGAGACTTGCGTTGCGTTCGTCGAATACGATCCGATTGGCAGTGATTGCAACCGCCCCTGCGTCGCCGGCCCCCTCAGTTTGTGTGTCGATCCGGCTGCGGACAAAATCGACTTGATCCGTCGCTTCGATCACAACGCCTCTGCCGTCGCCGTCGCCGTCGGTTCGCGCGGATATCGTCGCATCCTCAATGACCACAGTGTTACCCTGAACCGCAACACCCCCTCCAGTGTTCCCATTGACATTAATTTCGGACGTATTGCGAATGTCTATATCGCCGAGGTCGGTGAACGCGCTAAGGTCGGCGCCTGCTTCGGAATTCCGGGGCCCGAGGATGACCTCTCCTTCCGAATCGACGGCGATCACATTTACGTTTCCTTCAGGAACCGTGATGGTCGAGGCATCGATCGCGACGGATCTGCTGACAATATTAAAATTGGATGTAGCAGGTCCGTCGGTCGACACGCCTGTCAATGCGACCGACGCTGTCGCTCCACCGTTAAGGAATCCGAATGCAACCGGCGGTTCGACGCTGAACGTCTCATTCGCCATTGGCAGGGAGTAAAAACGGTCGTTGCCGCCGAACCTGATATAGTCCGCGGTCGACACGTTAAAGCTTCCGGACACATCAACCGTGGCGTTGGGGCCAAACATGACCCCGGCAGGATTTACAAAGTAGAAGTCGGCGCCCTCAATCGATGAGCGCAACGCTCCGTCAATCGACGATGGCAGACCACCGGTCACGCGGCTGAGAATATTTTGAATCTCCGGCGCACCCGTGAATGTAGCGCTCTCTCCGGATTGAATATTAAACTGACTGAAACTGTGAAACAGATTCGAACCTGACCGCAGGCCCAATTCTTCTCCGAGCTGGAAGTCCGGACCCGCCAGGTTCTGCGCCGGCAACCCGACCGTGCCATCGGTCGCGATCTGCGCTCTCGACGCATAACCGAGGCAATAGCATATCGCAGCAATCGTAATGAGTCGGTATAATGTCATTTAGAACTGCCCCAATTCGGATACCGTTCGCTTTCGGAATACTCGTGCCGGCTCAATGCCATATCAACACCGTTGCAGGAGCGCGTGTTCAAAATGTAAGCGCTGTGCCATAGGCGCGCGAATGGCAAGTAGCATAGGCATCCTGCCTGTGTAAAGCACGCCAGCTACAGCCAGGATGGCTGTGCCACCTCGACTGCGGTCACAATTCGGACATGCACCCTCGTTCCAGTACGGACTTCTGCCACTGAACACACTCCCACGGCGGGGTTGTGCGCCGGCGTACGCTTCACACAGCCCGAAAAAAAACATCTAAAGCTATGAACTCCAACGTGTTTCGTGCTCTGCTTTGCTTCGTCTGGCTGTCGCTCTTCGTTGGAGTTCACCGCTACCTGGTATGTGCGGGGCGTCACGCTTCACGCACCGCGGGAAAAGCCATCCCGCTCAGCGGGATGAACTCCAACGTGTTTCGTATTCTGAAATTCTGCGGCACATTCTGCTGGTTGGTCACAGGGGTCTATCCCCGGGATACCGTGGCATTCAGCCTCAACGTGCAGGTGGCAGATGATAGTGTACATGGAAACCTGACCCCAGGCTCGGGACTTCTGCCTCGCACCAAAGAGCGTCAACATACTGAGGATCCTTACTCCCAGTGATCACGCTCGCCAAACATGGCGAAGGTCGACAGCTATGCCCCTCGCATTGCCATCCAGAACCGGAATACGCAGATCAACATCAACGTGACAGACGTGCTGATCCGCGTTTCCACATACAATACCACAAGAATGTTGAACTTCTTAGGCCCAAGATAGCGTGTCATGAGATTATTATTAGCGCACGTCATTTCTCCAAATCCCAGCGCGCCCTGTATCCTTCAGTCTGAGAGGTGGACATTGTTCCCGGATGAGAAAAGCTCGGTATATGTCACACTGCGCACACTGCCGTCGATGTAGCCACAGTTGGCGGAAACACCATGGCGGGCATGGACTCTCAGGTCGCTGAAGGGATCCAGAAGCGCAAGGACGTACCATTGGTTATCGTCCACGGTATTGATGCTGTCTGCGATAAAGAGATAGTCGGACGGTGCGATTATCCTTGCCAATGCCGTATGTCTGAAATTCCAGTCCGACGCCGGGTCCGTGGTATTGTTGACGTCTTCGGCGAATCGTAGACCATACACTTTGCTCGAGTTGATGTCGGAATATTCGAATGGCTCATATACCGGGCAGACGAACGTGCTGAGGCCGTCGCCGCTGGACACGTAGCCACTGTCGATCAGAATCAGATTCCACGTGCGTTGCAGGCCCGGATCCGTCATTGGGCTGACCATGCTGCCGTCATAATCGTCACTGTACATGATCAAACCGGCCAATTGCTGCTTGAGATTATTCTTGCAGGTCATGCTCCTGGCCTTGCTTTTCGCCTTGGACAATGCCGGCAGGAGGAGTGCCGCAAGTACGGCGATGATCGCAATCACGACAACCAATTCGACGAGTGTGAAGCCGGCTCGTCGCATTTGGCTGCGGTTGACAGGGGAACAGATTTTCATTCGAGGATCGAGCATGGCGCCACGCAAGCGATGATTGGTGCAGGAATGTTCGGTACGGTATACAATACGACGTATTGTCTTAATTTCTGTCAACATCATATGCCGCATGTCTTTTGTCACGCTACAATAGGGGTACTCGATTCTATCACAATTTATCCCATCTGTCGTATTGCAGGATGCGAATTGCGGTTGATGTTTGCGCGCAGCGCTTTCGGAGTGCGGCGGCTTGACGCCGCTTTGGAACTCGCCGGAGGCGGGACGTCTGGTCAACATGTTGCGGCGTTTTCAGAAATCCAAGAGGCGCGGCAATTCTTCAACATACGGCGCCAGATTCTAATCTCATTATCCGGGAGACACCTTGATTTCTCTATTCACTATCGTGGGATTTGTTTTGGGCCTGTACGCATTTGCGCTCATCGCGCTCAGGAAAACGCGCTGGTACTGTCCCGCGTGGTTCGTGATGATGGCCGCCATTGCGTATTGGAGCCTAACGGTGTTGTATCGGGAGTTGGATATGCCAAGAGGCAGTGGCGGCGACGGCCTGCTTCTCTTTTTCTTCCTGCTCCTCCCTTCACCTTTGTTTATCATTCCGGCAATTCTCGTGCCGGCCCGCAAGACGTTGAATCGCGACAACATATTTTGGTCGACGATGTTGGTTTGCACCCTCGTTTTTGCAATCCAGAATGAATACCGTCATTTAACGTTTACAGGTAAGACCATCAAGATCGTGATACACGAAAACGCGACGGATCGTCCTTTAAGCGAGACAAACTTCCGCTACGAGTATACCCTCCTGAGCGGATTCTTACTGGGCACCAATGAGATCAAAAGGAAAGCCGAAACAGCGAAGGACGGAACGCTTACATTGCGCGTGCCACGGCGGAATAGGCTGAGAGGTTACTTCAGGAAGGATGGCGAGAACGTGCCGCTTGAAAGCATACAGATAGAGCACGACAGATCCGGGTTTCAAATATCGGGAAAAATGGAAAAACTCAGAGTCGAAGTGGTTGCGGACAAAACCACGCCGAAAGAGAAAAAAACGGGAGATGCAGAAAGACTCCGCCAGCTTTTGGAGTAACCCCGATTCCGCGACGTATTGCGGCGCAGGTTGACGAACAGGGTCACCTTTAATCTAAAGTTCCCGGCATTCTTGCTCGCAAATTGTTCGATGCGACAGCTATTGGCTAGGAATTTGTCCGGTGTCACCTCCTCTGGCGATTGCGACAACGCACCGCCACACGACGAGAATCTTGCGGCCAACGCTTTCGGGCTGTAACTGCCGCGGCAATATCGATGGGCGAGAAACATTGCCACACGACGTGGTTCCAAGAGCTTTGCGCGACGTTTGGGTAGCGCACCAGAATCCATAAATCGTCATGAAACACGGTCGAACGTTGATTGCCACGATTGACGATACCCGTCGCGCCGTAGTCAGCGGTGAAGGCGATGGTACGCGGCGCCGGTATATTCAATTCGCGAAGAGTGAACCAGATCAAGAATTGACAGGATCAACGACGCGATTCAACCCAAACTTCAAATTAAAGGTGTGACCCCCAAAAATCGCCCCAAAAATCGCGCAAAGCAAATAACGTGCCGAACACTACTGGGTGTGACCCCAAAAAATCGGGATCAGTGTGTGTTGCGGTGAGTTTCCCGCTGAACTCGGAGGCGGATTCGACGATACAACCGTATATCGGATTCTATACCTTGTTCGGTCGGCGACAATGGCCGATGCATCAGTAAGCCGAGCTTAAGATGTTGCCGTTCATTGGCAATGCTCGGATTTTTCGAAAACCAGATAACGATCAGCATACTATGACAAATTCTCAGAAGGGAGGAAACGTGTACAAGTGGACCTGTTTTGCGACAACCCTGCTCGTTGCCACTGTGGCGCTTATCCTCCTCCATGACCTCAAGACGGAGGTGACCACGGCGCTGAGATCGGCGCAGACAGCGATGGAGCAGGCAAATCAAGCTGTCACCACTGTTAACGCCCGGCTGCCCGAGATCATTTCGGAGGTAAAGCGGGGCACCGAAACGCTGTCCGAACTGGCTGAGGATCTCGAGTTGATCAAGAGTGTTGCCGGTATCGAGAGCCAGAAGGAGGATCGCTGGATTCGCGGCCTGGCAACATACGCCAATGAGATCCAGCAGGTACTCCAGGTTCATGCCGCCGGAAAAAATGCCGTCATTCTTGTCGAAGAGATCCTGAGCTCCGATCTGAAAGAGGCGGAAACCGTCGAGGAGTTCCTCGTCGGCCTGAACAAGGAGATGGTCGCGATCATTTTACCCCTCGCCAAATCCCCGCAGGAAATCCTGTTCCGGGCCACGCACTCCGCGCCGCCCCGGCGAAAACCATTCTACATTCGGTTCCCCGCCAGTGAACCGGTTCGGCTTGATCGTTTCATAAAAAATCACCATGATGCCGGCACCCAATTACCGGATTATCCGGATCAAGCCGGCGGCCGACTGAATTTCTCGATCGACGAAAAGGCCGGGGAAGTCGAAGAACCTTCAAATTCGATCTGGGAAATAGCGCAAGGCATGACCAAACGGGGCCGCGAAAAAGTCGAGGAAACGAAGGCTGCGAGCCGAAAAAAGATCGAGCAGTTAAAGGACGATGCTCGCGAGGCGGCAGGAGAGGCAGCTCGCAACGTCGGCGACCGTGCCGGAGTGGGAGAGGAACTTCGAAAAGCGGTGACACTTGAAAAAGACGATGTAGTGGCCATGGGACGGCAACTCATCACCCATCTCGATTCCAAAAATTCCCCGGCGCCGGAAGCCAGTCCCTACGCGATACGATTACAACGATTAATCGCGAATCATACGGAGGAAAACGGGGAAATACTGAATTTCAAGGTATATCTGTCCGATACCGTCAATGCCTTTGCCTGTCCGGATGGAAGTATTCGCGTTTATTCGGGTTTGATGGACCTCCTGGACGATGACGAACTCCGGGGCGTTCTGGGGCATGAAATCGGGCATTTGAAAGGAAATCACAGCATGGAAAAATTGCGCATGGCATACCTGGCCAGAGCAGGTAAAAAAGTGGCCGGCCGATCCCTCGTCAAGACGCTGGGCGATAGCACGCCCGTCATCCTGTCTGCTTTCGTCATTACGGAATTAACGGAGCGTTATCTGAACGCACAGTATTCTCAGCACGAGGAGCTTGAGGCGGATGACTATGCACTTGATTTTATGCAGCGCTACGGGTACGAAGCAAGAGCATTGTCAACCGCCTTTCAGAAGCTTGCGCGACTGGGCAAGTCTCGCATCGCGGCATTTTCCAGCCATCCGGATCCACTGGAACGGGCGCAACGAATTCGGGAAAAGCTCTGAGAAAGCCGCGATTCACCGAGCCGCGATTTTACAATGCCTGCTTTTTGAGGCAAAAGGATACATGACAAAATTCCTTATCAAGATTCCGGAAGTCATCAACAGGACTTTGGCAAGCGTCAACAGATATTTAATGTTGAATTCGCAAAAAGTGGGTGTCATTCTATCGATTCTGACGGCGGTCTTCTGCTTTCGGGTGATGGCGCAACTGGCGGTGTATGCCATTGATATCAGTTTTCTCCCGACTTTCGATGCCTGGCACAGCGGCACCATGACCTACGGGTTACTGCTCTGTATTCAGGTAGTGATCCTTTTTTTTATGGGAATAACAGCCCGGAGATTTCTTCGGGGACAGGTAACTCCTGCGAGAGTGATCGGCAATATTGCCTTAATTACGGGGGCCGTTTACTTTTCTACCATGGTTCTCCGTATGTCCTTAGGGCTACTCCTATACCCGGAGTCC
>JAJFLQ010000098.1 GCA_021772615.1 Verrucomicrobiota bacterium | reverse complement strand
ACAATGATCGTGAGTGTTGCGTCGACTTCGCACTGTCCGTCGCTCGCGGTGAGAATGTACGTGTAAACACCCTGGGAGAGCGGTGTGCCGGCGATCTGGCGGTTGTTGGTTACATAGACAAAATCTCCGCCCGGGCTGGTGCTGGTGATCGTGTACGCGAGGTTTTGCCCAAGCTCGTCGTCTGTGGCTTTACCGCCGGGAGGGTTCACGCAGAAGTATGTGCCGGCGGTACGGTTGTTAATGACCTGCGTGGTCTGCGGCCAGGTCGGGCAGTCATTGCCGGGATTGACCGTAATGGAAACGGTGACGCTGTTGCTGTCGAATTCGCCGTCGAAGACTTTGTATTCAAAACTGTCGCTGCCGTTGAAATCGGCGTTCGGGATATAGGTAAACGCGCCGTTTTCGAACGGTACCAGCGTGCCGTTGCTCACATCGCTCACGACCGGCATCACCACGAAGAGCGCGTTGCCGTCTGCGTCCGTATCGTTGCCGAGTACGCCGGACGCACTCACGACCAGCGTATTGTCTTCGTCGACGCTGTAGCTGTCGGCGACGGCAAACGGCGCTACATTCACCGGTGTAACCGCCACCGTGACCGTAACAGCCTCGCTGTTGTTCATGCCGTTGCTCGCAACATAAGTGAAGGTGTCTGCACCGTTGTAATTGGCATCCGGGGTGTAAACGAACGAACCGTCGTTGGACAAAACCAGCGTACCGTTCTGCGCATCATCGACCAACGCCGCCGTCAACGGGCGATCAAGTACGTCAGTGTCGTTGTTCAGCACGCCGTTCGCAGCGGCAATGTTCAGGAGGAAGCCCTCGCTCACGGTGTAGCTGTCGGGATTCGCACTGGGCAGCACGCTTTCCATATCAATCGTCATATCGGCTTTCTTGAACAAGGTCAGGTCATAGGTATCGACCGAACGCAGGCCATAAGGTAGATCCGCAGGCCAGCTGATTTCGGCGTTGAGCCGGACCTTCTTTGAACCGTCTTCAAACTCAGTGATCTCCTTCCAACCACGGATGACCGCCTTGAACTCGGTGATGGCTTCAGACTGGTGTGTCATCAGAAACAACCCGTCCTGGTGTACGGCCGGATCGAAGTCTCCGAAGATATCCTCTTCAATACCAGCAAAGGTTCCGTTGTCGCACGATGAAACGAGCTCGCTGATACTCACATCGGTACCGTTGATACAGATCCGCCAGTCGCTCATCGGCAGCATTCCAGCTGCATCAGGCTCGGAAGTATTATAAAGATTCACGTACATGTCGCCGGACAAGGTCACCGCCAATAGGTTGGCAAGGTAGAAGCCCACGCCGTCAATGGTCACGTAGTTCTGCCCGCTATTGCCTTTCGGCATGAGGGAGCACTCTGAAACGGAACCGTTGTATTCCACTACTGTCCCATCGGCCAGCTGATCTCTTGTAATCACACCGTCCGGTGTCGTCAGGCAGAAGTCATCGCCGCCACCCACCGCGCCAAGACCGAGATGGATCCACACCTCCGTTGCGCCGCAAACGGATTGGCTGTTGTCACCGGAGCTTGCGCTGGTATATGTAGAAAACGCGATCTGCACATTAGTATTCTCAAGCAGCGAGTCGTTGCTCCAGGTCTTCCCGAGTTCAGCGGCCTCATTTGCAGGCTTTTCGTCCGGAAAGACATTCACCCAGTCCCAGTCCTCCCGCACCTTGCTGGCAGTGAAGTGGAGGAACTGCTCAGCCGCGTCGGACGCATAGCTCTGTCCGATCGCCTGACGGTTTTGCTCGAGGCCTACCGGAAAGAGACCGACGAGTCCGACCACGCCGACCACGGCGATGACCATCGTCACGGTAACCTCGAGCATGTTAAAGTTGAACGAGCGTTTGATGGATCTGGAGCGAGTGGCGGTTTTCATGATGGTGTTTCCTTTGTGGTGGTTGGTGGTCTTTATGATTTAAGCAATCACAGTGGAGTAGCAATGCACCGTCCAACTATTTCCATCATCATGCAACAAAATCCACAACAAGGCTTTACGAGACAATGTAACTCATTTTCATGATAGTCATATCCTGCAATAGCGTCCTGATTTGACGTCATCCGCGCGATTCGATACTCTTTTTTGAAACATCTGATGGGCGGATATGCACGATGGGGCATACGCAACGAAAACTCGGGAGGCAATGCGCTGATTTCGTCGAAGCGAGACGCTGGAAAAGCCACATTCCCGCATGCGGTGACCATTACTCACCGTTCTACACTCAAACCGATGACAAGTTTAATGCGGGCAACGAAGTTCGGCCCGAATGCTGAACGTGAATGAATCAGGCTAATCTGCTTTACTTATCTTTTCTTTGCGGCTCCGCGGCTCTGCGCGAGATTAAATACGCTGCGGCATGAGCTTATCTCTACACAGCCAGGATGGTCGGCCAACTTACTGCTTGCCGTTGCGGCTAGTTTCGGACGCAGAGGACTGCGTCCCTCCAGCACACTTGTGGCACAGCGATATTCGCGACAGGCCCCGGCACAAAGAACGACAATGCCCGCAGTAATTCTTGATGTTCTCCGTATCTTTGAATCCTTGCGCTTTTCGTTGTTCACCGCTTCCGCTGTGTCCGTTTTCCTTTTCTCTCCGTCTCTCCGCGAGATTAAATACGCCACGCTTTAGCTCTTCTACACAGCCGATGAGGACGCAGCCAGGATGGCCATGTTACGTTTGCCGGCAAGAACTCTATTTCTACACGGTCGAAAGGGTTCTCGCGCAGAGACGCGGAGGCGCGGAGAAATACCCAGTAACGGAGTAAGTAGTCTGCGCCGGTGAGGTCTGGGTGACTGTGACAGTTCCGACGAACGGCGTAAGACTCGGGTGTTCGGCGTTGCCGATCCGGCGGGAGATGGGTTGGCGTTCACACTTCAGTGTGGGTTTCACGCACTGCCGAACCGTCTATGTGAGAATAGCGCCGGTGAGCGCGTGACGGCGAAACACCGAGTTGCGCGCGTCGTGAAGGGCGGAGAGAAACATGTCGGCTGTCTCGGGTTCGTCAGCCAGGTCGGATTCATTCTCGGCGGTCGACCGCGCGTCCGACCGCTGGTGGTCATGGTGCTGCTTCCCGTCGGAGCTGACATCGTAGGTCACGTCCTCATAACCGAAGTCGCGAAGCTGCGACAACATTTCCTGGCGGTGCAGAAGCAATCGATCCCGCACGGCTTCGTTGCCAACCTGAACCATGATCTGCAGCCCGCCGGCCTTCTCCTGAACAAACAGCTCGACGTTGCCCAGCGCCTTGCTTTCGAAGTCGAGGTGCACATGGGATCCGCCTTCGACTGCGGATTTGACGCCATTTTTTACGAAGTCCATATAATGCTGTATCGTCGGCAGCGACTGAAAAAACCTGGATTCGAATCCAGCCTTATCGGCGCCGGCCGCGGACAGACTGGTCAGATTGGTCGGGAGCACCGGCGCACCGTGAAATCTGGAATCCTTGAAGTCGAATTGATCATTGCCGCGATCACCGTCGGACGTCTGGAAAAACAACCCGGCCTTAACAACCTGACGCGCTTCCGGCGACCGTGCGTGTGACTGGACAATGTCGCCGAGTCGCTGCGTGTACAGCGTTCGCTCGCGCGTCTCCACCGGCCGTGTCGACTGCGGCGCGAGCTTTCTTTCGGATAGTCTGATTCGCTGCGCCAACGGAACGTCGTGATGTGCGTGGGGCGTCTTTCCGGAGGAAATTCGGCGCAATACAACTCCCGGCTCACCACCGGCGTCGGCCTTGGCACCTTCGGTCCCGCTGCCAGCCCGTTCTTCCGACGCACCGTGCACAGCGGCCGATTTTGCAGCGGCCGATTTTGCAGCGGCCGAACCGTCAGGCACGCTTACCATAGATAACGCGCGAGCGATCGCCTTCCCATTTGGCCCAGGCGTGGCGGCGGGACGCCCCGATTGGGACGCCGATAACGGCAGTGAGCGGTGCTCCGGGCTCTGTGAACCTGCTGCGCGCTTCGCCGTCGGCTTTCCCGTTGCGTCATGATCGTCTTCGGAGTGACTACCGGCAGCGACGATCTGCCGTTCTGTAGCTTCCGCCGTTACACGCTGCGTTACGCCATCCGCAGCCGGCACATGGATGCCGCGCCGATCGGGTCGGACATTGGAACGACCATCGCGCCGCATGCCCGTTCTTTCGTCCGTCGATTCCGCCTCGCCGTCGGCATCCGTATTTGATTCGGGGCGATCCTTCACCACAACAGCGGTCTGCTCTAACACGGAGGCAAATGTACCCTCTGCACCAGGCTGGTTCCGAGTCTCCGGCGTCGCACCAAGGCCGATGTTGAGCTGATCGATACCGCCGCGGTCTTCAGGTCTGGTGGAAACAGAGGTCAAAGGTTGAGTTCCTCACTGATGCGCTGCATGCCTTCCGCTATTCGCACGGCGCGCTTTTTCATATCGACATCGTCAGTACGCATCATGGTGGTCAACATCGCCGTTTTCTTTTCGGGTTTCATATAGTACAGCACGCGCGACGGCAACGGATCTTCGAATGCCATCAGCATCTCAGCGCCCGCAGTCACCTCCATACCGGAAACAACCTTGGTGAGCTGTCGGACATTCTCCACCTCTTTCTGCTCGATGATATCGAGCAACGTACGGATACGAGCTTCAGACTCGTCCAGCTTCGCCTGCATGTTGCCGACGTTATCGGACATGGTCTCGATATAACGCCGCCGATCCTCGATCCGCCTCTCCTCCGATGCCAGGTCATTCCGCGCGGATTGCAGTTGATTGAACAGGTGCACCGCGTGTTTTTCGGCGTCGACGGGTGGCTGGTGGTCGGGCGGCGCGGGCTTGACCTCAGGCACCTCGACAGGTGCTTCGTCGAATACCATCAACGGCGCGATGCCGAAGGGCAGCTCCCCGGTTGTCAGGGTGAACGCCATAATCCCCAGGCAAAACGCAGAGACAGAGCTGCTCGCAAATGTAAGGAACGCCAGCAGCTTCTTTGAGGTTTGATCTTTCATGAGTACCTTGCTTCAAGAGGCAGAACTGGACCAGAGCAGTGGTCAGCTACAGAGCCGCATGGCCGATGCAACCTCATCGTTAAAGCGCTGCTCTTCCCTGAACGCCACCTGTTGCCAGTGTCGTTCTTCCTGGTCGCACACGCGCTCCATCTTCTTCAGCTCCGTTTCCGCATCGATAAGATCCTGACGAAACTCGGTCTCTTTCTCCCTGGCCTCCTCGACGTTTGCTTCCTGTTCGGCGCGTCTTAACCGCAGTTCTTCGAGATGCTTGGTACGCTGAACGAAGTACGCCGGCTCACGAACACCGCCGTCCAGATCGTCCTCCTGCAGCAGCCTCTCAACCTTGCGATCGATCAAGAGCAGCGCCTCTTCCTCGACGCGCACCAGCTTTTGCGCCTGGGCCAGATTGATCTCACTGACCGTCTTGAGTGTTTCCTTGACATCAAGCATGCCCTGCATTGAAAAGCGAAATGATTTCATGGCGTAAATATCCCTTTCATATGGTTAAACATTGCATCCCATTCTTCCGTCTCATGCATGTCCTGAGAGAGAAACGTATCAATGCTATCCTTTTTTTGGATGGCTTCATCGATAGCGGCATTCGAACCGGGTTTGTAAGCGCCGATGTTTATCATGTCCTCCGCCTTATCGTATACAGCCAGAACACGCCGCAATTCTCGTGCCAAAATTACATGATCCGGGTCCGCCACGTCCTTCATGACCCGACTGATGCTGCCGAGAACGTCAATCGCAGGATAGTGACCCGATGCCGCGAGCCCACGGGACAGTACGATGTGTCCGTCGAGGATGCCGCGTACCGCGTCGGCAATTGGATCATTCATGTCGTCACCCTCGACAAGTACCGTGCAGAAGGCAGTGATGCTGCCGTGTCTGTTCGTGCCGGCTCGCTCCAGCAGATTGGGAAGAAGGCTGAATACAGACGGCGGATATCCTTTTGTTGCCGGCGGCTCGCCCACTGCCAGGCCGATTTCTCTTTGCGCCATCGCGTACCGGGTAACGGAGTCCATTAGAAAGAGGACGTTTTTTCCCTGGTCCCGGAAGAATTCGGCGATCGCCATTGCGGTTTCGGCGCCGCGCAGTCGCTGAAGAGGCGGTGCATCCGACGTCACAACGACAACAATCGACCGGGCCAATCCCTCGCCCAGCGAGTCTTCAATAAAGTCAAGAACCTCTTTGCCGCGTTCGCCTACAAGCGAGATGACATTGATATCGGATGACGCATTGCGGCATATCATCCCCAGCAGAGAACTCTTGCCAACGCCGCTGCCTGCAAAGATGCCGATGCGCTGCCCGCAGCCACAGGTAAGCATCGCATCTATCGCGCGAACTCCGGTATAGAATGTGTCGCGCACACGCCTGCGCGACATCGATTCCGGCGCGGGCTGGCGCAGCGGCCACGGAACCCGCGCGTGAATGCGCCCGCCGCCGTCAATAGGTGCGCCAAAGGCATTGACCACACGCCCGATCAATTCACTGCCTACCAGGATCATATGCCCGTCTTCGGTGCGGAGCACGCGGTCGCCGTTGCGCACGCGATGAACACCGCGCAAGGGCATCAGCAGGGCGCGATCGTCGCGAAAACCGACAATCTCAGCCGTGGTATTCTCGCGGTCGTGGTCATCGGTAACGATTTCAACCTGATCGCCAACAGACACCATGGGCCCGACAGACTCCAAAGTAAGTCCGACCAGCTTGGTGATCTGTCCGACGGATCGGACGGTGCGGACGTCGCCGAGATTTCGAACGCCGGAAAACCGGGATTTAACCGCCGGTGGGGGAATCGCAATCATGATTTGCAGCCTTTATTCGGGTAACAACGTGACTCCGCAAGGCATCCATTCGCCCCGCAATGGTAGCGTCGATCCCGCCCTGGCTCGTGTCCATACGCAGCTCGCCGGGATCAAGCGTCGGATCCGCGATCATGTCCAGCGACGGCGGGATCTGTACGCCGCAATCGGATTCTATTTTCTCGAGATCCTCGGGATTGAGGTATACCTTGATATCGGTGAGATGAACCGTCATCGCGATTGCTTCACGAACCACGTCGGTGATAATTGTGCTGCGCTCGGCCTCGCGGCGAATAATGCCGTCTGCGACCGCAAAGCTGAGATCACAGATGACATCGATAAGCTCGTCCTCCAGCACCTTCATGTAGGCGGTGACCGAGTCGGCGAGGTCGCAGGTCGTCCGCGACGCCGACTGCGTCAGTTCGGTGTGCGCCACCGTGAGCGTGTCGAGTTCGTTCTGCAACGCCGCGACCTGCGACTCCAACGCAGCGATCTTGGGATCGCATTCAGCGCGGCAGGCATCCCACCCCTCCTGAAAGACTGTATCGCGGTCGAACGCATCGTCGCCGTCGCCGTCGGCAGCGTTCGTTGCAGCCGCGTCGCTCACCGTCACGGCGCAGTTGGCGTCCGTGGCTGTCACTCGGAAACGACCATGCTTAACCGTGGAATCAGACATAAACGTCGTCGCTGCCGCCCTTCCCGAGCGCGATCTCGCCTGCAGCCTCCAAGGACCGGATAATCGCGATGATGTTACGCTGTTCCGCCTCAATATCGCTGAGCTTCACTTTACCGAGAAGCTCCATTTCTTCCTGTAGATTCTCCCGTGCGCGCTTCGACAGGTTGCCCAGAAACTTGTCGCCAATCGAATCAGAGACGCCACGCAGAGCAATGACGAGCTTCTCCATCGGCAGCTCGCGCAGGATCTTCTGGATATCGGGATCTGACAGCGCAGCGACGTCGTCAAAGGTGAACATCAGGTCCCGTATCTCATCAGCGAGGGTATTGGATATGCTTTGAATCGACGCCATCATCTCTTCTTCGATGGCGCGGTCGACGTTCTGAAAAATCTCGGCAATAAACGCCGGGCCACCAAGTTTTTTGTCGTCGTTGTCCTGCGTGGTGTGTATAAGCGATACGACCTTATCGACAAATATTTTTTCGATTCTATCGACGATATGGGGGTCGGCATTGCGCTTCTGGGCCAGTCTGGTGATGACCTCTTCGCGGAAATCCTCACCAAATTGCGTGAGCACCTCAGCGGACTTCCGTGCCGGCATGAAGGCGAGAATTATCGCCACGGTGGACGGCTGCTCCTTGCCCAGAATATTGGCGAGGTCCTCACCATTGACCTTGGCAATCGATGAAAACGCCTGGGTTTTTGCCACCGCCGTACTTTCCAGCATTTCATTGGCGATTTCAACATCGCCGACCACGTCCTGCAGCAACGCCCGGGCAAGATCTTCGCCACCCTGCGGGTTGATGCCGAGTCCGATGCGCTGCGCAAGGTCGCCGAATGCCGCCTCCTGCATCTCGGGTGTGATCTCGCCCATACTGCGAATCTCGGCGGTTATCGACTGCACACTCTTGGAGCTCAATCCCCGCATGATGCGTACGGCATGATCGCGATCCAGGCTCGCAATAACGACTGCTGCCTTCTTTGTCGGGGTCAAAGTGAGTGTTGGACTTGTTGTTGCCATTTTTCCTCCAGTTACTACAGGGCGGTCCTTGTGCAACGTCGGCGCCCGGTCTCATCAGGAAAGCTGCTGATTATTCGCTTTCCTGTTTCAACCAGGATTCCACGGCGCCGGCGATCAGTAGCGGATCCGATTCGCTCTTGGCACGTACCAGCTCCAGCGGCGACGTGGTATTAATCTCGGCGGCGATTGCCGCATCATCCGATAACGGCGTGGCGGCGACTTGATCTTCCTCTGCTGTGCGCATATCAAACATCTCTCCCTGTGAAAACGGTTCACTTACAATATCTTTGTGCTCGACATGGTCACGGGCGAAATTCGCCCGGAACACACGGTACAGGAACAACAGCATCGCCAATCCGAGTAGTGGACGGATGATGGGCGAATGCGTCAAGCGCTCGAGATTATATACCAGGTTGTCCATCGTCGGCACGACCGGCTTATTCGCGGTCGCATCGGCAACCTGAAAGTCGGCTTCGATGATCTCGACATTGTCGACGCGCCCGCCCTCGATATCGATTACCGCGCCGACGGCGGAGATGACCAGAGCCTTGAGTTCTTCGAGCTGCACTTTCGAGCGTGCCTCCTCACCGGTCTTCGCAACCGTCACCGCGACACTCAGCCCCTTGATTAACGGGCCGCGTTTGACAAACCGTTCCGTCGTCTTCGGGACAAGGTACTTATTCTCGATCGTCCGCCGCGCTTCGGATGCCTGGTTGTTGTCCTTCTCTTCCTCGCCTTCGGGATCACTTACGGCCACGAGATTGGAACTGGCGCCAGGCTTGCCGCCCGTCGGAGCTCTGCTCTTCGAGCTTTCCTCCTGTATACTCTTTTCATTCACAACGACCTTACTCTTGTCGTCATAGCTCTCCGACACGCGATCGATTTCGTTAAAATCAAGCTCACACGTAACCATAGCCATCACGTTGCCTTCGCCGAGTATCGGCCGTAGAATCGCCTCCGCTTTCTCCTTCAGGTCCATCTCGACCGTGCGTTTCAGGGACATCAGCTTGTCCGTATCCGCTTCGCCGTCGTCGTTACCGGAGTCGACTTTGGCAAGGAGTTTTCCGTAATTATCGGTCACGGTAACGTCGGTCGGCATGAGATCGTCTACGGCACTGGAAACCAGATAACGAATGCTGTTGATCTGCGAGGCGGACATGACATGCCCGGGCGCCATCACGACCATCACCGAAGCCGTCGACTTATCTTTATCGGCGCCGCGGAAAACCTGGCGCTTCGGCTGCGCGATCATCACCCGGGCATTCTTGACGCCCGGCATTTCCACGATCATCCGCTGCAATTCGCCCTGGACAGCGCGCTGGAACTCTACCTCCTGTTGTTTCTCGGTAAGCCCGAATTTGACATTATCAAACAATTCCCAGCCGACATCCGGCGCACCGACAGAGATACCCTGGTTTGTCGCCTTGAGCCGCAGACTGTATACCTCGCTCGACGGAACGAGTATGGTGCGGCCGGAATTCTTGAGACGATACGGAACGTTCTCGTCACGCACCAACTCGTAGACCTCACTCGCCGTACCTTCGTCGAGACCAGAGTAAAGGATTTGCCAGTCCGGCCGTGACCCCAGGTAAATCACGGTGATGCCGGCGGACACGCCAAATAGCAGGATCAAGAGAATACTTATCTTCTGCGCGATACCGATAGCCTTCCAGATCTCAACGCAGGCATTAATCAGATTGCCGATGTTTCCGTTCATTTTCGCACCTTTGTCCGTGATGGGATTATGTGTTTCCTGCAGTCATCGCAGATACCAAGCCAGACCACGCTGACCAGAGCATAGATTTGCTCTCACGGGAAAAAATTGCGATCTAAAGGTGCTATCGGGAAAGAATGTGCGACGGCGGGCATCAACCAACAGCCCAGCCGCAAGCGACGGCGTATGTCACCGCGAAAAAGACAATTGGACGCCGCGCAGCCGAATGAGCCATGGCAAATGACATAGCCCTTGAGGCTACGCCAAGCAATCATGCAAGAGATCCGCAGAATATCGAACACTGAATTCGGAAGGGAAGAGGTTCAGGATTCAACATTTTTTGTTCGGTATTCGATATGAATAATCCCTGGAAGTCGTAACGAGAAATACGAGGTGTGAAAATAATCGACATTTGTATCGATTTTAGACAGGTCGTCAGCCCTGAACGTAACGATTCAACATCGCGAATAACTCTTTCAACTGTACCGGCTTGGACAGGTGCTCGGTGCAGCCGGAATTCAAACACCGCCGTATCGAACTGTTGTCGGCACTCGCGGTAAGCGCCACAATCGGTGTATTCCTGAATGGCTCCATGGACCGCAACCGACGCGTCGCCTCGAGCCCGTCCATGACCGGCATCTGAACGTCCATCAGGATTAAATCCGGCGGGTCCGCGGCAGCCGCAGCAAGCGCCTCTTTTCCGTTGCGGGCGACGATAGTCGTATGATTCTGTATCTTCAACATATCGAGCACCAACGACAGGTTGGTCTCGTTGTCCTCAACAACGAGAATCTTCTTCCCTGTCGAGGTATTTACGGAATATGTCGTCTTCGGACGGTTCATCTGCGTTTCGTCCAACGCGTCTTCAGCGCTCTCCTTAAACGGTATCGTGAACCAGAAGGTACTGCCCTTCTCCAACGCACTGCGGACGCCGATCAGGCCGCCATGCGCCTCGACCAATCGCTTTGAAAGCGCGAGACCGATGCCCACGCCGCCAAGCTTCTCGTCACGCCGCCGATTGACCTGATAAAATTCGGAGAAGATCTCGGTTTGATCCTCCGGGCTGATGCCGACGCCGGAATCGGTGACCTCGACCTTGATGTAGTTACGGTCCATTCGTTTGACGTCGAGGTGAATTCGGCCGTTCTCGGGACTATACTTGACGGCGTTGGATACAAGATTGATCATGACCTGTTTATAGCGCCTGATATCGCCCAGAAACGTCGACAATGTGGGATCCAGATGTGTTTCCACGGTGAGATTTTTCTTGCGAAACTGAGTGTTGAACATGTCGACGATCGCGCTGAAAAAGCCACGTATGGAAATGCGCTGAAAATCGAGGGAGATGCTGCCGGCGTCGATCTTCGAAATATCGAGCAGGTCGTTGATCAGCGAGACCAGATGCTTGCTGCTCTTCAGGATTAGATCAACGTAGCCTTTCTGCCGGTCATTGAGTGAACCGTAAAACTCGCCTTTGAGAAGGTCGGCAAAGCCGATCACGGCATTGAGCGGTGTGCGCAACTCGTGGCTCATGAGCGAGATAAAATGGCGTCGATGGCGATTCGCCTCGGTTAATTGTGCGTTCGCGTCCTCAACCTGGGCCAGCGTCTCACGCAGCTGCGCGGTCTGCTCTGCCACTGTTTTCTTGAGGTTTTTTCGTTCCGCCGCAAGTTCGGCCTCGACACGTTTCCGCTCCTGCACCTCGCTCTGCAGGCTGGCATTGGCCTTTAGCAGGTCGGATGTACGCTCTTCTACCCGAACCTCAAGCTCGTCGCGAATCTTTCGCAGGACGTCCTCGACACTCTTGCGTTCATGGATCTCACGGGAGAGCGCTTCGTTCTTTTCGCGGAGTTCGGCGGTTCGTTCTTCCACACGTTGGTCGAGCACACGATTCAGATCGGCAAGCTCAGTCGCCTGCCCGGCCAGAATATGGTTGACTTGCTCGACGGATTTCAGACGCAGAAAAACCCGGACCTTGGCCAGAAGTTCATCGTCGTTGAAGGGTTTCGTAATGTAATCGTCGGCGCCGGCTTCATAGCCCTGAAGGCGCTCGGAGTCCATCGCCTTCGCCGACGTAATGATGACCTTTACGTAACGGAGCGCGGGGTTGTCACGAATCTGGCGGCACGCGTCATACCCGTTCAGCTCGGGCATCATCACGTCCATAAGAATCAGATCGGGCTTGTACGCTTCGGCAACACGAAGCGCCTCGGCACCGGTCGAAGCACAGGCCACGTCGTATTCGGTAAGGATTTCCTGCAGGACGGCGATATTAGTGGCGTTATCGTCGACGACGAGAATTTTACTTTTTTTTTCCTCTTGCGAATCCATGAGGATCACCGGTCGTAATTGGATTGATGGCTCCCCTCCATTCAGCCGACTGCCGCCGCGCACGTTTTTCGCCGCGACGGTTGAATGCGTGCTCTGCTGCCAACCTGATAGGGGGCGATTATACCGGCGAAACCAGACGGTTGCAAGCATAACTGACACATTCACATGTCGGGCGACGGGGGTTCCCTGGCCGGATCATCGATGACGCGAAACCCAACCTGCTCCAGGAGCGGCGCCCCGGCCTCGATCAACCAGGCCTCGGCCGATGGACGATCGAATTGCAACCACGTGGAAAAAACACGGTGGAATGATTGCGTTTGCAGCATACCGGGTTCGAAACTCGCAACCCAGTCGGCAACGGTTCCGGGATCGCTGTAGGTCCACGAATCAATGATATGCGACACGGCAGCGTCACGCGTACTCGGGTTGGGCAGCGCGATAGCCCAATGCGCCGCCGCGTGAGGATCTTCGCGGGTCCATATGTTGACCAGGCCGTATACAGCGCGAATTTTACTGGTGTCATCCGGAAGTTTGGATACCCAGTAGGCCGCAGATACAATGTCCTTTTGCGACCACTGAAAGGCGACCTTGAGCAGCGATTTTTCCCGCAATCCACCAGCTGGCAGCGTTTCGACCCATTCGGCCGCCATCAACGGATCCTTGTTTACCAGCACATGGGCGACACCGGTGAGAGTCTTGTCGCGAACACGCTCGTCGGGAATATCCCACAGCCATTCGGCCGCGGCGTAGGGGTCGAGACGAACCCATGATTCGGCAATCGCGGCAATACCGTCGACAAGGTCCCGATAATCGCTCATCTCCCGATCGACGGCGACAGCGTTGATCAATGCGGCCGCCGCCTCCGGATCGCTGACTGCCAGGGCGCGACAAAGGGCATTCAGAAAAATACCGCCGTCACCCGGAAATCGCACCTCATCGAGCAATTCAGGTATGCGGTCGGGGAACGTGTCGACGACGCGCACAGCAAGTTGCTCCAGTCGAATACGGCGCTTCGCGTCGTCCGTTATGGCCAGGATTTCCAACAGTTGCAGGCTGACATCCGTGTGTTCGCTACGTTTGTCGTCTGCGCGTCGCTGTATACCGGCCGTTTGCCGCTTGACGTGCCGCGGCGCTGATGTCTGCGTCGGCCGCAGAGCTGCGGGCGCCTGCTTGCGGTTGCGTGTGCTTATCCGAAATCGCTCACGGCTCGGCTGAGCGCCGCCGCCGCGGTCGGCTGCGGGGATCACGTCGCGCGATACACGATCACCGATAGTAAACACCGCGACAATGCCCGAACCGAGCGTTACGGCGGCTAATCCAACGGCGATTGTTCGTTTCGTCATGAGATGATCGTATTCGGACCAACCGCTATGTACAGCGTTTCATAGGTTGCCGACACGGCTGACGTACCCTGAATGCCGTGCTGGCGCTGGTAACAGCGTATCATCGTGCTGTAAAGTCGTCGTGATATGTGCCGGCGGCGGTGACCCCGCAAAGCATTCGCGGCGCCTGCACGCTGTACAGCGCGTAGAAAATGGCGAACGTCGGCGTATGTCTGCCTTTGGACGTCATGCCGGACCACCGCGGCCTCCGCCGGCGGCTCGCTGAACGCCGCGTTCCAATGACGCACAGACATCATCGGCATAACGTAGTCACGCCGACAGCAACCGAGTTCGGCCTCCGCCTGCACAAACGCGTCGCGCAACTCCGCAAACGTCTCGGGACCAAAAGTAGAAATCAACAGCCATCCATCGGCACGGAGACAGCGGCGGTACGCCGTCAACGTTTCTATGGGATTGCTAAACCACTGTACCGTTGCATTCGAAATGACCACGTCATATACCGGCGCCGTACGGGACAACCCAACAGCCATTTTCTCAGCATCGTCGACAACAAAGCGAACCCGCTGCTGTGCATCGCCCAGCTGCGCCTGCGCCTGCTGCACCATGGTAGCCGAGATGTCGACGGCCGTAACGGCCGCGTTGGGGAAGAGCGCCGGCAGCCGCGCTGTAACGTACCCGGTGCCGCAACCCAACTCCAAGATTTCGGCGACACGATCACAGTTCAGTCTGACACGGGCAACGTCGAGAAGTTGCCGCGCCATGTCGTTTTGCACCGGCGTGACCGCATCATACGTGACAGCATGTCGGCTGAAATGCTGCCGCACCAGATCTTTATCGACAGATTGCCGCATCGAGAAATCCCGTGATTAAATCGCCGCAGAGCGTCGGATCAGGAAAGAACGGCACATGGCCGGCCGTTGCGATCTCCTTGAACTCACAGCGGGTCGCGCCGCCACCGGCTTCCCGGGCCACGTCCCGGAATGGTACCGTCGGGCACACCTGATCGGCGCCGCCGTGAATCCACAGCACCGGTATAGTCAGACGTTGAAACCGCGCATACAAATCGGTATACATCAGGTAGTCCAGCCCCGCCGCCAAAGCGGTCACCGTAAAATCGCTTGCCGACAACAGATCCACGTGCCTGTCGTCGTCGCACGCCACGGTGCTGTTCGCAAACGGTGCCTCGGCGTATGTGTGCCTGATAAATGCCCTGGCCACATCGGACGCACCGGGCCCCTTCCCAAACATGGATCGAACAAACCGGTCCAACGTTGCGGATGGATCGGCGACGAGTCTGCGCTTCATTTTCTTCAGGACCTCTTCTGCCCAGCCGTAGCCGGCACGGGGATCGGTGAACCTCAAATTTGCACTTATCATCACCACTGCTTTCACCCTGTCCGGCACGGCGCACGCGGTTTCGACGGCGATTGCAGCCCCCATGGACCACCCGATCAAGACAACGTCGCGCTCACCAATTTCGGCGGACGTTACGCTGCTGAAGTCATCCCGGTGCGCGACCGGGCGGAATGACGGATACGCGTTTCGTGCCATACCAACCCGCTGAACCAGCGACTGCCAGACACGCGGCCCGGTGCCCCAGCCATGTAACCAGACGGCGTTGTGTGTGGTGCCTTTCCGCATCTAACGACGAAAATGGGACATGATAGCATCAACGCCCGGCGATAAATTGTGGGTTTCGCATAGTATTTCGTTTTTTTATTTGATTTCTCTTTTTTTGCATACTACGCTTTCCGTAGATCTTGGCTCGGTGCTACCATCGCTATGAGTTCCTTCTCCTTCTCAGAAACGGGGCAGCACTGAGCCTTTTCCCGCCTCTTCACACGTTCCAAAGTGTGACACAGATCGCACACTACTCCGGCACACGAGCATTGCCGTCGCATGCGTTGGACGTTCACACTTCAGTGTGGGTTTCACGCCTCCGGCCGTAACAGCACGGCGCAACATAGCTAATACGAGGCCTCCAACGTTCGGCCGAATCCAAAGTCGAAGGATGGATCGCAGCGTACCAAGTGTAACCGCAACGCAAAATGATCATTCCAACCGACAATAATCGCCTCACAACGCAAAATCGGCGGTCAACGTCGATGCGAACCGCATAACCTAACGAACATAATGAACGTCCGCAGTGACAGGCGACCGCCTGTCGCCATGAGGATGTCGGGCGAAGCCCGACAGGCTCCTAGTAGTTTATCTCCGCCTTTATCTCACGGCTTTTGCCGATGTTCGGATCGAGTGCATACGCCCTGGCGCTGGCGGCTTCGGCCTCCGCTATGAGACCGCCCATCTTGAGAATCGCTGCCGCGTTCAATTGCAACGGCGCAAAGTTGGGAAAGCGGCTCACCGCAGTCTCGGCCAGTTCGAGCACCGGTTCCGGATCCTTCAGCACATAATGCACCGAAAATAAATTCACGTAGGCCTCCGGCTGGTTCGGCTGTAGTTCGACAATGCGCCGAAATACATCCCGACCTTCCGTGTACCGTTGCAGGGAGAGCAGCGTGCGCCCGAGATTGTTCAACGCGGCGATATAGTTTGGCTTTAGTTCAAGAGCTTTGTTATAATACGATATCGCTTCTTCGTAGCGTTTCTCGTCAAGGTTGATATTGCCGAGATTGTACAGCGCAATCTGATCCTTGGGGTTCCATTCTATGGTGACCATAAAATGCTCTCTCGCCTCCGCGTTGCGCCCGCGCTCACGGTACCAGTAGCCCATGATTGAATTGAATATGGGCGAATTTGGCGACGTCTTCAGCGTTGCGCGTGCCAGATTACCGTTGTTGTTCCAATCCACATTTCGCTTCAACGTCCGCATCGACAGCGCGCTCACTGTACCCACCAGAAACACCACCATCGCCAGACGAAACCGCGGCTTCTGCAACACGATGCAAAACAACGACGCAAAGGCGATGATCAGACCGAACGACGGTGTATACAGGATTCGCTCGGCCTTCATGACGCCAATCGGGAAGACGATATTGGAAACCGGCGCCAGTGTCACAATGAATATCAGGATGCCCCAGCTGAATGCCGGGAGGCGCCGCCAGCAGCCTACCACGACCGCGAGGCACCCGACAAGAACGACGATCGCCGCTGCAACACCCGGTTCCCACGGCCACCTGGCGATCGGGACATCGGTAATCCAGTAGTCCGCGGACAACGTTATCGGAAACACATGCAATCCCACGTATTCCAGGCACACCCGCAACGCCGTAAAAACGCGGTGATGCGTCTCTACATCGACAAACCCAACGTTGATATTCTTGGTCTCTATGGCATTGGCGCGCATCATCAAGTAGATGCACGCGATCCCTATGTACGCGGCAAAGAGCAACACCGCATTGCGATGGCGACGAAACAGGAAGCGGTTTTGCGGTATGAGCATCTCCGCCAACACAATGACGGCGGGCGCGATCACGCCGGTCTCCTTCGAACACATGCCGGAGAAATACGCCAATACGGAAAAACTACCCCACATAAATGTCGTTCGGCCCGTAGACGCGGAGGAAGCCCAACGGACTTTTTCATAGGTCACGCAGCACAACACCGTGCCCAGCAATGCCATGATCTCCGCCCGACCCACGACCCCGGACACCGCTTCGGTGTGTATCGGATGCACGGCAAAAATGACGGCGCTGACAAAGGCAAGGCATCGATTCCCAAACATCGACACCAGCAGAACAAACATCAGAACCGACACGGCCGCATGCAGCAGCACATTGACAACGTGATACCCGCCGGGCGTCAATCCATGGATCGCGTGGTTGATCGCATACGACGTAATCGTTAGTGGACGATACAGACTCTTGTCACTGAATTTTTCGCTGTACCCCCAATAGTTGGACCGGAATATTTCCGGAATATTCGCAAGACTGCGAATAAGCGGATTCTCGGCGACAATCGGCAGGTCGTCGAGCGTGAAACCGGCATTGAATGTATTGCAGTACGACAGCACGGCGGCGGCGAATACGATAATGATCAACCATTTACCGTTGACGCCGGACAAAAGATCTGAGCGCAGCACCAGCGCCTCTCCATCTCCTGCGCCGGCCTCAACCGGATCGTCGACCGTTGCCTCCGGCGGAGCTGAGGACGCAACAGCTTCGCTGTCCGTGCGACGACCTTTTTGCGGACGCTTTTTCTTCGCCATGAGTATCGGGAGTAATTTGTTGAGGATACGGTCGAACCTGCGCGGCCTGAGGCGGTCTAAGGGGAAGTTGACAGTAGTCGCGTTGTCATTGCATCCCCAATCGATGCAGTGTACGGTAACGGCGTATGACGATCAGGTTTAACCTGCGTCAAGGCCATTCAGTCTGGTGGTAATGTAGGCGGGGCGGATTTCGATACAAGCAGGAACGAACCTACAGAACGTCATGTGGCCACACCACGGTAACGGAGAATACGATGAATAAGCACCTACCTTATATAGCAGGGATCCTTGCGATTATCTTATTCGGTGGACTTCTGGGTAAGATCACGAAAAAGGATGGACCGGAAACAGAGACGGAAACCGGGACAGCCGAACACAAAGCCGCGGAGACGCAGAAGGGTACGGATTCAGACAAACCCTTTTCCATTTCTGTGCGAAAGTCCAGGCAGGCCGCCGAACGTGCCGCGCCGGATTCATCCGACGCGCTCCCCAAAGCCGTCGCGCACGAACGCGCCGCCAGTACAGCCGGCGTGCGCAGCGACGTTGCAACCGATGCGACGACACATTACGAGGACGATGATGATCCGACCGCACTCCCGCCGTTGGAAATCTACAACCTCGATGAACTTCGTGACTTCCTGCAGGAGACCCTGACACTTACAGACAAGAATGACCGCCGACGCGCGCTGAGGCAGATTGCGCAGTATCTGACTAACGAAGACAGTAGTGTAGCAAAAGAGATTTTCGCGTCCATAGAGGAGTTTGACGACCAGAAAACCTTCGCCTTGATGTACACGCGCTCGCTTGCAGTGGTCGATCCCTATAGCGCGGCCCAGTGGTCGCAGGACACACCATTTCGCATTCAGCGGGATCTTATTCCCCGAATTCTGAAGGAATGGTCGTCGTCGGACATACAGGCAGCGGCAGACTGGGTCACGCAGATGAAAGATCAACGGCTCATTGCCAGCGCGTCGAAGTCGATTGCAAACGAGTGGAAAAAGGCCGATCCCGAACTGGCCGGGGCGTGGGCGGCAAAAATGGCGGCAAAGAATATTCGCAACCTGTCGCTGAACGAAACGATCGGCAAACTATGGGCGGAAGTGGACCCGGGTGCGGCATTCGAATGGGCATCGAAATTTTCCGACATCCGTTTCCGCGACAAAGCGATGATGTCAATTGTCGGCACACTCGCTGAGAACGATCCCATCGCCGCTGCGGATTGGGCCCATAAATTTCCAGACACACAATCTCGCGCAAAGGCCGTGTCGGCCGCCTACCAGCAATGGTCCAAACAGGACCCCTACGCTGCGGCTGCGTCGCTGTCCGACATAGACAATGGGAAAGTGATGAATGAGGCCGTGAAGAGTATCGCCAAAGGCTGGGTTGCGAAAGACGCCGCCGAAGCGGCCAAGTGGGTAGAAAGTCTGCCCGGCGGCGATTCGCAACACTGGGGCATGGTGGCGCTGTCGCAGGAGTGGGCGCGCAAGGATCCGCAGAAAGCAGCCGCATGGGCGGTCGGCCTGCCCAATTCGTCGATGATGACCAAAGCGACGACTATCGTGGCCAGTTCATGGTCGTCACACGATCCCAGGGGCGCGGCGGATTGGGTATCGATGTTTCCCGACGGATCGCTGAAACGTAATTCGCTGACCTCGACGACACACCAATGGGCGTTGAAGAACCCCGATGCCGCATCCCAATGGATCGATAATCTGGCATCGGGCGACTCGGGCAATTACGACTACCTCTACCGGGACGTGTCGCGCGTGTGGTCACGCAAGGACCCGCAGGCGGCCGAACGGTGGATTCTCGAATCATCGTTGTCAGACAGCGAAAAAGATAAGCTCCTAAACAGGCTGAACCTGTGATCCGGCACTGACGGCATGGCACGACGAAAGAGATCCAGACCGCCTCAAAAGCCACAGGTCAAGCCAGAGGGGCGTGCGGAAACATCGGTTGCCGACGTACCTGCCGCGATTGATACCGAGGACGTGGCGACCGCAACGGATGCCGTTGTCATTGAACTCACTCCCCGCCAGCGACTCCTTCAACTCAGTTATCTGCTGCTCTTCTGCAGTGCGGTGTTTCTGGTCAACGCATTGGAGCCCGATGTAAAAGGAGAGACGATGGTGGTCGGCATCGCTACCGCGATTGCAGGAATCGGCGCTTTCGCGGCGGGACGCATGCGGAAGGAGTAGCGTGGTGATTCCGGCTTGCCGGCGGCCCGAAGATCATGAAACTCTGCATTGTTATCCCGGCATTAAATGAAGAAGCCACAATCACCGATATCCTCAACCGAATCCCCCGCGATATTCCCGGCATCTCGTCAATTGAAACCATCGTCATCGACGACGGCTCACGTGATCGCACACGAGAGCTTGCGCTTCAAAAGGGCGCCGTTGTGGTCTCACACGACCGAAACATGGGCGTGGGATCGGCATTGCAGACCGGTATTCAAACATCTCTCGAACGCAATGCCGACTTCATGGTCAACATGGACGGCGACGGTCAGTTTTCGCCCGAAGACATACCAAAACTCGTCCAGCCTCTGGTCTCCGGGGATGCCGAATTCGTAACGGCGTCGCGCTTTCTCAATCGCGACTACTACCCGCAGATGGATATGTTTCGCTTTTACGGCAACCGTCTCATGTCGGCGCTGATCAGTCTCCTGACGGGCCGGAAGTTTTTTGACGTGTCATGCGGTTTTCGCGGCTACACCAGAAACGTGCTGCGACACCTGAACCTGTTTGGTCAATTCACATACACTCAGGAGTCGTTCCTCGAATTGTCATACAAGGGCATCGCGATTATCGAAATCCCCTTGCGTATCCAGGGCACGCGTCAGCACGGCCATTCACGTATCGCCCGCAACCTGCTGAAATACGCGTACCGCACGAGCAAGATTATCTTCCGCTCGTTCCGGGACTACCGGCCTCTAATCGTTTTCGGCTTCCTTGCCGGCGCGCTGTTTGTATTGTCGGCAGGGCTTACCGTGTTTCTCCTCTGCCACTATGCGCAGACCGGAAGCTTTTTCCCGCACAAATGGGCCGGATTCGTCGCCGGCTACAGTTTTGGGATCGGTATTCTCATCTTCGTCTCGGGCCTGGTGGCGGATATGCTCACGCGCATTCGCATGAACCAGGAACGTATTCTCTATCTGCTGAGGCGAAAAGAGCAATAGTCGATATCTATGGTTCGGGTAAGGTCACCACGTCGACATTTATTATTTCTTGTTCGATATTCGATATTCATTTTTTCCTCAAACGCCGAAAAAGGAACATCGAACACCGAACAAGGAACAAGGAACAAGGAACACCGAACACCGAACATCGAACACCGAACATCGAACATCGAACATCGAACAAGGAATGATAAATGTCGAAGGATAGAAAATACGACCTTGAAGATCGACTTATCGATTTCGCCATCCGAATTATCAGTACAGCTGAGTCTTTACCGAAGACGAAAACAGGCAACCACATCTCCGGGCAGCTCATTCGAAGCGGAACGTCGCCAGCCCCAAATTATGGCGAGGCTCAAAGTGCAGAATCCCGTTCAGATTTTATCCACAAGATGAAGATATCGCTCAAAGAATTGCGCGAGACAAGGATATGGTTGTTGATGATTGTACGAGGCGGCCTAACCAAAGCCATACGCGAAGTCGAGACTTTGATTAAGGAAAACAACGAACTTATTGCTATTTTCGTTTCAAGTATTGATACTGCCAGACAAAATGACAAAGCTACATGATCGGTCATACACCATGCAAACCCGACAATGTTTTTGACTTCGACATTTATTATTTCTTGTTCGATATTCGATATTTTCCCTAAACACAGAACAAGGTACGGCGAATATCGAACATCGAACATCGAACATCGAACAAGGAATGATAAATGTTGAAGGATAGAAAATTCGATCTCGAAGATCGACTTTCAGGAACATAGAGGACAATGGATTGCCTGCAACGGATAAAAAGCCGATCGTTGTTCTTCTCACTGCGCACCCGGCGCAAGTCCTTATGCTCGCACCCGTCGCCGAAGCATTGCGCACCGACTGCGATGTCGTATGGCTGATACGCGACAAGGACCGATCGTCGGAGTTGGCAACGGCGCTCGGAATTGCCCACACTGTCGTATCCTGCGCATCGTCGGGGTTGATTGGCAACGCCTGCGAGTTCCTCGCCGACACCTTGCGCGTCATGCGCCTGCTGCGTCGGCATCGCGCGTCGCTTATCGTGACCAAATTCGGCGCGGGCAATATAGCCGGTCGCCTTGTCGGCGTGCCGTCGCTGTCGTTCAATGACGACGATGTCGACATCGTCCCTCTGATCGCAATGACCAGCTACCCATTTGCCCGCGCCATCCTCGCCCCAGCCGTCACGCGCATGGGTAAATACGATAACAAAACTATCCGCTACAACGGTTTTCACGAACTCCTGTATCTGCATCCGAATCGTTTTTCTCCCGACCCAACGATTGTGAGAGACCTGCACTTACAAGCTGGCGCGCGCTACGCGATCGTCCGCCTCAGTGCCCTCACCGCGCATCACGACCAAGGCGTGCAGGGTGTTTCGAGCGACCTGCTTCGCAAGGTAATCAACCAGCTTCCGGCGGACATCACCGTTTTCATTTCAAGCGAAAAACCGCTGCCGCCGGAATTCGAACGCTACCGCATCCCCATTGCAGTCGATCGCATGCACCACGCTCTTGCCGGCGCCACAGTAGTCCTCGGCGACAGCCAGACCATGACCGCCGAGGCGGCAGTGTTGGGGACGCCGGCGATTCGCTACAACAACTTTGTAGGGCGCATCTCGTATCTCGAGAAACTACAGGATTACGAGCTTGCGTTTGGATTCAAACCCGGCGAGGAAGAGCGCCTGCTGACGGCGCTTGGCCGCATTCTGAACGACACGAATGATCCGCATACATTCGCAATCCGCAGACGCCGGATGCTGGACGACTGCGTCGATCCGGTGACCGTGTTCGCGAAGACAATTCGTGCCTGCCTCAATCCGTCGGTCGGCGCCACGATGCCATCAACCTAAGAGACGGGTATGAATGCAAGCCATCCACCGAGTTCGCACTAGGTGCACGACACAAACGGCGCATGAACTGGCTAACAAAAGAATACGACAACCACAAATCCAAATCATGAGGGCGCCGAAACATGCCGCCTGTCGGTATTTTGGAGATCACGATTTATCGTGCAGGCCTCACGTCCGATTCTCCGATACACACCCCCGGCGCTTGTCTCCGGCGAGTTCCAAAGCGGGGTCAACGTGAGTCGCGTTGCGACAACGCTGCTCAACCAGCCGCCCTGGAACTGCTGCCCGACGGCGGCGGATCGGAACCCCAATACCACGATACCCCGAACCAACGGACCCAGAACGTGACTCCGGCAGGCTGAAAGCCTGTACGCCAAACGTTTCCCGATCAAGGTTGTCATGTAAGATCTGAACTCGGGATGCCGGTTCAACTCATCGCTCATTTTCTTTGCGCCAGGTAGACTACACCGAATCACCGGGCATTTATTGCAAAATGTAAATTGTTTTACATATTACAATAATGATCCTTCGAAACATTACGCAGGACATCAAGACTCGCCTGAAACACTTCCCGGCTGTCGCTATCCTGGGCCCCAGACAGGCCGGAAAAACCACCCTTGCGAAGTCGTTTGACGGCGAATACTTCGACCTGGAGCAAGAAACCGATCGGCTACGATTGGATCTTAGCTGGGAAAGCCTGTTACAGTGTGATCGCCTAATTGTCCTGGACGAAGCCCAGGTTGCTCCTGAAATCTTTCCAAGATTGCGAGGCGCAATCGATGCAAATCGAAAGCGAAACGGGCGTTTTCTATTGTTGGGTTCAGTATCACCGGCGTTGATGACAAACGTCTCAGAGGCCCTAACCGGACGGTTATCCCTGGTTGAACTCACGCCACTGCTGGTACATGAGATGCCCGAAAAATCGCTTGACGATCATTGGCTGTACGGAGGCTATCCCGATGGCGGAATCCTTGCCCCCGAACATTTTCCCCAATGGCAACGGGATTACCTCTCATTGCTCACCCTGCGAGACTTCCCCAATTGGGGCCTAAGATCCAGACCGCAGGTGACCGAACGCCTGTTAAAAATGATTGGGGCTGTGCACGGTCAACTGTGGAATGCGAGTCAAATTGGCCAGAGCCTCGGGATTTCCCATCCTACCGTAAATGAGTATACACATTTCCTGGTAGATGCGTTTCTAATCCGGCGATTGTCGCCATACCAAAGCAATCTTAAGAAGCGGCTTGCCAAGAGGCCGCGATATTATTGGCGGGATTCGGGGTTGCTACATGCCCTGCTTCTTACCCATGACTACAAGGATCTTTTGTCGAAACCATGGGTGGGAGCAAGTTGGGAAGGCTTTGCCATTGAGCAAATCGTTGGCGCCCTGCATGGCCGACATGTCGCTCCCTTCTACTTCCGTACCAGTGATGGATATGAAATCGATCTCGTTCTGGACTTTGGTAATCAAATCTGGGCCGTTGAAATAAAATTAACCAGTCAACCGGATACGGATCAGTTCCGGCGACTGAACAAGACTGCGGACCTGATCAAGGCCGATAAACGAATCCTGATTTCCAGAGTATCGAAACCCACGATAACGGACACGCAGATTTCATGTTCGCTGTCGCAATTCCTTCGTTACATTGAGAGCACGCTCCCCTGACCTCTTTGGCAACGACGATGCGGCGGCATACGGTCATCCATCATGTGCCGAAACCATACAAGAACATTGATCGTCACGTTCCTCCGGAATTTTCATTTAGGGATTGCCCTGGCCGCAATGTCCGTGAGTTTCAACCATTCCCGGATCTCTCTGGGTGCTTCCAGTGATCACCAGACATGTGATCGAGATGGGTTACCTGGGACCGGCGTTCATTCTTGTTGTCTGCATACTCGGTCGCCACAACGTCACCAGAGGAAATCAACGGTCGATGTGGAGCAGGTTTAATTCGGAAATTGCGGTCTTCATAGTGTTGCTGCTCGCCATCATGATACTTGTCGGTATCTGTGGCTGGTTCCTGCCAATGACAAGAATTCACGACTCGCTCGGTGGATGAGCGGTACGCAATGTCGTCGATAGCAGAGAATCAGACCAAATCAATCTCGAATCATATTGGAACCGAGTTGACTTCCCGCGCTTTGACCGGTCCCTGCTCTACGGCTGTGGGGCGTAATCTAGCCGGCCATTCGGTTGGCAATCCAGTAGCACAGCGATCTTCGCTGTAGCTGAGGCACCACGGCCCGCGCAATTTCGGTGCGGCTTCGTGTTGAACGTACGTTGCGAACCGCCACGGACGCAGAGGCCTGCGTCCCTCCAGCATTGTCGCGGCTAATCGTTCAGGCTGTTCAGCAAGGCGTGACGCGACATACCCATGGTCGCCTTGTCGAGCGGAACGTCGTAGGAGCCATAGTGATTGGCGAGAATCTGGCGGGCAACCTTCTTGGCTTCGCCGTCGTCGCTCTCCAATGCGGCGTCAAGGTGCACGTTCAACCTAAATTCTCCAAAGCCGATGGTGTCCTCATCGTTCAACTCCAGGCGCCCCTGTATGCGACTGTCATTGACGAATGTGCCGTTGGTGCTGTTGCGATCGGTGATATACACTGCATAGGTCGTGCGCTCAATCAGGCAATGGACGCTGCTCACGAGCGGGTCGTTGGGACAAATATCGCAACGCTCGCTCCTGCCGATCGTTGTGGTTTCATTCAAGATCTCAATCTCCGTGCCTTCCACGCCGCCGTCGACAACATTCAGTTTCACACTCAGAACCAATCGAATGCCACGACTGAACAACAGCGAAACCATACGTTCCGTGAGTTCGACGCCGGCCTTCAACAGGAGTACACCATTGGCGTCTCGTATCGGATAACCCAATTTCGTTCCGGGTTGAAATTGTGGTGGTCTGGAATCACTCATGTCAGTTACTTTTTTGCTTTCAATTTGTCGCGACGTTTTTCACGTCGATGTCGGAACGCGTGAGTAGCACGATCTCCACGTCCGAGGTCGCATAATTCGGACCACCGCCGGCCGGATATGGCGGTTTTCTCAGGTAAACTGGCATGACAGAGGCCGCGAACAGTTGAATATCGACTTGGAATCCAGTCTCGCTATTGCTATCATGAGGTAGTGTAAGATCGGCGGGCCGCCCGCAAGGCTCCCGCCAGCTGATTTCGACGCAACTGAGCATCGGCAAGAAATTACGCGGATTGATGGATAGCGGCGCAGTCCAGACATCTTGCTCTCTGGAATGACCAATCACGGTTTCTAAGGACTTCAGTCTAACAGCTTCGAAAAAGGGGGAAGGAATATGACACGTTTCGCTACTGCCGCGACTCTCGCGGGCGTATTGGCCCTGGTATCAGCGATATCACTCAGCGCCGCGCTGGTGCCCGTAATCAATCCGGGCTTCGAGGACACATCCGGTCAAAGCGTGTTCAATGAATTCACATTTGGCGAGCCGAATGGCTGGTCACTTCATGACCCCAATAACATTTTCCCCAACGGCGGCATATTTATCGGCACGCTGCAGCCGAACGGCGTGGATTTCTTCAACGACACGGCGCCGGAAGGCAGTCGCGTGAGCATTCTGTTCAACAACCAGCAACAGGGTCTTGGCGAATACGGATTCATCCAGACGCTTGCGGCAACGCTGCAGCCGAACTCTCAGTACAATCTAAGTGTCGAGGTCGGCAATATTGCCTCCGGCACGGCTACCAACAACGATTTTTTCGATCTCTCCGGATTTCCGGGATATCGCGTCGAGTTGCTCGCCGGCGGTCAAGTCATTGGTGTCGACAACAATTCGCTCGGCGCCATCATCCCGGAGGGCGAATTCATGACCGCTTCACTGTCGGTCAACATAGGTTCGACGCATACGTTGTTGGGACAAGCCCTGGGTATCCGCCTGGTCAACCTGAATGAGATTCCAGCCCCGTTCAATGCGGGGAATTCACCCGACCTCGAAGTCGACTTCGACGATGTACAGCTCGATCTCATATCGACAGTTCCGGAGCCCTCGACCTGGGTGATGATCTTCGTCGGTGTGCTGGGACTGATCGCGGCGCGTAATAAAGCCGGTGGCCGCAGCTGATATCCTTGATCGGGCCGCACACAAGTCTGGATACGTGCAGTGCCATGCATTCAAGGAAGCGTCCGTTAAGGACAGAAGACATTTGGTGCGGACCACCTTTGACGTGCTGCGGGTGACCGTTCGACACATGCCACACGTTCGCCGGAGTTTAGCGTGCCCGCAATACGAGGCCGGACGCCGCTTTTCAGGTTTGCGAAGCGAGATGTGTAACGCTCCGCTAAATCCAAAAGCGCAGTCGAGCGTGGTGCGAATCGCAACACTGTTCGTGTCGTCATTCACTTCGCGATGGCCTTGGCGCTCCCGAGGTTACTGAAACTGCGATTTTCGAGGTCGGTCCATAATGTCCCCTCACCGGAATGAAGAATGTTGATGTCCAATTTCGGGTCGAGACCTGTCGCCAGCTCCCACATGCTGAAGGCCTGCGGATCCTTAAACGCGTTCGCCCACAGCTTCAGTCCGTTCGCCTTTTCTCCGTCGACAAGCTTGACGGCATCGGCCTCCGCTGTGCTTATTATTCGGACTTTGTTGGCGTGCAGTGCCGCCGTATGCTTTTTGATCTCAGCGACCTTTTTTAGCGCTTCGGCGTGGATCTCAGCAATCTTTCTCTCCTGATCCGCAAAGATTTCGGCACGGATCGTTTTTGTCTCTTCGGCGACCTGTTCGCGCCGCTGTTCGATGAGGCTGAGCTGCGTATTCAACTCGGCCAGCTTCTTGGCGGTGTTCTGCCGTTCCTTATTCGTAAGGTCCTGCTCGATAGCAATACTGGCCTGCTGGATTGGATCCAGTATTTGATCCGGCACCGCGACGTGACGGATCAACGCGTTGTGCACGATAATACTCTTCTCTTTCAGTCGTTCAGCAAGGGATCTGGTGAGATCGTTCTGAAACTTCTCGCGACCTTCGCCTACGATAAAGTCGTTGGCTCTATACTCGGAGCCTTTGTTCCGCGATATCGATGTAATCTGCGGCATGATGATCTTGTCAACCACAGCCGGCAAATCACCGTAGCGGCTGAAAATTCCCGCGATCTCACGAGGCAGCAGTTCGAATTCCACGGTCATGTCAAGACTGATCTGAAAGCCGTCGCGAGACGGAAATTCGACGAACTGCGACAAGCCGACGGTGGCGATCGAATCGCCCTGCAGCATCTCTCGCTTCAACGCTTCCAGGTCCTTTGCCTGGGCGTGTAGCTGAGCCTCGGTAGGAGCACCGGCACCCTGGTGAATCGAACTGACGCGTTGCTCCAGATCGCGAAAACTTTCGGAAAGATAGTCCAATCGCTTGCGTTTCTGCTCCTGCAGAACGTTGGACTGGAGCTGTTGCATCACTTCATTCTGGGATTTTAGCTGGCCCTTGGTAATCACCTCGCCGCCGGAGCGTCCAAGCAGCGAAACCTGGTTTACGCCAATCTCGAGTACATCTACTTTGTACTCTTTGGGATTGACGTAATACAGCCCCGGCTGCAGCACATTACTACGTACGCCCTTTTGCCCTGCTCCGGCGAAATCGCCGGACGGCGCCTGTTGCCCCGAAAGTGCCGTAATCACACCGGCGTATCCGATGGGAATACTGATCGCATCAGCAACCTCGATGTGGTAGCCGTGCGGATTCAAGCGGTACTTCCCCGGCGAGAGCACACCGGTCCATATCCCCTTTTGCCCGGCATCCGCAATAAATTCGCCCTCGGGAAGTTCATCGCCCATTTTCGAGGTGACGATTCCGACCTTACCCGGTGGAATAGACAGGACAGGAACAATTTCTACCTCGTAAAATATCGGATTGAGAAAATGTCGTCCTTCGCCCAGGACGTCTTCCTGAATCCCTTTCTGCCCTTTCCTGGCCAGGATCTGCCCCGGAGGCAACGGCTCCCCGAACATCTTCGCCGTCACGACCGCCATATGGTTGGCAGGAACATAAAATCGACAAAAAAGCCACGTCCACACACCCCATAATACTGCGAGCGCCAGAGCTGCGAGCGTCATCTTGATAATTGACTTCATTTCGCACCCCCTTTGCCGGCAGGCAGAAGCGGCGCAAAAATAGCGCCCAGCCCGTCATCATCATCATTGGTCACAATGGAACGGATCCGCGGCGCAACGGCCTTGTAGAATTCGTGGCGGGCAAAGGCCATGCCGCCGCCGAGAGCGCCGATGCGATCCGTGAGAACAGAGGCAGTAGCGGCATTGTCGGCATGAATGGCATCGTGTTTTCCACCGGCGTCGAGCAGAATGGCTTCTGCCTGGAACACTGCGGCTTCCTCCGCGATCCGCGCGACCTCCCGTTCCCGCTCGGCGTCGATTACACGAACCGTCTGGCGTTTATTGGCGTCGATTACAGCGCGAATACGAGCCGTCTCGGCTTCGACTTTCTCCTTGTTCTGCTGCGCCAGCATTTCTTGTTTGACCAGTTCGGCTCGGGAAATCGCCTGCTGGATCTGCCGATCGTATTTCGCAGTGTCCTGAACCGCGATCTCACGATCGCGATTGATGCTGGCTATCTCATCGGGGACAATGATCTTTCGCACCAGAACCGATTTTATGTCCACCCCCCAGTCGCGGCATTTCTCACCCAGGTGCGAGTCCAGATCGTTCTGAAATTTCTGGCGGGTCTCACCCACGATAAAATTTATCGCAGGATGTTTACTCCCTTCGATGCGGCTGAATCCACGGGCGCGCGGCAGCACGATCTTCTTGATAATATCCTTCATATCGCCCACTCGGTGAGTGAGCAATGCGGCCTTGTCGCGATTGAGGCGGTATTCGATCGTACCTTCAACGGTAACCGTAAAACCATCGAGCGTCAGGAAACTGATTACGTCGCTGCCGCTCATTTCGAAGCGCTGACTTTGGAGATTGACCTCGACGATACTGTATATGTATGGATTCACATAATACGTTCCCGGGTCCAGGACATCCGGGACCACGCCTTTCATATCGTCGGAAACCAGAAACGTATTCAGCGAGTCGCCGTCGAGCTGGTCATTCAAAACGTCCTTGCCCACCAGCGATGTCACGACGCCGACATGGCCGGGCCGAACGGTAATGGCATTAAAGGCGTCGACCCTGTAGGCGTACGGGTTGACACGGTACTTTCCGGGCCTGAGCACTTCCGCGACAATTCCCTTTGTGTGCTCGCCGGCGATGATGGTGCCGCGAGGAAGTTCATCACCGTACAAACGCGTCTTGACCCCGAGCTGACTTGCCGGTATGTCAATGATATTGTGAATTTCCCAACCCCACGTATACGGGTCGCGAAAATATCGGCCTTCGGGAAGGACGGCCTGTTGAATGCCTTTTTGACGTTCGTCAAGTGCCAGAATCTGGCCGGACGGCATGTCCTCGCCGGTCTTGCGAATGAGAACCGCGATTTCACCCGATTCCGGCTCGATTCTGCACCCGAACCACACAAAACAGGAAACAAATGTGAGGACGAACAATCCGATGCCGAGTTTTAACGGGATCCAGCGAAATGGCGCAAGAATCACCTGCCAGATAAATCGTAGCGCCGATCTTTTTTTGCTGCCAACAGATTCAAATTCTTCCATAAGCTCTCACCTCCAATCGTTTAGTGCATATGTGTTTTGGCACCGTAAATCAATATGAGTTCCCTGCGACACAAGTATGACCGATGTCAGGAAACACGTCGACGTCGCCGCATAGGAAATTAAATCTCATGCTATGCCAAGAGATCTGATCTCGACACCGGTGAACTGGGAAGGGGCGCGACACGTGACGAAAACAGCGACTTCATGAGGCACGCAAGCAATCCGGTTATACTACAGGAAGTTCGGGCTACCAATCTTGCAGGCGATAAACGGTACGGAAAGTGTACGTGCTGAAGCGCGGACAAGGTTCGCCCGGCCGTCCCACGCGATGTAGCGGGATCGAAACTCAGACAAACCACCGACGGCTCCCTGCGTGACAATCATTGGTAAAGATGGGCGCTATACGGGTTATAGGTTTCACGCCCTATCGCGAGCCGCCAGAGCGAGGCGCGATACTTAAGTATCGCGATTTTAATGGTGTAAACTACAAGGCGCGGCGAACGCCGTCTCGGCGGCTCTATTGCACCCAAGCAAATCTCGAAACATCCTACATTGTCGCTACAACCGGAAAGGGTGGTTGGAGATCTCAGGGGCTTTGCGGTTGATGACAATACTGTCGGTGTATTTGTCGCTCATGTGCGTCAGCCGGTTTACAAGAGCGAGAATAGAATGCTCCATCCAGGAGGGAAGCTTCTGGAGATTGAGATTGAAGGTTTCCTTCGTCAGAACAATGGTCTTTGTGGGCGCCAGCGCGACCGCACTGATCGTCCTCTGCTCCCGAGTAATTAAGGCCATCTCACCAACAATATCGCCGTCTCCAAGCGTGCCCAGAACAACGCGGTCGCCGGCGACGGTCTTGAACGTCTCGACTTTGCCATTGACGATTTTGAAGCATTTATCGCCTATCTCGCCCTCGTTTATCAACAGGTCGCCCTTCGAGAATGTTGTATATTCGAAATTCATTTTCTCGTGGAGCAAGTCGTCCAGATCGTTGCCGAGCGCCTCGACGTCGGGGTAGCGGTCTTCCTTGTCGCTTGCCATTGCTTTGTTGATGATCGTGCAGAGATGGCGCGATAACCGGTCGTTCTCGTGCATGAGTTCCTGGGGATGCCGGTAGGCACATCGCTGCGCCCGCCGCAGCGCAACTTCTAGCGGGCAGTCGTGATACGGCGGAAAAAAGGTGAACATATGATAAAGCGTAGCGCCAAGCAGAAATACATCCGTCTGCTTATCAACTTTCTCGGGATCACCGCTCGCCTGTTCGGGCGACAAATACGCAGGCGTACCCTTAATTTCACCACTTTCGGTCGACTCGAGGTGGACCGAGTCGGTCAACTTCATATCGGGCTCCGGCAGATCGGACTGGTACTCACCGCCGTCATCAATATGAACGGCCAGTCCCCAGTCCATGAGAATGACTTCGCCGTACTGCCCGATGATGATGTTGGCCGGCTTGATGTCTCGATGAAGGATGTTTTTTGAATGCGCGAACGCAACGGCGTGACAGATCTTGCGAAAGATCTCGATCAAATTCACGAAGCTGTATTTCTGGAGGTACCTGGGATCCCGCACCTGAAGCCGGCCGATGATATCGAGTAAGGATTCGCCTTCGATATAGTTCATGGCGAAATACAGGCCAATTCCAGGCAAGAACCCAAAATCGTGGACGGAAACGATATTGGGATGTTCAAGCTCGCCGCTGATCCGTGCCTCGTGGATAAAGCGCTTGATCAGGTCAATATTGTCTTTAAGATCGGGAAGAATGACCTTGAGCACGGAAAAGCGATGCAGATTCCGGTCGTACACCTTGTACACGGCACCCATTCCACCCGATGCCAGCTCGCTGACAACCTCATATTTTCCGAAATTCTTGTCATTGAAAAGAAACTTGCGCACCACCGCATATTCTTCGAGCGAGACGGTGTGCGCCTTACCGGACTGTGGCTCACCGGTGGTAGCGCGATCAAATCCCTTTCCTTTGAGCAATGTGCTGACCGGCGACCGCTTGTACTTCACCTTGCGGTCGTGGATCTCCAGCGTGTTCATCGTGATGTCGTCATCGTGGTGACGCGCGACCGACACGGCGACCTCTTCCAACGGCTGCGGCATGACATTCCCTCCCTCTTTCGGTATCATAAGACGGCGTCGGCCCCGCCTGATCGCGGACGATGACCCGCCTTGCCGGTAGGAATTATAACGCAATGGAAACATAAAACCAAGAACAATCGATGCATGCGAACAATCCGCATACGGATTGTTCGCAGAAGAATGTGCTCGAAACGGCCGAAAACAGAGCGCAGCAACTGCGGTTTTTCGAACTGTGTGCATTGCACAATCTGCGGCAACTTGATAACCTAAGCGGGAAGAGGATGATACGGATATTGTGAGCGAACATTACCAATCGAGAATCGGCTGCTGTATTCGGCTACAGGAAGCAAACGTACATCATCACCTGTACCCGCTCGCGTCACACCCGCTGGTCGAGAAGATCCATGTGATCCGACATCTGCCGCTCACAAGCAGCGCCCTGCCCAACCTGACGTTTCACGGGGCGCCCGGCCGATCCCGCTTACATCGCTTCGAGGCGATGTTTCGGACCTGCCGCCGCCTGGTGAACCAGCGGGATGTTGATGCATTCGTGTCGTTCAATCCCATACCATACGGGATGATCGCGCTCCTGGCCGCACGCGGACAATACAGGTGTCCGGTGCACCTGGGTTTCATAGGCACAGATTGGTACGGCGGGAAACAACGTATTATCAGGCGATTGACGACCCCGCTGCTGCAACGCGCCGATCTGATCACGGTCACCGGTGAAGGGATGCGGCAACAGGCGATCGCGGAGGGTTTCAACGCGCCGCGCGTTTGCGTGCTCCCGCACACAATCGACGTTGATGCATTTCCCGAAAACGCCCCCGATCGCTGTCGCTACGACCTCATCACCGTGGGCCGGCTGGCATACGGCAAACGGATCGACATGATTCTTCGCGCCACGAAAAACTTGCTGCCGGCACATCCCGGCATTCGCGTCTGCATCGCAGGCGACGGTCCCGAGCGGCAAAAGCTTGAGACGTTGACGCAGCATCTTGCGATACGGGAGCACGTCGACTTTGTCGGTCACGTCGAGGATGTGTCCAACTACCTGCGGCAGGCGCGCGTATTCGTATTGTCCTCGGATTCCGAGGGCGTGCCGTTTGCGCTTATCGAGGCGATGGCCAGCGGGCTGGTACCGGTTTGCACGGATGTCGGCACGATCGGTGACGTCATCAAGGACAATGAAAACGGCATTCTCGTCCCGCCCGGCGACGTCGCAACCTTCACCCGTGCGGTGTGCAGCCTCCTGGATGATCACGACCGCTACGCCACGATGCGGGACGCTGTCGTTAACGGCCGGGGACAATTCGCACACGCTCATGCCGCAGCAGTGTGGACGCCGTGGCTGGAACGGGTACGTGACGTAACATCGCGACGCGGCGACGCGGCCGCCGGAACCGGAGACGAACGATGAAGCGCGAGGGACGCATACGACTACTGCTCATGATCAACTCGGTGTTCGGCGGCGGCGCGGAGAAGCAGTTTCTCGCCCTCGCCACCAGGCTGGATCGATCGAGTTTTGACGTGTCGATATGCCTCACCGCGGACAGAGGCGCCTACCCGAAGACGTTCAAGACGGGCGATTTCAACCACTGTGTGATGGTGAGAAAGTCGTCGCGATACGATTTTCCGCGAATTCTGCAAGAGGTACGCACGGCGATCGGGCTCGTCCAGCCGGATATCGTGCACAGCTGGCTGCCGTACTCGGACCTGATCAACATAGTGTTGCGCAGGCACGCCGGACATACCACAGCCATATCGGTGCGGAACGCCCTGAAATCCAGACATTACCAGGACCCCGCGAACCGGTTTATCTCGCGCTTCGCGCTCCCGTACACCCTCAAACGTGCGGACTGCGTGTTCGTAAACTCGTCGTGCGGCTACACCGACCTGCAGCGCATGGGTCGGACAGAAGATCGTCTTTGTTACATACCGAACGGGATCGACTGTGCCGTTGCGCCGCCTCTCCCCAACCCGCCGCACCGCGGCCGGCTGGTGGCAGAAACGCAGCTTTTGGCCGCAGGACGTCTGGTACCACAGAAGGGCTTCACTAACCTGATCCACGCGGTCAAGTTACTCTTGCCTGCACATCCACATCTCCGACTACGCATAGTGGGTGAAGGCAGCGAGCGGCGGGCGCTTCAGCGCACGATCGACACGCTTGGCATTGGCGGTCACGTGTCGCTGGACGGCTACTGTGACGGCATGCGGTACGCGCTGTGCGAAGCCGATATTTTCGTGTTACCGTCGCTCTTCGAGGGCATGCCGAATACGTTAATGGAAGCCATGGCGGCAGCTCGACCGATCGTCGCCACATCGGTGGATGGCGTACTGGACCTGATAACCGACGGCGAAAACGGGCTGCTCGCGCCTCCGGGTGACGGCCAATCCCTGGCAGCGGCGATCGATCGACTGATAGTCGATACGGAGCTTGCCCGGCGATTGGCGGATCACGCCCGAGAGACCATATCTACGTTCGATTTTGCGAATATCGTGCCCCAATACGAAGCCAGATATAGAAAACTTGCAGATCACGGCTAAGAGCGAGCCGGGACCTGCGTATCATTAGAGTGATGGGCGATGGTGTATAATGAAGCAGGCGCCGTGGCGAGACGCTGGTGACGCCCTTTGTTGGCGTTCATAGCTTCAGTGTGGGGCCGTTGCGTTGGCGAGCAGTGGCGAGACGCTGGAGAAGCCACAGCTGAAGCAGTGCTCCAACGAGGGGCGATACGATAGCACCGGTTTGCTATGTTTTCGGGATACGGCTCGGTAACACGGGCTATTCCAACTCAAAGCAGGGACATGAATCGAAGAAGTAGGAACCATCACACCGTGTATGTCTGGAGTCCGAGGTTCGCGTCGTTATTTGAGGGACGCAGGCCTCCGCGTCCAAACGGATTCGCGAGAAACGGTCGCAAAGGCCCGCGACCCTCCAGTTCATCAGCAGGCTAAACGTTGAATAGGATTACGACAATGAAACAACTTGACCGTACTACAACGCAAATACTGAAATCGGCCGTGGCTTTGCTAACGGTTTGTATGGTACTGGACGGTCTCCCGTCCCGCGCACAGGCAGCGGACGGAGACGCATCCAGGCTGGTATACAACCGCATTCAAGACGATGGACCGCCGGTACGGGTCGACGGTATATCACGCAGCGGAACTGCAGGCGCACCGGCGCTGTACGTTCTGGCAGATGACATGGTCGGTTATACGATCCGCGGACAGCCGGCATTGTATTGGTTTCAATCCGGCCCGACCAAATACGTGACGGAAGTGGGCATCTACGCCGACGGCGCCAACGGGATGGACTTTTCTACCACGGTTACATCGAATGGCGACTGCGGGATCTGCCGATTCAATCTTGCGGATCACAATATCACACTCAGTCCCGGCGTGCGTTATAGCTGGTATGTCGCGCTGGTGCCGGCAGCGGCTGATCACTCCGGCGATATCGTCGCGCAGGGCGTAATCGAGCGCATCGCACCACCGGAACGCATCGCGGTAAACCTTCTGCGGAAGAGCAAGAAAGAACTGGTATACCTGTTTGCTGAAGCTGGAATATGGTATGACGCGCTGGAGTTTGTATCGGAACTGATCGAACGGGATCCGGCGGATACGCACCTGCGCGAGGTGCGTGCGGAGCTGTTGGAGCAGGGCAACCTCAGTGAAGTCGCCCGATTCGAACGTAGACAGCAAGCCATGCTGAAACAGAGCGAAAATTAACCATGAACAGTGGATGCAAAGAAAATGCAGCCGGATCGCGAGATCCGAACGCGTTAACTGACGCATTTATTTTCATCTTGCCGACCGTGTGAGATCGTCTTTTATGCTGCCGGCAAGGCAGTTGGAATAAAAGCGCAACACCTGGTTTGCGGCGCCGGATTTTTCGATCTCGGCGAGAGCGTCAGGTAACGCACCGGTCATCCAGTTGCATCGTCCAAGAACAAGGGACTCCGGCGTGCGACCTTGCGTGCGGGCCCGGTCGTACATTTCGCCGGCCCATCGCCAGCGGCGACGATATGCGTACCAATCCGCCAGGTGAAGCATCGCATCGGCATCACCGGGGGCGCGACTCAGATTTTGGATTGCCTGCGCGAGACTCGGCTGCGAACTCAGGTACCGCACCGGTCGCGAAAAGTCCCAATATACCAGCCCGCCCGCGTCGCCCCCGGTTACGAGGTATCGATCGCTGTCCACGAACGCGATACTGGTGACGGCCCCGCTATGGCCCCGGTATGATCGCAATTCCGCGCCACTCTCCAGACTCCATATTTTTACCAGGCCGTCGCGCCCCCCCGACACGCCAACGCGCCCGTCGCTACCAACTGCAACGGCATGGACCGGGCCGACATGCCCGCCGAAGTCCAGTCGCCGCGTGCCGGTGCGATTATCGTACAGAAGCACTGTGCCCTCCCGATTGCCCGCCAGCAGCAACGTATTGTCCGGCGAAAACACAATGCTGCTACAGCCTTCCAGCGAAATCTGGTAGCGTTGCGTCCCGGCAGCGGTATCCCATACGGTGACCTGTCCTTTCTGATTCACGCAGACAGCTTCACGACCGTCCGACGACAATCGCACGTGACGAATATACGCGCCCTGATCCAGCAGCATGCGGCAGTCGCTGCTGCCGCCCGGCTGCCATAAGCCGACGGCGCCGTCGGCGTACCCGGCAAGCACCAGACGCCCGTCGGTGGAAACGTCGAGCGATGAGACCACCTCATCGTTCCGTGAAAACCGGCCATGGCGTTCCCCGGTCCGCAGGTCGTACCAGTAAATCGCATCGGCGCCGGCACCGAATACTGCGTCCGCATTCGGGACGCATCGGACGGCGTGAAGCGGCGGCGCCGGCAGACGCATCGTGCGCAGGCGCCGGCCGGTCGGCACGTCGCAGAAGACGATGTCGTTCGCGCGATCAACAGCCACTATCATATCGCGATAGCGATCGCGGACAGCATCCAGGACCGCACCAGACAGTGCAGGCAACGCGACTCTGCAAGGCTCCGGCTCTATCGGAATGAGATGAACACGCCCATCTTCGTCGCCCGCGGCCAGCAGCCCGTTGGGCGGCGATACCGCCAGCACCGTGAGATGCCGTCGGCCCGACATCAGCTTCGAGACCCGTTCTGCCGTCCACCGGTACAAAGCTGCGTCCGGCGAGACGAAATACACACTCCCGCCGTCAGGGGACAGCCAAACGTTGCGAATCGCTTGTTCGATTGATGCGAGAATTTTCCCGTGGCCGCCCGCTCCCGGCCATTCTCGAACCGTGCCGTCGTCGCTGCCGGTTATCACACCGATATCATGTTTACCGAAGACAACGGCACGCACGGCATCGCGATGGCCGGTCCACTCGTTAACCAATGATGTTGTTTCCACATCCCACAGCAGCAACCTGCGGTCGGCCCCGCCGCTTACGAGTCGGCGGCCATCGGCTGAGAAAGCCAGGCAATGTACGGTGTCACGGTGTTCGTTCAGTACGTACAACACCTTGCCGGCCGCGAGATCCCAGAGCATGATACGTCCGTCGCCATCCGATGATGCCAGCCGGTCCCCACCGGCCGAGACGGCCAACGCCGTGATCCAGCTTGTATGGTCGCCGCTCGACCACGACGGCACGTCGTCGCTTCCCGTCACCGCGACAACGCCATTCATTGTACCTGTAATCGTCGTACGCCCGTCCGGCGAGAGCGCCACACTGGTGATCCATTGATCACCAACATCGATGGATGCTGGAAGTGACCGCGCAGTCAGGGCGTCCCAAATTCGTACGGTGCGTTCGGCAGAGACAACGGTGCGCCCGTCGGGCGACACTGCGGCGCAGAGCGGGATACGCTTGTGCCCGGTATAGGAGACCAGGTGCGTCGGGACGCTGCGCGTGACGTCCCACAATCCAAGCTCTACTGCGAATGTGTCCTGTCGCAGGCTCTTGAGCTGTTTGTACGCCTCGAGATAGTTGTCTCGTGCCTGATCCCACTGGTCGAGCAATGTGAACGCGTCGCCCTTGGCTATGAGCGACTCCGCATACCGCTGCTGGGCCGTACGCTCGGCCTGTCGTGCAAGATCGGCGCTTCGCATCGCGATCTCTGCGTTGGTCACTGCACGTTTTTCACTGTCTGTAATCTTCCACATGAAGCCAAGAGATGTCACACAAAGCACAAGCAGAATTGCGAAAATAAGCCGGTGTCGCCTTACCAGCAGCGCGATCAGCCGTAAGGCGCCTGCATCTTCGGCGGCCGTCGCGAAACCGCCCAGATACTTCTCGATTTCCTGCTGCACGTCCTGCACGAATCTGTACCGTTCGGCCGGCGATGTTGCCATTGCCTTCATCGCAACGGCCGATAGCGACGGTGGCACGCGATGTCGGGGACAGTGCGGTAGCGTACGGGGACTGGCGCCTGTGTACAACTTCGTGGGCGCCAGGATATCTCCTCGGATCACACGACGCAGGGTGTCGCGTGCATTGATCCCGTTTACGGGCAGCCGCAGGGTGAGGATAGAATAGAGAATCGCGCCGAGTGCATAGATATCGCTGCGCTCACTAACCGTTTCGGTATCGCCGCGAGCCTGCTCCGGCGGAATATAGGATGGCGTGCCCAGCACATCGCCGTCGATCGTGAGAATCGTGTCCAGATCACGCTCGGAAACCGTGAAATGAACATTCTCGGGCAACGATGAGGCGGAAGAGGACAGCGTCACCCGCGTGGTGGTCGCCGTGGCCGCCTTCTCCGATCGCCGGGGTGTCAGGGACTGATCGTCGAAGTCAGATTTCTGCAACACCTTGAGCAACCCCCAGTCCACCACCAGGACTTCACCGTAGTCGCCGATCATGATATTCGACGGCTTCAGGTCGCGGTGTATGACACCCTTCGAATGCGCGTAGGCGACCGCGTCGCACACCTTCTGGAATATCGTGAGTAAGACCGGCAGGGTGTACTTGGCAATCGTCCTCTCATCACCACGCGACAGATCGTTTAGCACCTGTTTCAGCGTCGTACCGGCAATCTTCTTCATGGTGTAATAGAGGTCGCCGTCGACGTTCACGCCCAATTCGTAAATGGGCACGATATTGGGATGATCCAGTTGTGCGGTAACCTGTGCTTCCTGGATAAATCGCCGAACCAACTCGTCGGAATGCACCTTACCGCTGAGAATGACCTTCATCGCGATTTCGCGGCGGCAATTGGTGTCCTCAACGTTCACAACCTTGCCCATGCCGCCCTCAGCAATGAGGTCGCCCATGCGGTATTTGCGGCTGATATTGTTGGTGATATCGGGATGAAACGGTTCGAGGTGGTGCAGATGCTCGTCGAATCGCGTGGTGGAGAGCGTATTGGGATCGTCCGCGAGCGTGTCGTCCATCGGATTGCTCGTGGGCGGGTCGCCTTTCGGCGTATGGTCACGGGAGCGCATTGGCTGCATGTCTAATTTGCTGCTTCGCCGCAAGCAGCAAGGTTCTGCCAACCTCCAGGAGAATTGCGTAAACGCCGGCAACCAGCCGGACTCACGGCATCCCGGCCGAGATACCGACAGAAAGGGTAAGTCGTCTCCCCGAACTCAGGTTCGGCATTTCCGTCAAGACGACGAGCCGCGGTAGTGCGTCAGGGCCTCCGGAAGGTGTTTCTTGAGATCATTGATTCGGCGCTGGTCGGAGGGATGCGTCGATAAGAACTCGGGGGGCGCCGACGACTTCGCATCGCGCATACGTTTCCAGAATTCGATCGCCTGCCTGGGATCATAGCCGGCTTTGGCCATCAATATCAGCCCGATCCGGTCTGCCTCTGACTCCTGTAGACGGCCGTACGGCAGGAGAATCCCGTATTGCGCACCGACGCCAACGGCCGTGTTGAATATCTGCTGCGTCATCGCCGGTTTTTCTTCGATCATCTTGGCGACTGCCGTTGTGCCGAAATTTGTGATCATCTGCTGGCTCATGCGCTCGTTGCCGTGCTGCGCTATCGCGTGCGCCACTTCGTGGCCCATGACGGCGGCGACACCGGCGTCGTTCTGCGTGAACTTCAGGATGCCGGTATAAAACGCTATCTTGCCGCCTGGCATACACCAGGCATTGACCATGTTGTCGTCTTCGATAAGGTGAAATTCCCACGAGAAGTCATTGGTCATTCCTTTTTCGGTATAGAACTCGTCGACGGAGGAGGCGATACGCTGTCCGACATCGTTCAGCATCCTGTTTTTGCCCGCGTCGCCCGACACCTTGCTTTCGTCCAGCACCTGTTTGTATTGCTGGGAACTTAAACTCAGCATCTGATTGCTGGGAATTAATGTGACCTGACGTCGATTGGTGATCGGCACGGTGGCACAACCCACGAGGACACCAACCGACACAGCGAAAAGAATATTGCGAATCTGAGTATTCATTACACGTTATCTCCCTGAAATGCGGCGCGCGTATGGCGACGATATGGACGTTTTTTTTGCAGTCTGCTTACACGATTAGCCGACCGTTTTATAGCGCTGACGGCGTCAACCATCAATACTATTACACCTAAACGCTGTAGTTCAATCATGCGCGTTGCCGCATAGCACTTTATTCAATTCCTCGCACACCCGCACAGCGTCGCAAAGAAACTCCACGAAGCTTGCAATTACCGCTCGCGATAGTTTATTCTGAGGTCTCGCAGAGCGGCGTGGTTACATCAGGGACAATCGGCGCCACCCTGCGTGAACGTACAATCTCGCTAGCAGCCTGTCGGACTTTGGGGATCGTAGCGAGAAATATGAGAAATCGAGGGCATTTTTTCACGAATTGAGGCGAATATTGGACATATTCAACGAAAATCCGAGAGAAGATGCGCCGATTTTGTCAATTTCGCAGTAGATTCGCCCGAAGTCCGACAGGCTGCCAGCAGCCTGCCATGGGCACCTCGCATTCACCCCGCACACATTTCAACGGTGCCGGGCAGCTCGACGTTACGTAAAACACATCACGGTACGAACGTACACTATAACGTTATGGACGACAGCCTCCTCCTCCACCGCATTCATTTCGCCTTCACGATCATGTATCATTACCTGTTTCCGCAGCTGACGATCGGGCTGGCGTTGATCATGACGGTGTTTAAGACCCTGGCCCTGCGGACCGGCGATCCGGTATACCACGAAAGCGCCCGCTTCTGGATTCGTGTGTTCGGCATTAATTTCGTATTCGGCGTGGTTACGGGTATTCCGATGGAGTTTCAGTTTGGTACCAACTGGGCGCGTTTTTCAAGCGCCGCCGGCGGCGTGATCGGACAAACGCTGGCGATGGAGGGAATGTTTGCGTTTTTTCTGGAGTCCGCGTTTCTCGGGCTACTCATTTACGGTGAAGACAAGGTCAGCGAGTTTTTTCACTGGTTGTGCACGGTGCTGGTGTCGCTGGGCAGCTGGATGTCGGCCTGGTTCATCGTTGCCACCAATGCGTGGATGCAGCACCCGGTCGGTTACACGCTGACGGAAGACGGCGAGATCGTGCTCAATGATATCCTTGCGCTCTTCACCAATCCATGGCTATTCTGGCAGTTCCCACATGTCATTCTGGGCTGTATCACGACCGGCGCCTTCGTCGTTGCTGCGATCGGTGCATTCTACACACTTCGTGGCACGCACGAGCGGCATGCACGAATTTTCCTGAAAACGGCCGTCGCCGTCGGCGGCTGTTCTACGGTGCTCCTGGCGGTGCCGACCGGCGATGGACAAGCGAAACTGTTGTATCGCCATCAGCCGATCACTTTCGCGGCGATGGAGGGCCATTTTTATACCGAGAAAGGCGCGCCGATTATCCTTATAGGGCAACCCGACGTGGCTGCGCGAAAGATCGACAACCCGGTAAAGGTTCCCGGCATGCTGTCGTTTCTCACCCACCAGCGCTGGGATGCCGAGATCAAAGGGCTGGTTGAGTTTCCGGAAGATGAGTGGCCGGACAATATTCCACTGCTTTATTATTCATATCACATTATGGCCGGACTCGGTACCATCATGATCGGCGTCATGGGTGTCGGAGCGTTCCTGTGGTGGCGGGGCACGATGTTCACCGCTCGATGGTGGCTTTGGTCGGTTATGCTGTGCTTCCCGTTCCCGTACATCGCCAATACTGCAGGATGGATGACTGCCGAGCTGGGCCGGCAGCCGTGGCTGATCTATGGACTCATGCGTACCAGCGACGGGCATTCGGAAAACGTGTCGGCAGGCAACGTGTTGTTTTCGCTTATGGGTTTCATGGGCATGTACGCCCTGCTCTCGGTCATTTTCGTGTTCCTCATGACGCATGAAGTCGAGCGTGGCCCGGTTGGAAAGCCCGAGTCAAAAGGATCGGATGAAAAACGCTCGATCGCGCCGGACGAATCGGACCCGGAATAACAGCAGGTGTTTCACGTCTCCGGTTGACCGCCAGGATTACTGAGCACCGTGGGTGTCGTGCGGCCCGAATTTAGGATCGCCGCCCCCTGTGGAGGCACGATCGTTACGCCCTACGTTGGCGTAACACATTGCAGATTTACGACATTCACCAGCTGGGAACAGTCGCTCCACTCTGCTTACAGCGCAGTTTTTTAACACTGATACGAAATTATACCTAAAATGGCACTGGAAGTAATCTGGTACATCATTGTCGGTGGGATGTTCACGGTGTATGTGATCCTCGACGGCTTCGATCTCGGCGTCGGTATTGTGTATCCGTTCGTCGGCCGCACCGACGCGCACCGGGACGCCATGTTCGAGTCGATCGGCAGTGTCTGGGACGGCAACGAAGTCTGGCTGATCGCAGGCGGCGGCGCCTTGTTTTGCGCCTTCCCGCTGGTCTACGCCACCAGTTTCAGCGGCTTTTATCTTCCACTCATGATTCTCCTGTGGCTACTGATGTTTCGCGGGCTGGCGATCGAGTTGCGCCATCACTACGATGATCCGGTCTGGCGGCCGTTGTGGGGCGGCGCATTCTTTGCCTCAAGCACCCTGTTGTCGCTCACCTTTGGAGCCGCCCTCGGCAACATCGTACGCGGCGTGCCTATGGATGCGAATTACAATTTCTTCGAGCCGTTGTTCACGAATTTTCGGGTCGGCACACACACCGGCATTCTCGATTGGTACACGGCAATGGTAGGCATAGAAGCGATGGCTGCACTGGCGTTGCACGGCGCATGTTGGCTCGCAATGAAAACCACCGACGACCTCGCTGTCAACGCCCGAAAACTCGCGGGGCAACTATGGTGGATCGTTGTGGCGGGAGCCGTGCTCATCACGTTTTGCACATTTGCGGTGCAACCTCAGGTTGCGGTGAATCTGCGGCAGTATCCATGGGGCGCGGCAATCGGCCTGACAGCGGCGGCGGGATTGATCGCGCAAAAACGTTTCCTGGGTCGCGCGAATGGCGAGAAAAACGCGTTCCTCGCGTCCGCGGTGTTTCTGGGAGCGATGATGGCCAATGCATTCTTTGGCATTTATCCGAACATACTCCCCGCGCGACTGCCGGAAAACAGTCTTACGGTCTGGAACGCCGCAACATCGGACTACGGGCTGCGCGTCGCCCTGATCTGGTGGGTGCCGGGAATACTGATTGCAACCGGGTACTTTATATTCGTGTACAGTCGAATGCCGCGAAAATTCAGCGGCACGCCACATGAATAACCCAGGCTGTCAACCTGTCAGCGATCGGACCGGCGGTAACGCTCCCACTTTGCATCACGTTTTTCCTTCTCACGACGAAATTTATCGTCAATGTCACGACGGTGGGAATCGGACGCGGGAAGACCGGAAGGCGAAGTTTCGGGCGGCAGGACAGTGATGTCCGCATCGGGAACGATCGTCGGCTTGTTTGACAGATCCGCTGTCTTGCGAAACCAGTCGATCACGCGGGAGATCACAAAGTAGCCGACGATGAAGGCAACGACACTGACAATGGCCAGAATATTGTCGTTCGAGGATTCCATTGAGATCACCTGCTTGTTGAACTGCGGACGGATCGGCGCGCGCGTCACAGCACGCCGTTCAGGTTTTGGTGAACGGTTCGAGCGCGATGCCCGGACACGATGAACATTCACCCTGGGTTACCACATACTCGCTGCGACATCGCGGACAGTATGATTCACTCCCGGCCTCGGTCGGCTCGCCTGCAGCGAGAAGTTCCTCAGTACGGATATGTTGACTCTCCAGAAATTCCGATACGACCTGTAATTCCACTTCACGAAACCACTCGATAACTGCCTGCGTTGCGGCATCCTGTTCCGGCGCTGCGAGCGGATAGCGCAGATGCCGCATCTGCCGGCCCGCCAACGTGCGGAAGTCCGGATCCGAGCACAGCCGGGAAGCAGCCGCCAGCGGATGAAACGATGCCAGGACATCAATCGACACGGCGTCAACCGCACGAATCGCCATCGGCGGACACAATGCCATCACGATCAACTTTGTCATCCTGTCGCCCCGCGCATGAGGATGTAACCTCTTATGGCAGCGATAACAGAGCAGCAACACAACACTATGCACCGCCATAACAGCCGCTGCCAACGGCAGCAACGCCGCATTCACGCCGAGACGGATGCTGACCAGGGGGCAAACAATAAAGAGCGCGATAATTTGCAACACACACATACCATGTAACGTGCGTACCGACGGCACCACGAGATCTACATGCTCGCCCACCGCGTTCGCGTCGAACATGCGTCGTAAGGCATCCGTGATCAGGGAGGCACGATCGACTTCCGACACGTCACGCAAAGAACGAATCAATGCGCCAAGATCCCTGGCCGCACCGGGATGCTGACATGTTACGACAGCGCGATCACCCAGTTTTATCTGATTCCCATCGATCGAAATCGAAGCCAATGCGCTGTATGCGACCGTCGCGGCATCCGCTGGAGAGGTGCCGTTGCCCGCAAACACCGGGGGTGCGGCAAGGCACATTCCCGTCGGTGCCGGCAGAATCGGCCATGGCTGCGTGACGAATACCGGTCCGAGCGGGGGCAGCGGATTGAGAAACAAAAAGCCACCGTGGCGATTACCGGGACAGCCATCACGGGTGACAACGCGATATCGCGCGGACCAGGAAGCCGCGAATGCGACCGATGTCGGGCGGAGCCAGCGCATGCACTCCATGATGTACAGCAGTGCAAGGACCCCCAGAATCGCCTGGCCGTCGGTCATGGAAATCGGTACACGTCACGCATTCTCATCCGACTTGCCGCCAAAAAACCGTTTGAAAAATGCACCGCAGGCCACGGCCCCGACGACCAGGAATTTCCATAGGTACTTGAACAATCCCGACTTTGCGGCCACAGCCGCGGCGCCGCCTACAACGAGACCTGTCAGGCCATACTTTGCGATCTTGTCGCCCTCATTGAATTCCTCGTATTTCTCACCGGCCTTGAACGTAAATTCCGCCATGTGCTCACGAAACACAGGCAGCGTCGCTGCCAGCGATTCCGGATCAACGACCAATGTCACCTTGGCGATGCCACGACGTCCCAGCACCCGCGTATTGTGATTTACGATATACGAGCCGTCACTGTCCTGGGCACGAATCGCCCACTCCATATTATGCGTTTGCTCGTTGTACCGAGGCTCCTGCTCCCAGCCCACGATAGAGAGCGTGCCGAAGCCGCGTTCCTGGCGGATCTTGTTGCTCTCTTCGGTCCCGGCGCGGATGGAATCCAGCATTGCCGTCGCATCCAGATCGTCCTTTTCATCGTCCTTGACATAACCAACGTCAGAAAACTCGAAGAGAATGAACCAGTCGAGCGATTCCGGAGCGAAAAAGCCGATTTCTTCGTCCGAAGTCAAATTCCCCATTGCCTGCATCAGAAGCTGCGTGTCCGCTTTGTTTGCGAATACATAGCCCTCGGCAACATTGATCTCCGCGACCCCTTGCATGTCGCCGACCGCCGGCCCCGGCACCCATTGAATTTGATCCTCCAGCGGTAGTTGCTCCTCCGGGGGAGCGTCTTGTGCCGACGAGACAAGCGCGAAAAACAACAGACCCAAGATTGAAAAACAGCCTGCGGCGCGACGAGATGCCCTCTTGATTGATGTAACCGTCATGATTCTCCTTTGCAGCCGCCGGTCGCGCGGCATGGCTGGGTCGTGAAATAAACAGGAAAAGTAGATCGCGCGAGCCGAGCGCGATTCGACGAGGAACGTGTGTTCTCCAGGTCAGATTTACCGCACTGCATGCATCCTGCCGACTCAAGTCGCCTACACGGAAAAGCGGGCAATGTATGTCGCTGTACGACTTATGTCAATTCCCCGGAAAAAACACCGAGGCCGTCCTGTTCGCGTTCACACTTCAGTGTGGGTCTCACGTTCTGCCCCCAACAGCGACGGCGTGTTGTTGGTGTTCACACTTCAGTGTGGGGCTCACGGTCTGCCCCAACAGCGACGGCGTGCTGTTGGTGTTCACACTTCAGTGTGGGGCTCACGGTCTGCCCTAACAGCGACGGCGTGCTGGTGGTGTTCACACTTCAGCGTGGGGCTCACGGTCTGCCCTAACAGCGACGGCGTTCCGTTTAGTGGGCGAGCGTCCCCGCTTTGCCGTCCCCGCTTTGCCGTCGGAACATTCCGTCGGCGGCCGAGGCCGTCCCCGCGCTCCGACCGATGCGGCTCACACGGCCTGGAGCGCTGCATACCGCACGTGTTAGACCCAGTTCGAAAAGCTTCGAACTGGGAAAACACTAAATTTCAATACTCAAATCGCAAATAAATCCCTAAACGACAATGACTAAAACGCCAAACCTAATGCCCTGTGATTCCAATCATGCACGGAATTAGAAATGTTG
>JAJFLQ010000097.1 GCA_021772615.1 Verrucomicrobiota bacterium | reverse complement strand
TTGCTCGATTTTGAAATGCATTGTAATCACCTGTTGGGTTAGAGGATTTATGTTGCTTGATGGTAATATAAAATACTCTATCCCAACAGGTTAATCAATATCGACAATGCTTTTTGCGCCGTTTTTTCACGCTTTCAGGTATTTGTTATTTGATGCCTGTGATTTGGGATTTCTTGATCGAAATCCTTTTCGAACGACCTCGTGTTACTGCGCGCGCAGCGTGTAGATATACAAATTCTCATAAAACTGGCCGTACTGCGGTATAGTCTTGACCAGCTCGTACTGTTCATTAATCATCCCCGACAGCACCTCGCGGTGCGCGCGGCCCATCACATTGAAGAAATACGGGGTGAAGCAAAGGATTGATGCGCGACGCGAGAGAATGTCGCCGGCGAGTTGGCGATAATTCACTACATTCAGGCGCTCGGCGCGGGCATCTGCCATCGCCGGAAAATACGAGAACGAACTCATCTCGTAGTTATCGAGGATGGAAAACTCGTTATCGACGGCGAGTTCGATATTGAATGTGAGTATGTTGCGATTCGCAACATCAAGGGATCGTAGATAGACAATCGCCTCGTCCACCCGCTGCAACCCGCCGTCACCGCGAAAGTTCAGGGCGAACTCCTGCAGCGGCGCCGCCAAGAACAGCCCGCCAACCAGCGTCCCATAAAACAGGCGCTTCGCCGCGGTGGATAACGATTCCAGACGCCTGCCGATCACCAGGGCTGCGAATGCAACTGGAAAGATGATGTTGGAGGTCTGGTAGATCGGAAAACTGATGGGCCGCGTGGCGTGAATGAACGAGGTCGACAGGTAACAGGCGGCGAGGAAGACCAGATTGGCGAACTCCGACCGGTCGCCACGCGATGTATTCGGCGACGAGACGCGCTGATGAATCGCGATCAATGCGGCGGCAATGAAGCAAAGCAGGATCGGAATTTGATTCGATACAACACCCTTGACGAATGACCGGAAATTCGAGAACGACCACGACGGATCGTTGAAGTACTCGCTGTGAAAATGGTAGATATTAAAAAATAAATTTCCATCCGCGTAAAGCAGAAGGACAATTGACGCGCCGATAAGAACGTTGACGAGAATCGGTATCACCACGCGGCGAAAATCGCCACGATACGTGATGATCAACCGCAGCCACTGCAGCAACACAACCGGCAGCATCGATAAACGTGTCAACACGGCCAGGTTCATAACCAACAGGCTTGCGTATCGCCCGGATGCGCGATGTGACAACTCGCCCAGTAGAAGACCGCAGGATAAAAAAAAGACCGTCAATGCCTGGGTCTTTACCGAGCACGTGTCAAAAATAAAGCTCAAATTCACAGCCAGTAGCAGTACCGCGATCGCTGCCGCGTGCCGACCCGCACGGCGTCGACAGTAGACAGCGGTCGCGGCGACCGCTGCGGCGCCGAGAAGAAACGATACCCAGCGCGCGGCGACGAAGCCTTTGCCCACCGCTAGTGCACTCAAGCCGTAGACATACGGCGCCAACGGCATCTGCGTAAACAAGAAGTCGCGGTAAGGTACCTTGCCTTCATAGACATTGGCGGCCGCCAGGACATAAAACGCCTCGTCGCAACTGAAACGTCCCCAATAGATGGTCAGCACGGCGAGGACGATATACGTTCCAACCGCCGGCGCCAATCCGATTGCAGCAAGATTCGGCCGTGCCGCCGCGTTCATGTCGTGTTTCTTGCCGCATTCGTTCAAAATTCACGAGCCCCCTGGCTTCGTTCTGGACACATTCCTCTGTGTCCGAAATACGTTCTTCTGGAGGGACACAGTCCTCTGTGTCCGAGCACATCGCACTGTGCGGTCGCAGAGGACTGCGACCCTCCAAACTATCTTGTCCGCTATGCAGGCGACCGCGCGCCCTCAAGGTTTTCGACCCGCTTTCAAGGATATCCACTGCCGCATAACCTATTTACGGTGGTCATCAACTGCAAACACCTTTATGTTGCGATATCCATGAAGACATTACGACACAAATTAACTGAGCGTCTGGAGCGCGTCGAGCACCTGTTTCTCTTGCTCGCGCTGCCATTCGGCCTCGCGATCGCGTTGCTTACGCCCCCGTATCAATGCATGGATGAGGCCAACCACTTTTCCCGCGCCTACCAGATCAGTATGGGCGATATCATTCCGGAGCGGCGCGGCGACGCGCTCGGCGGTATGATACCCGCAAGCATCGGCCGGACCATTGCGCCGTTCAAGCGCTTTTACTATAACCCGCCGGCGAAACACGACCCAGACGAGTTCCAGCGCATGCTAGACATGCCGTTGGACAGGGAAAAAACGGTTTTCACGGAATTCTATAATACGGCCCTATACGCACCGGTGGTATACCTTCCACATCTTCCCGGAATCGTGCTCGGTAAGTGGTTGAACCTGGGCCCCGTCAAGATGCTTTACCTCGGCCGAATCTCGGGTCTTATCGGCTACATAACGTTGATTTTCTGCGCGATACGACTGACGCCGATCGGGAAATGGCTGTTTTTTATACTGGCGCTAATGCCGGTACCTCTGTTCCTGGGGTCGTGTGTCAATGCGGATTGCGTTGTGATCGGTGCCAGCTACCTCTTCATTGCGTTAACATTCAGGTACGCATTCAGCCAATCGCAGGACGAGCTGCCACGACGACACATCTATCTGCTCGCCCTGGTCGGCGGCGTGTTGTCTGTCAGTAAAATGGCATACATGCCACTGGTCGTATTGTACTTGCTTATTCCACGGGAGCGCCTGGGCGGCAACAGGGCGTGGTGGCGCGCGACCCTGGTTTTTTACTTCATTGTATTCGGGCTGTTCTTCATCTGGACCGCCATCAGCATCGGGCTTCATGTTCATCCCAACCCCAATGTCTCAGCCGTTCGGCAGTTTCACTTCATCGTGTCCCATCCGATCGACTTCTTCAAAATTATTTGCTCCACGCTGTACACGCATCAACTTCATATTCTCTTTACCATGGTCGGGGCGCTAGGTTATCTTGAGACACTGATTCCCAACGTACATTTCATCTCGTATATCTGGGTTATTCTGTTCGCGGCGATGGTGGAGGGAAAAGCAGAAGTGGCGTTGGACGGTCGCAGGCGTACGCTGCTCGCGGTGATTTTTGTTTTCACCTGCTTTTTTCTGACCGTGCTGGTTTACATGAACTCAATGGAGGTCGGGAGTACAGACATCACGGATCTTGGCGGACGTTATTTCATTCCGATGCTGCCAGTCATGCTCCTGGCTCTCTACAATCGCAACTACATGGCCCGTAATCCGATCTGGCATCGTCTGTTTTTTGCAGGCTATGTCACGATATCGCTCACGATCACCAGCCTCGTGATCTATTTTCGATATTACGTTGCCTGACGGGCGCCCCTGCGACAATCGACAAAGGATCCTGGATCGCATGTGCACCAGGTATGTCATTACTCACCATTACGGACAACATGAACGTCGTCATTTCGCAACGCATTCATTTTAGTGTGTTGTAAACGTGACGAATGAAAAGGGAACCGCGAACGAAGGCGAATAAAAACGACGGATTCGCGGGTATACATCGTCAAGGAGTGACAGGCAGTGTGTCTTGAATTCGCCAGCTGGGACCGTTTGCACACCGCTTCTCCCAATACAGTTAATCTATAGCAGCCTGTCTGACTTCGGCCGAATGATTGCGGCGAACCGCAATGCCAGCCAGCAACCCTCATATTGACCACACCCATTTTTGACGCTGGTGCACAGTTGCGTAACCTTAACCGCGGATTTGGGTTAACCCCAATCGCGTTCAACGTCAACAGTCTTCGCCATGAAACATCACTATAACGTCCTATCACTGCCAGGCAGGTGTTATCTAAGCGCACTCGATATGCTTTGCGTACCACTGATCGGTCGTCTGCGCAACGATGCGGCACCACCAACGGTAAAAAACATTCTCATTTGCAATGGCGTCCATATCGGCGATGTCGTGTTGACGACAACGTGTTGCCAATGGATCAAGAATCGTTTTCCGGACTGTAAGATCGGCTTTCTCGCCGGCTCGTGGTCAAGGGAGGTAGCCGAAGCACATCCGTTGGTAGACCGTGTCCATGTCGTCGATCACTGGTTCCTGAACCGGTCCGACACGGCGATGACGCAACGTGTATCCCACTATGTCAAACAGATCATGGGTGTTCTCCGCGAAATCAACGCTGCCTCATACGATTGTGCCGTAGACTGCTACCCGTACTACCCGAATTCGAGCGTCTTGCTTTAGATGACAAACATACAGCGAAGGATTGGTTACAGCAGCGGCGGGGGCGGCCACCTTTATACGCATGCGTCGCATTGGGACGCCCATACCCGAGAACATGTACTCGATCATCTGCGTCGCTTGTTCACGACATCGATTCTCCCGAAATCGCAGGAATGTACGTATCGAAACAGGCTGCTAACCACAGTGGCACCGCCAGTCCCAACGGGATTCTATGTCGTAGTCCACCCGTGCTCGGGCAAACCAGCCTTATCATGGCCAACCGACAACTGGATCTCATTCGTCCGCCATCTCTGCGATCGCCACATCCAGGTGGTGGTAACCGGTAAAGGGAAACGTGATCTTCAGGTGGCGGAACGGCTCAGTCGAGAATGTCCGGATATCACCAATCTGGTTAACCGATTGACTTGGGTGCAATTCGCGACGGCAATTCGGCATGCCGGTCTGGTTGTTTCGATGGACACGTCATGCGTCCATGTCGCATCTGCGGCCGATGTCCCAGTAATTGCACTCTATTCCGAGCGATCCACGGTATCGCTGTGGCGGCCTTACGGCCATCATGTAAAGGTCCTGGAACCCGCTCATGGTGTGCATGTATCCACGTTGATCTCGACGTTCAATACGGCCATAACAGAGTGGAACCTGGCAGGATTCGCGCGGATAGAATCACGGCCTTCGTCGAATGTCAATACCAAACAAGACCAGCCTCGCTTTCCGGAAAACCATACTTGCAAAAAACCAAAAGATGGTGGGCGGTACTGGGCTCGAACCAGTGACCTTCTGGGTGTAAACCAGACGCTCTAACCAACTGAGCTAACCGCCCGAAAGAAGGATGTCTCGGTGCTCGGAAACCTGCGCGTGCGTCAAGAAAGAGGTAGAAGTTAATCTACGATCGCCGGGGATCAAATGGAAAATTGAATTTAGCGCAGATCGTGAGTATAGTGCGGATTGCCTTTGCGTGATACAGAACTATGCCTTGGTGTGCGCTGCATCCCAATAGCGCCCTCGGCACGAATACTGCAACGGACGGTTTCCGCTGGAAATGGTGGATGGGTGTCTCAACCGTTATTGCCGGACCGCGACCGTCCGGTCAACCGATAATTTCAAACGATCCGCGAACTTTTGCTTTTAGGTGGATACACGGGATAATTTTTGCGGATAAGAATAGTAGCAGGTGAGAGCAGATGTTGATTCTAAGTGTAATGATCTGGATAATATGCGTATATTCATTCAAGATTTTTGTGTCCGGCAACCCCGCATACGTGCTGGTGCACAGTGCGCCGGTGCCGATGCTTCAGGAAGCAGCCGACTGTCTCGAAAGCGAGATGCTTCCCGATGACGAGACGATCTACCTGTTCGTAAAGAAATTCTTTCGGCTCACCGCTATCGCATGCCTGTTGTTTGTGATTGAGGGTGCAATCATCTTCTATTTCATCTATACCGAACCGAAATTGACGGTACCGTGGCTGATACTTGCGAAGAACCTGATCATGATCTGGATGGGGTACACACTGCATCGCAACGCCGGTGAAAATATCTTCGAATCCGTTCGCCTTATCCCAATGTGGGCGTTGCGCTGGGAACGCGTATCTTACCTCCTCACAGCGGCCGGCTTTCTTTTCCTCTTCCTGCTTGTCAACCAGCTGATTCCGAAATAGAATAGCGTCGCTTGAACACAACGAAAGTTGTGAACTTCCAACGTGATTCGTCCTGGACGCGACGTGAACCTTTAACGCAACGACAGTGACCATATTGTCACGAAATATTATGCAAAGGCGCACTCAGCACTGCCGCATGAATCCATAACGTCAAATAGGGGGTAACCGTGATGATAAAACCACACCGCTTAGCACCTGCCGCCGCATGGTCGCTATTCGCAGCATTGACCTGCGTCGCCGCCACCACGGCATCGGCATTCGACACTGATGAGCTGGATTTCGACCTCCTGTTGGAGATCAAGGCGCACTACCGCCACAGTGTCGACAACGACTTCCGACTCGCAAACCCGCCCGGAGCACAACTCGAAACGGTCGATCCCGGTGATCATTTCGAGGTTTCTGCGTTGACCCTGTTCACCAATGTCGATTACGCCGACTCGATTCGTATTCGCGCGAAGGTTGATATCATCGACCGTTACGATCGGAATTCGTCTTCGGACGACAAGGACATCGATGTCGACGAACTCTGGCTGCGTGTCGGCAGCGAGCTGCCACCCGGTCGAATGCCGGACGACGACAGCAGACACATGTATGTGAAAATCGGGAAATTCGGGAAATTCGAGCGGCAGAATGACCGGCACCTCGAGAGTTACGGCCTTGTCGCGACAGCCTTCAATCGATTCGAAGATCTGGGCATCGAATTGGGTTCGGACATTACGGAGAATATTTATGTGAAGGCATCGGTAAGCTCTGGCAATCCGGTATTCATCCGCGATCCCAATGCACTGGCCGGCGATAACGGAACGTCCGATTTACTTGACCGCAACGACCCGGATCTGAACAGCGGCATCCCGATTCTCTACGATGCCGAGGTCGAAGATTTCCAATTTGACGATAATTTCGCGGAACTGGGCATCGGCATCGGCGCGCGTGCCGGTAGCGACGACGGTTCGCGCACGGTGGACGTGTTGCTGTTCGGATATGAACGCGAACTCAAAGACGAGGTCAAGTTGTTTGGTACGCATTACGGCGGGGATCTCGACGTATTTTCGGCGCCGGATATTGTCAACGGTGGTCAGGCTGTATTGAACGGGCTGCGCGGGAGTTATAAGCGCGAATACGGCGCCAGTGTCTGGGTGTACCTCGACCAGACCACGCTATTCGGACAATTTGTCCAGCAGGACCTGGGCGGTCTCGACCGTAAAGGGTGGGAAGTCGAATTGTCACACCGCATCGACATCGAGGATTGGTTCCGCATCGGCGATACGGCGGTGCTACAGCACTTGTCGCCGGCGATACGGTATTCGTATCTCGACCCGAACTTCGCTGGTCCCGCAACGTTTCCTGCCCCCGGCGCGTTCTGGGACTGGAAGAAGATCGATGTCGGCTTCAGGGTAGGTCTCTTTACGGAGATGGAAATGACCGTCGAATACGCCTTTAACGCGTTCACACGCGCCGGTGTCGAAGAGAACAACGACGAGTTTCTTACCACCCTGCGCTGGCGCCATTCATTCTGAGGCGCCGGCATCAGAGGTTGCCGGGATGCCGCCCGCGGGAGACGGAAACGAGATACTTGCGGAACCGGACGGCCTGCCTCCGGAACGTATCAAAGCGGCGTGAGCCCGCCGTACTTCAAGCGCCTGCGGCGCAACCGCGCCGTAACGCTGATCGGCTTGCCGATCTTTGGAGTGCGCAGGCTTGACTGCGCTTTGAAACTCGCCGGGGGCGAGGACCTGGCGCGCCTCGGTCACGGCATCCTGTTAAATCCCAAGCGACAGCCTGTTTTTCGATCCGTCGGTAACATTGCTCCGCTCCGTTCAAGAAGCGGCGGCAACCCGTCACGCTCCAAAGCGCTTCGCGCGGAGCTTACACCGGTCTTTGGGTCATCAATGATGGTAGCCGTGCCCGTGGAGAATCGTGAATGCACGATAGATCTGCTCGACCAGGACCAGTCGCGCAATCCGATGAGGAAAGGTGAGTTGAGACAGACTGATACGTTTGATGCTCCCGGAGAATCTTTGGATGTCGAGACCGTAGGCCCCGCCGATCACGAAATCGATCTGATTCCCGCATCGCTCAATAGTCGCCTTTAGCCAGGTAGCCAATTCCGGTGACGAAAATTGCTCACCACGCTGGTCAAGCACCACATGCGTGCTACCCTGCCGCAAACGGCCTGCGACCGCGTCTGTCTCGCGGGCACGCAACGCGCCGGCATCACCATGTGTACCGGTGGGTTTCACCCGGACCAGCTCAATTTCCGCGTATGGTCGCAATCGGGTTCGGTATTTGTCAATTTCGTCGCGGATAGATGGTGCGGGCGCCTTGCCAACCCAGATCAGGCGAATTCTTACCATCTGCCGGGAAGGTCGGTGTCACGGCTATACGGCAATGGGGCGCGTTCAGGCATCGTGTAGCGTGGAAAGTCCCGCTGCCACTGCTCACGCCATGCGTCGTCTGCATAAAATTTCAGGAAGGTGTAGGTATCTGTTTCCGCGCCGGTGGCAAGGAGGTCGATGCGACAACATTCGAAGTCGTCTTCCTCACTGAATTCGAATGCCTGGTGCAAGATAAAATGCCACAGGCTAGCGTACAGCTCGCGATCGCTGAGATGATCCGTGTTGCACAGGAACACACGGTCTTCGGCCAGGGCACTGATCACCTCCCAGAGTTTCGGCATCAGATGCTGTTCGTCAAGCGTCTCCGGCTCAGGCATGTGAATACCCGCATCGACCAACCGGTTGAAGTACGTGTCCAATCCGGCCGCGTCAATTTCCAGACCATCATAATCGCGGTCCGGAAGTGTCGACGAAGCGCCGTCGTCGGGCGAACACCGGTCCGTGAGATTGATGCCGAACAGTGCTTCGATCTCCTGATTCAAATCGGTTATCGGCCTGTTTGACAACATTTACATCACCCGCGGCAGATCGCCTCCGCCCTTGGTGGGCAGCTCGCTGTGTCCCATTAGATACATATCGACGCCGCGAGCTGCCTCGCGACCTTCGCTTATCGCCCAGACGATGAGCGATTGGCCGCGTCGCGCATCACCGGCGGCAAAGATGCCAGGGACATTGGTCATATACTTGTCATCGCTGCCGATATTGCCGCGACCGTCCAACTCAAGACCGAGATCCTTAATGACACCATCCGTTTCGGGGCCGACGAAACCCAGAGCCAGCAGTACGAGGTCTGCCGGCCATTCTTTCTCCGACCCTGGGACCTCGCTCATCTGCGGACGGCCACCGTTTTCGGATGGTACAAATTCGATATTGACGGTGACGAGCTTTTCGATCTTTCCGTTCGAGCCGATGAATTTCTTGGTAAGAATGCTCCAGTTCCGATTGACGCCTTCCTCGTGTGACGAGCTGGTCCGCAACCGCATCGGCCAGAACGGCCACGGCTGATGTGCCGGCCGCCCGGCGCCGGGTTGCGGCAGCAGTTCGAAATTTGTCACGGACGCAGCGCCCTGTCGATTGGAGGTGCCAATGCAATCGCTACCGGTGTCGCCGCCGCCGATTACAATCACATGCTTGCCCGTAGCCTTGATCTGGTCGACCCCCTGCGCCGCGAGATCATCGCCTGCATCGACTTTATTCTGCTGCGGCAGATAGCGCATGGCGAGGTGAACGCCGTCCAGGTCGCGACCGGGTACGGGAAGATCTCGGCCTTTCGTCGAGCCGGTACAGAATACAACCGAATCGAACGCCTTCAGGTCGTCCGCCGTAACATCGACACCGATATTGTGACCGGGTTTGAATACGACGCCCTCCTCTTCCATGATCTTCAAACGGCGGTCGATGACCCATTTTTCCATTTTGAAATCGGGAATACCGTACCGCAGCAGGCCGCCGATGCGGTCATCGCGCTCGAACACCGTGACGGTGTGCCCGGCACGGTTCAGCTGCTGCGCCGCCGCAAGTCCGGCAGGACCGGAACCGACGATCGCAACGGTTTTGCCGGTACGTGTCTCCGGCGGCACGGCCTTGATCCAGCCCTCGCCAAAGGCGCGTTCGACGATTTGTTTTTCGATTTCCTCGATCGTGACCGCCGGCTCATTTATACCCAGCACACATGCCTCTTCGCACGGCGCCGGGCACAAGCGACCGGTAAATTCGGGGAAGTTATTGGTCGAGTGCAATTCTTGGATCGCCGCCTCCCACTGATCAAGGTACACGAGATCGTTCCAGTCCGGGATCAGGTTGCCAAGCGGGCAACCGGCATGACATGTCGGCACGCCGCAATCCATGCAACGCGCGGCCTGATTCCGAATCTTGGCCTCCGGGAACGGCTTGTAGAACTCGTTGTAATCTTTTATCCGTTCGGTTACCGACCGCTTCTTCGGCAGTTCCCTTTGATATTCTAAAAATCCAGTTGGTTTACCCATTCTCTTTGCCTGTGTGTGTTTATCGGATCCGCAGCTTACCGAACATTCCCGGCCACCCGATGCAGACCCCAAGTTAGACTCTTATAACATAAATCCGGTCAACTGAGTACCGCTTCCGTGCGACCCGCCGCTTCGGCTTCTTCTGCAAGCTGCGCCAGGGCCCGCTTGTAGTCGGTGGGCATGACCTTGCTAAAGCGCTTCAGCGATGCGTCCCAATTATCGAGAATGCGACGTGCCGGTGCGCTGCCGGTTGCGTCGCGATGATTTTCGATGAGACCGCGAAGTTCCGCTATGTCGGCAGCATCGTCTACCGGCTCAAGCTCGACCATCTCCAGGTTGCAGCGGTCTCTGCCAAAGTCGCCATCCTCATCGAGGACATACGCAATGCCGCCGCTCATGCCCGCGGCAAAATTCCGCCCGGTCGGCCCGAGTACAACCACCCGCCCGCCGGTCATATATTCGCAGCAATGATCGCCAACGCCTTCGACGACCGCGTGCACGCCGCTGTTGCGAACGCAGAATCGCTCGCCGGCAAGGCCGCGGATATAGGCGACACCACTGGTGGCACCGTAAAACGCCACGTTGCCGATAATAACATTCTCTTCGGCAACAAACGTCGACGCATCGGGTGGGCGTACTACCAGACGCGCGCCGGACAGCCCTTTACCGAAGTAATCGTTGGCGTCGCCAAAAATATTCATCGTAATGCCGCGGGCGCCAAACGCGCAGAAGCTCTGACCCGCTGAACCGTGGCAATTGAATACGATGGTGTTGTCCGGCAATCCTGCTTCGCCGTATCGCCGCGACACCTGAGAACTCAGCATCGTACCGACGGTACGGTTGATATTCTTGATACGGATCGTCTCTTCCACCTTCTCGCCCTTTTCCAGTGCGGGTTTTGCGAGTCTGATGAGTTCATGATCCAGCGCTTTGTCCAGACCGTGATCCTGCTTCTGCGTACAATATACGCCTACACCGGGACCGGCCTCGGGTTTGTGCAGAATACGCGAAAAATCCAGGCCTTTTGCCTTCCAGTGATCGATCGCTTCGGCGACATCCAACCGGTCGACCTGACCAATCATCTCGTTGACCGTGCGAAATCCGAGCTGCGCCATGATCTCACGCAACTCTTCGGCAACGAAATGGAGAAAATTAACCACATAATCCGGCTTGCCCTCGAATTTCTTCCGCAACTCCGGATCCTGCGTGGCGATGCCCACCGGGCAGGTGTTCAAATGGCAGACGCGCATCATGATGCAGCCAATGGTAATCAACGCCGACGTTGCGAATCCAAATTCCTCCGCGCCAAGCAGACAGGCTATAGCAACGTCTCGTCCAGTTTTGATCTGGCCGTCACATTCGACAACAATCCGGCTGCGGAGATCGTTCATGACCAGCGTCTGATGCGTCTCCGCCAGGCCCAATTCCCAAGGCAAACCGGCATACTTTATCGATGTCTGCGCGGAAGCCCCGGTACCGCCGGTTGAACCGCTGATCAAGACCACATCCGCTTTGCCCTTGGCCACGCCCGCAGCGACAGTGCCGACGCCGACCTCGGAGACCAGCTTTACATTGATGCGGGCGTCCGGATTCGAATTTTTCAGGTCGTGAATCAGTTGCGCCAGATCCTCGATCGAATAGATGTCGTGGTGTGGCGGCGGGGAAATCAGCCCCACGTACGGCGTCGAATGCCGTGTCTTGGCGATCCACGGGTACACTTTAAACCCCGGCAACTGACCGCCCTCGCCCGGCTTCGCACCCTGGGCCATCTTGATCTGGATCTCCTGCGCGTTCACGAGATAGTTGCTGGTGACACCGAATCTCCCGGATGCCACCTGCTTGATCGCGCTGTTGCGCCAATCGCCGTTTTCGTCAGGCGTGAACCGGTCCTCATCCTCACCACCCTCGCCGCTGTTGCTCTTTCCGCCCAGCCGATTCATGGCCACTGCCAACGTCTGGTGCGACTCCTTGCTGATTGAGCCATACGACATCCCGCCGGTCTTAAAGCGCTTTACGATTTCGGTCCACGGCTCGACCTCGTCCAACGGGATCGGGTCGTTGTCCGTCTTGAACTCGAGCAGGCCACGGAGGGCGCCCTGCTCCCGGTTCTGGCTGTGGATCAGGTCCGAATACTCCTTAAAAGTCTTACGGTCGTTTATCCGTGCTGCATGCTGCAGTTTCGATACAGTGAGCGGATTGTACTGGTGCACCTCACCGTTGCGACGCCACTTGTATTTACCGCCGACATCTAACTGGAGATTCCCGTGAATCGTAGCGCTGGGGAATCCGCGCACGTGCCGACGCGCGATCTCCTCGGCAACCAGATCGATATCGGCACCGCCGATCCGCGATGCGGTCCAGGTGAAGTAGCGGTCAACAAGCTCCTCGTTCAGACCGATGCACTCGACGATCTGCGCGCCGCGATAACTATGCAACGTCGAGATTCCCATCTTCGACATGACCTTGAGGAAACCCTTGCCTAATGCCTTGATGTAATTGGCTTCCGCGGATTCGTAGTCGTCGACATCGATTAATTTCCGTGCCACCAGGTCCTGCAACGTCGCCAATGCCAGGTACGGATTTACCGCGCCGGCGCCGAATGCGAAGAGCATCGCGAAATGATGTACTTCCCGCGGCTCGGCGCTATCGATGACAAGACCACAGCGGGTTCGCTTGCCCTCGCGAATGAGATGGTGATGTACGGCGGCAGTCGCCAACATCGCCGGTATCGCGGCCGACTCGCGGGCTATGCCGCGGTCGGACAGAATCACAATGGTCGCACCGGCATCGACCGCGTCTGATGCCTGGGCGCATAAGGTGTCAATCGCTTTCTCCAGACCGGCGCCGCCGGCAGACACCGGATACACCATGGGCAATGTCACGGATTTGAATCCCGGCCCGTCGAGCGAACGCAACTGGTGCAACAGCGCATCGGTCAACACCGGCTGTTCCAGCTTGAACTGACGGCAATGCTCCGGGGTTTCGTCGAACAGATCCTGCTCTGACCCTATATTTGTTACCAGCGACGTCACCAGCTCCTCGCGGATCGCGTCGAGCGGGGGATTTGTGACCTGGGCAAACAACTGTTTGAAATAGTCGTACAGCAGCCGCGGCCGCTTCGACAAAATCGCCGGCGGTATGTCGTCGCCCATCGAGCCCGTGGGCTCTTTGCCCTTGACGGCCATGGGGCCCATGATGACGTTGAGATCTTCGAGGCTGTAGCCAAACGCCTGCTGACGCGTCAACAGCGTCAGGCCGTTCGTCTTGGGTACGTTCACCGGCGGCGGCAACTTGTCGAATCCGCTCATGTTCGTATTTAGCCAGGTACGGTAGGGTCGGCGCGTGCAAATCTCGTCTTTAATCTCCGTGTCGTCGACAATTCGGCCTTTATCGGTATCTACCAGGAACATACGACCGGGTTCGAGACGCCCCTTGGACAGGACGTTCTCCGCCTCGATTTCGATCACGCCGGTTTCGGAACTCATGACCACGAACCCGTCCTTGGTCACCCAGTATCGGGACGGACGCAACCCATTGCGATCGAGAACAGCGCCGATACACTTGCCATCGGTAAACGGGATCGACGCCGGGCCGTCCCAGGGTTCGGAGAGCATGGAATGATACTCGTAAAACGCCTTCTTCTCGTCGGTCATAGTACCGTGATTCTGCCAGGCTTCGGGGATCAGCATCATCACGCAATGCGGCAACGTGCGGCCAGAGTGATACAATAGTTCGATGGCATTGTCGAGAATCGCCGAGTCGCTGGCACCGGGCGTCGCGATTGGAAAAAGCTTGGCGATGTCATCGCCGAATAAGGGCGACGAGAACAGGTACTGCCGGGCATTCAGCCAGTTGATATTGCCGCGTAAGGTGTTGATCTCGCCGTTGTGACAAAGGAAACGAAACGGCTGCGCCAGCTCCCAGTTCGGAAACGTGTTTGTGCTATAGCGTTGATGCACCAGGGCCAGACCGCTCACAAAATCCGGATCCTGAAGATCCGGAAAGTATGATTCGATCTGGTCTGCGAGCAGCATGCCTTTGTATACAACCGTGCGCGATGACAGGCTTGGAAGATAAAAGCTGGATTTCTGCGGGAGGTCGGATTCTCGAATGGCCTGCTCCATGACCTTGCGGATCACGTAGAGTTTACGCTCGAATTCGGCCTCGCCCTCGATGCCGGCGCCGCGGCCGATGACGATCTGGGACACAGTCGGTTCCGCCATCCGCGCCACCTCGCCGATGCCGGCGTTGTTCACCGGGACATCGCGCCATCCCAAAAAATCCTGCCCTTCGCGGCGGACAACGTCCTCGAATAATTCAGTGCAATGCCGGCGCTGTGCCGCGTCGTTGGGCAGGAACACCAGTCCTGTCCCGTAATCGAATTCATCGGGAATGTGGAAGTCGCACGCCTTCTTTAGGAATCGGTGAGGGACATGAAAAAGCAGTCCGGCGCCGTCGCCCGTTTTCTCGTCGCAGCCGCACGCGCCACGATGGGTGAGATTGACCAGAATTTCGAGCGCCTGAGTGACGATGCGCCGCGAGCGCTCACCTTTCAGGTTGCAGATAAACCCTGCGCCACAGGCATCGGACTCGTTTGCGGCGCTATACAGGCCGCGGTTGGAGGCGGGGGACCCGGATAAAGTCATGTTTCTTGGTATATTTCGCATAATCAGTGTACCATTTCGTCAATTATATTATAGATAAATTTTGCCGGAAAATTGAACCGTTCGCCGATGCTCTGCCGCGAGTCTGAGTACGCCGCACAGATGCTCGCGAGGCATAGATACCGGATTGCGCACAAGGTTTACGTTAGCGCTGCAGGAGCTGCATTTATCCGGTAAGAACGGCCGGAAACAATTGCCGCCGTAAGATCACTACGGCTGTGTGCCGGACCGTGATCCAAGCCTGGCATCCTCGCAGACAGCGGGCAGCACGTCCCGGAGGTAAAATCACGCATCGCATGAATCCGTCGGGCCAGAAACCGGAGCGGCGCGCTCAAGCCTTTCGCCGGCTGCCGGTGTATAAACACAGTACTTCCGCGTCCACAGGTTTAGCCAATAATAGTGCGACGAGATCGAATGGATTTCAAGTTTAAATTGGGGAACGTTTGTATTTTTTGACGCTGCTTCTTGACGTATCGATCGATCGTCAATAGGTTTCCCGGAAAACGATTAACAGGAGCGACGGTGACATGTTTACCGACACAGACGACGACAAGACGATTTACAAGGTAGTGCTGAATCACGAGGAGCAGTATTCGATATGGCCGGCAGATCGGGACAATGCTCCGGGCTGGAATGATGCGGGCAAATCGGGTCCAAAAGCGGAATGTCTCGAATACATCAACGAGGTATGGACGGACATGCGCCCGCTGAGCCTGCGCAAGAAGATGGAGGAGGACGCGAAACGGGCCAAAGACGCGCCACCCGCCGATATCGCGGAGGACGAGGAAGACGAGATCGAAAGTCTGCCAGTCCGCCTTTCACGCGGCGACCATCCGGTCGAAGCCGGATTGCGACCGGAGCGGACGGTCGCGGAGTTGAAGGCGAGTGTGGATCGCGGCTATGTCCATGTGAAATTCACCGATACCAGGGGCGGTACGGAACTGGGCGTCGAGTTGGATCCGGATGCCAGCCGATTCGACGGGGCGGATTTCCAAAAAGGCACGGGCAAAATACATGTCGAAGGCAACCTCACGCTAGATTACGTGAAGGTTCGCTGCATCGCCGACATCGAGCTGGAATCACTGGCGGGAACGGGTCGGCTTGTGATCCGCGACACCGACAACACGTGAGTACAACAATGGCCGATAAATCTTTGATTGATGCCGTGAAATCCGGCGATACGGTGCGGGTATCGGAATGCCTGAAGTCCGAAGACGTGCACCAGAAGGATGAACACGGTTGGACACCTCTAAGTTGGGCGGCAGGAACCGGCAAGGTAGAGGTGATCAAATTACTGGTCGACGCCGGCGCCGATGTCGGCCATACAGGTGAGGATGCCCGCACACCGTATATGATCGCGCTGGCTGCCGGCCGTGTCGCCGCGGTAGAGTATCTCATGGAGGTGGAAGCACGCAACGGCGCAACGCCTGACCGCTCGGCACAGGCGATGCCGTACTGCAAGGCCTATCCAATCGCCGGGATGGCGGCATTCGAAGGCTGGCATCAATCGGCGACGACGACGGCACCGCCCAAAGACAGCGATATCGACGGGGAGTCTCAGGCGTGTGACGACGTGGTGTTTCTGCACCACGACTACACGGTGACCAAGTCGATATGGCACAACGAGGATACCGTGTTCGATGCGGTGACACCAGAGTGGAAGAGCTTCTGTGAAAAAACCTTGCGATTCAAAGTGCCGACCGACCTTGATCTCATTCGAGACGTCTCGCAGGCAACGGCGACGGGCCACAATGCCTGATCGCACAACGGCGGCACAACCGGTGTCGCACAGCGTAGCGCCGGCAGCCCGCCGACGCCCCTGCGGATGAAGCGTACCAGCGCTACCTTGTCACCAGCCGTCGTCGTCGGCACTGCCGTCGGGTGCGTCCATGCCCTGCTGCTTCTCACGATTCAGCTGGAAAACTATTTTCTGCACCTTTACCAGCCGTCCGATGGATATGTCGGCGCGATCAAATTCCTCGCGCTGCTTCCCTTCTGTCAGCTCGAACACATCGTTGTCTCGATTGCCATTGGACTGACCGCGTGGGCGGCGTACCGCTTGGATTTTACGCGATGGCTGTGCTTCTCTGCCGTTATACTGCTGAATCTCTATCTCGCCGTCGATCAGATCATTTTCCCCACCTTCTTCGATCACCTGCAACTCTCGATGAGTGAAGGGCAGATGGCGGACCTTTCCGCACTGAGCGACTCTGTGCGCGCCGAGATTCGTCCTGAATTCTATATCAACCTGGCACTCATCGGATTGACCGGTGTGGCGGTGTTCGCGGTATTTCTGCAGCCGCATCGGATCCGGCCATTTTGCAATCGCCTTTACGGTCGATGGCGGGAATCACGGCCGCTTGTAAACCTCCTCACGGCGTTTGTTGTTGTATCGATAATCTGCGCGAGGTTCGTCGACAATCACAAACTCGAACACCACGCTCTGACGGTCCTGGCACGCAGCGCGTTTGCCGGCGGACCGCCTCCTGCGCCTCCGAAGCCATCCGGCGAACAAGCCGATATCTACACACTTCGCCATGGTCGTCCGATCGATGTTCCAGGGCGTTCGAAACGAAAAGCAGAGTTATTGAAGCAGATTCAGGCCCGCGAGACACCGCCGAATATCGTTTTTATCGTGCTTGAATCGGTTGGTACGGACCAGCTTTTTCGCAACGGCGAGATCGACGCGGCGTTCACGCCGAACCTTGCAGCCGTCACCGACCACATGGCGGTCTTTGACGCCGTTTACACCACCTTTCCAGCGACCATCAGAACCCATGTCCCAATGAACACCGGCGGACGCACCATTACATGGGGCAGCGTGTTCGAAGAGTTCTCGGCAGCATACCAGGGCCCGGTGCTGGTGAACGAGCTGAAGCAGCAGGGATACCGTACGGCACTCTTCTCAGCCGGCGATTTTACCACCGAAAACATGACCGGCTTTTTCGGGCAGCTGGATTACGACCATGTGTTCGAGCCAGGCGCAGCCGACGAGGACTTTGTCGATGCTCACAAGATACATTCATGGGGTGTGAATGAGGACATCGTCCGTGAGATGGCCTTTGACTGGGTCGATGAAGATCTGGCGGCAGCCCCGTTTTTTCTCCATTTTCTCACAATCTCGACCCATCATCCCTACGGCGTGGTTGACGGCTACAATTCTCCACTAGACGGTGATGACCGTGAAACACGCTACTACAACTCGCTGCACTACAACGACAGCGTAATCGGCCGTTTGCTCAACGACCTGCGGGCACGCAAGCTCCTCGATAATACGGTCATTGTGCTCACCGGCGATCACGGCCAGGCCTTCGGCCGCCGACATCACACCAACTTCACCCACAAGAATTATATCTATGAAGAGAACGTGCGGACCTTCTGCATCGTGCTCGACTTTGTCGCCATTCAGGAGTACTACCGCGATCACACCGTTGCGCAGATCGGCGATATCATGCCTACGGTCCTGGCTCTCGCCGGGACGACGCCGTCGCAACCCGTGCCGGGCCGGAATCTGCTCGATCCGGAATACACATCGCGGATCGTATATTTCCATAAAAACGCCGAGCCGGAGCTGTGGGGCCTGCGCGACGGCAACTGGAAGTTCATCACCGAGAAGGTCGACAAGGCCAACCCGGAACTATACGACCTCGACGCCGATCCCACCGAACAACATAACCTCGCGGCCGAGCGACCGGAGCAAGTTGCACTGTACAACGACTTGTGCGGCCAGTGGTATGTGCGCACCAACGACGACTTCACCTCGCGACTGACAGACTTCACCGTAACCGGCGGCCGCAGCCTGGATGTCGATGACCTCAGCAGCTACGGGCCCAAGGTTGTCACATTCGGATTTCGGGACGATGACATCGATGAATTCGTGGAACTGCCGGTGATTCATCCCTACGAGAACATGGCGGCGTGGACACGATGGGTCTCATACCCGGAGGACCACGTGATCACCTACCGCTGGTGGTCGCCGAGCGGCGACCAGCGCGAATTCACGTTCAAGGTCAGATCCGAATGGTCGACTACGTGGGTGTACCACCATCCCTATTGGCCCATGGAGGAAGGAACATGGCGCCTGGCGCTTTACGACGAACAGAACCGAAAGCTGATTACCAGTGAATTTGAAGTGAACGCCGACGCCGAGCTAAAGGCGCCGCTGCAATCGGTCCTGCCGTCACTACGCAAGCTCGAAACGGGAATGCGAAACAAAGACCTCGTTCGCGCGAACAAGTTCGCACCGTCGACGATATTCACCGTAGAAGACACGGTCTCGATACGTTCGTCTTGGGGCGGTAAGAAGATCAAAAAGAAATATCGCATCCTCCACGAGTGGCACGATCCCACAGGCGCCGTCACAAAGCAACTGGAAAAGATCAACGGCGTCACCGAGGTTATCGACGGCCAACATCCGCAGCCGCTAATGCCCGGCGCCTGGCGCGTGGTGATGAAAACGCCCGACGGCCGGCCGCTGGGCGACGCCGAGTTCGACGTGGTGGAAACAGCGGAAGAGAAGGCGGCGTTGCTGGCGGCCAAAGCCGCGAACCCGAACCACGTCACCATCTCCCTGGTGCACTTTAATGACCTGCACGCCCACTACTATCCGCAGCGATACGGGGATATCTCCATCAGCCCTCTGTCACTCATCCGCGGCCACTACAATGCAGTGAAGGCGCAGAATCCGAATACATTGTTCTGCAGCGCCGGCGACGAAATGGAAAAGGGCAGTGTCGTCGAGGTCATATCCGGCGGCGCGAGCACCATCGACATCTACAAGCTGCTCGGCCTCGATTTTCGCGCCCTCGGCAACCATGATTTTGCCTACAGCCTGGATCAGGTCATCCGCTTCATCGACGAACCCGGCGATGCCGCTCTGTGCGCCAACCAATCGATCGGGCATGACTTCCGCAAAATCGAGATCGACGGGGTGCGGATTGGTGCATTCAGCATGGTGTGCCGGCCGTTCGACGAACGCGATCGGCAGTACACCGGTCCCTATTACCCTGAGATCGAGTCACGCTATGACTTTGTGAAACTGGCGCGCGACCAGGTCGCCAGAAGACGCAAGGAGGTCGATATTCTCATATTTCTCAGTCATCTGGGGATCAACGACGACCGCCGTATCGGCAACGAGGTCGAGGGCATCGACTGCATTATCGGCGGCCATTCGCACATCCTCCTTGAGGAGGCGGAAATAGGAGATACGGGCGCGATGATCGTGCACGCGGGGGCCTGGGGCGAGTACGTGGGGCGTCTGGACCTTATCTGGGACCGCGACAAACAAAAAATTAATGGTTATGACTACACCGTTACCCGGGTCGACCCGGCGAACATGACGCCGGACGTGAAGCTGGAGCGCGGCATACACGATGTCCTGCGCCGTTACGAGCCACGAGTAAACGAACCGGTGTGCTGGAGCGATCGCAGACTCAGCGAGACGGACATCGCCGAGATCGCCGCGGCGGCGGCGCAAGACACATTGGATGTGGATGCGGTAATTATCGACACGAAAACGGTCTGGAACGGTCTCGGCATCGGCCCGCACAACCGCCAGGCGCTGCTGGATTGTTTCAAGGTCGAGATTCAACGGTGCGGCACAACCGGCTTCAACAGCATGTATACCGCAATAATCACCGGTGCGGACCTGGCCATTCTGCTGCAGCAGTCAGGCGAACGCTTCGTTGTGCGCACCCCGGAAACCATCGACCCCAAGCGCAGTTACCGGCTTGCCATACAGAAACGAACGGCATACCGTATCAACGGCTTTTTCCCCAAGCTATCGGAACCAGGCGACCTCACTTTCGTTTCTGAAATGTGGGAATTGATGACCACCTACGGCCTGAAACGACTCGAGGCCGGCATGCCTCTGCATTGAGCTGCGAGGCTCACGTGCATTCACGTCCAATGGCTGAACAACCGACACGTGACACACATTCGCAACGAGCCCAATCCTGGCTGCGTTCGCCACACGATTCCCCGGCACCACAGCCCAGCAACACCGTTCGCCGGAACACCGGCGGCTCGCTTCGTATTCGGCGGCCGGGGCCGTCTGCCCTTCCAGTGTCTCGTGTTGACATCATAGAACGCGGGCGGTCATATCCGTCTGGAGGGCGAGCGGCCTTGCGAGCCGTGTGCCGAAATGCGGTGGCGAACTCACCAAACGTACTGAGCTCTGGTTATTTGGTGCATAGGAGACGACAGGCATAGGATTGGATCAACACGATAAGAGCGCTGCTATACGTGGCGTTGACGAGGTGCAGGCAGCCGTTACGCCGATGATGAAAGCCGCCGGCTTCCGAAAGCGCGGGCGATCCTACAATCGTCCTGCCGATGACGGCCTTATCCACGTCGTATCATTCAGGAGCCGCCTGCGCTCTCTATGCGGCACGTTACACGTGGAGTATGGCGTGTTCATTCCGGAAGTCTACAACTTCGAAAATAACAACCCACCGCCAAAATTCCTGCAGGACTACCATTGTGAAATCCGTCAGGGGCTTCACATCGTTATTTCCGACGATATCAATGGGTGGTCGGCCGTTAAAGACGTTGGGGAAACCGCACGAGCCTTTCCGACCTTTTTCGATGTGCACGTATTCCCATTCTTCGATCGTTTTTTCACCAGGCAGGCAGTGGTCGACGAATGGGAACGAACCGGGCGGCTTGTCTACAACGATGGCCGCTCCAGTCCCCGCGACCGCTGTAGCGCCTGGACGCCCGTCGAAATTGGTTTAGGTCTTTTCTTTACCATGAATCTCAACGATCGCTTCAATCAGCCGCAATTTATCAGAATAATCCTTGGCCGACTTCGACCCTGTTAGCCTGATACGAACATCCCGAAGAATCTTTTCCGTTGCACGCGTGTGTTCGCCCACAACTTCATATTGCATGTTCTCTTTCGCTTGAGTTACCCAGAACACCTCCCTGCGTTTCAAAGACAAAAGATCGCGGAAATCGATGTAGGCCTTGTCGAAGACTACGAATTCACCAGATTGATTACCAGAACAGAGTTCCCAAGCCTCAGTTGCATCATGAGTATCGGCGGCTTTTACTATCGCGAAACGGGGCAGAAAACTTCGCAGATCGAGTCGCATGTGGCACTTAGCTGCGGCCTTCCTGCGCCGGTGTTTGGCCCAATCCATACAGTTGGCCACTACGGAATAGTTTTCCAGAGTTCGATAGCGTACGCTCAACCGTCTGTAAAGTTGAATGCCATCATCCTTGTACCGTTTAGCAGAGACGCGGCGTGTTGATAAAGGACGTTCAACTATACAGCTCTGTCTGAGGTGGACCCCATGTCAAGGACAGCAATCCGGAAAAAATAAGGTGTAACCAGATGAGGCTCGAAGAGGGCCCCACCCCAAGGCGTTTTTTCTTGGGGCGGGCTGAGAGCCGGTGCCCAAAGGACGGGGATAGGCCGG
>JAJFLQ010000096.1 GCA_021772615.1 Verrucomicrobiota bacterium | reverse complement strand
CTGTTCCGTCACGACCACAGGTATATCTAGAATTGCCGCACCGGAAATCAGGCGCTTCACCCGATCCAGGAACCGATCACGGTTATACATCAATTCCGCGAGTTTCCCCTGGATATCAATAACGAGCAACAGGCTGTTTTCTGATTGCAGCATGGATTTCGGATACCTGGCGCGATTGCAGAGGGACCGGTCGCATCGGCACCGCGCACACTGCAGCTGGCAAATTACAGAATACGACGTCGATACGGCGGAAAAAGTCGACTAGGGACGGGTTCAACGAAGGAACAACATACGGGCAATCATCCGCAATATCTAAATTTATTGGAAAAAAATTGCAACCAATAACAAACTTGACTATCTAAGGTATAGGGAGTAGTGGCGAAAAATGAAGAATCAGCATTGTCTCACGGCTTGTCGGCCAGCGCTGTTCGCGGGGGATTGATGGTACCGAAACAGGCTAAACGAGGGCGCGCAGCAGCGAAAGGAGATCGATGGAATCCACACACGACGGGATGAAATTTTACATGCGGGATATTCGAAATATTCCATTGGTCGACATTGAGGAAGAGCATGAACTGGCGCGTCTGATCAAGTTGGGCGATGAACGTGCGCGTCTCAAACTCATTATCGCGAATCTCCGGTTGGTCGTAAAAATAGCACATGACTTTAAGAACTCCGGTCTCGCTCTCCAGGATCTTATATCTGAAGGCAACATAGGCCTGATGCGCGCCGCCGAGAAATTCGATCCCGCAAAAGGCGCAAAATTCAGCAGCTACGCTGCGTGGTGGATCAAGCAGGCGATGCGACGCGCGCTGGTGGAAAAAAGCAAGACGATACGCATTCCGATCACCTCCGCAGGTAAGATTAAGAAGATAAAGTCAATTCGTATTAACCTCACGGAAAAACTTGGGCGAGATCCGACAGATCAGGAAATTGCCGGTCAGACGGATTTCAGCGCACGTGTGGTGTCGCGTCTACGCCGGTCCGATCTCAAAACCGTGTCGCTGCACGAACCGGTATCGCAGGACCGTGACGGTTGGGTCAAGGACTTTATTCCAGATCGGGATGCACTGATACCGGACGCGGTGTTGGATGAAACCGAATTCGCTGAGAACCTGAATCGAACACTGCAGCGGCTGGACAAGCGCGAACGGACCATTCTTCTAATGCGTTACGGCCTCGACGGCACACCGCCAAAAACGCTTGAGGAGGTGAGTAAGACGATCGGCCGCACGCGCGAGCGGGTACGTCAGATCCAGAACAAGGCACTGGCAAAACTGCGTCTGTACATGCGCGAAGATTACCGCTACAGACAGGTTCAGTTCAAGCGGCTACCGCACATCCTCAATTAACGACGCCGGACAGTCGCCGGGATGCCGGCAGCCTGTCGGGAGGAACATGGATCTGCGCACGACTCATTGCGAATCCCGCTGCTGCGTAACGCACTTGCTGTCGTCGTCCATGAATACGCGGCTGCCAATGGTCTTCATCTGTCCCTGATACTTACCTGAATAAGGTGAATTCGCCGCTTGATCCATGCGGCAGAAAACCAGTTGGCAAACCCGCCTGCCCGCCTGAAGGCGTATCGGCAATGAGTTGGCGTTGTACAACTCGAGCGTCAACCGGCCGGAGAACCCCGGATCGACCCATCCGGCGTTCTGAATGAACAGGCCGATGCGACCAATGGAACTCCGCCCCTCAACGAATGCCGTAACATCATTCGGCAACTTTATGTATTCGAGCGTCGTAGCAAGCAAAAACGAATGCGGTGGAATCGTAATACTGTCGCCATCGAATTCACGGTATAAAATCTCCGAATCCAGGGTCAATACATCCATCTGATTGTGCTCGATGACGAGAAAATGCGCGCCCAGTCGACAGTCAATCGACGCCGGTTGGATAGAATTTTCAGCCAACGGATCAACAACCAGACCGCCGTTGTCGAGCATCTCTTTCAGGGTCTTGTCAGATAAGATCATAATTGGTGGGTAGTGTCAAAGGGTTCACTGTCAGGCTTCACAATAGCTTGATAAGATCGGTTCAGCAATTGGATTTTTCGCGTGGGGCGCTATTTTCCCTTCCTGTTATGAATGGTGGATTCTGGAACAACCTGACACGTCCCGTACTCGTTCTTGCTCCGATGGCCGGGGTTACCGATGCGGCCTTCCGTCGCATCGTCGCAAAATACGGCAAGCCCGACGTGCTGTTCACGGAATTCACGTCGTGCGACGGTCTGTGTTCGGCTGGCCGCGACCGCCTTCTGCCCGATCTCCTATACCATGAAAGTGAGCGACCAGTCGTCGCGCAAATATTCGGATCGGACCCGGAGAACTTTTACAAGACCGCAGTGTTGGTAAGGCAGCTCGGGTTCGACGGCATCGATATCAATACAGGATGCCCCGATAAATCAGTGGAAAAGCAGGGTGCCGGTGCAGCGTTAATCCGAGAGCCGAGGCTGGCCAGGGAAATTATTCGCGCGACACAACGGGGCGCGGGCGACCTTCCGGTATCCGTCAAAACGCGACTTGGATACAATCAAAATGTCATCGGCGAGTGGGTGTCGCATCTGCTGGAAGAAGGACCGGCTGCCATAACAATCCACGCCCGCACACGAGTGGAAATGTCGAAGGTGCCGGCCCGCTGGCACGACCTGGAACCGGCGGTACGTGCGCGTGATCAAGCCGGCAGCAGCACACTGATTCTTGGCAACGGCGATATTGGTACGATCTCGGAGGCCGGACGCGCAGCGGCAGAATACGGTCTCGACGGCGTGATGATCGGCCGGGGTATATACGGCAATCCATGGTTGTTCAACCGCTGCGTCAGTCGCGCTGATCTCTCAATAAATCAACGATTGGACGTACTGGTCGAACACGCGCGCCTGTTCGAAATAACGTTCAACCGAAAAAAGCACTTCGCAATCATGCGCAAGTTTTTCAGCTCGTATGTATCCGGCGTCCCGTCGGCAAGACTACTGAAATCGCAGCTCATGGAAACGGACTCGGCAGACGAGGTTGCGGAGGTAATATCAGATTACCTTAACGGCGCGCTGATGGTTGCGGCAACATGTAAAAATAACGAACGCCCGTGACAGGGGCAAACGGGGCTGGTATGCAGGATAGATGCATGCTAGTCGCCCTCGGGGCGGAAACGATGGTTTAGGCGTAAGGCGCCAGCCAGGTGTTACTCAAAAAAATCGTCCAGTTCCTCTTCGAGACCATCATCCTCAAATTCGTCGTCGGACGTGGCATCCGATGGCAACTCGTCCGCAGCTGCATCGTCGTCGGCAGGAATGGCAGTTGATTGCGCTTCGGAGCTACCAACATCGCTCATGGTGAGCCCCTCGTCGCGCATCTGCTCTTCGACGCGCTTGCGCACACGCTGTTCACGTTCGGCCTGGTGCGCTGTCGCCATTTCGTCGACTAGCGGTGCGATTTCAGCATCGATCAGATCTTGAACGTGAACCCAGTCATTGCCCACCGGCAGGAAGCCTTGTTGCCTATACACTTTCTTTGTAAGCCGTTTCCGCGCGGCACGCATGTAATCATCCTTGCCGATATCGAAATTGACACGAACGAAGTGTTCACGGCGCTTGCGACAAACTTCTTCGTTGAAACAGGCAGGATCCGGTGTGGAAATATCACTGATCAACAGTAAAACATGACCTATTTTTACCTTCGTCGGATAGATTGCGGCAACAACTCCGCTGACTTTCCCGCGTACTTTGGTGGTCACCGTCACCATATCCCCCTTTTGAAACAGGGGATATTCCTTCTCCGCCTGCAGGACCACGTCTTGCCGCTCCTCGGCCGTATACTCCTCGGAAGCCTTCTCCAGCGCCTTGGCATCGATCAGCGCCTCGACATCTTTGTTACTCAGCCGGTCCGCAGGCAGCACATTGATATCGATCTTGTGCTTTTCGAGCACGATCTTCCGCAATGCCGCCTGACGATCGAACCGGGGCTCCCGCGCCATCTCAATTTCGAACCGTTGTTTTGCGATCTCCTTGAGTTTTTCATCTTCTTTCGACGCAGCTTCATCAGCCGGCGCCGGCGCTCCATCGGCAACCGTCTCGGACGCCGTGCCATCATCTTCCGGCAGGTCCTGCGGCGTCTCTGCGGACATGACAGTTTCCTCCGGCACGTCGTCCGGCAACTGTATCGTTTCGGATTCGGCATCCTTCTTGCCGCCGCACGACGATAGGACGACAATCATGCTGCAAACCAGGACCCACCGAGACCAAGCACGATACCGCGAGGCGCCGGCAGGCTCATGCCCATTAGTTGTATATGGTTTAGCCGTCATTGTGTTTCCTTCATCGACGTTTATATAAGCAAGTGACTCCCTGCCACCACCGTGAGTTGAACGCCTTAACCCTGAATCGCGCAACATCTGCGCGCCGGACGTTCGACGCCTGTAGCCCGAGGCGCAGAGTACGTTTCTAAAACTCTAGCCGTTCATTCGTGTAAATCAACCGTCTTCTCCAACTCGGCAGACAAGCACAATACGCTTGGGACCATGTGCGCCCAGAACCAGCTTTTTCTCGATATCCGATGTTCGAGACGATCCGGTAATTACAGTAAGAATACTAGGCAACGGCCGCGCATTGCTCACCTCCGCAAAAAGGGCATCTAGTGACGGTATGATCTGTTCGGCCCTGGCGAGAACGAGATGGACGGGCGGAACAGAGTATAGTCTTCGGCCGTGCCGTGCCGGCGCGGCCATCACAATACTCCCGGAACGCGCAATCAACCGATACGCTGTTGAGATGCCAACCCTGCAGGACGCATATTCGACGTTACACATCGAAAGATCAGCAACTTCCGGCGGCAATTTCGCGTCATCGTAACTATAGACAGCGGCCAAAACCGCAATGATCGCGGGATCCGGTTCAAACGCCAGCTCGCTGACGGCGATGCCGCTCACCAGGGCACGGACGATATCGACGACGTTTTCTGTCGATTGCGCCCAGAAAAGTTCACCACCAACGGCCGTGAATTTGTCGGCAAAAACCGTAATATGCTCCGCTGCCGTTCGCGGGTAATCCGCAAAAAGCGTGTGGTCCGGAATCGGCAGCGGCGGCGTGACGTCCGTGGATGGTCGGCTCTGTCGCAACCGAGTCAATATGGTATCACGAGATGTCATTTTCCTGCCACCATTCGCTGAATGCCTTCCGCGCCGGACGTGGCGGACGGTAGCGCCCTTTTCGAAATACAACACCGGATACCAGTCGCTCCAACGACAGCCAGATCGTTCGGCCCCACTGCAGGCGGCGGCGACTGCTAAAGAAATACGCCCAAATATTCATCAGCTGCGCAACACGGCCGTCCGCATTCTTCCTGGAGACGGCGATGCTGCGATTCACGACGAGCAGATGGTGCAGATCGATACCGACAGGACACGATGCGGTGCAGGCGCCACATAGCGACGATGCACTCGACAGGTGCGCCCATTCCTTACCTCCGGGAAGATGCGGCGTGATCACCGAACCGATCGGCCCTTGATACGTGGTGTTGTACGCATGACCACCAATGGTGCGATATACCGGACAGCTGTTCAGACAGGCGCCGCAGCGGATGCAGCGGAGCGCTTCCCTGATCAAATCGTTTGCATATAACGTCGACCGTCCGTTGTCCACGAGAATCACGACCAGGCTGTCGGGCCCATCCACATCGCCGGGCTGCCGCGGTCCGAAGATAACGCTGTTATAACAGGTCAACTGCTGGCCACTGCCGCTTGTGGCAAGCAGTGGGAGAAACAGGGACAAATCTGTCAGCAGCGGCAGTACCTTCTCTATTCCGACCAATACGATATGGACGTTCGAACAGGCCATTGACAGCAACGCATTGCCCTCGTTCTCCGTGACGGAGACTGCCCCGGCATCCGCCAATATAAAGTTGGCGCCGGTTATACCAACCGCCGCATCGACAAATTTCCCCCGCATGAAGGTACGTGCTGCCGCAGTTAATTCGGCCGGATCATCTGTGGGCTCGATGCCGAGATGCTGTTGGAAGAGTGCGGACACGTCCGCGGCAGTCTTGTGCATCGCGGGCGTAACAATATGATACGGTTTTTCGCCGGCGAGCTGGACGATAAACTCGCCAAGATCACTCTCCCAGACCGGGATGCCAGCCGCATCGAGAGCACCTCGGAGATCGACTTCCTCGGTGAGCATTGATTTCGATTTTACAACCGGGCGGCCGTGATACCGTTGCACGACGTCGAGAACATAATTCCTCGCTTCGGCAGCATCTGCAGCCCACCGGACTTCTGCCCCGCGTGCCGTGATTGCCGCCTCGAACTGCTCCAGCAATTCAGGTAACCGGGCGAGTGCGAACGACTTTATTGCCGCTGCCGCATCACGTCCGTCCGACCACTTCACAAACTGGCTCGACTTCATGTGCTGCACTTTCGCTGCATACGTAGAAACGGCACGCCGGATCTTATCCTGCTGCGTCCGATCCCCGGCGGCGCGGCTTGCATCACGCATAAATGTGGCGTCCGGATTCATGTCATTCTACCTGGTGTTCGCCGCAGCAGCCCAAAGCCGCAGCCAGGCATTCGGCTGTATGTACAAATGCAATGCTTGCATTCGCCCGCGCAGCAACCTGACGCATGTGCATGATACAGCCCGGATCGTTCGACACCACTACATCGAGATTCGCTGTTGCAAATGTGGCGATACGTGTTGTGGCCATCGTCTCTGCGATGTCACTGAATCGCGCGGAAAATAAACCGCCGAATCCGCAACACTCGGGGTCGGCGTCGGGCACTACGAAGCGGTCGCCGGCCACACGTCTCAGGAGCATCGCAGTCTCATCGCCGAGTCCCAGTTCGCGGCAGCTGTGACAGGAATTATGAAAACCAATGCGTCCCGGATACGTCCCGGAAATCGCATCCATGCACCCGCTACGCGACAGGAACTCGGCAAGTGTTACGACATGGCCAGCGATCCGCGTCGCGGCATCCCTTTCCGCGGCGTCCGGGAACAGATTCGGAAGAAACTTGCGCAACATGGCGGCGCAGGAGCCGGACGGACAAACAATGGGAAGATCGTCCTGAAAGACATCGAGAAGTCCTAGCGCCACGCGTGCGGCCGCGGACGTGCAGCCGGAGTTATAGGCCGGCTGACCGCAGCAAATCTGACGTGGATCGTAGACAACGCGAAAGCCAAGATGACGAAGCACCTGTACTGTTGCGATGCCAATCTCCGGGTATACCTGATCTACCAGGCATGGAACAAAAAGACGAACGCTGCCTGTTCCGCAAGCTTTCGCAGCGCCGCCGGACTGCTGTGGATTCAATGGCATAGTCAACTGATCTCAGGTAGGCATTCGTCGATGCGGACCATGGCAATCGAATGGCGGATCAATCGACGGTCCGGTAAGGGCCATAGTTAGCTATCACACACCTGCCGCTGTCGTACCGCCACCACGTCCTGTGGTAGATCACTGTCGGGGGGGCCTACTGGCAGCTCGTTCGAGCTTACCATGCGTCCGCATCAACTCACCGGGATTTGTCAGCGCGGCAATCAGCGACAACTCTCCACACAATACTGTACAACCGACAATGACCGCAAGCCGCCTCGCGTTCAGGCCGGGTTCGCGGTCGTCAAGGCAGCCCATAGCCTCAAGGTTTTCGCGGGCAAAGGCAAGGTCTTTACCATTGCCGACCGTACCAACGATGATATTGGGCAAGGTCACGGAGAAGTAAAGATCTCCCTGTTTTACTTCGGCGAATACGATTCCCTGCGAGCCTTCAATGATATTGGCCGCATCCTGCCCCGTGGCCAAATACACGGCAAGCAGCATGTTCGCAAAATGAGCGTTGGCTGTTCGAACGCCGCCGGCCAACACCGATCCGACCAAATTCTTCTTGATATTGATATCAGTGATTTCCCGCGGGGTCGCCTTGAGGTACCGCCGACACAATTTTTCGGGAATCACGGTCTCCGCAACAATGTGTTTACCGCGGCCGAGTATACCGTTTACCGCAGAAACCTTCTTGTCTGAACAATAATTCGCAGACAACGATATGTAGGTCAGACCGGGATATGTCGATATCAGCCAATTCATAGCTGCTTCGGCCGCAAGTGTGGCCATGTTATGACCGGAAGCGTCACCGGTCGTAACTGCGAAGCGAATATAGAGGAGATTGCCCACCTGTTCCGCAACGACATCGATCAATCGCGCGAAGCGACTCGTTTTCGCGACGACGTCCTCGAGCGGCGCCCGCATCGTCGTGAGCGCGGCCACAATGGTTGCGGCGCGATCGGCATCGGTCGCCTGCACCAGGATCGAGCGCGTCATGCGATCGTTGACAACAGCGGCCAGAATTCCGCCGGCCCGTGACGTGACGCGCGCACCACGGGCAGTAGACGGCCACAATGGCGTTTCATACGTCGCCATCGGTACCATCACGTCGGCATGCATAAACGAACCACGAATGGCGACCGGCCCTATCAGCCTGGTGGGCACGGTAGTCGGTGGAGTCTGGGACGTTTCCTCAGCCATCGGGCCTAACGTTGGGTTTTGCGAAGATCAATCAGATGTGGCGGAGACCCAGTCTTTGATCGCTTCCGGTAACGGTTGAATTGCCTTGATGGTCGCGGCCACGTTCTGAGGCATTTGAAACGCGTCATTCTCATGTTTTCCGATGAGTGACTTTCCGAGCGGTGTCTCATAGGACAGAATACGCATCTCGGGATTGCTGTCCCAGAGGCCCAACACGTAATAGATCTCGCGATCGCCGGTTTCAAGCTCCAGCTCCACGGTACAGCCGGGAATGACCGTATCGAACACCTGCACGTCGGAAAAGTCCGTGGCCATAATTTCTTTCAATCCACGTTCCAACTCGCCCCTGCGTGCCATCAACAGGCGCTGCTCGTCTTTGGCGGCCTTGAACTCGGCATTTTCCCGCAGGTCGCCGTAGCTTCTGGCGTGCGCGATCGCGGCACTGTTCTTGGGAATTTTCTCGTTGATGATTTTGGTCAACTCTTGGCGACGGGCTTCGAAACTGCGAATCGACGTCGATTTTGGTATGGCACGCCGCGCCACGACTTTCTTGCGATCCTCCACGATACTCTGCGCGTCCGGGAAAATACGCACGATCTTCACCAGAAGACTTTGTTGCTCACCGCGTTGCAGCACGGTGGAATTCTTGACCAGTTTCACCAGGGTGTGTATGCCCTTGTCCGTGCCACCATTCATTAGTGCACGCTGGAAATCCTGATCGTCGATGAGCAATTTGTACAATTCCCGATATGCCTTGAGAAAATCGCCCCGGACCGTTCGGGCGAGCACGCGAAAAATGACGTTTGGGTTGGCGAAAGTCGCCTCCGCGTCCTCACGCTGCTGGCGCCAGAGCCACACGGTTGCGTCGGCGCTCGCCTTACCTTTCTTAAGCTTTCTAAGCACCAGAGTGAACAGATCATCGACAGTACGATCAGTTGTCGGCAGTATCTTCTCGACGACGGCGAAGTAGCGTAGCGGCAAGCCGGTCACCATTTCAAGCAGCCATTCTCCGCCGCGTGCAACGTAGCTGATCTGAAACCAAGCGGGAAGCATGGTCGCCGGAAGACTCGTAACGCTCTTCAGATAATCTTCTTCGCTTGCCCACGCAGGCATGTCTTCCGGAAGGCCTTTGATCAATTCGACAAGCCATGGCCGATCACCACAAATCGTCCACAATGTTGCCAGCGTCTTTACAAGATTGGAGGTGGCCAGCGGTTTCATCGCATCACGATAATAAATACGTTGGAGGCCAGTGGTCAGGGAGTCATCTATGGTCTTGACGCCCTGCAACGCAATTTTCAACTCTTCCAGACTCCGCGCCTCGTGCCAGCTGCGGTGTTTGGCCTTTGTCGACTCCACCGCCTTCTTTTTTTTGGTCGCAGCGCCTAACCATTCCTTGAAATTGCGCTCATGCATCCAATTCGGGACGAGCAGCGCCTCGATCAGACGGGCATGATCCTGGGGCGCGGGAACAAACTCCTCACGGACCAGAGTACGTATATCCTTCACGGTCATCCGGGGATTGAAGGCCTTTTCCTTCTTCATGAAGATCTTGGCAACAGTGGAGTCCGGATGCGCGACGGCCATCGTTGACACAGCCTGCAACAGGCTGAAATGCTGTGTCCGCTTGAACTTGATATAGATCAGGTCGCTGAATGGATCAATCTCTGTCACCGTGCCCAAGCCGTAGGATCCGTTCCATATGACGCTTTTTTCCACAAGCAAAGCAAATGCCTGCCATCGTCGCCGAATATCTTTGATACTCGTAGACTGGTCGAAGATGCCGAAAATGCGAATCAGGCCCGCAGGATCCGGGTATGACGAGTAGACGCGCCGACTCACCGCCGCCAAGGTGTCGCGCAACAGCATCGACTCGAATCCGGCATCGGCCAGCTTCAAAGCGAGCAACTCCATGGCTTCGTCCTGGGCATTGTTCTCTACATCGTCGAATATCAGGCCGAGGTTTTCCGCGATCATTTTTTGTATGGCTGCCGGTAACGCTTTGGTCTGATACGCATCAAGCATACCGATCAGCTTGTTTATTGCGCCCTTGTCTTTCTCGGACGCCTGTAAAAGAACTTCTTCAATATCCGTCATTACCACTTCCTGTCTCCTCTTTCGTTTACCAAACTATCGGCACGTCGCGCAGGAGAAATGAACTCCGTGCAAATCCGAAGCTTTCCGGTTGATGCCGTTTTGGTAAAATCATTGCTTATTTCCGTATTTGCGATAGAACGTATCCAAGTCCATGCCCATCATCTTGGCCGCCTTCTGCTTATCGCCTTTGGTGGCTTTCAATACCTGCTCTACGTAGTCCTTCTCCTTGTTCTTGATGTACTTCTTGAGAGAGCGCCAACGCAAGTCCAGCTCATCCGAATATCCGAATAAACTCGACTTGTCTCTCATATAACACATTCGTACGGGTACCGGTATGTCCGTGAGTTGCACGGTGTCCTTCCGGCACTGCTTGCCCGAGCGGTATATCGCGTTTCGCAACTCGCGAACATTGCCGGGCCATGTGTACTTTTCGATTGCCGACGTCACGCGATCGTTCCAGTTCAGCTTGGATCGGGACTCGCGGTTGTACTGCATAACAAATTCATTCACAAGGCTCGGTATATCTTCTTTCCGATCGCGCAACGTCGGCATCATGATCCGGTTGCCGTCGAAGACCTTATACAGGTCGGCGAGGAACTCGCCGGTTTCGACTTTGTTTCGCAAAGGGCCGGTTGAATCCGCGATCACTCGCACGTCCACAGGAATCGCTTTGCTGCTGCCGGTGCGATATATGACCTTGTCATTCAATACCTGAAGAAGTTCTTCCTGGTATCCCATCGGCAGAGCGCCAATTTCCTCCAGTAAGAGCGTGCCGCCGCGGGCAGTCTCGACAACGCCCTTCTTAACGACTGGCAGCCCTTTCGTCGGGTTGCCGTCCTCATCGCTCGGCATCTCAACGTAGCCAAACAGAAACGCATCTGTCAGGGCTTCGGGAAACGTCACGCAGTTAAATGTGCAGAATGGCCCCGCAGCCCGCGGCCCCGACGAATGCAGGGCCTTCGCCACCAAATTTTTGCCGGTCCCGCTTTCGCCCTCAATCAGCACCGGATCCGTAGTTGGCGAAAGTCGATCCACGGCCGCATACACTGCCTTCATGGCATCACTGTTGCCAACAATCTCGCGATAGTGCTTTTTTACCAGCGACACCTTCCTGCGCGGTGTCCCCTCTTCACCGCCCCGCAGTTTATAGATGTAGTCGACGGCGCGTTTGATTGTCTCATGCAGTTCATCAATCTTGAACGGCTTGCAAATGTAGTCGAACGCTCCGAGCTTCAGTGCCTTGGTCGCCGTTTCGATACTGGCGAAACCCGTCATCATGATAATCTGCGTGTCGGGATTGATTGTCCGAGCCTGTCGCAGCAGCGAGATGCCGTCAAATGGCTGCATGACGATGTCGCTGAGCATCAAATCGAATTCGTCGCGGCGCAGAATATTATACGCCTTGTCGCTGCTGCCCGCAGTTTCAACTTCGAATCCCTGCCGCTCGAGAAGGGTCTTCAAGACGGTCAGAATACTGGTGTCATCGTCGACCACCAACACTCGTAAATCGTCACCTATCATAGATGTGCCAATTCCGGTTTGCCGAGGGGATAAACGTTAAATCCGATAGCATGCAGCGCTTTGTGGTCCAATATATTGCGGCCGTCGAATATGAACGCCGGCTTCACCATCGCTTTGTAAATGCGTTCGTAGTCCAACGACTGGTACTGCTGCCACTCTGTAACAATCGCAATGGCATGTGCATCCGCTGCGGCAACATAGGGGTCTACCTCGTAATCGACCGTGCCATCGGCGACATCGCCCAGCTCGCGACGCGCGTTGTCGATGGCCTTGGGATCGCTGACAATCAGGTGTGCACGTTCCTCGAGCAGTTGTTTGCAGATTGCTATCGCCGGACTTTCACGCGTATCCCCGGTATTTGCCTTGAAGGCAAAGCCGAAAATCGCGATCCGCTTGTCCACGACGGTATTAAACATAGTCTTGATCATACGATTCACGAACCGACGCTTTTGATAATGATTCATCAAGACGACTTGGTGCCAGTAATCCGCAATTTCAGTCAGCCCGTAATGCTCACAGAGATACACCAGATTAAGGATGTCCTTCTGAAAACAGGATCCGCCGAAGCCGACACTGGCATGAATGAACTTGTTTCCGATCCGGCTGTCACTGCCGATCGCAGCCGAGACCTCGGTTACATCCGCTTCGGTCGCCTCGCAAATCGCCGACACGCTGTTGATAGAGCTGATCCGTTGCGCCAGAAACGCGTTGGCGACGAGCTTGGATAATTCGCTGGACCAGAGGTTGGTCGTAAGAATGCGCTCACGCGGTATCCAATGCGCATAAATATCAACCAGAGATTGTACCGCGTTACGTCCGGTTTCGGTGTCGTGGCCACCGATGAGGATGCGATCGGGATGCAAAAGATCCCTGATTGCCGTTCCTTCGGCCAGGAATTCCGGATTCGACAATACCTCGAAATGAACGCCATTGCCGCCGTTATTTAGAATGCGCTCCATGGCCTGGGCGGTCCGCACCGGAAGGGTACTTTTTTCGACCACAATCTTGTCGCTCTTTGAGTGCGTAAGAATCTGCCGCGCCGTCTTCTCCCAATACTGTAAGTCGGCGGCCCGCCCGGCTCCCTCACCAAATGTCTTTGTGGGTGTATTCACACTCACGAAGATAATGTCCGCCTTCTCTATATTTTCTCCGATCTCAGTGGAAAAGAACAAGTTCTTGTTTACAACGTCATGGACGATCTCGGTGAGGCCAGGTTCGTAAATTGGCAATGTCTCTGATTGCCATTGACTAATCCGCTCGGCATTGATGTCCACGACCACTACTCGGCAATCCGGACATTGTTTCGCAATTACGGCCATTGTCGGCCCGCCGACGTAGCCAGCGCCTATGCATAGAATGGTTTTCATGCGTTAATCCTGTATCTTCGCGTGTGAATCTTATAAATCATAACTTGGCATCGTGAATGATCGGCCCTATGTTATGCGCTCTGTCGATGGGTTCGGCTCGGAGTCGCAACCGGTGCCCATCCATAACGGGGCGTGGCTCAGTCTGGTAGAGCGCTGCGTTCGGGACGCAGAGATCGGAGGTTCAAATCCTCTCGCCCCGACCATTCTCGTCACCCACCGTAACAATAGAATCGAACGGTTATCCTTCCAGCAACACCAGCATTGGGTTCTCAAGTGCAGCAGCGATCCAGCGCAGAAAGCGCGCGCCGTCCGCACCGTCAATGCAACGGTGATCGTACGATAACGACAGCGGCAATACAAGCCGCGGCTCGAATGCTGCCGTGCCGTCGAATACTGGTTGCATGCCGCCGCGAGCCACACCAAGAATCGCGACCTCCGGCCAATTGATGATTGGCGTAAATCCGGTGCCGCCGATTCCGCCGAGATTCGAAATCGTGAAAGTCCCTCCTCGCATATCATCCGGCAGCAACTTCTTGTCCCTCGCCTTCGCGGCAATCGTCGACAATTCCAAACTGATTGCCGTGATGTTTTTTCGGTCCGCGTCGCGTATCACCGGCACCAGTAGCCCGTGCTCTGTATCGACTGCGACACCGATGTGATAATAGCGTTTATGGATGATCTGGCTGCGCGCCGGATCGACACTGGCGTTGAAGTGGGGAAATTTATGTAACGCGGCAGCCACGATTTTCACCAATATCGCCGTTACCGTGAGCTTGCCACCTGCCTGCCGAACGCCTTCGCCATACTGTTTGCGCTGCGTTTCGAGATCGGTGATATCGGCCTCATCAAACTGCGTGACCTGCGGCACGGTCGCCCAAGTCTGTGCCACATGCGCCGCGGTCCGTTTGCGAACGGTGCTCATCGGCATGATCTCAATATCGCCCCAATGAGAAAAATCAGGAAGGTCACGATCGGGCATGGCCGAACCGATGCGTCCAAGATTTTCCGTCTTGGCATAGGCTTTAACGTCGTCAATCGAAATGCGGCCGCTACGTCCGCTACCGGTGACAGCGGTGATATCGATACCGATTTCGCGCGCGAACCGCCGGGTTGACGGGGCGGCCGGTACCAGCTTTGTGGATACCCGTTGCTGCGGGACGGCGACCGGAACGTTGGCCACACGAGATTGCGGCTCGGTCATTGCTGCTGGGGCTACGGCAATGTCGGCGTTTGACGCGGCGGATACCGGCGGTGACTCCGGCTCGGCATCAGCCTCGGACTTACTGGCGCTGTTACTGCCACCGATGTCGTCAGCATGCGTTTCAACGCTGCCGGGATCGATCGTCATGAACACATCGCCTACCGCGATACTGGAGCCCGCCTTAGCCCGGATCTCAACTACTGTGCCGGCCACGCCGACCGGGACGTCAATTGACGCTTTGTCGGTCTCAATCTCCAGGACGGTCTGGTTGGCCTCGACACGATCGCCTACGCCTACCAGAACGTTCACGACTTGCCCTGATTCTATATTCTCACCCAAAGAAGGGAGTTGGACGTCCTTCGCCATGTTTTATGTCCTCCCGTTACGCATTCCGCGCGACACTGTGGCCGGTCATACGATCACAGTATACGTGGTCGTCACATTTGGCCATGTCGCCGGATTGCCATTATCCTGGTTGGAAACAATTCGATCGCAACGTACACCAGTCTAAGCATGGTGTGGATCGGCCTTCTCAACATCAATTCCCGCGTCCCTGACGTGCGCTTCAATGACCGAATTGTCAATGACGTCTTCGTCACGTAACATCGTCAACGCACCCAGCACGATAAAATCGGATGACACTTCGAAATGATACCGTAACGCCTCGCGCGTCTCGCTGCGACCGAATCCGTCGGTACCGAGAACGCAATAAGGCCCGGGAATCCAGCGGGACAGGCCGTCCGGCACAATCTTCATGTAATCGCTGGCCGCGACGAACACACCTTCTTCATCTTTCAAGCATTGCGACACGTATGGTACTCGCGGTGCCGCACCGGGATTCAGACGGTTCCAACGCTCGGCCTCGAGGCCGTCGCGCCGCAACTCAGTGTAGCTGGTTATGCTCCAGACGTCCACGGACACGTTAAATCGGTCTTCGAGTTGCGCCCGGGCAGTAAGAACCGCATTCATAATCGCACCGCTGCCAAACAGATGGACCTTGGCTATCGCCTTTCGCTTCTTCGATACGGCGAATCTGTACATGCCCTTAAGAACGCCTTCACGTGCCTTTCTGGATTTCGGCATGGGCGGCATCTTATAGGGTTCGTTCTCGACCGTGATATAGTAAAAAATACACTCTTCTTCGTGATACATACGCCGAATACCGTCGCGAATGATCAATCCGATCTCAAATGCAAACGCAGGGTCGTACGATTTAAGATTTGGAACCACGCTGGAGAGAACGTGGCTGTGACCATCCTGGTGCTGCAATCCCTCGCCGTTCAATGTCGTTCGCCCCGCCGTACCACCGAGAAGGAAGCCCCTGCACCGACTGTCCGCGGCGGCCCAAATCAAATCACCAATGCGCTGAAACCCGAACATTGAGTAGTAGATAAAAAACGGGATCGTATTTACGCCATGATTCGCGTACGCCGTACCGGCTGCTATGAATGTCGACATCGAGCCGGCTTCGGTGATCCCTTCTTCGAAGATCTGGCCGTTCTTGGCTTCCTTATAATACAGGAGTTGATCGGAATCGACCGGCTCATAGAGTTGCCCGACATGAGAATAGATGCCGCATTGACGAAAAAGAGACTCCATTCCGAAGGTTCTGGCCTCATCCGGGATTATGGGAACAATAAGATCTCCGATCTCCTTATCCTTGAGGAGCTTCGAAAGAATTCGAACAAATGCGAATGTGGTCGAAATCTCGCGTTTTCCGGAGCCTTTGTCGAACTCATTGAACAGCTCAATCGTGGGTACCGATAGCGGTTCCGTTCTCACCGATCGTTCAGGTAGATATCCGCCCAGCTCACGCCGCCGCTGATGCAAGTAAATCATCTCCGGGCTATCGTCAGGCGGTTTGTAAAAAGGCGCTTCCGCAACGTCCTCGTCCGATATTGGAATGCCGAAGCGGGTGCGGAACTTTCGCAACTCATCTTCGTTCAATTTCTTTTGCGAATGCGTGATATTCTTACCCTCGCCAGCCTCGCCAAGTCCATAGCCCTTGATGGTCTTCGCAAGAATGACGGTTGGGGCGCCTTCGTGTTCGACTGCAGCGCGATAAGCCGCATAAACCTTGGCGGGATCGTGACCGCCGCGGCGCATACGGCGAATTTCGTCATCGGAAAGATGTTTGACGAGTTCGAGCAACTCCGGGTACTTCCCGAAAAAGTGCCGGCGGATGTACTCGCCGCTCTCGACAATGTATTTCTGGTATTGTCCGTCGACCACCTCATTCATCCGCTTGATAAGCAAGTCTGCATACGGATGCTTGAAGAGCGGATCCCAGTCGTCGCCCCAGATAAGCTTGATAACGTTCCAGCCGGCACCCCGAAAAATCGCTTCAAGCTCCTGGATGATCTTACCGTTGCCGCGTACCGGCCCATCGAGACGTTGCAAATTACAGTTTATTACAAATACGAGATTGTCCAGTTCCTCCCTTGAAGCAAGAGTAATCGCGCCCAACGTCTCCGGCTCATCCGTTTCGCCGTCACCCAGAAAAGCCCAAACCTTGCCGTTCCTGTTGGCCTTTAGTCCACGATCTTCGAGATAACGCATGAACCGAGCCTGATAAATCGCCATAATAGGCCCCAACCCCATCGACACGGTCGGGAACTGCCAGAAATCAGGCATCAGCCACGGGTGGGGATAGGATGACAGTCCACCGCCTTCCTTAAGCTCCTGGCGAAAGTTTTCGAGTTTTTCGACCGACAGACGCCCCTCTACAAAAGCCCGCGCATATATACCTGGAGAGGCGTGACCCTGGAAGTACACGAGATCACCGTCATAGCTCTCGTCACGACACCGGAAGAAATGATTGAAGCCGATCTCAAACAATGTGGCCGATGATGCATAGGTCGAGATATGCCCCCCCACATTCGTCCGCTGATTTGCCCGAACAACCATGGCCATAGCATTCCATCGCACAATACTCTTGATCCGCCGTTCGATCTCGCGGCTACCGGGAAACGGAGGTTGCTCCGCGACCGGAATGGTATTTATATACGGCGTATTGGCAGAAAAGGGGAAGCTGACACCTCGGAGCTGGGCATGTATCTGGAGCCGACGCAACAAGTCGCAAACACGTTCTTTGCCCCCGTTCTCCAGCACCCAATCAAGCGAATCCAGCCACTCACCAGTCTCAATATCGTCGCTTGGTGCCGGATCGTCCGTAGCACGATAATTCATAGATACTCCGATACAAAAAGTTGGTGACACGCATCACCGCTGCGGAATGCGGTGCGCACAGATTCAGCAAGGAAATCGCGCGCGGAGCAGAGCCGCTGCCGGACATGTCGGTTAGTCAGGCACCGCGATACATGATTGGATCTGGCTAGATACAGTAGCAGGATCATGTGATAAAACCAATCGGTTACCGGTCAAATTGTTGGTGCCTTGAACAAAAAAAAATCCAGCCGTAATTCGGCTGGATTTTCCTGAATATGAGGCGATTGCCTGCCTTCCTGTTTCGCGGCGGATGACCCGCCGGCGAGGTGCGACCGATCTGCACAATGTGTAGGATCGGAAGCAGGACCATTATTGATTGTCCTGATTCTCCTGAAACTTGTCGAACTCGTCGTCGGAAACGATCATATATACATGGGCTTTTTCGACGAACATGTGGTAGTTTCGCGTCAGCGAGAAGCCGTACGTCTTGAACATGACCTCATTGTTCTCGTTGAGTTTTACCAACGCAGCGTCCAGATCCTTCTGGATCTGCGATACGCGCGAATCATCGACCTCGTTGTCAAGCTGGCCTTTGAGGTCAACGATATTCTGGCGCTGTACCTGCATCAGCCGGACATTACGTTGAAATTCTTGGTTTGCCTGAATGCTGTTCAGCGTACAGACTTTCACAACTTTCTGCTCTTTGGCCGCAGATGCATTCTGAGCATTGATGTTGTTCGCTGCGATTAACAAACACAGCACGAGGGTTTTGGTTACGATAGAGGATTTCATACTTTACCTTTCATTTTTGTGAATTTTCGGTTTAGGGGATTGTATAAATATTGAAGACGCTGAATGTAGGGTTTTCGGTCGAGATGTCAAATCGCAAAATTAAAAATTTTATTTATCCAATCATCCTTGATATTTGACAAACCGACGCATAGGCTAACGATCGGATCACGGGGAAAATACTCATTCGACCACACCTCGAATTAAGCCCTGGGATGTGCGCTCGCTGCGCCCGCGTTTCGGGTCTGCACTAGATGCGTAGACAGTAGCGGCTATGATTGGTTCCAATTTGAAGCCGGGAAATTTCATCCCTGGCCAAGCCTTGCATTCACCTTCATTTCTGACGGGCAGGACATAATTCCATGAGCTTTGACACTATCGCTACATTCGCAGGTCAGCAGAATAACAATAAAGCCGAACTCCTAAAGGCCCGATATCTCGCTCTGGCCGTATCGTCATCGGTATTGCCGGTCCGGCTCGATATCAATGCGTCATCGGTCCTGTCCGATGCCGAGGTCGAGCGTTTAACCGCGCTGGAGAAGCAGGCGGCGGAAACAGCCGTTCGTGCACTCGGCTCGCTGGCGCAGATCAACGAGCTCGATCACCTCGGCGGCGGGCTCGATTTGATACCGGCGCTCATGCTCACGCTGGCCGTGACCGATTATGATCGAATTCACTACACGATAGAGCACGCCCATACCAGTATCGGCTATTATGCATCGCTGGCAACACTTGGTTACTTTCCCGCCGAAGACGTGATAGAGGGCTTCCGCCGTGGCCTCGATTTTCCCGGCCATGTATCATGGGTGCCCGGCGGCACACCGCTTTGCGGCGGGCGGCTCGGCGTGATGATCCCGGCGGCTGTAGGATTCGCGGCTGGATTGAGGGCGCGAGGCGGAGACGATGCATGGATGATAACGCACTGCGGTGACGCCGGATGGATATCAGGACAGGCACTAAACGGGTTCAATGGCGCCGATCTGCATGATGCACCAATAACGTTCGTAATGCACCGCAACGGTATCCAGTTATCGGGTTCGACGGCATCGATAATGGACAAGGATCCAAGAAAAATCATCGAATCACTGGGGATTATCGTTATCGACGTTCACAGCCTCCATGATGCAAGGGCGCTGTACGGAGCGTATCGCGAAGCCCGGCAGCTGGCGGCATCCGGGCGGCCGTCTCTGATCTACCCGACCGGATACCGGACACACGGCGAAGATATCGTCGACGTGGCATCGTTCGGAAGCAGGTACGGTATCGCCGCGGAAACGCGTGACTTCGCCGCCAAAAATGGTGTACCCATGGACACGCCAATATGGATTCCCGGAGCGATCATGAGCTACAGAGATGTACAGTCGATGCTGGAGTGCGTGTTTCTCGTCAACAACCTTGCCGGCGGCGCCGGCCACCATGACGGCCATATGAAGGGCCGTGACATCAATGCTGTTTGCGGCAGTTCGATGATACGCCGGACACCTGCGGAGGCCGATGCATTAACCGCGCTCCGCAAGCTGCCGCAGCGCACGGTACACACGTCTGCGCGCCCGAAACCGGGCAGCCCGAATCTGTCAACAGCGGCCACGACAGTTGCGTTGTCGTCGCTGCCCGGACCGGGTAAAATGGTGAGCGCCAGGGCTGGTACGGAGGCGGCGTACGCCGCAATCGCAGGTGCTCATCCGGACCACATGTTTGTCGTCAGCTGTGACTTGGACGTTTCCACGAAACTTACGAAGGCGCGCGCATTTCTCGATGCTTCTCATCAATTCGAAATGAGTATCGAGGAACAGGCCGCCGCATTGATGGCGAATGGGCTCGCCCTCACTGGTTCATGCCCTCAATTTGTTGTGTTTTCGACCTTTGCCGCGTTTTTTGAAGGTATCGCCAGAGAAGGCTTCGATATGTGGCGGTACCAGCGAAACCTGGACGGCGCAAATGAGGGGTTGAACGTTGCATTCCATCTTTCACATGTCGGCGCATGCACTGGGCGCGACCATTTTTCAGGGTGGGGTCTCGACTGGATCAACGTTGCCATTGCGTACCTGCCGTACCTCCACAGGTTTTACGCGCCGGCAGACGCGCGTTCCGCTGCATTGGCCGTGACCGACATGGCGGCGCACTATGGAGGGCATATCATCGGCGTTCCACGGGACGTGTTGCCAATTTTGTCCAAACAGGATTCTTCGGAAGCCTTATGGGACGACGAAGCGGAATGGCTGGCATTGACCACCTTCCGAACGTACGACAATGCGACGAAAGCCATCATCGCCATTGGCGCACCCGCCTTTCTGGCAGAGGAAGCGGCACAGACGCTGCAAGCCGAAGGCACTCCGGTCGACGTGCATATTGTCAACGGGCTACCGCTTCCTCGGAACGCAATCCGGAATCTTTTTGCGCGTTATCCAGCCGGAATCGTCACGATCGAAGATGGCCTTATCGGCAACAGCGACAGCGGATTGCGGGGACTCGCGGGACTCGTATCATCGGCTGGGTACGGTACCGGCGTACCGCTCCGCCATATCGGAATTTGCGATCCTCGAATCGCGCCGTCAGCCGGGCACAGCGAGACATGGGAGCATTTCAATATTTCCGTACCGGCACTGGTAGGCGCCGTCTCCGACCTGTAGATGAAGCCTCTGATCTGTATACCGACTTACAATGAAGTCGACAATATCTGCAGGATCATCAACGCAATCGACGAGTTGGAACTTGGCTTTGACATCCTTGTAGTCGATGATGAAAGTCCCGACGGAACGGGCGACGCCGTCGACGCATTAAGAGCCAAGAAATCACACCTGAATCTCATTCGACGCAAGGGTAAACGCGGCCTTGCCGGTGCCTACATTGAGGGTTTTCGCCACGGACTCCGCAACCGGTACGACTTCATCGGCGAAATGGACGCAGACTTCTCACACGCACCGGATGCGTTGCGTGATATCCGCCGTTTAATCGACGAGGGCAGACACGATGTTATCATCGGCTCCCGATACGTCGCCGGCGGCAGTACCCGGAATTGGGGATTTATACGAAAATGCGTGAGTCAAGGCGGCAGCCTGTATGCGCGATTGCTGCTGGGACTGCCGATTCGCGACCTGACGGGCGGTTTCAATTTCTGGTCTTACGCTTGCCTCGACGCGATCAATATCGACGGCATCGTTTCCGAAGGCTATGTCTTCCAGATCGAGCTGAAGGCAAAGGCGTGCTTACACGGCTTTTCCTATATCGAATGGCCCATTACATTCGAAGACCGACGTGTGGGACAATCAAAAATGTCGCGCAAAATCGTTTTCGAAGCGATGTACAAAGTCTTATGGCTCCGTAAACACCTCAAGTAACAACGCACGATTCTATCCCCTTTTCCCAATACAATGTGCAATCTGCACGTTTGCATTCTGGAATCCGCACCACACGATCATCGTCGCGGCCCTGCTTGCGACTGCTCTGGATCCACAAAAAACTCCGGCGACGGCCGCCCGTCGAGCAACCCGTCTACATGGAGGTCTTCGTCCAGATAGGCCCAAGTCACCCCGAGGCCGCCACAGCAAAGTGCCCAATGCAGACGTTGTCGATCGTTTGCTTCGAAGAGCCGGGGATACCATTCCAACGGCACGCTGATACGACGCCCATCGCGAAGATGCCAAGTCATGACATCTGCATCAAACATCACATCAACGATTCGTTTGTCGGCCACATTGCTAGACATGGAAGCGATTCCATTTCTCCCGCAACCGCTGCTGGTTTTCGAAAAGAAAGGTTTCGAGTCGCCGCAGCTCCTCAGGGTTGTAGCCGCTGTTTGTGATCAACGCAACCGGCTGCAATGCGAACGTCGCTGATACATTGTCACGATCCACATGTACGCGCGGCTGCTCTGCGGTCTCGTTGCTGAAAAAATAAAAACGGTGGCTGTCATCCTCGAAAACATTTGGCATAGCCGTACACCCAATTCGTCCAATTACGCGCCTGACACAACCACACAATGATTCCGGCATCAATCGCTTTCAAGGCCTTGCAAAGGAAATTCAATCCGCGGAAAATTGCGTCTGCAGACGCTTAAAATCCGGATGGTGAGGATACCAGTAGACGGCCTGCGCGATACGCGCTCTGGCGCGCTCTACGTCGCCGACAGCGAAATAACACTGTGCCAGGTAGGCGTGGTAAGCCGCCCGGTGCGGCGCCCTTTTGGACGCTTCCTCAAATGCTTGAATTGCCATGCTATAGTCGCCACGCGTGAGCTGGATTTTTCCATAAAGATCCCACGGATAGGCGGATAAAGGCAGTTTCGTTGCGGTCTCACGAACGTCACGCAACATCAGGTCACCGCGTTGAAGTGAGCGAGCGCGGTTATGAAACAGCTGATACGCGTGCTCACCATCTGCACGGCACAGAGGATACAATCCGGCAACGGCAAGGCCGATCACCATCACGCAATACCGTCGCGGGATTGTTGGCGCGCTCTGTGCGCTGTTGCCGCGCGGCAACGGAGCGAGCACCAACAGCGGCATTGCCGCGTAAAAATACACCGATACGGGAATCTGGATATTGAAGTCGGTCAACGCATGCAGGCTCCAGGCACCTGCGCCGATCACGCCCGCTGCCAGCAGCCCGTTGGATGGCGCCGCAGCACGTTGGCGCAGAAACAGCGTGGCAGCGATCAGTGGTTGAAACAGAAATCCAACTGCGGCCAGGCCGCCAATCATACCGCACTGTGATAAAAAATGCAGAAAGAGATTGTGGGCCAGTCGTGTTTCTTCCGCGCCCGGCGGTTTCAGTCGCATATAGTACGTGAAAAATTCTCCCATCCCAACACCGAATACAGGCTCCGCGAGAAACATCTTCCAGGCTGCCCAATAATAAAGGCCTCGCGCCTCAACACTGGCGAATGACCGTCCCCTGTAGACTGCCAGTACCGCGACCGCAGCCACCATGACTGCAACGCCAACGATCGCGCGCGTACGCCGCGGTTGCGACGCACCGGGCAATCGACGATAGAACGCCGCCGCAGTCAGCAGGCAAGACATAAACAGCGCGGCCACGGCGCTTCTGCTACCCGTGTAGAAAAGGACGGAGAGCCCTGGTACAGCCACAAAAGCCGTGAGCACAATTCGGCTCGCCTGCTCGGGATGAAAATGGCCGCCGAATCGCCACATCATTGCGAGTGTAAGGGGAAGGGTCAGGATCAGATGAGCAGCGTAATTGTTGGGATAGGTAAATGTTGCAAATGCACGACGCTGTGACAGACGGCTTTGCATAGCAGGCGACAACTTGCGCTGCTCTGCCTGCGCCATTTTCAACGCCATTACCCGTGTTTCCTCAAAGCCGTATTTGACCTGGTACAACCCGGAGCTTACCGACAATATCGTCCCGCCGGCGAGAGCAACCAGGAAAACACCGCGCGAGCGCTCACACGTCGCAATGTTGAGAGCAACGGCGCCGACAAAGTTTATCATACCGACGATATGCCATACGAATAACAACGCTGTATCCCATTCTGTCGTGTGAATCAGACCGATCAACGTCGCGGGTAGAAGTGCGACAGGAAACACATATAGTGTACGGCTACAGAGCGCGCCCGGAGACGACATGCGGCGCATTCCGGCCAAGGCAGCCAGGAGAAGGGCGATACTCGAAAATACAGGCGCGAGAAACGGTGGCCACGGGGCAACAAGCCACTCGGACAATGACAAGGGGTAAAATCCAACGCCGGTGCTGTTAACCACCGACCCGAATTTCGCCGGCGCAAGAAGAATGAATACGAACAGGTACGATCGCGAGATCAGTGACACGTGATCTCGTCCACCGATTTGGTAACGACACGGGCGCCATCATCGAGCACAATCTTGACGGTCTGCGTAAGTGGATTGCCGTCTATGACCTTGCCTTCGCACCCGTCACACGTGCACCGGCTACCCGGCTTGGGCAGCGACTGCATCAGTATCTTGTAGCCTTCGTGTTCATACGAAAGGCAGCATTTCAGACGCCCGCACGCTCCGATGATGTTCGAAGGGTTTAACGAAATGCCCTGGTCCTTCGCCATTTTCATATTAATGCTGACAAAATTGGTGAGAAACGTCGAGCAGCACAATACACGACCGCAGGTTTCGACGCCGCCGATCATGCCGGCGTAGTCCCGCGGACCTATTTGCCGAAACTCTATCCTTGCCTTAAGCGCCTGACTTAGATCTTTTACCAGCTCACGGAAGTCAACTCTCGCCGGTGCAGTAAAACTGAAAATAATCAGGCTTCGGTCGAATGAGTAGTGAGTCGAGAAAAGCTTCATCGGTAACTTAAACGACGTAATCCTTTCCAGAGTTCGCCGGTGAAATGACTTGCTGCGGACACTGTTTTCATGTGCCTTTCCCTGATCGACAAGCGTGGCACGCTTTTTCACAACCGGCAACCGCTGTCCGTCTCGCTCTTTTGGTAGATCGCCGATATATGTAACCCGGCCGTAATCCTCGTATTTATCGCAGCGGATGATACACCAGTCGTTTTTCTTGAGGCCGAGGCTCTCCGGTCCGCGGCAGTCAAGCTTGATTGCCTCGTCAACACTTATCTTGTACAAAACTTGCATATTCTTTTTGCTGGTTATGGTTATGCGCTTGTAAAACCGGGTTGCACTACCAATTTTAATATTATGGCCTGTGGTACACGTTGTCAAGAAACGACACAACTGACGTCCTTTATATCAAGTAGGGTTCCCGGAAATGTTTAACTTTAAGTCACGCAAGAAAAAGGACGCCAAAAGCGAATCCGGTGCGCTATTCAAACAGCTCACAATACGGTTCGAAGACGGCTCCGAGGAATCATTCTACATTGAGCTTACCCGTACCGGCACTTTTGTGGTACCGAACAAAGACGATGCGTCAGACTGGACGCGGCTTGATTTCCACAAGTGCCCCTGTTGCCCACTCGACAGTGAGAAGGTCGGATACTGTCCGGCCGCGGAATCGCTGGAGTCGACCCTGGCGAGATTACAGGATCACTTCTCCTACGAAAAGGTCACAGCGACCGTCGTAGACTCGGCGCGGCGATCCACGATCGTTCACTGGCAGCTGCAGGAAGTGGGTTCGACATTTGTACAGCTTGCGGTATTCTCCAGCAGCTGCCCGGTCGGACGACAGTTCAAATCACTATTGCGGGATCTGCGTCCTTTCTCTACCAACGAAGAGTTGAGTAAACACCTTATCGGCAAGTTTCTTCTCAAACACCGCGGCGAAATAGAGGAATGTCAACAAGACATTATCAAGAAGATGGAACCGCTTCGCATTGTCTTTTCGTGTCTCGCCAAGCGCCTGTCCGGCAATACCGGCGGCGATGCAATCGCCAATTCAATCGTTCGGCTTGACGCATTTGCACTAAATGTATCGTTGTATATGGAAGAAGTGGTGAAGGAGATCACCAAAGACATGGGTTGGCAATTCAAACCGTTACGCCAATCAAGGGATGGTGAATCGGACGTCGATCCTGCCACAGATGACGACAGCGACAGCGACGGACCACTAAGCCGTCTGATGAAAAAATTCCGCTAGCAGGCGCTGCTAGGGATCGTGGCGCGAACCATGAACGATCTGCGTTAATTCACGATAGTGCAGCCGACCGTCATACAAAGCCTTGCCCACGATCACCCCTTCCAGATTCTCATGCCTCAACGATACCAGGTGCGCCACATGTTCGGTTACACCGACGCCGCCGGAGGCGATGATGCGAGCGTCGGGCAAAGCGCGACACAGCTGGTCGATTCCTTGAATATTAGGCCCTGTAAACATGCCGTCCGTGGCGATATCGGTGTAAATAAAACGATAGACCCCGGCCGCAAACAGCGTCTTCGCGAGTGCACAGATTTCGACCGCAGATTCCTCAACCCACCCCCGTACCGCGACGCGGCCATTGCGGCCGTCAAGCCCTGCCACGATTTTGTCCCGCCCGAATTCATCTACAATCTCACGAGCGTACTCGGGGTTCTCGGCCAGCGTGGTGCCCATCACAACTCGAGCAACGCCCGCATTCAGCAGAGCGCGAATGTCGGCAGCGGAGCGAACGCCCCCCCCAAGCTCGCACGGAACGCCGGCCGATCGACAGATTGCTTCTATAGTCGGCAGGTTCGAAACCGATCCGCTTTTCGCCCCTTGCAGATCGACGACATGGATCAGAGGTGCGCCAAGTGACGCCCATTTCTTCCCGGTCTCGGCAGGTTCGCAGTCATAGATAGTTTCCCGCGAAAAATCACCCTGCTCCAGGCGCACACAACGACCGTCTATAAGATCTATGGCTGGTATCACATCAAACATGTTTGCGTCGCTCCGTGCGCTCTGGTTTGATTCATACAGACAACTTCGTCCAGAGGAAAGTTAATGTGCTTCAAATCAATGTGTTACTGATGTTTTGATATTGAAACGTCATGGATTTCCTTGATATCTCAAATCTTAATTTGAGCTGGCTCGCCAGTCCAGTGCCTGCGGGGCTCTCCGCACCTCGGTTATACGAGATTCGATATGTAGCCGCAGCAGAGGTTGACTGAATGCATCAGGCTAATCCAGTAACCCCTTGGTTGAAGGGATGCCCGCTTCACGTGGATCCACCGTGGTTGCCATGTCCAACGCCTTTGCGAAACATTTGAATATGGACTCGAGGATGTGGTGCACCTCGTTGCCGCGTACCAGATCAATATGCAAATTCAGCGCCAGGTTATTCGTCAGCGCGAGAAAGAATTCATGAAACAAGCGTACATCCGTGCCGTTAATGTAGTCTACCGGAAGCGTCACATTGTACGCTAGAAACGGGCGACCGGAAAGATCCAGGGCGATCATCGTCAGTGCGTCATCCATTGGCAAAGCGAAATGGCCATAACGCCGAATGCCTCGTTTGTCGCCGAGCGCTTCGGCAATTGCCTTCCCAAGCACGATACCAAGATCCTCGATCGTGTGGTGCGCGTCGACCTCAAGATCGCCGGACGCCTTGACATGGAGGTCAAAAAATCCATGCCGCGCAAACAGCGTAAGCATGTGATCCATAAACGGGATACCTGTCGACACGTCGGACTTTCCCGCTCCATCTATAGTCACAGATATTCGAATCTGTGTTTCCCGCGTGTTACGCTCGATTTCCGCACTACGTTGCATGTGTTCCTCTCTATTCTCCGTTCCTACTCTCACCGGCACGGCTGCGGCCGCAGTCTCCGGATTCAATTGACTTGCCACCAACGGAATACGGTGGTATGTCTCGTGCCTGTGAAACGGCAGTGTCAGCTCGACATGGGGATAGCACGGGGACCTGCCGTCGTGTACTCGACAGTCGCGACAAATTGCCAGCCGCCCTCCCCCCGATAACACAGACGTCCGCCCTCGCCGGTACCGAAGCGTCCCGCCGCGAAATCATCGACTACGCGCGGCAACACGAGCCAATCGCCACCCGTCTTCAATCTCTCCAGATTCGCGTGCGCCACCGACTCAAGGTCATCGCCAAACCCGGCACGAGGCCGCAGGGACGGTCGTAACGCTGCAGTCGCTTGTAACGACTCCAACGTAAACCCGCTGAGATCGATGTCAACCCGATCCGATAAACCCAGAATCGGACCGCTGTCCATGTCCTCAGGATCCGCATCATATGGCGTGGCAATAATGACGCTAGAACGGAGAAATGTGAGCCCCTCAAGTATGGCACGCTCTACGGGCATGGTGTGCAGGCCGATGAGATACCGCTTGCGGTCCTTGAGGTACGTGAGGTCACCGGGATGGACATTCAGGCACGGCCAGTCGCGTGTGAGATTGGTGAGGGGTACGAATCCGGCGAACACCGCGAAATCGATCGGAAATTCACAAAACTGCGTACGCACTTCGTCGGTCCATTGCTCACGCAAGCGTCGACCATCGCCAGTAGCGATCGTGACCCGGCGGGCACCGTGCCGTGCGTAAAACGCCTTGATGTCGTTGGTCAGCAACGCGATACCGTAGCGCTCCGCGATTTCACCCGCTCTGCTGGTGACGGGCCGATCCGTAAACAATGCCGCAACCCGATACGCATTCCCGGTCAGACTGTGCTCCAGTAGTTTCTCCGCATTTGTCCCGTTACCACTCATGAAGATGCCGACACGGCACGGCACGTGATGCGTTGCCGGGAGGTAAGGCGTAGCAGACCGCATTGAATTATCTCCATTTATTTTCTACCGTGAATTTGACAGTCTATCACGGCTTGCCTAAACTACTCCGTGAATCATTCACGGAAGTGGAAACAACTAACTTATCGAGGAGCAAGTCTTATGTCTAGCGTTACCAAGCCCTTTTCACTTTTTATGGCACTTGCTGTCGGTGCGACCCTGGCATGCACCGCCCAAGCGGCGTGGTGGAATCCGGTGAGCTGGTTCGGGAAAGATCGACCGAAACGTGTACAAACCCTGGTTGTAACCGGGAACTTCATAAAGTCACGGATACTCGCCGAACTGATCCAATATGAGACGTCCCAGCCGATATTGCTCCTGCCAAGTGGTAACGAAAGCGATACCATGTTTTTTCTCGCGTCGAACAAAGAAACATTTCCGGTCAAGGAGAAAGATTTCGCACGTTTCGTGAAATATCTCCAGCCGAAACGGGTTCTTTTCCTTGGCAACGAGACATACGCACCGGAACGATTCAAGGAAGAACTTCGCGATAAGATTCCGCTGTGGTCAGTTTCGAACGACGACTGGAGTCAGATCGCGGCATCGGTCGGTGAGGTTTTGAAACTTCGTCATCTTGGATTCGATTATCTGGTCTTGCTGAATCAACTCGATGCCGAAGGAAAACTGAAGCCGCCGAACACCGAGGCGGTATTCGGCGGGTATGTGGCCGACCCATCGTACTGGGATCCGGCAAGAGCCGAACAGAACGAATAAATAGCGGCATACGCCGCCCGTTATCCGGTTCCTGTGGTAGAAGATCTGCAGGGCCGGCGCGACAGATTTGCGGTTAATTCGTGTCGTGAAACGGATACCCGAGAATGCTTCGCGCATCGCTTCAGATCGCTCGGCACTCATTCTGCGAGTGCCTGCGCCAACCAGTTTATATAGTCCTCAATCTGTCCGCCGTTACGCTGATCGGCATCCAGCCGATGATCGCGATGTTCGTGTTCAGTGACCCGCAAAAGCTGGTCACTGACTGTGCACTGGCATCAATCATGTGGTTTGGGGCGGTCACTGCGGTGCTGTCTGGATGCCATCTCTTCGGCCGACAGGATTCTGGCGCGGCGGCCCTGCTTGTCCTGTCAAAGCCAATTCATCGAGCCACGTATGTCGGTGCGAAGATCGCGGGGCTGTTGGCGGCCCTCGCCGTTGCCACATGGACGAGCAGTGTTGCTAGCATTCTCTCAATTCGAATGACGATGTCGCAATTTGAGGTCGATCGTGGGGTATTGCTCATGTACTTTGCGGCGGTCGCCCTGGCGTGTATCATTGCGGCGGTACGAAACTTCACGCATCGATCATCATTCCCCGAATCCGCATCGATCACGCTGGCACTTACAATGACTATCAGTGCTGTATCCGCCTGCATCATTGCAGTAACGGACGATAGCACGGCATGGCAATATCGCTACGGCACGGTCCAGAATCTGGCGGCCGCGATTCTTCTGATATCGTTGGCCGTTCAGATAATGGGAGCCGTCGCAGCAAGTGTAGCCATACGGCTGCGATTCGTAAATGCCGTCCTGGTATGCAGCGGCATATTCGGAGTCGGTCTGATCAGTGATTATGTTTATCTCCAGATGATCAATCTGGATGCCCTTGAAGTCGCAGAAACAATTCGTCGCAACGCCGTCACCGTCATTGTTGCACTTTTGGGACTCTGGGTATGGGCAGTGTATCGCACATGTACGTTCGGGCGGAAGGCGTTTGTACACGCAACGTTTGTTGCTAGCCTGCTCGCTGTGGCCGCATGTGCGCTGGGGCCATCCGCTGTAACCGCGACGGACGATCGGGGCAGTCGAAGCCAGAGTGCGGTCGTAGTCGCCATAGATTCCAGCATTCGACTCGCGGCGGCAGCGGGCCGTGCCGCCACACCAAATTGGCAATTATTCTGGATGGCGGATAGCGTGATCGCGGGCCGAACAATACCCGCGTCCTATCTGGCCGCTGCTATGGCGTATACAACTTGCGCCATCATTTCACTGGCAGCACTGGCGTTCTTGCTGATTCGGTCGCAGGAGTGTTGATCAGTTCGCGTAGGATCGCGATGGACTCGTCCGTACAGTCAAGTAACACCCTGACGCGCGCCGCTACGGAAGATCGATCTTCGCCGTCACCGATAGATTCCAGCTTGGTTGCTTCCTGAACCACCGCGGCGAGACCAACGTTCGCACTGATACCCTTCAGCTTGTGTGCCAATGTTGCAATGTCACCAAATGCGTTGCCGTCAATGGCCGCCGCCAGTTGCGTCTGAATTTCGACGGCCTCCACCACATAAATTCCAAACAATTCGCTAATGATGCTGCGATCAGTGATACCGCAGGTCTCCGAAATACGTCGCATTATCGCTTGTTCAACGTCGCCGTTAGTCGGAACCGACCCAGAAACAGCGCCATCGTCCGAATCGCATTCCGGCGCCCCTTCACCGTGCAAGCTCGCATAAACCGCATGAATCACCTGGTAGACGTCACTGATCCGAAACGGCTTCGCCAGAAACCCGATCATCCCTGCAGCGCGACATCGTGACTCGTCTTCCGGCGAAACGGCGGCTGTCATGGCGAAAATGTGCGGTGGTGCCGCCCCGCTGGCGTTCGCACCGGCAACGATCCGCCTTGTAGCCTCGATTCCGTCCATCTCCGGCATTTGTACATCCATTAAGATCAGGTCGTAGTCCTGGCGCTCAAGCGCCTTTAATACCTCAATACCGTTCGCAGCTACATCGGCCTGGTAGCCCAGACCGGACAATGTACGGATCGCAACAGTCTGGTTCACACGATTGTCGTCCGCTACCAGAATACGCAATGGATACGTTTCGGCCGTCTTGCTGTCAATTTCAGTGAACCTGGACCGCTGCTGGACGACGAAAGCCTTGCCGAGGAGTACTTCGCATAGTGTGTGGTAGATCGATGAGGGCTTGATCGGCTTATTCATTACCGCTTGAAACAGTGCCGAATCGGCGTTCTCGGAATCGGCCAGACTGCCCATTGAACTCAACAGAATCAGCGGCAATTGATCTGGCCTCCGTGTCTGCCTGATCTCGTAGGCCAATTGCCGTCCGTCCATGCCCGGCATCTGAAAGTCGATAATGCCGACATTGAATTGCTCGCCGGCCTGTACCCAACTCAACGCCTGGGCGGGATACTCAGTTTCACGGACAATCATACCCCAGGATTCGCCATGGAGCCGGATAATACGCCGATTGACAGGATTATCATCGACGGCAAGAAGGACGCGTTTTGACAACTCGGGGTGGGATGAGTGAAGATATCCGAAGCGCTGTTCAGCGGATTTATTAACGATAACATTAAATGAAAAAACAGTGCCTTTTCCGACCTCGCTCTCGACGGAGATCGTACCGCCCATCATCTCGCACAACATCTTGGAAATAACCAGGCCAAGTCCCGTCCCGCCGAACAGCCTCGTCGTCGATGAATCCGCCTGCGTGAAAGCCTTGAACAATGCGTCGAGTTTGTCCGCTGGAATGCCGATGCCGCTATCGCGAACAGCGAAGTTGATCGACACGAGATCGCCCTCAATGAGATTGTGATGTATCGTCAGCACGACTTCGCCCTCATGCGTGAATTTCACCGCGTTGTTTATCAGATTTAGAAGAATCTGTCGCAACCTGGTGCTGTCCCCACTGACGACTTCGGGGATTTTGTCTTCGGTGATATACGCCAGCTCGACCCCCTTTTCCTCGGCATCCAGCGCCAGCAGATCCAGCACGTCTTCCACACACTCACGAAGGCTGAATGGATGACATTCCAGCGTTAGCTCGCCGGATTCGATCTTCGAGAAATCCAATATATCGTTGATGATCGTCAACAGACTCTCGCAGCTCGTTCGTATCGTACCCACAAATTCACTTTGATCGGTTGTCAGTTTCGTGGCCGACAATAGACCGGTCATGCCCACAATGCCGTTCATGGGAGTCCGAATCTCATGGCTCATATTGGCGAGGAAAGCAGCTTTCGCTTCGGTCGAGGCCTCGGCGGCGGCCTTGGCCACACGAAGCTCCCCCTCTACCAGCTTCCGCGTCTGGATCTCGCTGGTCAATTCGCGTGTGCGCTCCGCTACCTTCGCCTCAAGATTTCTGTTCGCATCGATCAATCTGTCGGTCATGGTATTGAAATTCGATGCGAGAACATCGATTTCATCACTGCCGCAAACGTCGGCGCGCATCGACAAGTCGCCATCGGAGATACGCTCTGAAACACGTGTCAACAACGTGACCCTCCGTGTGATGGAACGTGCAACCAAAATCGACAGAAGCAGAACCACGACGCCCGTTATCAGGATCGCAGTGGCGAATATGTTGCGAAACGCGTGGATCGGCTCGAGCGCCTCGCCAAGATCGATCTTAACGACCAGCCCCCAGTCCGTAGCCGGAATATATTGTGTCATCGCCAGCACGGCCTGACCGCGATAATCCACCGCACTGCTGAAAAATGTCTGCTTGCCAGCCAACGCCTGGGTGATCGGTGCCTCCAGGGCCTCCTTCGGGACCGTGCGCACCAGCGCGGCGTTCGGATCGAACCGCAATGGCGATATAAACACGGCGTCACCTGCATCGTTCGCCTTTGCCAATATGGTTTCACCGGTATCTCCCAGCCCGGAGTAATCCGCGACCAGAGCTAAAATATTCCGAACCCCCGACTTTACGGCGATGACGCCAATGCGTTCGTCGTCGAGATACAGTGGCGCGGAAAGAACGAGCTTGAGCGAACCGTCTGTGTCGCGCAGGAACGTATTTGCCTGCGGCGCGTCCCGACCACGCAAGAAATAGGTTGCGTCAGCAACATTGTCGCCTATCTGATCGGCCGCGGTTGAAGCAACAATGTGACCGTCGAGATCAAGCAGCGAGATTGTCTCGAAACTCTCTATCGAGGTCAACGCATCGGCGATAATCGTATTCATTTTCGCCTGATCAGCCGGTAGTTTTTCCCGGTTGTACCGCTCGAGAGAGATCCGCATCTGCGTGCGGCTCGCGACCAGAGCAACGCGCTCAAGGTTCTGGTCTACGATCGCTTCGAGCCGATTCCGTTGAATAACCGCAACAGATTCCAGTTGTTCGTGTACGCGCTGCCGCAGCGCGTCGCTGCCCGCGCGGTAGGCAGCAATGCCCACGACGATCAATGGAATCAGAGCTATTGCGGCGAAAGCCAGGCACAACTTCGCAGTAATTTTCATGGTTTTCCGTGGTGGTGTGAAGCGTGTGACCACATCCTTCATCTCACGATGTGCGGAAGGTGTAAACAGTTGTTCTTCGCAAGAACCTTGCCGATTGGGCATTCACCCCCCAACAACCGGCAACGTGTCGTAAGAGTTCAGTAAAGCGACGGTGTCAGGACCCGACGTCGGAGGACGCGACTACGACTATGAACGAAAGTACACATCTTCGGACGAACGCAAGGGAACGATCAATGTGCCGACTGACGTCATAGTCAGCGGCAGGAAAGAATGCGGATTGTCGACCAAACTGGAGCGGTGAACCAACGATACGCCTCTTATGTGAGTGTACGGTATCGAGGTCCAGGTAGAGCGAAGGAGGAAAGCCTATGCCTGCTTTGAAGATGGTGTTGGTGCGCACGAGCGGTTGCGGCCCCGTACCCGTGCACAACCAGCCATTGCCACGATCATCATGGAGAACAGCGCCCACGTTCCGGGCTCGGGAATGACGTTGACAGTGAGCTGGCTGATATTAAGCTGGGCAAAATTGATCTCACCTTGTCCGTCGAAAGCCTGGACATCGGCAAGAAGGATGGTGTAAAACCCCTTGGGAATGTCCAGCGGCGCCATGATCTCAAAATCTTCCACCACGAACGTACCAGTGTGAATGATGGTTTGCTGACCGTCGAAGCCGATAGAGTCGAACGTATAGTCAAAGGCTGAACTGGCCCCACCGAAGAGATCATCGGTAATGAGAGCTGGGGTGTTGCCCGATTGCGGTGAGCTAAAATCGAAAAAACCGTCCTGGTCCCATTCGTAGGTGGCGTAATCACGGCTCAACAACGTCCACCCGTCGGTTGGAACGATGGCACGGTACGTAAACCCCTCTACGCCGGCGTCAGTGTCGACGGACGTAAAGAGAGAAATAGAACTTCCCAACGGCAAAAACGTCGTCGACTGTGGATTGTTCTTCGAACCCGCGAATACGCCGATACTGAGATCGACGGCAAGCGACGTGCCGCAAGTCAAGAATAGACCTAACAGACCGAGCAGTATGAGGTCAAACGAATTTTGGTGTTTCAAGGCACAGTTTCCCATATCACAATATTGTACCCGGAAATCAGGTAATATCAAACGTGCTGCGCATGAAAAAATAGTCGCCGGTGGTCGCCTGCACGCGATGCATGTTGTTCCGGAGCGGCCGACGTATCGCGGACACAGTGTGGTTGAGTCAAGGATTTTTGCCTGCAACCGCGAAAACGCAGTTCATCCTTGACATATTTTTGCCGCGCTTTAGACTATTCGCGTCCAAGATGTGTGCATGTCGGCGGCGTCGAATGTTCGTAAAATCATCGCATCTCCTGACGTGCCAAATCCAATGTATCGCTCGTCGTTCGAGTGCAATTAATCTTAGGAATTCCGATACCTGACGATGCGACCTTTACCTACCAGCCTACTTCGAGCAATGCCGCTGGTTATGCTCGTCGGAGGCACATGTTGCGGTCAGATAGCATTCGACGGATCACTTGGGCCGGCGGGAAGCCCAGCCGGCGTGAACTCGATTTTCGAGATACCGGCTGATTCCGGTCAAACCGTCGGGACAAATCTGTTTCACAGTTTCAGTGACTTCAACGTTCACTCCGGGGAGACCGCATCGTTCACCGGACCAGACGCGATCAGCAACATTCTCTCCCGCGTGACCGGCGGTATGGCGTCGACCATCAACGGAACGCTGCGTTCCGACATTCCGAACGCCAATCTCTTCCTGTTTAACCCCAGCGGTATCGTGATAGGCAGCCAGGCGGAACTGGATGTCAACGGCTCGTTTCACGCGAGTACGGCGGATTTCATTCGGCTTGCCGATGGTGGACGTTTCGACGCAACCTCTCCGGGCGAAAGTGTGCTCACGGCAGGCGCCGTTGCGGCATTCGGCTTTTCCAGCCTGAACCCACAATCACTCTCGGTAAACGGGGGAATGCTGCACGTGAACGACGACCGCGAACTGGGGCTTGTCGGCGGCGGCATTACACTGAGCTCCGCGGAAGTCGTAGCGCCCGGCGGGGGTGTCAGGCTGGTGAGCGTCGGCGGTCCGGGCGATGTGCCGGTCGACGGGTCGCAGATTCGAGCTGAGAATGAGAGCGGGACCCTGTCGTTGGGCCCGATCGACGTGACAGGCAGTAGGATCAATGTCGACGGCAACGCCGCGGGTGCGATCGCGATATACGGCCAACACATTGATTTCGAAACCACACTGGTCAGTTCCGAAACACGTGGCGACGGACCCGGCGGCGATGTAGACATCTACACGTCCGGGACGCTGACGCTGGCCAACGAATCTCAGATCATTACGCAAGCATCAGGGAACGGAACGGGCGGCGATATCACCATCACAGCTGATACGGTTATACTGGACGGCAACGGATTATTCGCCCCAACCGCGATTCTGACGAGATCCGTTGCCGCCGGAGCGGGCGGTGACATCAACATCGCGGCGAACGCTCTGGGTATATTTGGATTCGCGGAAATCAGCACGGTGGCGTTGGCGTCCGGCGCCGGCGGCAATATCGGGCTGACCGTCGACGGCCACGCACAGCTCAATGGACTACAGGGAGGCATCTTTACGGTCGCATTTGGAAATTCCGTGGAGGCTCGGGGAGGAGATCTCACGATAACCGCGGACTCATTGGCCATTGAGAACTGGGCGGCGATCAAGAGTACCACTGGCGGCCTGGCGGCTGGAGGCAACATCGACATCGATGTCGCCGAATCACTGGTAATGGATGGAACCGGTCAGGTATTCGAGTTCCAGACGTTTCGCTTCCTGTCCGAAATCTCGTCGATCACAACCGGACAGAACGCCAATGCAACCGGCGGAAATATATCGATCAACGCCGGTGCCATGACGGTCCGCAATCTTGCCCAGATTTCCACCAAGGCAAGCGGCCTGGCCGACGGCGGTTCCGTCGATATTGACGTCGCCGGTGCCCTGAATGTAGACGGTCAGCTGCGGGTGTATGTAGACGCTCTAACCGATGTCTTTGTCACTGGTATCTTTGCGGTCACCACCGGGTCTGATCCAGACGGACGCGGCGGAGATATCGAAGTTACAGCCGGTTCGGTGGATGTAGTCAATTTCGCCCAAATATCGTCCATGACCAGCGGCAATGCGAATGGTGGACTCATCGATCTTGACGCCACTGGAAGTATCACGCTGGACGGCGGCTTGGGCGTGTATGAACATGTGAATAATGAAACATTCGTCACCGGGGTTTCGTCCCGCGTGTCGACTTCCGCCGCGGAAGGGAAAGGTGGAGACATCGAACTATCAGCTGGATCGATCACAATATCGAACCTGGCCGAATTATCGACGGAAACCAGTGGCCTCGGGCAAGGAGGAAATATCACGGTTGTAACCGACGGCGCCATCGTAATCGACGGCTCGAATGACAACAGTGCGGTCGCCTCGACCACACTGTCGTCGTCGACGGATTTTCGCGGCCACGGCGGTCGGATTTCGATCGCGGCACGATCCCTGGATGTCCTGGGGTTTGCCACAATCAGTTCAACGACCTCCGGCACCGGAGTCGGCGGCGATATCCACCTGACCGTGGACGAGAGAACGCTGTTGAGCGGCCTGATGGGCGGCATCTATTCGACGACCAAAAGCTTTTCCGCCCTGGGCGTGGGCGGCGATCTCGATATTTCGACCGGCACCCTGGTCATAAACAACCTCGCGGCGGTCAAGTCCTCGACCACGGTGTTCGCTCCGGGCGGGGATATTTCGGTGACGGCAACGGATTCGATCGCGCTCGACGGCGCCGGCACCGTCTTCGAGTTCCAATCACGGCGACTGCGCACCGAAATCACGACCGTAAGCGAGGGGCTGAATGCGGACGCAACGGGCGGTTCGATCACCATCAACACCGATGCACTGAATGTCACGAATCTGGCGGCGATTTCTACGACCACGAATGGAAATGCCGATGGCGGCGCCATCGATATCAATGTGACCGGAGCGATTGCGCTGGCCGGCGGTCTGAATGTGCACCTAGACACGGTCACGACCGATGTATTCGTGACCGGAATTTCGTCACGAGTTTCCGAGCCGAGGGGATTCGGCAACGGCGGCGACATCGATATCGATGCCGGTTCCATGAATCTTGTGAATCTCGCGGTGA
>JAJFLQ010000095.1 GCA_021772615.1 Verrucomicrobiota bacterium | reverse complement strand
GCCGGCGACGCCTGGCTCACCCGCATCCTGAACACCGTCTCCATCTTCATCGAACCACACGAAATCACCAATTGACGCCGGAGCGACATGTTCATACGCTCCCATATCCACTTCTGCGCCCTGAGGCCTATTCGTACCGATGATATCATCGGTAGCAGCTGTCGTGCCGCTGGTGCCAGCGTCGATTGCAGCGCTCGTCGTCTTCAAACGAAGACCATCATCCAGAGTCCCAAGGATATTGTCCGCACCATCAGGATCAGACGGATTTACGAATTCAGGATCGACATGGATGTTTCCGATATCGGCGAAATTACCGGGTACGATGCTATAGAAAATGATCCCGGAAGCATCAGCAGTAATATCGGGATCCGTACCAGTGGCAGCGACGTTATTTAATATGATGCAGTTGGTAATCTGTGGTGAGGTGCCGATCACAAATATGCCCCCGCCATCCGCTGCTGTATTTCCAGTAACAGTACAGTGGCGCATGGTCAGCGAAGCACCACTATAAATCGCACCGCCGTTGCCCGTACCCATCGCCACATTACCGACAAAGACAGAATTAAAAATCGTAGTGGACGCTCCGTTCGTATTGAAAATTGCGCCCCCATTAAAGTTACTGCTGTTATCGACAAAACGGCAGCGGTCAAACATAGGTGTAGAACTACTTGCAGTTGAGACGGCACCGGCTATGTGAGCCGAATTCTCTATAAACAAGCAATCGATTATGCTATCGGACGATCCCGATCGCACCGCCATACCGCCACCGGTATGCGCGGTATTCTCTCCGATAATCACATTCGAGATCGTGGCCGACGACGAGTTCGTCAGATAGATACCTCCGCCGGAGTCAGTGGCTGTATTCTCCTTGATCCAGCAACGACTGATTATCGGACTGGAATTGTCTACGACTATGCCCGCTCCATTAACATCATCCCCTGTCCCATTCGCATTCCCTCCGATGACCGTGAAACCATCTAATATCGCTGTTGACCCAACATCGATAATGGCCACGACGTGGTAGGCGTTATCCGAAATATCGTCCGGTACGCCAATATCACCGGAAAGGACAGAGTGATTAGACGGATCATGCCGATCGGACAGAAGCTCTTCATCTCCCTCAAAGCCGCCATATACCGCAACGCCGTCTTGCAACACAAAACTCTTCGCTCTGTTTTCCTCCGTGTTCTCTGTGTCCTCTGTGGTTCGATAAATCCCTTCTGCGCACCACACCTCGTCACCGCTACCGGCAATCGCCAATGCGTCTTGCAGATCCGTAAACGCATTTGCCCAGCTCGCACCGGTATTTTCGCCGACCGCTGACGCGTCGACGTAGATCGTTGTCAGTGCCGAGTGATCGACGATCTCGAACGCGGCGTCAGACGTGTCGGTGACCGAGCCGTCGTTCGCGTTGGACACTCGCACCAGGCAGTCGGCCGCAGTCGGCCCGGTGACCGTCCAGTCGAAGGACGAATCGGACAGATCTGACTGATCCGCCGGATCGGACTGATCGAGGAGCGCCGCCCAGGTAGAACCGCCGTCGCGAGACAGCTCAATCAGCACATCGATCCGTGCCGACCCGCTCCAGGCAATCGTTCGCGTTGTGCCGACTACCCAGGTTTCGCCGCCGTTCGGCTGAGTAACCTCGATATCGTTGTCGACTTCGTTAACGACGACATCAAGATCGGCAACCGGATTCGTGCCGCTGCCCGAAATTCGAACGGTCGCCGTTCCATCGGCGAAGTCACCGTCGTCGGCCGCAGCGATCGTCACGGACTGGAACGTGTCCCAGTTTGCCGTGGTGAAATCGATCGAGCTGCCTGATTGCACCGTGATATCGCCGTCGCCGCTCTGAACGGACACGGTTGCGCTGATCGAATCGTCCAGCGGCTCGCCGGAAAGCTTCACATTCAAGATCGCCGTGCTGTCCTCCGGCACGGCAAGCGGATCCGCTTCGACAACGTACGTCAACGCGGCCGGCACCAACCCCGCGTCCCACGTCAGATCCGACTGCCCTGATGTCAGGGTGAAGGCGTCCGTCCGCCCTGTCGCCGGATCCGGATCACTGTCCTTGGTATCATCGCCCCCGGCATCCTGCGCGCCCAGGTCGTAGACCGCGGGCGGTCCGAATTCGAGAAAGTACGCCCGCGGATTCAGGCCGGAGAACAAGTAAGAACCGGTGGCTGATGTCGCTTGCTGTCCTATCAACGTGTCGTCCGGCGTGTTGGTGAGGCCGTCTGTACCCGCTGCAAACAACGTCACCGTCGCGTTCTCGATGCCCGCGCCTGCCTCGAAACCATCCTGGGTTCCATTGGGTACAATATCGAACCAGACAAAATCGCCGACCGACGCATCGTCATAGGCCTCGTACGCCCCCATATCTACCGCGGCGCCGACAGGCCGCAACGTGCGCACGAAATCATCTGCGGGTGCACCGCTAGACGTCCCCGCGTCGACCGCTGCACTGGTCGATTTAACCAGTTGCAACCCGTCATCCAATGTCCCAAAAACATTGTCTGCACCATCCGGATCTGCCTGATTCACGAAGTTAGGATTACCGGTTACAATGCTGCTGCCGCTCCCAAACCCGCCTTCGACCAAGCTGTGTGAAACCGTCGGAGTCCCATTGATCTGGGGGTCAGTAGGTGCCGTGTTGTTCCAAAGGATACAATTGATGATCGTCAACTCGGCAACTGAACCGGCTTTCAGGCCGCCGCCAGAAATGACCGCCGAGTTATCGGCAAGGGTGCAATTGATCATGCTTGGTGTTGAGGCGGGACCGTTATATAATGCTCCACCCCGACCGACAGTCGCCTGATTGCCGACGAAGATACAATTGGTTATCGTCGCATTGGCGGAAGCGTTGGTGATATATACACCACCGCCGTTTTCACCGGCATTGTTATTAAAGATCGAGTTTTCAAATGCAATAAGACTCGCGGCGCTGGTATAAAAGCCACCTCCTTCGTCACCGGTATTCGAATCGAATTTACAACCCTTGATTGACATCGACGAAGCCGCGAATCCACCGCCACCAGTACCCACAGCCGTATTACTGGTGAAAGTACAATCAGTAATCGTAGTTGTGTCGGTTCCAGCGGTGTATATACCGCCGCCGCTCCCCGTGGCGTCGTTGCCGGTAAAATGGCATCCTTGCAGCATAAGATCCGACTGGTTGTGGATCCCGGCTCCAATGAGCGCCAAATTATCGTCGAACGTACAGTCGACGAAAACCAGTTCCCCCCCAAGATTGCTGACAGCGCCGCCGTCAGTGGTGGCTGTATTCATATTGAAGGGACAGTTGGTGATCGATAACACTCCGGACTCAACAAATAATGCGCCGCCATTGACGGCTGAGTTGCCAGTGAACGCGACGCCCGATAATTCCGGAACACCAAAGGATCCGGAAGTATGAATGGCGCCGCCGTCGTTGGTAGCCGAATTCCCCATAAAATCACAATCGGTCAAGCGTGATGCGGTGAAGGACAGCAGCAATCCGCCGCCATCGTCGGTGGCCGTGTTGTTGACAAAGTCGCAATTGGTGTAGGCGGTCACGGTAGCGCCGCTGCCGCCATCGTAGACGCCGCCGCCATCGGCAGCTGCATTTCCGGTGAACGTGCAACCTGTAAACGTCGGCGACGACGTACGAGTGAAAACACCACCCCCGAGCGTACCCGCGGAGTTATTCGAAAACGTGCACATGTCGATTGTGGCAGCCAATGTCGCGAGCTGGTCTATTATCAATCCACCACCTTCGACCGCGGCGTCATTATTGGTGAAATCACAATTCAGCAACGCCGTGGACGACGCCGAACCGCCAATTGAGATACCGCCACCGCTGACTGTCGCATCGTTGTCATCGATATCGCAATCGGCAGCTGTCAGTGAACCGCCGGTCATGTAAACACCGGCGCCGAACCGCCCGGTGTTTGCGGCGATCGTACAGGTGTCCAGGTCAAGCGTCGTGCCGGTATGGCAGTAAATGCCGCCGCCGAGGTCAGCAGTATTCGCCGAGATTATGGTGCTTGCAATGGCCACCGTCGAATCGCCGTACACCGCGATACCGCCGCCGCTTGATAAATTTGCCGTATGGGATGCCGTGTTTGCTGTGATCGTGCAGTTCGCAATGCTCACCTCGGAATCGAGGATATAAATACCGGCGCCGTCGTCGTGCGTATTGTCAACGTCAGCGTTGCCGCCGGCGATCGTGAATCCGTCCAATAACACTGTCGTGCCGACATTGTTAATTACCACTACGTGGTGGGTGTTATCCGCAGAATCATCCGGCTCACCGATGTCGCCGGAAAGGACGGTCTGATTGGACGAATTTGACGGATCAGGCCGATCGGAAAAAAGCGTTTCGCCTCCGGCAAAACCGCCATACACCTCCACCCCGTCGGGCAACACAAAACTCTTCGCCCTGTTCGTGGGATTCGTGTTTTTCGTGGGCAAATAAATCCCTTCTGCCACCCATATCTCGTCACCGCTGCCCGCAATCCCCAATGCGTCCTGCAAGTCCGTGAACGCGTTCGCCCAGGAACTGCCGTCGTCTGCCCCCACTGCGTCGACATCCACGTAAATCGTGTTCAAGCTTGCCTGATCCACGATCGCAAACACCACATCCGACGTATCCGTGATCGTCGGGCTCGCGATTGCGGTCATGCGGATCACGCAGTCGGCCGAGACTGCGCCGGTGACCGTCCAGTCGAAAGACGGATTGGACGGATCCGACTGATCTGTCGGATCAGACTGAGCAACAAGCGTTTCCCATGACGCCCCGCCGTCGCGGGACAACTCGATGCGCACGTCGCCGATGGCAGCGGGGGCGGTCCAGGAGATCTGTCGCGTCACGCCGATGGGCCAGCTTTCGCCGCCGTTCGGCGCGGCAACAGTGAAATCGAACGCAAACCCGGCATCGATATTTTCTTTGGCTTCCGCTGAAGCCAAAGAAAATAATGCGGTTCTTCCAGAACCGACATCCGCATCGCTGTCGAGTGCGTCGTCGCCGCCTTGATCCGGGCTTGTAGCGGGAAGTACAGGCGCGTCGGTGAATGCGACGAAGTAACTGCGTGGAACAAGATTTTCGAAGAGATAGCCGCCGTTCGAATCGGTTAGTGCACTGGATACAAGTATGTCGTCGAATCCGCCGATTACCCCATCGGGACCGGGCGCGAACAACTGAACGGTGCGCCCTTCGATACCCGGCTCGCCGCCGTCCTGAACGCCGTCGGCATCCACGTCGTGCCAGACAAAATCGCCGACCGATGCCGGGCTGAACGTCTCATACGCCCCGAGATCGGGTGCGGCGTCCTGCGGCCGGGCGACGCCGAGCCCGTCGCTTGCCACGGCGGTGGCAATGCCCGCATCGACTCCGGGACTGCCGACATCAGGAGTCAAGCCGTCGTCAACCGTGAACCAGAGGTCGTCTAACCCGACCGGATCGCCCTGGACCGTGAACATCGGATCGGCGTCGATGACTGCGGTGCCGGGCGCATATCCGCCCTGGACGATGCTGTTCGTCAGCGTCGCGTCCGTACCCTGGAAGCCCTTCCCGATCTGCGCCGTCGATCCGTTTCCGCCGGAATCGCTGTTGTTCCAGAGGATACTGTTCATGACGGATGCCGATGCGCTCCCGAAGATACCGTAAATGCCACCGCCACCGCTGGCGCCGGCGCTGTTGTCGATGAGCGTACAGTGCGTCAGGACCGGGACGGCCCCTGCGAAGTTGTAGAGCCCACCGCCGTTGGCGGCCGCGTCGTTCCCGATAACCAGGCAGTTGTTCAGTACCGGTGTTGCCCCGCCGCCGGTGTTAAACATCCCGCCGCCGTTGGCCGAAGCGATGTTATCCAACAATACACAGGCCTCAAACACCGGCGCCGACGAATCGTTGTACACACCCGCGCCACCCCCTGCCCCGTTGTCGCGGATCACGCAGTTGCGAATCTCCGGCTGCGCGCCGCCGGAGATATGAATACCCCCGCCAATATCGTCCGGGCTCGAGCCGTCGGCGTTACCGTCACGAATGATAACCCCATCTAATATCGTTGTTGTTCCAACACCGATAATGACCACTACGTGGTAAGAGTTGTCCGAATTGTCAGCCGGCGTGCCGATATCCCCGCTGAGAATCGTCTCATTGTTTTTCCAGTCCCTCTGCCCTCTTGACGTCTCGGTCCCGGAAAAACCTCCGTAGACGGAAACACCGTCAGGTACTACAAAGCTTATCTGCCTCACAACCTCTGTGATCTCTGTGGCCTCTGTGGTAAAATACGTCCCTTGCTTTACCCAGATTTCCTCGGTCCCGTTGGCGACCGCGTTCGCCAACGCATCCTGCAGATTCGTGTAGGCGTCCTCCCATGACGTTCCTTCGTCATCCCCCATCGCATCCGCATCAACATAAGCGACGACTGGAGGAGCGGCGCTCAGACCGGCGTCTATATTTTCTTTGGCTTCTCCGGAAGCCAAAGAAAATAGAGAAGTTCTTGCAGAACTTGGGTCGAAATCGGAGTCGACCGTGTCGTCATTCAAGACGTCCTGTGCTGACAGCGTCTGAGTCGCGGGTACACTAAGCTCGATAAAGTAACTCCCAACATTCACATGTGTGAATGAATAAAAGCCGTCGACACTTGTGCCGACGGATTTTACAAGGTAATCATCGCCCGTCCCGACGATCCCGTCCACGCCGACCTGATAGAGATTAACAACGACATTCTGAACTCCGGCCTCCCCAACATCCTGTAATCCGTCGGCGTCTGTGTCGTTCCAAACGAATCCCGAAACTGAGGCGAGCGGCTCGCCGTTCAGGCTCACCACGTAAACCGCCCCGCGGTCGACGCCGTCGCCGTCGTCGTCACCGTTCTTGTCAGAGTCAGCGTCGTCGTCCTCCCGGGCGCCGATCGCCACCTCGACCGTACCGTCACCATTTAAGTCACCGAGAAAACTGACCGCCGTGCCGAAACGATCACTGTCATCGAGGTCGCCGCCGAAATTACCGTGCGTATCGCTAATACGTTGGTGTGACGCGACGGTTCCATCTGTATTCAGAAACAGTAACCACACTGCCCCTTTGTTCTGACCACCATCGTCGTCGCCGAACGCACCGACCAACAGATCGCTGATGCCGTCGCCGTTCACGTCACCGGGAGACTCCAGGGACTTGCCGAAGATATCCAGATCCGTAAGGACACCTGTGAAGTTGCCGGCCGTTTCACTGATCTTCTGGTGTGCCTTCACCGTGCCGTCGGCATTGAGAAACAGCACCCACACCGCACCGCGCTTGGAGCCGACATCCTCGTTGCTGCGCGCACCAACAGCGAGATCCGTCACACCATCCCCGTCAAGATCGCCCAACGCGGTGATCGACTGCCCGAAGTCATCCTGCGGCGTGAGGTGTCCGGCAAAGCCGCCGGATTCTTCGCTGATTTTTTGATGCGCCTTCACTGTACCGTCCGCATTCAGGAACAGCACCCAGACCGCACCATTGTTCGTACTCGCTCCCTGCCCCTCGCCGTCGTTGTCGTCATCGTCATGGTTGGCGCCAACGGCCATGTCCGGAATACCATCGGCATCAAGATCTCCGATCTCGTGTACCGCTTCGCCGAAGAAATCCTCGGCGTCCAGCATGCCGCCGAAGCCGCCGTGCGAGGCCGAAATCTTCTGATCGGCTTTTACGGTCCCGTCTGCATTCAGAAACAGAATCCAGACCGCACCGGCATGATCCGCGCCATCGTCGTCGCCGACCGCGCCGACAGCGATATCAACAACGCCGTCGCCGTCCAGATCGCCGACAGGCGTCACCGCGCGACCAAAAAAATCGTCGTCCTGCAGTCCGCCGCTGCCGAACGCCGTGGTGTTCGAACTGATCTCCTGCTCGGCTTTCACCGTGCCGTCGGGATTCAGAAAAAGAACCCAGGCACTGCCCCGATCCTGCCCGCCCAGGTCGGCCGTGCTCGCACCGACGACCATGTCGTCGACACCGTCGCCGTCGAGATCACCGATGCCGGCGGCTGCGGATCCAAACAAATCTCCATCACCCAGCAGCGCCGCGAGACCGCCTTCAAGATCGCTGATCTTCTGGAATGCCAGCACGGTGCCCGTGCCTAACTGGAGCCCCGCGTCAATATTTTCTTTGGCTTCCCCGGAAGCCAAAGAAAATAGAGAAGTCCCTGCAGAACTTGGGTCGATATCCGAGTCGATCATGTCATCGCCGCCCTGGTCCTGCGGTCCGATATCAAAACCAATGTCATCCGGGATCTGTACGTAATAATCTCCACCATTCACGTCCGCGAAAGAATAAGTGCCGTCGGCATCGGTGAGAACAGATTCTACCAGAAAATCGTCGCCGCCGCCGATTATGCCATCAGCGCCGACCTGGTACAGATGCACCGGATAGTCTTCGATACCGATTTCGCCGGCATCATGCACTCCATCCGCATCGGTGTCGTTCCAAACGAAGCCAGAGATCGAAGAAAACGCTTCGGATCCCAGCGTCATGATCCAGACCGCATCTTTGTGCGAGGTACTGACCGCGATGTGGGCGAAGCCAGTGTTATTGTAATCGCCGAGGTAGGCGAGGCCTTGCCCGAACTGGTCCTGGGTATTAAACGTTTCCGTCAAATTGCCTTCGGTGTCGCTGATCCGATGATAACTCTTCACCGTCGCATCAGCGTTCATCAAAAGGATCCACACTGCGCCATGGAACGAACCCGAATGAGCGATGTCGTCCGTGGAGGAAACCGCGATATCGACGATGCCGTCACCGTCCAGATCGCGGACGGCGGAAACCGCTTTGCCGAACCGCATGCCGTCCTGAAGCTCGTTGGTGAAACCGCCGCCACCCGGTGCGCCGCTGGTGGACGACAACTTTTGATGAGTCCGCACGGTACCGTCGACATTGAGAAATAAAATCCATAGTGCGCCGCGGTCCGTGCCGCCATCGTCATCTTGAAGGGACCCAACGCCCAGTTCAGCGATGCCGTCCTGATCGTAATCCGCCAATGTTGCCACGGAGATGCCAAAAAAATCACTATCATTGAGGACGCCGGTAAAGCCGCCAACTCCCTGGGTGATTCTCTGGTGTGTCTTGACGGTGCCGTCCGCGTTCAGGAACAGAATCCACACCTCGCCGCGATCCGTGCCGCCGTTGTCGGCGCGAATGGATCCCACTGCAATTTCGGGAATGCCGTCACCGTCCAGGTCGCCCAGCGTATCGATAGAATTACCCCAGAAATCGCCATTAGAGAGGCCCCCTGTAAACTCGCCTTGCGTGTCGGAAATCTTCTGAGATTTTTTTACCGTACCATCCGTATTTAGGAAGAGAATCCAAACCGCGCCGCGATCCGCATCTCCGCTGCCGCCATCATTGACGCCCACCGCGCCCACTGCAAGATCGACGACGCCGTCGCCATCCAGATCGCCGAGATTCGCCAATCCGTCCCCGAAATCGTCATCGTCGACGATATCGGTAGTAAAGCCACCGCCTCCGGGTGCGCCGGCATTCACGGATATCTTTTGCGATACCTTCACAGTTCCGTCGGCGTTCAGGAATAATATCCAAACCGCTCCTCGGAAACTCCCCCCTTCCGGTGCCACATGATCGCCAACAGCGATATCACCGATCCCGTCGCCGTCGAGGTCACCAAGCGACTCCACGGACACCCCGAAATCGGCTGAGGTCATCTCGAGTTCATCGATCCGCACGTGCCGCAGCAACGTCCCCGGATAAACCTGAAAGCCGGCATCGATATTTTCTTTGGCTTCTCCGGAAGCCAAAGAAAATAATGCGGTTCTTCCAGAACCGGGATCGGGATCGGAATCCAAAGCGTCGTTACCACCCTGAAGTGACGGACTCAAGTTGACGCCTTCTTTTTCTTCGAATTCGATGAAGTAGTCACCCGCATTCACGTCCGTGAATGAATAAGAGCCGTCGACACTTGTGGCGACGGATTTTACCAGGTAGTCGTCCCCTCCACCGATGGCGCCGTTGAGGCCCGGCTGATAGAGGTTCACCGTGATCCCGGGTATACCCGGCTCGCCGGGATCCTGAATCCCATCTTCGTTCCGGTCGAACCAGACGAAGCCGCCGACGGATGCGAGAGGCTCGCCATGAAGACTGACGATGTACACCGCGCCACGGTCGGCGTTCTGATCGGAACCGCCATCGTCGTCCGCAGTGGCGCCAACCGCTATTTCCGGTATCAAATCACCGTTAAGGTCGCCGAGAAATGCAATGTCATCGCCGAACAAATCGTCATCATCCAGGTTGCCTGCGAAACTACCCAGATCCTCACTTACCTTCTGGGTCCCTTTCACGGACCCGTCGGTATTCAGGAAAACCAGCCAAACCGCACCGCGATCGTTGCCGCCGTCATCGTCCCGCGACGCCCCGACCAGTAAATCAGTGATGCCGTCACCGTCGACATCGCCGACCGCACTTAGCGCAACGCCGAACCGATCCAAATCTTCCAGCTCCTGACTGAACGCGCTGTCCTGCGCCGAAATTTTCTGGTGTGAACCAACCGTGCCGTTATCATTGAGAAAGAGAATCCAGACCGCACCTGGCTCACCGGTCCCGTCGTCATCGCCAACCGCACCGACGGCAATATCGGCTATACTGTCCAGATTCAGATCGCCAAGCAGCGTCACCGAACCACCGAAGAAATCGCCGGCCTCGAGTGTGCCCGAAAAACCACCTGTCCCCGCAGCAATCTTCTGACTCCCCGACACCGTGCCGTCGCGATTGAGGAACAGGATCCAGACCGCACCGGCATCTACGCCACCGGCATCTGTAATAAATGCGCCGACTGCGAGGTCCACGACGCCGTCCGCATTCAAATCGTCGATCGCGTTGACAGCATTGCCGAAACCATCCCCAGAAGAAATAGGGCCGGCAAATCCTCCTTCTGAAGCGGATATCGCCTGATGATCCTTCACGGTGCCATCGGGATTCATAAAGAGGATCCACACGGTGTTCTGCCCGCGAGCGCCAACTGCCATGTCCTCGACACCGTCACCGTCCAGATCGCCAAGGGCCGCCGCGGAAACCCCGAAGTAGGCGTCATTGCTCAGCGTTCCAGTGAAGTTACCGGCGGTATCGCTGACCTTCTGTTCAGCCCGAACCGTGCCGTCCGCGTTCATAAACAGGATCCAGACCGCGCCGCGATTGTCGCCGCCACCATCATCGTCGAAAAGTGCCCCGACCGCAATGTCTGTAATTCCGTCATTGTCCAGATCGCCGATTGGCGCAATGCCGCTGCCGAAAAAATCAACATCCGCAAGGACGCCCGAAAAATTTCCCTCCGTGTCGCTTATCTTCTGGATGAACGCAACCGTGCCGGGATTCGGTGTGCCATCAAGTTCCGAATTGGTTGTGGCCTTGCCGTTCAGGCCCTTGATGTAGAGCGACTTGATCTCTTCGTCTCTGAACCAGCGTTCTGCAACAATGACTTCGTCGACGAGGCCATCGGTGAATTCACCCGGCGTATCATTGGCACCCACGGTGAAGGAGCCGGTATTCGAAGACGGGTCCGAGCCTGCCCCTGTCTGCTCCAACACACCGTCAAAAAACACGTTCCGCTCAGCCTGGCTCCAAACCCCGCTTATGAAGGACCATTCGCCGACCGTAACGGTTGAGGTCGAAGTCCCTACCCCTGGCCCAGTACCGAATTGAACCATGTCGCTCGCGCGATACGAGAGTTGATAACCCGTACTCAGAATCCCCCGGGAGACAAATACCTGTATGCTGCCCGTGGACTCGGGACGCACCCAACCCGCTATCGACAGGTCCTGGGTGATGTCCAAGCCCGACTGGAACCCGTTCCCTATACTGAGGTATTGCGAGCTGGTGCTCTCGAAATCGGCTGCGTTACCGACGACTCCCGCGGCCTGTCCGACTGAATTATTGTCCGCCAGATCGTTGGAGCCGAATGCGTCAAAGCGAGTCCCACTTTCCTCGTCTAATGGCCAATAAGAAACGATGCCCGAGCGTTGCAGTGGAAGGCCGGCCGCAAGGGACGCGATCTCAGAATCTGATAACGCGTAACCGTTCCAAATGGCGAAATCGGACATAAGACCGACAAATGCATCAGATCCGACGAAATCAACACCTATTCGAAAGTCAGCTGTAGTATCGACTGGATTAGTCGTGACGCTTGTCGTTGTTCCGACTAGTTTGCCATCGACATAAAACTTCACAGTATTTGCCGAATCATCGAAAACAACAGCTACATGATACCAATTGGATGCAGATAATCCGAATGTTACCTCAGCAGCTATCAGACCGTGAAACAATTCCAATTGACCTCCATTCGAAGATGTGTAACGAAGCAAATAGCCATGATTTACGGATGGCGAACCTTTACTGAACAATGTGTTATGAAGGTTTATTAACTCTAAGTTAATCCAGAAACATGCCGAATAGGTAGAAGTAATATCTAGATTCGATTGATCATCATCAGTAATCTTCAAAAAATCATGGCCTCTGCCATCAATTCTGACACCGACTCCTTCTAAAAATCCGTGTCCAGAACGAAAATTTTGATCAAGTAGATCATTGTTTCCTATGGAATCCGCGATAGTGACACCGACGATATTTCGAATTTCATTTAGTTTCCACCATGTAGTCGGCTGTGTCGATACATCATCAGGTCGATAGGCCAGAGTTGCCAAATCCACCCCCATTGCCAAAGATTTTACCTGGCTGGGTGTCAGGGGTGTATTCCAAATCGCCACGTCCTTCATCAATCCATCAAAATTATTGACATTTGAGGCTCCCAACAAAACACTTTCAGAATTCGCCGAGGGATCGGTTGTTACCGGGACTCGCTTTGCTAAGTTCCCATCCAAATACAAGGCGGCGACATCAGCAACGGCGTCGTACGCAAGTGCTAGATGATACCATCGGCCCGACAATATTGTAGGTACTGCAAAATTAGCAGTTGCGTCGCCTGCTTCATGATAAAGGGTAAAATTGGAAGATGTCGATAATTCAAAGTATAATCCCAAAATATCATTCCATTTTGAATAAATGGGTTGTTGACCGACACTTTCGAATTTCAGCCAACCGGCGATTGTATAACTACTAGTAAGATCAAGTGCCGTTTGAGATGCATCGATAATCGAGAGAAACTCACTGTTATCCGCCTCGAAATCAGCCGAGTTTTCGCCGGTGCCCCAATAATCCGCACCAACGCTGCCAACGGAATTATTATCGGTGAGATGATTGCCGTTACCCGAGCTGTCCATCCGGTCGCCGGAATCCTCGTCGAGCTTCCAGTAGCCGATCAACCCGTCCGGCAAATCACCGGGTCGAAACGGATTATTCAGCTCCTGGTCAAGCGGCGAATCAATCGGACATAATCCAGGAAAGGTTTCGGCAAGCGCCCGCGCCATCTTGTCCCATCCGCCGACGTCGCTGCGCATCCGCACTTTCTCCTGCTCAGCATGGATGAATCGTCCCGTGGTTGCGGTCGCACTCGCGGAGCACGGATCCACACTGCCGTTGATGAGCCGCCCCTGCGTGTTGGTGAAACCACGCAAACGGTCCCAGTCGGTGTTGATATGCGGAATTTCAGATGTCAGGACCGGATCGATCTCGATCAGCTCGTCGCTGAGCGTGGCGATATAGTCGATGGACGGCACGATGTCTGTGCCGTTGCTTAATATCAGATACGGATCGGTAACGAGTTTGGTAAATCCGTGCAGTTGAATGAATACGGAATCGGATATTTCATTGAACAAGACCTCAGTGGTCTTTTGGAAGGCGGTCATGTCGTTATGCGCCATGTCCGATATCCTGAACGGTCCGGAACTGCCGCAGGCGCTTGTGGTGCCGGAGCATGCCGATTCAGTCGTGGAATTACAACGGTGCGTACCGCTTAGAAAGAAGGCGCGCGCCTCAACCTCAAGAAAGCAGTAGATCCCCTGCTTCCCGGTGTTGAAATCATTTTGCGGATGCGGGGCTTGAATCACGAGGTTGTTACGGCAGGCGTTCGGGTTGAACACGTATGTGCCCCAGTAGTTCGACTGTGGCGACTTCTCTTCGAGAACGACATAGGTGCGATCCGTGACGATGTCGGTGAATTCGGTAACCGTGTAATTGAGGGCAGCGGCTCTTGTACTCGCGCTCGTCAAATCGTCTGCAACGATATCTTCGATGAGCAAGCCCCAGTCCGTGAGTTGTTGCGACGTTGGCTGTACGAAATCATCACCGTCTTCTTCCGGCATCGCGGCGATTATATCATGTATGTGAGCTTCCAGGTCGCCCGACGCGGTTAGCGGAGCGCTGGAAGCGGAGTTTACCGTGTACCAGAAGCCGGAACGGTTGGTGGTGGAATTGGCGACGACGCCGGCGGCGTGCTCGCCGATGGTGCTGATGAGCTTGACGGAGCTGTCGCCGCTGGCGGCCTCGAAGCCCGCCGGACCGGCAACGTCGGTGGATATCGCGACCTGCGCGGTCAACACGGGCACGATCTGTAACGTTACCGCCGTTAAGGCGGCAACGAATTGCCATCTTATTTTTCTCCTGCCCACAAGACCTCCCTGTTTTTTTTATCTAATTCGCTAAGACATCGTCAATCTTAGTTTGAGCATGCTTGAACAGCGAGTTTTCCTCGCGCAATGGTTCGTGGAGGGTCGATGGCCTCAGCGACCGCACGCCCTGTCTTGTTTCTTTTTGGAGGGTCGATGGCCTCAGCGACCGCACGTAACGCCGTGTTCCGGACGCAGAGGACTGCGTCCCTCCAGCAACTGCGTTTACACAGCCAAGATGGCTATGCAACTAAAAAGTCCAATCACCGGTTGCACTCTGACAATCTTTTTGGAGGGTCGGTGGCCTCGACGACCGCACGCTTTTCCGTGTTGCTTTTTGGAGGGTCGCAGTCCCCTGTGACCGTACGTTACGCCGTGTTTCGGACGCAGAGGACTGCGTCCCTTCACCAAAATGATCGACATGGTCCGCTGTGACTCTTTGAGTGTTCCTCCTCGTTCGATCCTTGCGCTTTTCGTTGGCTATGGTTTTTTCCGTTCCGTTGTGTCTCGCGAGAACTGCCACAGTCCCGCATGCGGGACTGTGAACTCCAACTGTTTCGTGAATTCCGGTCGCCGTGCATTCTTCGCTTTTCGTTGGCGTTCACCGCCACCGCATGCGGTGGCGGTGATGGTTGTCTTTTCCTATCTTTTCTCTGCGACTCTGCGTGTTACCGCTTGAAATTTGGCAATTTCTCAATTAAATTGCCAAATAAAGATCGTATGATTATGACGACCACACTCGACGATTTCGGACGACTCGTTATCCCAAGCAAGATCCGTAAACATCTGGGTATCTCCGCTTCGACTAATCTCAGCGTCGAAGAAGTAGATAACACCATCGTCATCACACCGCTTCCGGACGAGCACGCAGTCGTTGAGATCGGCAATGTGTTGATTTACACCGGACATTGCGACGCCGACCTGACTCGGCTGCACCACGACGACCGCACAAGCCGGGACAGCAGCTTCATACCGAACACACCGAAATGAAGGTGTTGTTCGACACGTCTGTCCTCGTCGCGTCCTTCGTCCAACAACATCCGCAACACGCGTCCGCCGTCGCGTGGTTAAAGCGAGCAACAAGCGGCGAAATCGATTTTTTTGTATCTTCCCACACACTCCTTGAGTTGTACAGTGTTCTCACCCGAGCGCCGTTTGTTCCACGCATCGGCCCCGAACAGGCCGCCCGGATGATCGCACACAATGTTGCCAATCGCGCGACGGTCGTCGCATTGACCGCCGCCGACACGATCGACCTGATCACGCAACTGGCGACCACCGGTGTCACCGGCGGAACGACCTACGACGCGATAATCGTGAAATGTGCCGAAAAGGCAGCCGTGGATAGCCTCCTGACGCTCAATCCTCGAGACTTCCTGAAGCTCCTGCCTGACAACTCCATCCAAATCATCGATCCTGCTAATTAACCCTCCACCTGCTACGTCGGGAAAAGCGCATTCTAATCTCGCGCAGAGAACAAATACGCAACGGCACGGCTTCTTTCTATACGGACGAATTAATCTCGCGCAGAGACGCTGGGGCGCAGAGAAAGACACAGAACGGTGTCAGACTAAACTTTATATTTCTTTATCTTTTCTCTGCGGCTTTGCGTCCCACGTGTCGCGTACCGCAACGTGGTCACGCGATCTGCGCGAAAACCAATTCTTTATAACCCTATCGCTTCCTTGATCTGCTCGATTTCATTTTTCAGCGTATTGTCTCCTAAACCGCCGGCATGAAATCGATGAAGCCCGGTGGCCTCCTGCTTACATACGGACCTACAACCCGTCGCCGTTGTAGTCAGTGCCGGATTCCACAATGGTTAGATCGCGCTTTGCACACCCGATGTTTTTTTCGTAATTCCCGGCTGGCGTCACCGTAATATCGTGCAACCTCGTCCGGCCTACTGCTCTTGACCCGCTCCGAATTCCGCTCTCGAATCTCTCTAACCAAATCAATACAATTGATCTCATTCTTCTTCATTAGAACACACCTCCATCGGAGATCGGATCTCCAATTGCTTATACCCCATCTCCTTATTCACGGCGTTGAATCGCCAAATCTTATTGAAATGAACGATATGCCTGAAATTCCAACTCACGAGCAAATCCACACTGAATACCGTTGCAATCGCAATATGAACGGCATCTTGCCGAAACTTATTCGGCAGGATTTTCCTGGAAATATAGAGCCCGGCTAATTCGAGTGACTCCTGATCAACGGCCAACGGGTCACTGTCTGTGTACCCGATCAATTCGTGATATTTTTCAATCACGAAGTTAGGTGCCCGGAGAATTTCTTCATGAGACTATTTCGATCTCCTTACCACACGATCCGCCGTCGTCCGAGGACTCCGAGCCACTTACCACACAGTTGTTTTTACTCTGCGACTCAGCGACTCCGCGCGAGGTCAAATACGCTACGCTTCAGCACTTCTACACGGACGAATTATTCTCGCGCAGAGACGCAGAGGCGCGGAGAAAGACACGTATCGGAAAAAAGTACTAAAATAACATTTTTAATCTTTTTGGAGGGTCGCAGCCCCCTGTGACCGCACGTTACGCCGGGTTTCGGACGCAGAGGACTGCGTCCCTCCACCTCATCAGTGGCACAGTGATATTCGCCGCGGACCCCAGCAAAATGATCGACATGGTCCGCTGTGACTCTTTATGTGTTCCGTGTCTTTGTATCCTTGCGCTTTTCGTTGGCGTTCACCGCTTCAGCTGTGTCCGTTTTCCTTTTCTCTGCGCCTCAGCGCCTCTGCGCGAGATCAAATACGCAACGGTTAGAAAGGGGTCTCGCGCAGAGACGCAGAGACGCAGAGGCGCAGAGAAAGACACGATATGAAACAAAACGTCAACATTTCATGATCTCTTCGCGGTCTCGCGTCCTTCGTTGGAGTTTACAGATTTAATTGTGCCAGAATTCTATTCCTAACTTTTCTCTGCGCCTCAGCGTCTCTGCGCGAGAACCAATTCCTAACGGTTAGCACCTCTACACAGCCAGGATGGCTATGCTACTTTGCTGTGCCCGACATCCGTGCGCAATGTTTCGTGGCGGGTCGGCGGCCTCGACGACCGCACGTTACGCCGGGTTTCGGACGCAGAGGACTGCGTCCCTCCATGGAACGTAAGTGGCACGGTGATATTCGCGGAAGGCCCCGGCGCAATGAATGACATGGTCCGCGGTAACCTTTGATGTCCTCCGTGTCTTTGAATCCTTGCGCTTTTCGTTAGCTGTGGCTTTTTACGTTCCGTTGTGTCTCGCGGAAAAAGCCACAGTCCCGCATGCGGTGGCTGTGAACTCCAACTGTTTCGTGAATTCCGGTCGTCGTTCAATCTTTGCGCTTTTCCTTGGTTCACCGCCACCGCGTAACGCATACTCGGGCAATAGCCGGTCAACCTGTGCCAGGATCCGAGCGCTAATGTCCACGACCGTGAATGACTCCCAGTCCGACCGAAAAACTTCGATTAGCCCCGCCAATTGCTCTTCGTTAAGGGTCCCTTCCCTGTGTTTTCTATGCAGCGCAGCCATTAACTCCCCATATCCGACGACGGATATCGCGGCAACCTCTGCCGCCTGCATCGCACCTACCAGTCGGCCCGAACCGGGCTCACGTACGTAGCCTTTGACTAGCGCGCTGGTATCCAGATACAGCATCACCGCCGATCCCGAATCACCGTCTCAGACAGGAGCGCTCCATCCAGCGTGACTGTCGGCAGCGACATCTTGCGCAACGCCTTTACCGGTGGCCGAATCGTGCCGTCGGCCACCATCGGCGCGAGCTGTTCCTCCAACGACGCAGACTTGCGGTCGACCGGAACGATTCTCGCAATCGGTCGCCCGTGCTCGGTCACCACAATGCGGTCGCCATTCTTCACCGACGTTAAATACCGGCTCAAATTATCCTTCAGATCCCTCACACCCGCCTTGATCATTTCAATCTCCAATTCTCATGCCTACAAAATAGCCGCATATTGCCGTTATAGCTACGACTTCACCCAACCACGTTCTTGGGTAGCCGAACGGGTTTTCGCGCAGAGTCCCCGCCTTCGCCGAGGCTACGTCGGTGACAGGCTCCGGCGCAAAGAACTACCCGGTACGGTGGATAATGTTGTTCTATGCCCTTCGTGGCTTCGTGGCTTTGTGCGACATCCTTCTACTTTCTGGAACGGTTAGTTAAGTCTCGACCAAGGCACAAAGACACAAAGGACTAAAATCCTCGATTCTTATTCTTTTCCCTGCGCCTCTGCGCGAGATCCAGCCTTTTCCACATTGACCGGGCGGGCGGTCAACAACGACATACTAAGGCCGTGCAGTTGCTGAAGTCCCGACAGACGCTGCGAAATCAACTCGGATGTGAGTTCTGGCTGCGCTGTTTCTTTCGCCACGGCGTTATCAGTTTTCATCTGTATTCAATCCCAGGTTCTCTAAGTCGGCCAGATCCTGATGGCGCCCCGCCATTTTCTTCATTGTCGCCAGGCCCTCGAGCGACACGACGGACAGTGTCCTGCCGTTCCAGTTATAGACCGTGCGACCGTCCCAGACGGCACGCAACGCCGGTGTCACAAGCAAGAGATCAATCGTCAGCATATCCGGCCCCTCGACCTTGGTCACGCGGTACAGCACACGCTCCTGCTCCGTCCCGGTCTGAAACGGAATCGGTCCGGCCTTGAACGTGTACCCGATATCCAGCAGGCATGCCTGAATCTGCTCCAGATCATCCTCCAGGACCAGCACATCGATGTCCCGGGTTGTACGGGCGTGCCCATAAATATTGACGGCAATCCCGCCGCACACGGCGTAATCGCATGTGCGCCGGGCCAGTGCTTCCAGGATATTTTCCAACTCAGTGATTAAATCAATTGCCATTCATTCACTATCGTCGCGTCGTCGCGCGCCCACCTGTTTCTCTACACGGCCGAAAGGTCCTCTCGCAGAGACGCTGAGAACTCCCCAGTTCGGTGTAAAATTATGTTCTTTTCTGGTCTTTTCCCTGCGGCTCTGCGCGAGGACAAAATCCGCAACGGTTAGTTCTCTTCTACACGGACGATTGGGCTCTCGCGCAGAGGCGCTGAGCCGCAGAGAAATACCCAGTACGAAAAAGGATAAAAGTAACTAATTTTCATTGTCTTCTCTCAGCCACACTGAGGTAATTCGTCACGGATAGAATTCATTTTTTATTTCCCTCTGCGGCTCTGCGCCTCTGCGCGACAACTTCGTTTTTATAGTCCGATTGCTTCCTTGATTCGCTCAATTTCTTGTTTCAACGCATCGTTCTCGTCTGCCTGATCCGCGAGGCGTTTGTGCAGCTGCTCGATGTAAATGTGCGCCTTTTCCAGCTCCTCGACGATGCCTTTACGGTGGGCACCAACCTCGACGACTTCCTGGCCGTTCGCATCTTTTTGTGCCTTCGGGATCGCAGTCAGGTGCTTGTTCGACCACATGAACGCCGCATGCTCCTCGATCGACTCCAGGTCGTAATCCTCTTCGAACACATAATCCGCGTGCAACTGACTCCCCCGCTGAAAAATCGCGCCATCGACATCAAGCTTACCTTGAGGATCGGTGGTACCGATTCCGACGTTGCCGTCACTTCGGATACGCATGCGTTCCACGTTGTCGGTGCCGAGTGACAAATATGCATTCTCGCGATTCCAGAAGAAAAGCCCCTCATCCGATGCGAACTGAATCACGCCTCCCGCATTCAGCGCATCACCGCTTACATTGTTCGTAAATACGAGATCGGCGACATCATCAGCATCCGAGCTGTCGTGGATATGAAGCTCTTTCGTCGGATTTGTGGTGCCAATTCCAATATTGCCGTCTCCAGCTATAGTCATCCGCGTATTCAGGGATTGCCCGGAACCGACTCCAAATGTTCCGATATCCAGGCGAGGCTGCTCGCCGTTATGTCTAAAAAACACTCCTCCCGAGTTCGACCCGAAGACCGTTGGATTAGACTTTGTACCGCCGTCAAATCGACCGTTCAGAAACAAATATTGATCAGCTTCAGTGCCATTGTAGGCCGTACCCAGGCTTACCGGCCAATCGGAATGGGGATTCTCTGCGAGAAAATACGTGAACGGCGAGTCTTCACCCGGTGTTTGGGAGCCCAGGTCCAGACGAGCCTCTGGTTCCGTCGTGCCGATGCCAACATTGCCGATCTCGTCCACGACCATCCGCTTGATATTGTCCGTATAGAGCAATAGGTCATTCGGCGCGCTCGTTCCGATACCAATGTTGCCGGCATCACTGCCGTGATCGGAATTGAACACGTAAATCCAGCCATTCCCGCTGTTATCATTGTTCTCCAGGCGAATGCCAGCCGCATCTGTAGTGAGTGTGGAACGGACGCGGATGTTTGCGAATGCAGTATCACCAACAACCTCAAGTTCGGCGTTCGGCGTTGCTGTCCCGATCCCCACATTCCCACCACTGTACGAAATATCCCCGGCATTATTCGACCAGAAGGTGTCAGTGGACGTGCCGACGGGTACACCGCCGATGGTGATAGATTGGGCATCGATATTGCCGTTGACTTCCAGCTTGTGTGTGGGGCTGGTCGTTCCGATACCGACGTTTCCATCAGTTGCGACGACTAGCTGGTTCCTATTGGACTGTCCGTTTTCAGCATCGAGAATTATTGAACGTCGGACGCCTGTTCCTGCGGCGTCTGATGAAATATACCAGTGCTCCGTTCCTCCATTGTACCCCTTAGCCAATCGTTCGTAATTAGTATTTGTGTCTGATGTATTATATTGCCATATGTCAGCAAGCCGACTTGTCCCATTCGGTGAAATTATTAATAATGATCGCGAGTCCGCAACTTGGGACTGAAGCTTTAGTCCTGTGGTGGCTCCAGAGCCGGTATCCTGGATTAAACCTTGATCATCGATTTGAAAAGTAGCAGTTGGATTCGCCGTCCCAACGCCCACATGTCCGCCTGCCCGCCAGACGCTACCTCCTCCCTCGGACCACACGGAAGTGCCCGGAGTCGGTGTGATTTCAGAGTTGTTCAAGAAAATTGTAGTGGCATTTAATGAACCGTTGACATCCAGGTTGAATTGCGGATTCGTATTGTGCACGCCGACGTTCCCAACTACGAAATTGAATCCATTTGAGTCAAAAATGATATGACTTCTCCATTTTGGCGTATCGTCTAATATCCCCACGCTAAATAAGCCACCCTCATTCCCGCTAATCGCAAAATTTTCAATTCCAGCTGTCGGGGTAGACGGGCGCAAAAATATTGCTTCCGTTCGAGTTATCCCAGCCACGTCAAGTGGAAATCCAGGACTTGGCGTTCCTATTCCGACGTTGCCACCGCTGTAGGAAATATTCCCGGCGTTGTTTGCCCAGAAGGTATCAGATGACGTCCCCACGGGCACGCCACCAATGGTGATGGAAGAGGCCTCAATATTGCCAGCGACTTCGAGCTTGTGATTTGGCGCTGTCGTACCTATTCCCACATTGCCGCTGGTATAGTTGATGCCGCTACCGTTTGTAGACCACAACGCACCGCCGTGAGCATCAAGCTGGACGACGGACATGGCAGGCTTAAAAGGGACTTCGGTTCTCGTATCCTGCGGTGTACCAAAGTTGTGACCGACATACATCTCGATCAAGTCGCCCGCTGCCAAGTCCAGTATATCGACGATTTCGGTGGTAATATGAGCCGCTGCCGAGGTGCGATTTCTTGCATTGCGGATCTGAATTCCATTCACATAAATATTTGCGTCAAGTATGCCGTCAACGGCTATGGGAATACCGCCCCAACTCGCTGTCACCAAGTACTTTCCTGACGATTCAATCGTAAAACCGTCGATGCTTCCGGCATCGGCGATATCACCGATATCAAATTCCTCGTTGTCGAATTCAATCTTAAACGTACCACTTGGAATACTTTGTACCGCATCTCTGGTCATCTTCGCCATGTGCGCCGTGGAACTGGTGGCAACAAACTCCGACCAGCCGGTGTTGGTGTCGTCGCCCGAGGTTTTATTGAAGAGTTTACCAGATTCATTGTCGAGATAGAGAGAACCGAGCTGAGCGGTGACAACGCCCTCCGGTGAGCCCAAACCGGTGTAGATGCCGACGGAATCGGTGTTGGTCTCGTCTGTGATCCGGATCGCTTCGGTGTCTTCTGGGACGGAAATCTCGAGTTTGGCATTGGGAGTCGCCGTACCGATACCGACATTACCCACGGCGTTGACGTGGATAACCGAGTCGCCAGTCGACGGGTTCAACAACTCCTCAGCAAAACGCGATTTTATCGCAAACATGACCGAGCCGAGTTGCTTGCGCGGGCTGAGTACGACGCCGTCGACGCTGACCTCGAGCCAGACATCTGTGGCCAGTGCAGCGGCATCGGGGATGCCGCCGGAGGGATCGTTCGTACCGGGGACGTCGCCGGCGCCGATCTGGATGGTATAGACGCCGTTGGTGAGGGACACGGCGTCGTGTTCTTCGTCGAAAAGCGTCGCACCGCCGGTGTCGGCATCGAAGAGCGTGATTCGCAAGGCTACCGGCCCGATGAGCGGCTGATCACCGGCGTCGCGCAGTTGGCCCTGGTAGGTGAATTCGCGCGGCACATCTGCAATTGCGGTGAAGGCAAGAACGAGATGGGCTGCGGTGAAAATGGCGGTACATTTCAGTAATCTGGAAATCATATTTTCCCCCTCTACAAGAGTTTGTTCTTAGTTTTACAAAGCGGCACGAAGACCGCGGTGACGTTGTAGAATATACCAGTAGAATCGAATTAGAAAAGACTGAAAAAACACGCCTCGCCGCGATTGAAAGGAGGTCGCACCAAGGCACAAAGTCACGAAGAGTTAAGGTCGCCTTGATTATCTTTTTCTCTGCGGCTCTGCGGCTCTGCGCGAGATAAAATCCCCACGGTTAGCGCTTCTACACGGTCGAAGGGGGCCTCGCGCAGAGACGCTGAGCCGCTGAGAAATCCCGGTACGGAAGAAAAATGCAACTACTCGGATTCTCTTTGTGTCGTCGTGCCTTTGTGCGACAGCTTTCTTCTCTCCTGTACGGCTAATTCAGTCTCGCACCAAGCCACAAAGTCACAAAGGACTAAAATCCTTGTTTCTTATTCTTTTCTCTGCGGCTCTGCGCCTCCGCGCGAGTTCAAATACGCTACGCTTCAGTTCTTCTTCACGGCCGAACGGTTCTCGCGCTGAGACGCAGGGGCGCAGAGAAGTACACAGAACGGTGTAAAAACGTAACTATTCGGCTTTTCTTTGTGTCTTTGTGTCTTTGTGTCTTCGTGCGACATCGCTTTCTTTTTTCTACAACCGATTGGTTCACCTCGTGGCTTGATGTGGCATCGTTGTATCGCGACATTGAAACTCGCTTGAAAAATGCTTACACTACAGCTAATGTGATGTCACTAATGCATGCACTATAGAGGCAAATCATGAAGCAACTGACATTGCGACAAATACCTGATGCCGTTGAAGAGAAGCTGCGGCAGAAGGCAGCACGTGAACATCAAAGCTTGAACCGTACCGCCATTGACGCATTGGCCAAAGGTCTTGGCGTTGAGCGTCAAGAGGTTGTCAAACGTGATTTGAGCAACCTCGCGGGGCGTTGGAGTAAACAGGAGTCAGCCGAGTTCGAACGCAACATCGCTATTTTCGAGACGATTGACGACGAACTCTGGCGACAATGAAACTCGCACTCGATACCAGCGGATACAGCAGGCTTATGCAGTCGCACAGTGAATTGACCAACGTGATCGAACGGGCTGATCATGTTTATGTGCCGGCGATTACGATGGGTGAGCTTTACGCCGGATTCCGAATCGGGTCCCGATTTGAAATCAACCAATCCGAACTCCTGGAGTTTGTCGGACTTCCCGGAGTAGAGATCGTTTCCGTCGATCACGGGATTGCTGAGCGCTACGGCATTCTGGTTGACACACTCAAGAGAAACGGCACTCCGATCCCGACAAACGACATCTGGATCGCGGCGACGGCGCTGGAGTATGGCGCACGGCTCGTCACCTATGACATACACTTTCAATTCGTTTACGGTCTGATCACGTTGGCGCCATAGGATGGTTGGAGTTCACCGCTTCAGTTGTGGCCGTTTTCCTTTTCTCTCCGATACGGGTCAAACTACTTGCTATCGCTTTCAGGCTCGTGCGAGGGTGGTGGAGCGGTGCTGCCGCTGCTCTCGGTAACGGCCGGGTTGATCTTGCGGCCAATACGGTTGATCACCGCGATCGCATCGGTGGACGAGACCGAGCCGTTGCCGTTGATGTCGGCCCTGGCTTCGCTGGGCGGCGAGAACGTCTGGAGCCGATTAATCACGAAAATCGCGTCTGTCGGCGTGACTTCGCCGTCGCTCGGATTCATATCCCAGGGAAAGAAGGTGATGTCGTCTTTGTCCATACCCTTGGCGACGTCGCGATTGTTCGACTCGTCGGATTCCGGTACGGCATTCGCCAGATCGATGATCATACCGATGTAATCGAAACTCGTCGATACGGTGTCCACGGGCAACGAAACCGGATCATCGATCAATGCACGAGCGGACATATCGGGAATGAGTGGCGCCAAGTCAAGTACTGCGGTATCGCTGATTGTCGCGTTGCCGGCCAGCCCACCGATCTCAATGGTGCCGAGGACCTTGTCAATCGTCGCATTCGTCTCGATCACAGCGTCGTCCGACAAGACAAAGGTCACGGTGAACGCGCCGGCAGGCCCCTCGCCGGTGTTGGCAATGGTGTAGCTCACCGTGGTCTCACCAAGCACGACGTGGTCCGGCGTCGCGTCAAACGCAGAACCGCTCAAGTCCGCAAGATCAGGTACGGTTACGGTGACCACGCATGCGTCGTCGTTATCCGACGCATCCGTCACGGTAATCGTCACCTGCGTCTCCGAATCCGCAGGCAGCTGCGTCCCCGCTTCCGGAATCTGGTCGAAAGCCAATGCGCCCGGCATCGTGCAGTTGTCTGTCGCCGCGAGCGTTCCCGCGATGTCCGTGAGAACTGCCACCCCGCCCGCCTGATCCGCCGCTATCGACAGGGTCGCGGGACAGTTGGACACCACCGGCGCGCGATCATCGATCACGGTCACCGTTGCCGTACATGTGCCGGTCTGCGCCGCCCCATCGGTGACCGTTAACACCACAATATTGCCACCGATATCACCGCAGGCGAACGTGTCCTCGTCCAATTGCCGGTCTACAATTGCCGTGTCGTCACTGCTGCCTCCGTCCACCGAGAGCGGATCCACAACCGCGTCTCCGACAGCATCCAGCGAAACGGTTATATCCGCACACAAGGCAATCGGCGGTGCGTCCGCAAGAACATAAACGGCCTCGACGACGTGATCGGCATTCATATTGAGCATCAGCGTCGCTGCGCCCATGGATGCATCGGAGCCATCGACCTCCCACGTCACAAAGGTATAGTCTTGTGCGCCGTCATTGAAGCTGACCGGCACGGTCAAGGTGACATCGGTATCGTCATCGACCGTCGTGACAAACTCAGTTGAGTTGTTACTGAATGTCCCGGAGATCGGGACGCCGGTCAGGTCGCCGCCGACTGATTTTGACGCTGTGACTGTGAGATCACGCTGAGTGCCTGCATACAGCGCGTCCGCCGTGGAACTGAAGTCGAGATCGAAGCTCAACGTTCGCAGCCCATCAGGCTGGTCGACTGGAACCTGCCCCGGCACCCCAAGACGCCAGCGCACGAAATCGAAATCCGGCCCATTCGGATCGTTCGATGAAGGATGATGTAGAGGTGCTTCGAGATCAACTGCCGTACCGGTTGCCAGTAATACAGTGAAATCGGTCGTATCCCCATGATCACCGACGACCTCAACACCCGTCGGGCTCGACGTCACCTCCAGCGTACGATTGAGCGGCACAAGAGCGAAGTCCTCATCATCACGACTTGCTCCCGAAACCGCCACCACACCATCACGTATGACGGTTTGATATCCGACGGCCTCCACACGAATTTGATAAGTCCCGGGTTGCAGACGTGCCAGATACGTTCCGTTCACAGGCTGGTTGACGGTAAAGTTATTTTCGCTACCCGGAATAATGACATTCGCCGTTGTGATGAACTCGCCGGTATCGATATCCTTCACGTCCCCAGCGATAAATACGCCGGCGTCATTCACGGCGACCACACGGACCTTTCTCAATTCGTTGCTCTGGTTCTCCGAAAAGTTACCGGCGCTGTCAACCGCCACGACATCCCACCAGTAATCACGAATTTCCGGCAATATAGCCGGCGTGACCACGAAGAACCGCGGCGTCAGCGGTTCGCTCTCGAATAGCACCGTCTCCCTTCCGTCATCCTCCCAGATACGAACGATGTATTGGAAGCCACCGGGCCCTTCCTTATCTTCGACATAGGTCGCCTCGGCCCAAGACCAAATAGCGGTGTCGTCAATTTCGCCGTCCATATCCGCGCCGACATTGAAGTCAATCTGTGCATCATTTTCTGGTGCCAGGAGCGCCACTGAATTGACCTCGACAAAGTTCGACGCCATTCGGTATACGTAGGTTACTGCCGGCTCGGACTGCAGCGGCGCGGCGCCCGCTTCGCCGGTCTCTTCAGCATAGATGAAGATCTGATACACGCCCTGCTCATCGAACACGGTTGTATCCGTGCCGGGATTTCCCAGCTCCGGCCACACGTAGTGAACGCGATCGCTGATGACACTACCACCGCCGGGGTTTTGGTCCTGCAGCATCGACTGGTCGACAAGATCAAGCGCCGCCTGCATAGAGTCTGAAGCCGCCTCCGTACCAGACGAGAGTGTCTTCACCTCCATAAACATGCGTGCCACGCTGGTCATATTCGGATCTTCATCGACTTCGGCAAAGATCTGGCCGACCGGAGAGCCGGCCTGCGGCGATAGAAACAAGGTCTGGTTCACATTGGATACCACCAGCGTCGACACTGGATCGTTGGTAGGGTTCACGGGTATCAGATCCGCAGCCAAATCGGCGGGATCGTCGATCAACGGGTGCTGTCCCGTCTGACCGGGAAATCGAAAGGGAATCGGCGCTGCCACATTCACGGACCGCTTCAGGTCGAACCGCTGCGACACCTCCTGAATGATATCGCGACTGGTGATGTAGCTGTCGAACAATGAACGCTGGCGACTGAGTTCGCGAAATAGCAGATAAACGAAATACTCACCATGTCGCGAACCGGCATCGCCCGGACCGCGAATAGACAATTCCTGCGGCGCTGACGCGGACAAAAGAATGCGCGTACGATCCGACCTGCTGAGAGGATTGATGAAGCTTCCGCTAAAGCACATGCCAAGCACGATAGTGATCGGTTCATCTGCCGCAAGCGGGTTGCCGGTAGCCGGCTCGCTCAGTGCAGATTCCAACGTGGTCAGCATCCCGTCGAGTTCAGACGGCGACAGGGTGTCGGGGAACATGTGGAATTTGTCGAAATTCCCGTGGTTGACGAGGATGATATACAACGGCGCAGGGTTGGCCAGCATCTTGTTTTTCGCCCAGATGGTGATGGCGTTGTTCAATGCGTTCTTCGGACCGGTCGGTACCGGGGGCGTGTTTAAATGGTCCGGTACGAAATCACCGGCGCGGATATAACAGATGTCGGCCTGGTCCAGATTTTTCCCCTCGGAGTGAAGCACATCACGGGCGTAATCCAAGGTATTCCCGTGTTCGCTCAGGCCTTCGGCGCCGGGCGCCGGGCCGATGGCGCCCTGAACCAGAATGGCGTAGCCGAGTTTGCTGCGAACCCGCACCGGAATCTCGCTGTCAACATCGAGAGTGTTTACGTTCGTGTTTCCGGCGAATGACGCGCGCACACGCCAGTCGCCCTCATTATCAAATGTAGCCTGGTCAATCGTAACGGCGAAACTGCCATCGGCGGATACAGGCACGGCAGGGACAGTGAGCACGTCGTTAAACTGCGGATCCTGCACCGTTATCGCGATGGTGTTATCCGACAAATCGACGCCACCGGGATTTCCGTTCAGCAGTTTGAAGCGACCGGTCAGCTCGAGCTCATTCCCGGTCAGCAGTGTCCCGACCTCAAAAAGATCAATTCCAGGCTCGGCGGGGAGCACAAGGAAGTCGGCCAATTTGCTGCATTCCTCGAGTTCGTCAGAGATCAGATGCACAATGTCGACCAGCCACGGATCTTCGTCATCGGCACGATCCGGGAGAAACATTTCCGTTACCTGCCCGGTCGCGGCGTTCGGCACCTCCGTTTCGACACATGTAGCGCACGGCTCAGACGCTCCCGGGCGCCGGAACCGGAATTCTACTGTATCGTTTTCGATGCCCGCGACGATCGGGCTGATGGTAGCGGACACCGAGATCGACTCGCCGTATACCATTTCGAGATCGGGAGCGTCGCTCTCCGGCTCGGGATCGGTCACAATCACGGCGCACTCGACACGTTCGGTCACTGTCAACGGAAAGTCCGAAGAATAGATCTCGCCGGCGTGGGATCCCGAGATTACCCGGGCGTGGATAAACCACGTTGAGGTCGGCGACCCGTCACGGATCGGCAACGGCGTCTGAACGGCAGGGTTGCGCTGCCACGACTCGCATTGGTCGAATTCACCGTTCTCGAGCGGACCGGTATTGTTTAACTGCAATGCTGCGCCACTGGTGATCTCGGCCGACGTGATCGTGGGGCTCTCGTGAACATACAGATTGAACCGTACCAATTCGAAACCCGAGGAGCAGATGTCGTCGTCGTTCTCCTGATGACACGGCAGCGGATTATCGCCGTTCCAGTTGAAGGTAAAGGTTTGATTGGGCGCGACCGGCGCCTGGTCCGGTCCGGGCGTGACAAATTCGAAAACGAACGGCTCGACTTCGATCGGAATCGGATCGGATGTCACCGACAGCCCGTCGTCATCGACCGCGATTGCGGTAATCGTATACGATCCTTCTGATACTCCGGCCCACACCGCAGCGAAAACGTCGCCCTGCCCTGATGAATCCGTGATCGTGCCGTCTCCGCCCGCGAACGGGTTCGGTGTGATCTGAAACACGACATGAGCGATCGCTCCATCGCCGTCCGTTGCCGTTGCCTCGACACCGATATCAGCCGGATCCGTCAGCGCCCAGCCGCTTGAGGTGCAATTGACCGTTATGGACGGCAGTTCACCGAACTCCGCCGTGATCACCGCATCCTCGTCAGCGGTCACGCAATACAGCCCGGTACCGGCATCCAGCGAAATATCGGGATCACCAACGTTCTCGCTCCAATTGATGAAGCCGTGCCCCGGGTCCGGTGTCACCTCGACCTTTACCGGCATGTCCCCGTCGGGCGATGGTTCGCTGTCGACAATCAGCGTGCCTGACGGATCCGTGGCGCCGTTACCGGCGGCATTGATTGTCAACGAGATATCATCATCGTCGGACGCAACAAATACTTCATGGTCGTTGATGAGGTTGCTGCCGCCGGTCTGCGCAATGGTCACGACGACCGCGTTATCGGCGGTGTCGCCGTCGTCCTCGACAGCGAGAACGGTGACGGCGTGATCGTCGTCCCAGTCGGTCGTGGTGAAGGTCAATGTGGCGGCACTGGTCAGGACGAACCGCTCGCCGGATGTGTCGTCAAAGTTGACGCTTGCGGTGACCGTGTCCAACGGCTCGGCGTCGAGCCGCACGTTGATCGTGACGGAATCGCCCTCTGGTACCGGATTCGGATCGGGACCCGTTACGAACGCGCGCAACGGCAGAAAATTTGCAGTCAACGATGCAGGCTGATCAGTCACCGCTGTGATTGACGTCATCGGCGCATCCGGCGGATTGATTGTTACCTGATCCGGCGTCCACCCAACAAAGCTGAAACCGGAGTTCGACACCGCTTCCACGGCATACGGCAGCTCGCTGTTCGTATCAATCAATTCCGGTCCGCTGACCACGGCTGCATTGTGCTCGATCTGACCTTGACCAGTCACGCCAAACGTTACAGACACGTCGTCATCGATTTCGTCGGCAATCACGGCGGCCTCGGTGATCGCATTGATACCACCGATCTTCTGGATCAGGAATCGTGCCTGGCCATTTTCGGCATCATTGTCGTCCTCCGCTGCCGCGATCTCGACTTCGTGTGCAGCGAAATCATTCCAGTTCGTCGTCGTAAACGTAACCGTGTCGGATCCCGACACCGACAGGTCGGAATCACCACCGGCGAACGTACCATCGAACATCACGGTTGCGGTGATCGTTTCCGCCGGTTGTCCCGACAACGTCACGCGTAACACAGAGGAACCGCCTTCACCAACCCCGATCGGGTCCGCTTCCACCACGAAGGTCAACGGTGTCGCCGTGAAATTCGCCGTCACCGTCGCGTCAGCCGTGGTCGTCACGGTTGTATCCGCCGCATCGGGGTCGTCTACGATTCCCATGATCGACTCCGACCATTGATCAAAGTCGAAGCCTGCATTTGGCGTCGCGGAGATGTCGGTCGGCAACAGCGGATCCGTGTCGATAACCTGTAGACCCGAAGGATCTGTTGTTCCATTGCCGTCATTGGCGACCGTCAGGTTGATGTCGTCGTCGATCTCGGTTGCGACGACTGTCTCCGGGACGATGTCGTTTACACCGGCGCTCTTGACGATATTAACATCCGCTTCGCCATCAGCGGTGTCGCCGTCCTCCGTAGCCGTCAGCGTTACGGTCTGGAAATCATCCCAGTTCGTCGTGTCGAACATCAGCGATGCACCGGTGTCAATGGAAATATGCGGATCGCCGTCGGGCGTCACGGACAATGTCACGGTATCGAATGGCTGTGCCGCGAGCTTGACCTGGAACGACGCTTCGCCGACACGCCCTTCCGAGACATCGACCTGCGTCGTACTCACCACCAGCCCGATGGAGCTGTCCGATTGCCGCTCATACGCACCGAGATCGGAAATGTCCGTGCCGAGCGGACCCGCGTTCACGACGCCGGCGTCGTCGTGCCGTCCATTGCCGAGTATATCGGTCGCTGGGAAAATTACTGCATTCGCGTTACCGCGGTCTATAGCGGGGCTGCCCGGCTGCAACTGAAATCCGTCGTCGTCGGTACCCAACTGTCCGTCGACGCCGGCAGGCAAGCCTGAATTCGCAAACGCTGGATCGTCCATGATAATGCGCGCACCCGCGAAGCCCCCGTCAACAAGCGAATCTTCGAGTATCAGATTCGCATTGCCGTCGAGGTCGAGAATCTGATCGTCGGTGGCAGTGCCGTTTCCGTCCGAGTTCCCCCAGATTATGGTATTCGAAATCGTCAGGGTCGAAGAATCGCTGGTTACAAGACCACCGCCGTTACCCGTGGTGGTGTTACCGGCGATTGTGCAGTTGGTGATGGTAATCCCGGCTCCCGCGATATCGATCGCCCCGATACCGCTGCCACCGGACACGTTACCCGCGATCACACAGTTCACCACTTCCGGTGACGCGCCATTGGCGACGCTGATAGCACCGGTGGCAAGAGATGCGGAATTGCCAACGAAGAAACAATTTTCAATCCTCGGTGACGCAGAGAAAAAATCTGCGCCGGCCGCAAACGTTCCTGCGTTGTTTTCGATCACGCAGTTCCGAATTGTCGGACTCGCGCTCTCAATGAACAGCCCGCCACCGCTGTTTTCCGGCCCGTCGTCGTTGGCGTTGCCGCCGACAATCGTGAATCCGTCAAGAACGGCGTCGCCACCGATGCCGGTGTCCGCGGTGACCACGTGAAATGCGTTGTCTGCATTGTTACCGAATGCGCCCTGGTCATCCCGCTCGATATCGCCGCTCAGTATCGTTCGATTCGCAACGACATCACGCTGGCTCACCTGATCCTCATCACCAAGGAAACCACCGTAAATCTGGACATCCGCCGGCATTACGAAACTCGCACCACGGAGCCCCGACCCAATTGCTGCAGGCCGGTATGTGCCGGCAGCGACCCTGATCTGCTCGCCGGCAACGGCAACGGCCAACGCATCCTGGAGATCGTCAAACGCGGTAGCCCACGATTGGCCGTTCATTCCCGGCGATGCGCCAATATCAACGTGATGCACCACAAGATCAGTGGTAATCTCGAAGGTGCCGTCAGACTCGTCAAACAGAGTATTGCCAACATTGTCCGTTGCCGTGACACGAACGCGCACCGTCTCGGACGACAGCTCGGGCACCGTCCACTCGAATGCGCCGTCATTCGTCTCATCCTCGGCAATGGGCTGCCATTCCTGCCCATCGGTTGAAAACTCGATGAGAATATTGGCGATACCCGATTCGTCGTCCGATGCGGTCCACGTGATCTGACGCATCGACTCGCCTCCCCAGACTTCCGTGCCGTTCGGTGCGATCACCTGGACGTCTGTCACCGCGTTGTCGGCGACGAAGTCGATCATAGCCGCGTCGGTGCTCTCGGTTGCATCGGTGACGGTGAACTGGATATCGTCCTGGTTCCCGGCATCCGCCTCAACAGAATACGCCACCAGCCAACCGGCATCCGCGTCGGTATCCGCGCCCGGGGTATCGCCAAACGCAGGCCCGCCCTCAAACCGGTCCTTGTTCGCATCCGTCCATGTTGCCGCAACCGTGAGCGTCTGGCCTGCACCC
>JAJFLQ010000094.1 GCA_021772615.1 Verrucomicrobiota bacterium | reverse complement strand
GAATGGAGTGGACTTGCTCCTGGCATAGAACAATGCCGGTGAATTCTTCGGAAAACGCGGGTGTGGGTTGTAACGCAATCCTGTAAAAACATTCGATGTTGGAACAAGGTGGGCCAAATTCAGGGTATGAATAAGAGGCCTTCTGACATTGAAGAAATTTCCGTTGCCAGGGATTGAGCCAAGAAAGCCAGCAAGGGTGTTCGCTGTTTCAATACGTGTCCGAAACCCCAGCGAATCCAACAGTTTTTTGATTTCTCGTAAGCGATATCGCAGGATTTCCTTGTCTTCATGGTGGGCAATAACTACAAACGTGTAGAAGCCGAAATGAACGTTGTCTTCCTCGGCGAGAGTTGCCGCTTCCGCGACATCATTGGTCTGATTATCAACATCCTGACTAGGACGCTTTGAAGCCGACTCCGGCGAAAAAAATCTGAAAATCTCATCGACGATGTTGAGTCGCCGGTTATTTTGTGCGGCATAAATTTTTTGGTTTTGTCTGGATGCATCGACAGGGTCCTGAGCGATAAATCTATGGGATAGGCGGTATCCATCAAAAGGCAATTGATATAGAGGTGATATTATCGAAGAAAAAGAGTCATACGGAAGCCTAACAGGGGAGATCACCCCGATATTTTTATCGTCGATACGCGGCTCAAACCCACCTTCAATGTCATGTCCGCCAAGTAGATAATTGAGATAACAGGGGGGCGATGGTAAACACAGAGAAACCTCTTCGCTAACTACACAATAACTGATGAATGTCAGTTGCTCGGCCGAAGACATTCGTTGTAGGGAAAGGTGCTGACTCAATTCATCTTCGACCTCAGCGGCTTTTTGTTTGAAGCGTTCAACAACGTTGTCAAGGACTTTCCGGTTTACGGAGGCTGGATTTTGTATTGTGAGGGAAGTCCCGAGTTTGTCGAGTTGGGATGGAAGATAGCTCAACGTCAAAGCATAAATTGTTTCCAAGTGTAGGCCGCCCGCGAGGTAAAATTCCCGACGATTATTTTCGACAGTTTGGGATGTGGCGTCCGGAAACGCGCCGGAATCGAGATATTCCTTGACCTGTACTCTGACAGCATCGAATTGAAAGCTCCAGCCGGTTCCGAGGCGTAGGGCAGCGTTAATTCCCGCTGCCTGATAGTCACGTTGTGCAGGCATAGACGAATCGTGATCCGGCGCAGCATAATACCAGGAAGTAGAAAGACTTCCGTCTCTGCCCAGCAATATGGAATCATCACTGAAGCCCCAATGGTTAAATAAACTCGGGGCGGCTTGGCCATCATTGTAAAATGATTTTAGAGATATAAGCAGGTTCTTGAGCATCTCGATTTAACCTTACATCTTGAATTTTTTCACCGGCGGGACCGGTGCGTTGATTGTTTCTGTAGCGGAATAATGGTCTTTGGATAAATATTTCATGTACTGTTGATAGACTGCGGTCATTTGTGAGTCGTGTTTCGCTGCTTGTCTGAGCAGCCGAATTCCTATGGCCCAAATAATTATCGATCCCACTAATGAGAATGCGTCTTTACCGACAGCAAATGTGCAAGCGGAAACACAGCCGAGAATAATCACGTTGTTCCTTTCTGCCCCACACACCAAAATTGGTCGTGTAAGCGATTGGTGAATTTTTATTTTCGTGAGTTCGTCTGGCATATTTTCTCCTTTCACATCAAGGCTGTAACGATTCCGAAGCTCGCCAATATTTGCACGGCAAAGACCGCTATAGACACACCGAATATGATTCCTAATAGCCACCGCAGAGATTTCTCCGGCTGCTGAAAAATCATCATATACCCTGCCAAGGCAATCGCGATCACCGCAACCGATGTAGCGATCTTCCCGGTGAGGATACGAATCAACTTGTCTAACAGTGTGTCCCAAGGCATGGGGTCGGTGTTAACCGCTAACGTCGTATTCGACGTCATAAGAAAGACAATCACGATCAAGCCGATGCGTGAGCAGATGGCCACTCTCGTTTTATTTGTCATTTTTATTTCTCCTGATTCAGTTGATGGATGGTGTTTCAGGCGACTTTGAATTTCTTCCAATCGTCAATAAGAGATGCCAGTTGTTGCGGCGATGCCTCACGTGGCACATCTGGCTCCGTTGGTGGCAGTGATGGAGGCTTTGGGAACACAGGGGCCAAGGAGTCTCGGTCAATACTGAGACGGCGAAAATCTGCGGTTGATTTTATGGTTAAGTCGGCCTTCAGGCAGTTCGAACAAAGCGTCGAATTTTCACCCGGACAGTTGTGATATCGGAAGTTGGTGTTGATGCAATTAGCAGCGTGACAGAATTTACACAGAATGAAGAATTTGTCGGGGATCGAGTCGAGTTGACCCGCCAAGTCGTTGAAGATTTGTTGCAGCTCGGAATCTGAAGGCTGATACCAACTGTGTTTGCAGGGGTTACCGAAAATCCGGAGAGTATGAAAATAATCCTTCATCGCAGTACTGATCAGTTTTTTTCGCCAAAGGCAATTTATTGCCGCCCATAGTGTTAGTTCCTGATTGGAACGGTTCGGAATTGGCTTAAATTCTAATAGGAAAATCTCGAATAGTAGAGCCTCGACTACTTTCAGTAGATGTGCACCGGCCGCATCTGTAGCGATATCCGAAATCCTCGAAACTTGGTCCAATTTCTCCATAACGGTTGAATTCTGTTGAAGTGTCATGTCGTTACCTCCTTATTTAATTTCGGTTAATGGTGCTTGTCTTTGCTTATTTTTCAGAAAATCAGTTGAATAGGTAGTCGGTCTAATCAGAGGAACTGAAAACAGTCGCGACCAGAGATTTATTGTGTTTGCCATTATTTGGGGTAGGCGACTAGGTGCACGAATCCACCACATGCCAGCAGGGGCGATGATAATGTCAGGACGATCTGTTATCGTGGAAAATGACTGAATTACCGGGAGCACCGTGAGACCCTCGAAGCACACGAGGACGCATGCCGTGATTCCTGAGATTTGAACAGTGCCATCATTCCATGGCGAGATATTGATTCTGGCGCTGCGGTCCGCGAAAGGATTGAAGTTTGCCACCGGCATCGGCACTCTGGCAGTAATTATCCTGCTGGAGGTAAGGCGTGGTTCGCCGATCACAACCATTGCATTGTCGTACCAAACCGTTCCGTTGGTTGAATAGCTGGAACCGACGTATTGCACACCAAGCAGAATGACCGCGCCATTATCGTGGGCATACCGTTGGACCGGTTGCCATAGTCGCTCTTCAATCACAGACCATTTCCCGGCAATCGATTCGGGAAACAGAACGACTTTGTAGCCGTCTCGAATTCTATCTCTAGCCAGCTCCTGGAGTTCAAGATGCCGGTTGTATGCGCCCACGTAATCGTTCGTCATACCATCCAAAATCAAATCGACAGCGACCCAACCCTTTGGCATCGATCTGGACTGGAATGTGCAACTCAGGAGGATATGGAAGGCCGCGCAAACGGTGATCGTTGTTACCCCAAGACTGCGCCCTGCCCTATCTCTACAGACGAAGAGGTAAGCAATTGTCACTGAGCATAGAAAGTAAAGGAGCAAACCGACGAAGCCGGTTCCCGGGAAATAGTACCCGGCTGCGGTTATCGGATGTCCAGTTCCAAGTAAGGCATATGGAGGAACGAATGCCAGGACACCGAATGTTCCTGCGCAACGAGCTGCGATGTCCGTGAATTTAAGAGTCCGCCTTTGCCAAAGGAATACCCATCCTGTCGCGAGGATGACTTGTTGAGCAAGCCAATACGCGATCGTTCTCAACAAGTCGCCCTCGAAAAATTGATAGGCGGCAAATGGCACTTCCTTCGTCGCTGCGACGTAATATCCCAGCATCGCCAGAAAAACATATTTTCTCGACGACAGCTGCAACCAAAGCGCTGGGAGCAGAACCAAAACCGCAAAGCCGTATGGTCCCGCATTCCAGCCGACAAACCCGAGTGTGGCAATGATTACTGCTATTGATAAATCCTGTTTAAGCTTGTTCATTTTAACTATTCCACTATTTTTACGTCTGTTGCGTGCCAACCCGCATTGGACATAGTCCGGCAGTACCGAACTTTTTGTCCAACGCGGAGGCTGCCGAATAATCGGCCTAAGTCGTCGCGCCTGGCGAAAAAATGGCCATCGACAAAGGCACCGTGATTTCGGTATATCGTCGTGATTTCACCGATCCTTTCGGGGCGGTAGAGCAGCGATAACACGTGGTATAACTTTGTCATAAATCGTCGACTCATTTTCGTGGCCTCTTTTGACTTCGCACGTTGACGCTTCCAAAGTCACTCTTGATCAACCTGGTAAAATTTCGTATCGGGACAATTGCCAGGTGTTATCGACTGTTAAGACTGTCTTACAATTCGGGCACACGGCATGTCCCTTTACGACTGTCGATTGGGAGAGGTAACGTGAAGAGCGAATACGAATCGACTTTTCGCATTTATGGCATTTTCTTAAAAAGGAGATATCCGACAAGTAGTCGAAGAGGTCGTTCAAGTCTGACAGAATTCTGCTACCCGTTTCAGAATTCGGTCGCCACCCGTTATGCCGAACGTTGTTACCCGCCATCAGAAGGCTTTTTAAGCGGCTGTAATTCGATTCATCGACCACGCCATTTCCGAAAAGTCGATCGACCCATTCTTTGAAGTATATCGTTTTGCGACCACTCCTGTTTTCAGAAACTATGTGGAAAACGTCCTTAGTTACTGCCTCGGTTACCGCGGCGGCCCCAATAACCGTCGCAAAAGGAGATATGGTGGCGGCTTCATGCAAAGATGTTATCTCCTGAGCAATTGATTCTTGGTATGTCATTTTGGTCCTCCCTAGGGTTTGTATTGTGTTTGGTTTGTGGTACCGACGAGCCGAAACAGCGGGCTGATCATCGTGATGTTCAGCAACGGCAAAATCCCTTATGCGTCTCAAGAAAGGGGTCTGAACGCCGTCTTCACAATCAAAGACGCTAGGGTGACCTGATTTCACGAAAACTTTCGCATAAATATTTTGAGATTGTAAGTTTATCGTCTTTGGAGACTTATCGGACTGATTCTTTTTAGGTAGAAAATCAGGACAGACCTTCCGTTAGGATTTTTAATAATCGCAGATCCCACGGGAGTTGTGTACGTATTTCGATCAAATCGGAATCACTATCCAAAAATGCCGAGATAGGCAGTGGTATCAGCTTGAAGACAATTGGACATGGAAGAAGAACAGGAACTTATCGAAAAAGCGCTGGATGGTGATGGAGCGGCATTCCAGAAATTAATCGAGCCATCAAGCGTCCATTTAAAAAATTGGATTAAATTGAAGCTTCGATCGAGTATCTTATCAAATCTAGATGCGGAGGATATTCTTCAGGAATCTTACATCAAAGCGTATAAACAACTGAGCAAATTTGGTCGAAGAAGCTCTTTTAAATCTTGGCTTTGGACAATTGCATATAACAGGACAATGGACTACCTGAGACGTTCGACACGAAGCCCCTTGGACGATTACGAAGACGTTAAGATAGAAAACATCGATGTTGATTTTGTGGATAGAACCATCATAGATCCATTGAGGGACATAATGTCTGGTGAAACAAGTAAAATTTTACGACTCTGCTACGAACGATTACCTCAAAAACTAAAAGACACAGTTTACTTGCGTATACATAACAGAAATTTTCGAGAAATGTCCGAGATAATCAGGCTCCCAGAAAATACAATCCGTTCACGTTACCAAAAGGCCATAAAATTAATTAGAGTCTGTTGCGCGAAGCATGATATGTGACTCGTTTTCATCGTGGAAAATAAAATGGATAACAGGGTTAAGACAAAAATAGATAACAACTACCTTTCCTTTGTTGACGATGAAGTCAGGGACCTCTTATTGCTCAGACACGTCTACAAATTCAACATTAAAGAAATCGCGGAGATTATCGATTCCAGTACGATCAGTGTCAGCATCAAACTGTTCGGTAGTAAAAAGAAACTGCTTCGGTGTGTTAGGTTGTGTGCTAACGAACCCAAGTTGTCGTGGAATGAAGCCCTTTCAATATTGCGGGAGCAAAATCAAGAACCGTTGCAAGAGTCATTTTTTACCGAGTTAAACGAAAAACTTCAATCTCAGCCATCTCCATCGGCAGGCGGCCAGTGCGAGAAATCAGACTATATCTCATTTTTCCAGCCTTATAAAATTGCCACCGCTTGCCTCACCGTAGCGATAGTATCGGGAACCATTTATACGTTGCAAATAGATCGCGATAGACGATCCGTTTCCGAACAAAAAAAACAGATTTCAATAGAATTAGCGCAAGCTAATATGAAGAATAACAAGCTAACTGCCGAGCTGGCGAAATATGAAAGCGTAGCTTACCGTAGCGGCACTAATTTCACTATAGAGGTTGATATACCAGCCTGGATTGATGCCATTCACTACAGAGATAGAGAGATTCGTAATACCGCTATCGAAAAGCTAGCCGCACAAGGTAACCTGGCGGTTCCCCAGTTAATCAAAGTTCTAGACGATGATAGCAAATCGAAAATTCATTATTTTTGCCTTGAGGCACTCGGAAAGATGGGGCCAGGAGCTAGGGGGGCCGTTCCGGTTTTGATAAAAAATTTGACAACCACTGGTGATGATCGCGATGTTTCTTGGAAGTCCGCCGAGGTGCTGGGATCAATTGGTGCCGAAGCAAATGAAGCAGTTCCAGCACTTATACATGCTTTAGAAAGCGGAGACGTTCTTCTTCGTGAAAAGATTGCCTGGGCACTTGGCGTTATCGGTGTTGGGACGGATGATGTGACATCGGTTCTGAAGCGACTGTCTAAATCAGACGACAACGAAAACGTTCGTGCTCAAGCGACTAGCGCGTTGGAAGAAATTGAGAGGAATAAATGAGAAGTCAGCAGAGGATTCATAATGCCTTCCTGTTACGATTTACGATGATTGTCTGCGTTTTACAACTTAACCTGGTGAGTTTTGTTCATTTTTTGAATGCCCAAGACGATTCCAAAGAAAGTGAACGACTCGTCACGGAAGTCAGTGAGTTTCTGGGACGCGCTGAGCAATATTCTAATGACGGTGACTTCAAATCTGCAGTCAACCAGCACATGAAGGCTATTGAAAGCGCGGAAAAGTTTGCTGACAATAAGCACCCATTCTATGCGTTCACACTGAGCAAGCTTGCGGCCCTATATTTTCGAATGAAGAATTTCGATGCGGCGGAGTCCTATTATCAGCAGGCTGTCGAGATCCAAGGAGACGCATTACTCGAAAGCAGTAAGGAATTTTTGTTAGCACATATCGATACACTAAAGAACTTTACCGCACTGAGTGTTGCGATGAATAAACGATCGCGAGCGATACAACTTCTTGCGGCCGCTCTAGAGCTCCAGAAATTTGTGGTTGGTGAGGACAACTTTGGTTACATCACGGATCTTGGCCGGTTAGCCACACTTTTCTTGGATGTGAAAGAATATGAAAAATCACTGGCGCTTCTTCATCGTTCTCTAAGAATTCAGAATAATTTAAATGGAGGGAACCATCCTTATTTTGCAAATACAGGCAGATCAATTGCGATCATCTACTTCCATCAAAAAGATTACGAGCAAGCGGAAAAGTGGTTCTTGATAGCGGCCAAAATTCAGAAGAAATCCTTAGGCAAGAACCATCCGGACCATTTTAACACGCTGCTAAGCCTCGCTAACATGTATTTTGAGATGGGAGTTCATGACAAAGCACTCCCACTATATCACGACGCTATGTTGATCCACGAAGAGCTAAATGGGGTGGACACCCCGAATCCGGACATTGAATTACTCTTGTCCCGAACCGCACATATATATAAAGGCCAAGGTGATTTTTTGCGTGCTGAGCGTTTATATTCCAGACTTCTTGAAATACAGAAGCAACTATACGGGGATAACCACATCAATTATTTTGACACCATCCATAGACTAGGGACGGTGTATTATGACTTAATGGATTACGAGCGAGCCGGATACAATTATGGATTAGCTTTGGGGGCCAGAATGACCTTGCTTGGGGAAAACCACCCTGATATCGCTGTTAGTTTGAATGATTTGGCATTGCTTCATCTAACTACAAAAGATTATGGAAAAGCTGAAAGATTATACACTCGATCGCTTGAAATCGAGAAGAATTCAAACGGGAAAAAAAGCCTTAATTATATCACACTACTAAGAAATCTTGGTGGTTTGTATTACGAGAAGGGAGATTACGAAAACGCTCGCTTGCGATTTTCGGAATCAATTGAATTGAGCAGACAATTGATCGGTGTATCCGATCTTAGTTTTGCTAATACTCTTGTTCCATTGGCATTATTGCATGAAAAGATGGAGAAATATAAAGAAGCCAAGCGACTTTATGACGAGGCCTTGACAATTTTTAATAATAAGTCAGATGAAACCGCCTCATTGATCCACAGTCACACTCTCGCGCTCAGGGGGCGCCTGCATTATTCCATGGGGGACCTTTCACATGCCGAGTCCGACGTAGACAGTTGTCTTAAAGGAATAAGTAGATTAACCGAAATCGCCTCTGCGACACAATCCGAAAGGATTCAACATAGAATGATCACTGCCAGGCGAGGGTACCTTGATCTTTATTTGTCGATGGCATCGCAGATGAGCATTCCCGCCTCGAAGGCTTACCAGCATGTGATTGCTTGGGAAGGTATCGGGTTTACGAAACGATATTGGAAACAACTGATACGGGACAATTCGTCGATTAAGGAACCTCTCGAGAAGCTGCAATATTTATCAATTCAGATCGCGAAAGCGGTTTTCACTCCCGAAGGATTATCCACCGATAGAAATTGGGAGGCGGAGGTTGATTCGCTTAGGAAACAAAAGGAGCAAATGGAGAGGGAACTGTCTCAGAAGTACACTGACCTAAAAATAGGGCTAAATCCAAAGACAGTGGTCCCGACTGATCTCCAGAAAACACTTCCGGAAGCAACCATCCTAATTGATTTTTTTCAGTTCAGATATTGGAACTCGTCAGGTCCGACTGAAAAAGAGATGATGGCCGCGTTTATCATCCATCCGAATCATCCGATCAAAATGATAAACCTCGGACCGATCATTGAGATCGAAGAAGATTACAAGAAATGGAATTGGGAAACTGATAGTCCCTTTCGCGACAGGCTTTATCATGCGATATGGAAGCCATTGGAACCTTTTCTGGGAGACGTCAAGACTGTACTCATTTCTCCCGATGGCATCTTAGCTGAATTTCCGTTTGGCGCGCTTCCTGGGCAAGCGACGGCTGAACATGGCCGACGAAGTAAATACCTAATTGAAGATTTTGCAATTAGCACTATACCTGTTCCGATGTTGATATCCGAAATTACGACAACTGAGAACAGACAGGCCGCTCCGGGAATTCTTCTGGTCGGAAACGTTGATTATCAATCCGGAAATAAGTTGCCGGCATCGAGTGCGTCGAAAACTAATGTGAATAGGACTTCGGTCGAACGAAGGTTTTCAGAAGAAATTAAGTTCGAAATCGAACGGAGTGGCGTGCAGTTGGAATTCAGGGAGTTGCCATCGACCGCGATCGAAATAGAGGCGATTCGAAAGGCATATACCAAATATCGAAACGGTAAAGTGAAAGTGCTGTCGAAAAGCGAGGCTACTAAATCATCGTTTTGCGAGTACGCGTCGCAGTACCCTTTCATCCACGTTGCAACCCACGGCTTTTACTTACCGCACATCAAACCGACTACAATCGATAGATCCACTATATTGGCTGATCTTATGGGTAGACGGCAAACGATGTCTTGGGTGGAGCCCGGTCTACTGACGGGTTTGGCTTTTGCTAACGCTCAAAATACTCCTCAAAGCGCTATTTTGACCGCCATGGAATTGGGCTGGCTAGATTTGCGTCACGTTAATCTATTGGTGTTATCCGCATGCTCATTGGCACGTGGTGAGGTAGCAACCGGTGAGGGCATCTTTAGTATTCAGCGTGCCGCACAACTGGCTGGTGCGCGGTCAGTGGTAGCCAGCTCAAGAAGGGTGGTGGATATTGAAACCACCAAATTCATGGAAAAATTTTATCAAAATTTGCTGCAGAATAATCTGCCACCTGGAGAAGCGCTTCGACGAACACAAATTTCGGCAATCAAGAATGGCGAACACCCGACAAAGTGGGCGTCTTGGTCACTTTCGGGAAAATGGTTCTGATTTACATTCAGTATTAACCGTCAATCCCGTAAAAATCCAATTTAAGAATTGCTTTTTTGAGTACCTGAATTGGAAAGCCTTTCCCGTACCGACCGAAAGTAATTGATTTCGGGCTATGGCCGACGATCTGACTGATTACCGATTCTTCGACATTCTTCGACATTAGATAGTTTATCATCGTGTGACGGAAACTGTGAAAATCCTTCTTAACAATGGAGTTAGATTCGATAAACTTCCCCTTAAACCGAACATTAAACCATCGAGAAATCGGGCGTTTGTAACCTTCTTTTTCATCGTAGCTTAAATCCCACAATTTTGCGGAGTCTGAGTTTTTTCGCTGGTTAACGTAATCGAGGAAACCAAGGCCGATTAGCTTGTCATTTATGGGAACGTCACGGACAGCATATTTCGTTTTTACACACTTTTTAAGATCACCGGTCGTGTTGATAGATATAAACCAGATCCCGTCCTCCGTTTTACATACATCGGCAGTGTCAAGTTGACATAGTTCGTTTAGTCTGGCACCGGTATACAACCCCAAGAGCGTGATCCAAAAGCGTTCTGGTCGTTTTTTTTCCAGCCGCAAAAGTTCAATCATTCTGAATAATTCTTCCTTGGAAAACGCTGCACGTTCATCTCGGGGATTTCGTTTCGACTTTATAATGAGTCCTTCAGCCGGATTGTCGCGGATCGATCCCCGCCGTTTCAACCAATTGAAAAAGCAGACATAGCGAACGAGATAATTATTTACCGTTCTCGCGGTCATTGGCTTGAATTCCATCTGCAGTATCTCCGCAATCGGTTTGTCACGAAACCGCCGGTCTTTTTTTCGATTCGTCGGGAAACGAATCAATGTGTCCTTTACCTCGACCAATTGCTTCCGCTCTATTTCGTGAACGTCGGTTCTGGTACCGAGAATTTCTTCGAGGAGCTCCAGGCAGGCGATTTGTTCCCCCTTCGTTTTGACAGTCCAATTTCCTAATCGCAAAGATTCGTCGGTGTAGTCATTGATAGCCGTAGCAAGGGAATATATATCAGCGGCCGGTGGTTCATCCGCTGGTTCAATGGGAGAATTCTCGTTGAGCTTGGTCGGCTCAAGATAGTCTGTGATATTTGAAAACGGATTGGATACTTCCTTCAACGTATCGTCCACAGCCTTGATACTCGTCGCGTAAAGCCGACGTGTTAACTTGTGAAACGCCGGGCTGTCCGAATTTACATTGCGCATCCCTTCAGACTTCAGGAAATCGTTGACCACATTGGCAAAATCGTCAATTCGATTACAGACCAAGTCTTCCTTAAGCGAGGAAAACACTGCCCTGTGAGTATCGATTTCACTCCGCAAGTGCTCACTGTCCTCGAATTTTCGATTTTGCCAGGATTGTTCCGTCTGTTCTCGAGTATCTCGATAAAATGTGGTAATTAGATGATTTATCTTCTGTTCGGTCAGTTGTGCCATTGTACTGTCGCTATGTTTGTCAAATTGATCCTTTCTCGATTTCATTAGAGTGAGGGTTCGAAGGAGTTGTTCCGTCTGCTGGAGTAAGGCAGCGCCTTTCTCTTTGGCCAGGGCAAGGGAGGAAACTCCGAGAGAAAATCGAAGTTCGGGTTTAGCAAAGTAACGAACGAATGAAACGGGAATGCGTTTGCGAAAATAAAATGTGAGATTGCGACGATAGAGATAGGCGGGGAGGTGGAGGGATTTCTGTGCCATTTTCCGTGTTGACCTTTCGTTTGTGGCACAACCTGTGGCACAGGCTGTGGCACAAAACCGGTTCGACGGTCACACGAAAATCATAAGTCGCTAATAAATAGCCAGTTATGAAAAGGAGGTGGCAAGGGGCGGAATCGAACCGCCGACACAGGGATTTTCAGTCCCCTGCTCTACCGTCTGAGCTACCTTGCCGATTTTTTCTTGCACGCAAGAAAATAGAATGGTACGCCCGAGAGGAGTCGAACCCCTAACCTTCTGGTCCGTAGCCAGACGCTCTGTCCAATTGAGCTACGGGCGCACATCGTACAGCGAGAAACTGTAAGCTATGAGAAGTTCGGTGTATTTCAAGATATCGCAGGCAAAATTTCACGTAAATCGACTTGGCGAAATTCTGTGGATTAGCCGCGGATGATCGCCAGTAGCTCCTCGCGTTTCTCGGCCATCAATTCCGGCGTGTTCGCCTCAAGAATGAGGCGCAGCAGCGGTTCGGTGTTGGAGGCGCGCACGTTGAACCACCAGTCGTCATATTCCGTTGAAATCCCGTCAAGCTCAAACTGACGGCCATTCCTGTAGCGGTCTTTCACCGTACGGATGATGGACGCAGCGTCGCTGACGCGCGAGTTGATCTCGCCGGTCGAATGGTATTTTCGTAACGGCGCGACGATGTCGCTCAATGGTTGACCGGACTTGTCGATAACGTTCGCCACCATGATCAGCGCGAGGGCAGAACTCTCGGCGGTGAAGTTCTCGCGAAAATAATAGTGGCCGGCGAGTTCACCGGCGAAAATGGCGTTGCAGTCGCGCATTTGATTCTTTATGAATGCATGACCCACGCGGCACATCACGGCTGTGCCGCCGCACGCTTCGATGTGCTCGCGCACGACGCGGCTGCTGCGCAGGTCGTAGAGAATCGTACCTTTATCGCGTGACAGGATGTCGCCGGCAATCAGCGCGGTGATCAGGTCCATCGTAACAACAGCACCGTCGTTATCGACGAAACCGCAACGGTCCGCATCGCCGTCGAAGGCTGCGCCGAACGTGGCGCCGGACCTGCGCACCGCATCCTGAAGCGGCTCGAGTGTGTCGAGTTTGAGCGGATTGGCTTCGTGATTCGGAAACGTGCCGTCCAGATCATCATACAACGGGGTGATCTCGAAGAGATCCGTGAGCCCCTCGAATTCGACGATACCCATCGCGTTGGCGTAGTCGATCGCGATCTTCGGCTTGCCGGTGATATCCGCGAAACCGCGAATCTTGTCGTAGTATTTCTTGCGGATATCATGACTGCTTCGCGAACCGGTGCGTCCCGGGGGATCGTAGGCGGCATCGGCGACGATCGCTTCGATCTCTTTGATGCCCTTCTCTCCGCTGAGCGGAATCGCCTGCTCGCGGCACAGCTTGAATCCGTTCCATTCACCAGGGTTGTGCGATGCTGTAACCATCACGCTGCCGTCTGCGCCGAGGGTGCCGTTGGCGAAATAGTTCATCGGCGTCGAACATAACCCGATATCGATTACATCTGCTCCCTGGCGCGTCATTCCGGAAATTAACGCATCCGCGAGCGACGGGGAGTGCGTGCGGATATCTCTGCCGACCACCAGTGTCTTCGATTTGAGGTATGTCACGATCGCGCGGCCGATCGACTCGGCAATCTCCTCGGTTAGATCCGTGCCGTATACACCGCGAATATCGTAGGCCTTAAATATGCTCATCTGATCCCTGCCTTTTTTCTTGCAAATTGATTTCTTGATGACTAGATTAGTCGTTATTCATTCGTTTCAGCGCCAGTATTGTATTGTTATAAAAATCAATTTCAAACGCCTTAAGGAGCAACGGCATGTCGGTTACCAAACTTCGAGCTATTCTCGAAACTGGTGTGAACGCGCGAGCCTCGGATTGGCATATTCGGGAAGGCTCGCCTGTGGCGCTGCGTGTTGATGCTCAGCTTGTAGAGATCTCCGACTTTATTGTCAGCAAGGACTTTTTGCATTCCGCGGTGGATGAGATCACCGAGGAAAAAGACATAAAGCACTACGAGGAAACGGGTGATGCTGATTTCGCACACTATGAGGACGGCGTCGGCCGGTTCCGGGTAAACCTGCATCGTCAGCGAAATCTGATGGCGTTGACGTTGCGGCATATCAAGGACAAGGTGCCGGATATTACCAATCTCGGGCTCCCCGAAATTGTCTTGCGGGTGGCGGAATCCGAGCGCGGCATCATTCTGGTGACCGGAACTACCGGATCCGGAAAATCGACGACGCTGGCTTGTATGATGGAGTACATGAACAATCATATCCCGCGGCATATCATTACCGTCGAGGATCCCATTGAGTACAATTTCCAGGATAAGAAGTGTATCTTCGAACAGCGCGAAGTAGGTATCGACTGCATTTCATTCGATTCGGCGCTGATCCATGCGTTGCGGCAGGATCCGGATGTGATTTGCGTGGGAGAGATGCGTAACCGCGACAGCTTTGATTCGGCATTGACCGCGGCACAGACCGGGCATCTCGTGATGTCCACGGCCCACACGTCTAATGCGGCGCAAACGATTCAACGAATTCTCGACTTTTACCCATCCGACGAACGGAAGCAGGTGCGCTTGTCATTGTCGTCCTGTCTCACGGCCGTGATATGCCAGCGGCTGATGCCCCGTGCGGTTGGCAAGGGCGTGATCCCCGGTCTTGAGGTGCTGATCAACACGCCTGTGATTCGCAAGCTGCTGGAAGAGGATAAGATCGACAAACTGGCAGCCGCGATTGAGGCAAGTTCGAGCGAAGGTATGATGTCCTTTAACCAATGCCTGTACCAGCTGGTTAATGAGGGATTGATTACCGAAGAAGTTGCGCTTGAGCGAGCCACCAACCCGGAAGCTTTGAGAATGAACCTCAAGGGCATTTTTCTCAGCTCGGGTGGCGGCATTATCGGGTAACGCCGCGGTTGCACGTATGTCGCGTTGCACCGGACTGAGCGCCGCAGATCGCGGCGTGAATGCGCCAGCCGGCGATCTCACTTATGAACTGGCCGCAATCTTGCGGCACACCCATCCGTCTCGCAGTGTTTCCACTGCGTTTGCTCCTGACCGCGTATCGATTTTCGCGATACGATGGCGCGCCCGCAGGCCTGTCCTGCCATGGTCGATTCATCAGCCGGCCGCACCTTAAATCAAGCAACAATACGAGATCATGGATCTTCGCCAACAAATGTTAACTACCTTCGCCGGCGCTCTGGTTTTCGGCGTGTTGTTCAATCTGATTGCACGCAAGATCAATCTATCGTCGATCGCGGTGATGCTGATCGGCGGCATTCTGGTCGGCCCGGCCGGCCTGGATTGGATAAACCCGGAGACGCTCGGAGAAGGGTTGAAGACCATTATCGCGTTGGCCGTGGCAATCATCTTGTTCGAAGGCGGCCTTACACTCGACGCCACGGGATACAAACGCGTGTCGCGAGAGATTCGCGGTGTCCTCACCAAAGGCGTTCTGATAACCTGGCTCACAAGCAGTCTTGCAATCAAATTCTGCTACGGTTTCCCATGGGATTTTTCCCTGCTCGCCGGCAGCCTCATTATCGTTACCGGACCTACTGTAATCGGGCCGTTGCTTAAGCGCATCCGAGTAAAGATTCATGTTCAGAATATTCTGCATTGGGAAAGTGTACTCATTGACCCTGCAGGCGTCTTTATCGCGCTTCTGTGCTACGAATATATTATCGACCCGACCGACCAGCCATTCCTGCATTTTCTCACGCGCATGCTGGTCGGCATTGCGGTCGGACTGGCCGGCGGATTCAGTATCGCGGAGTTCATACGCCGACGATGGTTTCCAGAAGAGAGCCTCAATATCTGTACACTCGCGTCGGCCCTCGCTCTGTATACGCTGTCTGACATTCTGGCGCACGAGAGCGGACTGCTCAGCGTTACGATCGCGGGATTCGTAATCGGCTACCTCCGCAAGGAACAGATTGAGGAGGTCAAGGTCTACAAGGCCGAACTGATCCAGTTGTTGATCGGACTATTATTCGTATTGCTCGCTGCCAATCTTGACATGAGCAGCTTCCTCGACCACGGTGTCAAGGGCGTATTGCTTGTTGCCTTCATCATGTTGATTGTGCGGCCGTTAAACATTTTTGTCTCGACGCGAGCCTCGAATCTCGAAGTGCGTGAAAAGCTGTTTTTAAGCTGGGTCGCGCCGCGCGGCATCGTCGCTGCGTCGATGGCATCATTGTTTACCCTCAATCTCTACGAACGCGGTTATCCGGAGGCGGCGTTTCTTGAAACGTTTACCTACTCGGTGATCATCGGCACCGTCGTTTTTCAGGGCCTAACCGCGAAGGCAGTCGGACGGATGCTGGGTGTTCTTGAGCCCAAGCCCAAGGGATGGCTGATTGTCGGTGCGCACGCGCTCGGGCGTGCCGTGGCTTTGTTTCTGAAGAAACACGGGCTGCACGTCGTCGTAATCGATATGAACCACCGCTCTGTACGGCTGGCTAAAAAGAATGGACTGAAGGCCATTCACGCCAATGCCCTGAATATGTCAATCGACAAACAGCCGGACATATACGGCATCGGCAACGTCCTGGCGATTACAGAGAATGAGGACTTGAACACACTCTTATGCCAGCGCCTGGAGCGACAGATTCCCGGCGTACGCACCTACCGGTGGGGTATTCGTTCCAACGGTGATGCCGACGATGTAAATGACCGCCTGATGACCGGAGAATTGATTTGGAATCACTTCAACCTCGGTCGACTCACGGCACTTGATCTGGAGGATCACGATATCGGCGTGCAGTCAGAGGAAACACATGTCGAATCCATAACCCATCCCGAGCGTGTTCTTATGTCATTCTATGGCGGCGGTGCGCAACCCTATGTGCCGGATGGGGAGACGGGGGCGTGCAGCATTCTCGCCCATCGTCCATTTGTCACCCGGTTCGGTTTTGACCTCAAACCCGAATGCATCGTATTCACCGAGGCCGACGCGTTCTCGAGCGTGATTCGCGAGATCGTCGACCGCATCCATATTTTTTATCCGGAGCTGGATATTGAAAATGTTTACGAACGCCTTATAGAGTATTCCAGTAAGCAGTCGACGATTATTTCTCCTTATATTGCACTGCCTCATACGTATATCACCGGCATCTCGGACTCCATTGTCCTGGTCGCGAAACTGAAGCAGCCGGTCACATCCAACTTCGGCGATGAGCCCGTAAGTCTCGTGATCGTCGTCATAAGTCAAAAAGGCCAGCCGGAGGCACATCTGAAAACGCTGTCCGAAATTTCGCGGCTGATTCTAAGCGAGAAAAATCGTAAGTGCCTGCTCCAGGCCGGCAGCGCCGAGGATCTGTACAATGCGTTCGAGGACGCTTAGCGGTCTGTCGAAATTGTAAATTGTCCGAGCCGAGCGCTGGCTCTACACGCGATACGTTATCCATATGAGTCCTGAAGCAAACACGTTCGGCACCGATACAGATGTGGTCGAGAAGGTCGCTACGGACAAGCCCAGGCGTTTCAAGGTTCTGCTCCACAACGACGATTATACGCCCATGGATTTTGTCGTCCTGATCCTCGAATCCGTGTTCCACAAGCCGCATGAGGATGCTGTACAGATCATGCTGTCGGTTCACCAGCGTGGAATTGGGCTGTGCGGTGTGTATACCCGCGAGATCGCCGAGAACAAGACGCGCAAGGTCCTTGAGATATCACGCCAGAACGAGTATCCGCTGAAGTGCTCCATGGAGCCGGAATAGCCGTGGCTATTCCGCAGCGCATCCAACGATGTGAGTCCAGAAAATGAGCAGCAGTAATAAGCCTGTCCTGACCGCCGGTCTGCGGATTTGTATCGGTCTTGCGATCGATACCGCAAAAGGGTACCATCATGAGTACATCACCCTGGAACATATGCTTTACGCCCTCCTGCACGACCCGGATACCAGTGAAACGTTTCACGGCTGCGGGGGCGACCGCGATGTCCTTCGCGCGCGGCTCCGGGACTTTTTCGAGGCGGACCTCGAGCGCCTGAACGTAGATGACGACTATATTCCGCAAGAGACGCTGGCTCTGCAGCGCGTGATACACGCGGCTGTTGCGCATTCGGCGAGTTGCGAGAAGCACTACGTCGATGGCGCCGATATTCTCGCATCGATGTTCTTCGAGGAAGACTCTCACGCGGTACATTTCCTTCTTGAGCAAGATGTTGATAGGTTCCGGCTCATCGAATATCTGTCACGTCGAAAGTCAGGTGGTACCGCGGCATTGCCGGATTCCGATATCCAAACGGCCGATTCGACGGCAGACGGCAAGGGGACGCCTCCGGCCGGAGGTGGCGCGCAGGGAAGTCCGCTCGATCATTTCACAGTCAATCTTACGAATATGGCGAGAGAGGGCAAGATTGACCCCATTATCGGCAGAACAGCGGAACTGATGCGCGTGATGCGTACGCTGTGCCGGCGACGAAAGAACAATCCGTTGCTGGTCGGCGAGCCGGGCGTTGGCAAGACCGCTATTGTCGAGGGCCTCGCGTCGAAGATTGTCGATGGCGAGGTTCCGGAATTGTTGCTGGACGCGGAGATATTCGCACTCGACATGGGCACCGTGTTGGCGGGTACCAAATTCCGCGGCGAGTTCGAAGAGCGGCTAAAGGCCGTACTCGCTGCACTTCAGGCGCAGCCGCGTTCGATCCTTTTTATCGACGAGTTTCACACCATGATCGGTGCTGGCGCTACGCAGGGCGGCTCGATGGACGCCTCGAATATCTTCAAGCCGGCGCTGGCATCCGGCACCATTCGATGTATCGGGTCGTCGACTTACCAGGAGTTCAAGAACAGCATTCAAAAAGACCGTGCGCTGGCACGTAGATTTCAGAAAATCGATGTTGTGGAGCCCGGTGTTGCGGACACGATCGCGATTCTCCGCGGCTTGAAGTCGCGGTACGAGGCGCATTACGACGTTCGCTACACCGACACGGCGCTGGATACGGCCGCCCGTTTGTCGCATCGTTATATGAATGATCGATTTCTTCCCGACAAGGCGATCGATGTCGTCGACGAGGCCGGTGCCGCGCAGGCGATTCGCCCAGCGGCGAAGCGTCGCAAGACTGTATCAAAGTCAAACATCGAAGCGATTATCGCCGAAATGGCGCGGATCCCGCCGGCCCGCATTTCTACCAGTGACAAAGAGAAAATGCGCAATCTCGATGCCGCGTTGCGGGATGTCGTGTTCGGCCAGGACGAAGCGATTGCCCGGCTCACTAAAGCGATTAAACTCTCGCGCGCAGGGTTGCGGCCACCGGAGAAAACGATTGGCTCATATTTGTTTGCCGGCCCGACAGGGGTTGGCAAAACAGAGTTGAGCCGTCAGCTGGCCAGTGTCCTGGACATCGACTTTATTCGGTTTGACATGAGTGAATACAGCGAAAAACACACCGTGTCCCGCCTTATCGGCGCGCCGCCGGGTTACGTGGGATTCGAGCAGGGCGGGCTGCTCACGGACGCGATCATAAAGACGCCCCATGCCGTACTGCTGCTTGATGAAATCGAAAAGGCGAATCCCGAGATTTTCAATATTCTCCTGCAGGTGATGGATCATGGTACGCTCACCGACAACAACGGACGTAAGGCGGATTTCCGAAATATCATTCTTATCATGACATCCAACGTTGGTGCGCGCGAGTTGGCCGCGAATGTCATTGGATTCGATAGTCCTGCGGACGAGACCGGAAACCAGCGTGCCGTCGAGAAATTCTTTACTCCGGAATTTCGTAATCGCCTAGATGCGATTATTCATTTCCGTCATCTTTCGCAGGAGCTGATCGAACGCGTCGTCGGGAAATTCATCGATCAGTTGGATGATATGCTACGGTCCAGGAAGGTGAGCATTACCTTGACGTCGGCCGCCGTCAAGTGGCTGGCAAAACACGGCTACGATCCCAAGTACGGTGCACGGCACATTGCTCGCGTCATCCAGGACGAAATTCACGAGAAGCTTGTAGACGAGATTCTCTTCGGCCGGCTCGCAGCCGGCGGAGAAGCGGTCATTGACGCCGCGCGCGACGGCTTAACCTTCACGATAACAAAACGTGCATCCAGGAAACACAAGCGTCCGTAGGGAACGCGTCGGGCACATTACGCGGGGTGTAAGTTCGCACTTGAGTGAGCTCGCGGTGTTCCATGTGGCTTGCCGTTCGGTGGCGAGACGTGAAACCCACACTGAAGTGTGAACGCCAACGAAGGGCGCTAACGCCGATTCCGTTCGGGCGCCCGACTCTTTCTCACAGGGGCAATTTCAGAGGCGAATCTGGCTACGTTCGATCTGCTCGGCACGTTTGATAAGAACGTTGGCATCGTCCTCGCGGCCGCAGTCGTTGAGCATGTTTGCGTACTCCTGGAGCAACCCTATCATGCCATGATAGTTGTAGCCCATTTTCTTGCCCATGATGCTGGTGGCTTGTACGAAGTGTCGCTCGGCGAGCTTGTAGTTCTCCTGCTTGGCGTACATGTCGGCCAGGCACATATGAATATTAATCAACCGTGGATCGTCCGACCCGTGCTTGACTACATGCTGGAACGCGGACGTAAATAGCCGCTCCGCTTGCGGGAAGTTGCCATTTTCGATCGCCTTACGCCCGACTTTGAGCTCCATCTCCCACTTGGGGACGCTGTTCATCGTTTGTTCTACATCCATTGATGACTCCTGGCAGAATCGTTCTCGTGGGATCAGGCGTGGTTGAAAATGACGCAGGCTGTGGGCATCCGTCGCAACGATGCCGTTGAAATTTGCACTATAGCGGATGAACACGGAACCCGCAAAACTAAGAGAGATTTATTTTCGCTTTTTTCAATAGGTCGCGGTAAGAATAAATAAGGGCGAATCGCGATCCGATCGGCTATGAGTGGTGTTACCCGCTCACGTAGCGAGGGGAGGAGCGGAAACAATCTCGATGCCTGGCGCGGCAAATAATGCGGTACGGGGTGTTGGCAGAGACATCGTTCATGCGGTAATCTAACGGTATGCAACCGGGAGGATTTAGTGGCGCACACGAATTTCATGACGACACAGCGACGCGGCGTGACGGCGTTCACTAGGTCGGCGGGCACGCTTTGTCTGGCTGCGATCGTATCCGGCGGCTGCGTGTCGATGGACATCGCCACGCTCCTGGATCCGCCGTTCACGGAACATCGCATTCGGGAATCACGTCGGCGTACCGCAAATAAGATTCTCGTGATCGATATAAGCGGCATGATTCGCAGTCGTCCTGCCGGCAAGCTCTTGGGAGCGCAGGGCACGACGCCGGACGACGTAAGACTGGTCCTGGACATGGCAGAGCGTGATCGGAACATTCGTGCGGTAATTCTCCGTCTTGATACGCCCGGCGGAGAAGTCACCGCAACGGATACGATCTATCATGAGCTGCGAGGATTCAAGGAACGCACCGGCCTGCCCATGACCGCGTGTATGCTGGGAATGGCTTGCTCCGGCGGGTATTACGTGGCCTGCGCCGCCGATCGCATCTATGCGCAGCCTACCACCGTTACAGGCAGTATCGGCATCATAGCGCGATTTCCGAAACTTAACGAATTGGCCGAAAAAATCGGTTACCGTGAGGAGATTATCACGGCCGGAGACTTGAAGGGAATGGCGCATCCGCTGCTGGAAATGAAGCCGGAGTCACGGCGGATCTTCGAAGATATGGTCGGCACGTTTTACGACCGATTTCTGGATGTGATTCTCGACGCCCGTGCGGACTTTACCGACAGGGCGCAGTTGGAGTCGATTGCCGATGGACGCATTTACACCGCACCCCAGGCGTTGACCCACCGACTGATCGACGACATCCGATATTTTCCGGAGGTCATCGACGATGCTGCGGCGATGGCCGGGATCTCGAACGCCCATGTCGTCATGTACCGCAAGGGGAAGCCGCAGGATCAGAGTATTTATTCGCATTCCCGTGCCGCGCCTGCGGCGGCGGCAGGCGTGGTCAATGTCGATTTAGGTGCGCTCGTGTCCCGGGATCGATCCGGTTTTTATTACCTGTGGTTGCCCGGTGAATACTGAGTCAAGGCCAAAGGTCCTGTGCACTTTCTTCGAAACGCCGGCCATCGGTGAATTTAATCCGTTGATTTCTTGACAGGTTCACACGGCAATTCTATCTTCATAGCAATTCGAAGCCGGACCGGTACTGGTGAATAGGATAATCGTAGATCCGCCACGAGCATCGTGTATCACGAAACGAGACGAATAGGTTATGACTGCAAAATTCGCAATTGAAATTCCCAACGATATCGTAAATAAAGTAGGTATCGAGAGCCAAATGTTCGCTGAAAAATTCCGTCTTGCCGCTGCGGCTAAGCTCTACGAGTTGAATGATATTGATATCGCCCTCGCCACCGCATTGGCCGACCTCGATGCAGCCACGTTCACCAACGAAATCGATAGCATGGTGGCATCGCCTATTCTCGACACGATCGAGCTGTCATCGGACACCACCGTTCAATTCGACATCTCCGAAAATATCCTGAGTGCATTAAACATGGACTTGTCTACGTTTACGGCGGAGTTACGTCTTGCAGCGGCAGTGAAGTGGTACGAGTCGCATCGGGTGGATCATGATCTGGCAGCCGAAATATCCGGTGTCTGTCGCGCGCGTTTCATCAACACAATGGAGCGCTATTCGGCGTCGCGATCGTTGGATACCATTGATTATGTGGTGATGACCACCGTCCACGTCGATATCGACGCGCAGACACTGACAGCACTGCGCGGGAAGCTGAGTGATGTCGAGCACGAGCTGCGGCTGGCCGCGGCGATGAAATGGTACGAAACCGGACTGTTGAATCAGGATGAGGCGTCCCAGGTTGCAGACATGAGCCGGAGCCAATTCAGCAACGCTTTCGATCACGTTTCCGAAGGTGATTGACGTGCGACTTCCGATGTCGGGCTTTGTTGGTGAACCACGTATCGCACATGGCAGAATCGAAGCCTAAACCCGTGCCGGACCCCTCGCAGGAGTCATCATCTCGCCCGCGCAATCACGCCGTTGTTGTCGGACTCGCTGTTATCGTAGGTGTGGCCGCTGTTCTGCGGCTGGCAAATCTGGGGGCGGCGCCGCCAGGCATTCATGTGGATTCTGCCGCTAACGCATGGAATGCAAATTGTCTCCTGCATACCGGTGTCGACTTTCGAGGTGATTCCTGGCCATTGTTCTACAGCCGCAGCTTTGGCGGCAACCGAACTGTTCTGCATACGTATCTCACGATACCATTTCAACTTGTCGGCGGCATGAACGTGTGGACGACGAGGTTGCCGAATATTGTCGGCGGTATTGCCGGCATCGTTTTCATTTTTATCATTGCATCGAAGCTCTTCGATACTGCCACCGGCGTAGCCGCTGCTGTCTTTCTGGCGCTGAATCCTTGGCATATTTTTCTCAGCCGTTGGGGGCATGAGGCCGGGTCGGCGCCCATGCTGATCCTGGGGCCAATCGCGCTGCTGGCGCTAGCAAACGTGCCGCCATTTTGCCGTGGCGACGCGCCGTGTCGAGCCGGGCCGGCATTTGCCGCGGGATTGGCTGCCGGTGCGGCGTGTTACGGCTACTATGCCGTGCGCATTTTCCTTCCCGCCGCGCTTATTCTTTGTTGTCTCGTGAACTGGCGCCCGTGCCGTGACGCCATTGCGTCGTCGAAGCAGAGGAAAGTTGCTTTCTTATCGGGTGTTGTAGGCCTGGCTATACCGGTGCTGCCCCTCGTATGGAAGCATATCACAGATCCGGCGATCAGTCAGCGCGGCAAGGAGGTGATTCTGTGGCAATCGTCGGCGGGGGCAGTAGCGAATGTACAGGCAATCGTTTCGCGGTATTTCAGCCATTTTGGTCCAGACTTCCTTTTTGTGCGCGGCGACACGTTTTTCCTCCACAGTTTTCCAGGCGGTGTATGCCACTGGTATGTGTTGCCGTTTCTCGCCACCGGACTGTGGTGCATCATTCGCGAACTCCGACGTAGTCCGGCAGCGCGAATCGTGGGCGTTTGGCTGGTGTTGTATCCCGTGGCCGACTGTTTCACCCAGCATGAGAGTGCGCATGCGCTCCGGAGCATTCCAGGTATGCTCGGCATCTTGCTCACGGCTGCAGTCGGTGCGGCGTGGATAGCACGCCGGTGTGTCCAAAATGGTCGCGGCACAGTGTATGCCGCTTCCGCGATATGTGCGATCGTGATGGGCCTGTCGAGCGCTCATTTCCTGCAGCAATTTCTTGGCGCCGGCTTTAATCAGCGGAGCGATATCTACCACGGCTACAACACCGATCTCCTTGATGCGTGTCGGTGGCTGCGGCCGTACCTTGACGAATGCGACGCTGTCTTCGTCACAGAAAAGGGCACCGGGACCGCGCGGCGAAATTTCATTATCACAGCATTCGGCTTCCAATACGATCCCAAACAATGGCTTGCAGACGGTAAAGAGTTATTCGAAAAGGGGCAACGGGACATCTTCGTGGCGCGTTACGGCAAGATACACTTCCTTGATGGTCCGACGATCTACGATACGCTCAGTGACATGCGCAGCAACAGCAGCAAGGAACGTGTGGTGTTTGTTGTTCGACCGGGTGAGCTGCAGCTTCGGAAACCGGTTCATGAGATTCGGAATGCCGAGGGAAAGCCGGTGATATGGATTTGCAAAGGTACGATATAGAACGAACTCTGGTTCTCCGTACCGATTCGTGTCTAATGGCGTCCATTCGTGGTTCCAAATCAGCATCGAGTTCTGATAGACCTCTTACACAATTTTGTTGCATTGCCTGGCCGAGTATCGCCGCCCGGTGTACGTGTGGCTGCGGTCGATCGTCAGCTGCGGAGATTGACGAGAATTTCGTCACCGAGGCGCGTGAGATCGGTTCGTAGCGGCACCGCAATTCCCAACGCGTCAACCACTACCCGTCCGTCTATGACACTGCCTTTCAATAGCCGCCGGGTCCCGTATTCCAGCCATGGATAGCGGACGGTATGCTGGTCCGGCAATTTGTTGAAGCGGTCGTTACTGACAATCACGCCGTCTGCGCGATCAGCGGCTGCCAACACCGCATCGTCCGCACTGGTCCCGGCATCGACCTCGCGGAACGCACCGCGGGAATCGCGAAGCATCCGGCTGTAAACGACCGTCGACTCGGACCCTGCACCACTCCGCGCGAGCATGTGTGATTCACTAGCGTCACAGAAGCAGCGCCATTGTAATTCCCTCCGAACCAATTCCAGCAGTAGCGTTAATAATGGCGCAAGTGAAGATCCACCGTCCGACGCGATGTAGCTGCGGCAGACGTTGGAGCCGTCGATGATCACGGGCACGGCCACGCTTACAGCAGCGGCACATCTGCTCTTGGGCTGGTGTGTTCGCGCGCGCTGGACACGTCGTTCTGGAATTAATGTAGGAAGTGCATCTGCAGCAGGCGGCGGCAATCGTCGCGCGATGATCCTGTCACCGACGCGCAACGGACCGTGCCCCACGTGGGCAGCGGCCGGGACAACACCCGTCTCTCCGAAGCCGATATCGACCAGACAGTGTGTCTCGCAGATTTTCGTTATCACGCCTTTGACCGTATCTGATTTCTCGATCGGCGTGCTGCTTTCGGACAACAATTGATCCATCGCCGGCATCGCGCCGAGGTCGAGGATCGAGTTGGTAATGTGGTGGTGTGCTGCGTGTGGCTGCCGCTGATGCCCTTTGCCGCTGATGTCAGTCGGCGAGTGATACGAAGGCTCCCCGATGAGGCGGCGTCGCGTCGGCTTATCATCGCTGCACGTCTTGTTTGGAGAGGTTGCCTTCGAGGGAGACACGCTACGCGCGTGTACGGCGGCCGGCGGCGGGTGCGGGTGGCCTTCACCCATAAGGTCGGCCATGCTGGGCAGGTCGTCGAGATCCAGGGGCAGATCAATGGCCGGCGGCTGTGTCCGTTGTCGGTGAGATTTTCCGGACTTGCTCACGACACCTCCGGGATGGGCTTTGAACACGTGTAAGATTCAAGCAGAAAATCGATGTGCGGCAGGCCGCTACCGAATCGTGCCGGTCAGTTCTTGTCCGAATGCAGTTTCAACTCGTCCCGAATTTTAGCCGCGTCTTCATAACGTTCCTCGGTCACGGCCGTCTTGAGATCGTCATTAAGCCGTTGAACCGGGTCCTTCGGCGGCTCATCGACCTTGTCCTGCTTCTGGTTCATGTTTACCGAGGCCGAATTCAACACGTCGGTATGCACATAGATAGGTGCGCCAAACCTGAGCGCTAATGCAATCGCGTCGGACGGACGCGAGTCGATCTCAATCTCATCCTTACCATGGCCCAGGTAGATACAGGCGTAGAATGTGCCATCGACGAGTTCTGTGACATGGATCTTATTCACCTTGCAGTTTAATACGGACAGCACGTTCTTGAACAGGTCGTGCGACAGCGGGCGGGGAAATTTCTGATTGTTGTAAGACGCGGCAATTGAGTGTGCTTCCATCGCGCCGATACATATCGGCAGCACATTTTCGTCGCCGTCTTTCTTTAGGAACACTATGAAGCCGAGATTGCTCAGGGATATGTTGTCAATTTTAACTTTTATAAAGGGAGAGTTTTTCATAATCCTTAAACGTATGTAGAACGGGCCTGATTTTCAAGCGAAAGTGAAGATGAATTACTGGCCATATGCGTGGTGACAGCCCGTCGCGGTTGGGTCAGCGAATGCCTAATGTCATTAACAGAAGGATTACGTGCTCAGGCTGTATAGCCGCGGTTCGGCGCGCAGTGCCCCGTCATTTCTCTGCAATCGCGGGAGTGGTCTGTGTCTAGTATTGCTGGATGTTCGTTGCTTTCGTTAGCCGTTGGCGTGATTATCGGCAACGCGAGGTGTCGGTAAACCCGTATCGGTGAATAATCGTGAGTTGTAAGTGCCGCAACGCAGCACTTACTCTGGCACCTCGCCTTGGGGTAGGAACGGAAGGAATACCTTTTTGTCTGAGGCCTTCATATAGGCCTCCATCGGCGTAATCCGTTTGTCGTTCATCAGCCGTTTGAGGTTGCCGTCCATGGAGCACATACCTTCGGCCTGGCTGCCCTCGATGATGCTGCGAATATTCGAGATCTGCCCTTTGCGGATCGTGTTTGGAAGCGCGTCATTACGCAACAAGATCTCATGCACGGCGACACGGCCTTTTCCGTCGGATGTACGGCAGAGCAGCTGCGACACCACCCCGGTGAGGCACTGCGCCAGCATCGTGCGAATCTGTGGTTGCTGGTCTGCGGGAAAGGCGTCGATTATGCGGTCGATGGTCTTTGGTGCATTGTTGGTGTGCAGCGTGCCGAACACCAGCATGCCCATCGACGCACAGCCGAGCGCGAGTTTTATCGTTTCCAGCTCGCGCATCTCGCCAAGAAGAACAATGTCGGGGTCGGCGCGCATTGCGCCCATGAGGGCATTTTCGAACGATTCGGTGTGAATGCCTACTTCGCGGTGAACAATGATCGATTTTTTGTTTGGGTGCACGAACTCGATCGGGTCCTCCATCGTGATAATGTGTTTGGTATAGGTATCGTTGATATAGTCGATCATCGCCGCCATGGTTGTGGACTTTCCGCTGCCGGTCGGTCCCGTTACACAAACAAGCCCCGACCGAAAGGCGCAGATTTCCTTGAAGATGTCCGGGCATTTCAGCTGCTCCATCGTCAGGATTTTTGCGGGTATCTGGCGAAACACCGCAGCTTGGCCGTAATAGTTGTAGAGGTAGTTTGCGCGAAAGCGCGCCAGTCCGGCGATCTCGTAGGCGAAATCGAGATCCCTGTTCTTCAGGAAGTGCTTCCAACGATCCGGCGGGCAAACCTCCTGCAGCGTCTGTTCCATCGCCGCAGTGTCAATTACAGGTCTATCCAGCGGCCCCAGGCGCCCGCCGGCCCGAATTTTCGGGGGCAGCCCCACCGTGAGGTGGAGATCGGAACCGCCTTCTTTCAGCATCGTTGAGAGATAGTCGTCGAGTATGGCCATCAGCGAAATCCGAATCGTTTCTTTTTCGCGGGTTCAGCGGCCGCCGCTTCTGCAGCCGCACCTTGGGTGATCTGCTTGTTGCGAATTTTGTTGACAAACGCCTTGTCGACAAACTTTGATATCGCGGTTTCTTCGGTGATCACACCTTCTTCGTAGAGTGCCCATACCGATTGGTCCATCAGGCACATGCCCTGTTTACTGCCGGTCTCGAGGATCTGCTTGAGCTGGTGTGTCTTGTTTTCGCGAATATTATTCGCCACTGCGGTCGTGCTCAGCATGATCTCACTGGCCACGGCCATGCCGCCGCCGATCTTCGGGATGAGTTGTTGGCAGATAATGCCTTTGAGACTTTCGGCTACCATCGATCGGATCTGTGGTTGCTGCGTCGGCGGAAAAACGTCCAGCAGCCGATTGAGGGTGCTTCCGACGTCACTGGTGTGCAGGGTGCCGATGACAAGGTGTCCCGTCTCCGACGCGGTGATCGCCATCTCGATGGTTTCGAGGTCACGCAGCTCGCCGATCACAATGATATCCGGATCCTGGCGCAGCGCCCCTTTGAGCGCGGCGGCAAATGAGTTTGTATGCGTGCCGGCCTCGCGCTGCGTGACGTTGCAATTGTTCGAGCGCTGTACGATCTCGATCGGGTTTTCGACGGTGATGATATGGTCGTAACGCTTGTTGTTCATCGCGTTCACCAGAGCGGCCAGTGTCGTGGTCTTCCCGCTGCCGACTGGACCGGTTACCAACAGGAGTCCGTTGTGAAAGTCGAGCAGCTTGTATATGGTTTCCGGGTTTTTGAAACCCAGCTCCTCCAACGTCTGCACCTTGTTTGGAATCAGCCGATACGTGCCGGCGGGGCCATCCTTGTGCTTCATGAGGTTGACACGGAAGCGGTTCGCCTCATCAAGGGCCAGGCAGATGTCGAGATCGCCGGTTTCCTCGAAGGATTTCCGTTGTTCCTCGGTGAGCAGAATGGTGTTCAATCGTTGTGACGCGACTTCCGACGCGACCGTGTCGCCGAAAGACTGTATATTAAGGTTAATACGGGCGAATGGACGGAAGTCTGCGGAAATGTGAAAATCGCTGGCGCCGATGTCGCGTGCGGTATAGAGAATATTTATCATCAGCTGTCGGACCTGTTCATCGTCCATGTCTTCGACGTTCTCGATACCTGGCATCTGTCCGTGCGCGGACGTGCGCTCGGACGCAGCCCCTGCGACAGCCGACGCTGCGGCTGCAGGAGCTGGTGTCGGCGCGGCTTGGGGCTGGGGCTGGGGAGGTGCCTGTGCGGCTTGGGGCTGGGGCGGTGCGGTGTGTGCCGGCGCAGCGGCGGTTGCGCCGGCGCTGAAATAATTCTGCGGTGGCCCGGCGCCGGTTGTAGCGTTGGCATGGGCTTCGTTCATAATCTGCTGAACGAGCTGCATGTCGGCGCACAGGCCGTTGTCCAGAATTGTCTGGCAAAATGTCTGCAGATCGCAATTGCCCTCGAACATCTGTTCAATCTGCAGGCAGAGTTCGGGCGACAGAATGCCCTTTTCCACCGCGAAATATGCACACCATTGAACGTCGATCGTCACCAATACTCCTTTCTCAGGCCATGGGAATCATGCTTCAGACTAATCGTGTTGCTAGGGATTCTTCCCCGCAGACGCGTGGAAATAGTATAATACGCGAATTAGCCGGTATGCAACCCGTGCCGTCGAAACTTACGCTGATTTATCTGCGTGCGACTTGACGCGTCGTACAGCTTTGAATCTATGGTTAGAGAACCGCGAATGACCGCGAATCGGAATTGGAAGCATTCCGTATTACGGCGCTTCGACCCAGTATTTCTTGCTACCGGCTGCACGCATTGCGCAACCAGTCGACATGTCGTTTTTTCCCGCCAATGATTGGCGTCCATTCGCGGTTCGCCCCTTCCACGTCAAGCCGTCCCCGTAACCCGTATGCATACGTGATTCGCCTGTTTCCTTACGTCACAGATCTGCCATTCAGGTCGATCGCGCTGCTCAACGCGCTGATACACGCGACAACAGCGGTCTCGACCCGCAGGATATATGGTCCCACCGCGAGCGGCACATGCCCGCGACCGGCAAGGGCGCGGATCTCCTCGGGCGCAAATCCTCCCTCGGGGCCGATCCATATGCCCATCACGGGCGGCACCGAGGTGGGATCATCTGTGACGAACGGCCGTATGCCGGCGCGATCGGAGTTTTCGTTGGTTCCGGCTGCGGCTGGGTGGCCGTATACGCAGGGAAAGGTGCACTCTGCGAGTGTCGCTGCGAAGGACGCCGGCATAGTGATTTCGGGCACATACGGATTGCCGGATTGCTTGCAGGCTTCGATCGCATCTATCTGCCAGCCGGTTGTCGCATCGGCGCCTGGCTCGACGACATGGAACGCTGTGATCACGGGTACGATCTTGCCGATGCCGAGTTCGACTGCCGAGCGAATCAATCGGCTCATCGGTTTTGCGCGCGGCGGTGCTACAAACAGCACACGCTGCGGCATTGGCTTCGGCTGGATGGAGCGCGTGCAGATACGACAGCGTACAGGGCCACGACGGCGTTGCCGCCCGGCGACAATCACGGCGTCGGCCACGCCGCCGCGGCCGTCGAGGAGCACGATGCTGTCGTCGGAACGCGCGCGCTGAACGAGACCGACGTGGCGGGATTCCGAGTCGTTGAGCTCGACCTCCCCGCCGGCATCCGGAATGTTCTCGCAATAGTACCGACGGCCGCTGCTGATCATTGGAAATACACGTATAGTCGCGGCGGATTCCGCAGAAAAGCATCGTTCTTCCGGGTATCGAAGGTCCACTGTACGGCGCGCTTATCGCGCTGCGTCGCCGACGTGTCCACAATCTCGCGCGGCACGATGATTTTCAATGTCAGCTGCAGGCCATCGAGGATTTCCCGCATCTCGTTCACGTCGGCTTCGATGTTTGCCTGGTCGGCGCCGCCAACACGTGTCGATTCCGCAAGGTTCAACTGCAGCAGCCATGTACCGTCGTCGCGCCGGGAATACATAAAGTCGCCGAGTTTTCCCGAAGCAAACGCACGCTGGAGATCGGTGATTCTGCCTTCAATGCGGACATAAGCCCGGTCATCCTGTTCGAATACCCGGTAGTGCGTAACGCGAAATCCCTCTTTCTCGGGGAAGTATTCGCGGCCATGTGTAGGGTCGAGAAAGAATGCGGGGTGGGTTTCCCCGGCACCGTTAGCACGGTCGCGGTAATGGTGGTACACGCTTGCGGGAAGGACCACGCTGATGCGGAATACACCGTGTTTCTCCCCTGTAATCTCGATTTCCTGGTCCAGGACAATGCAACCGTTGAGCAACGGTATCAGGCAGGCGACGATGACACCGGCGATGCCGCGGGGAAAGGCTCTCGGTTTCGGGTCGGTCATGATCGATAAGCCTGTGCCGGCGCTCAGTGTTTTGCCGCGATCCGGGCCTTTAACAGACCGTCGATATCATGAATCAACGTGTCGAGATCCATGTAGCGCTCGTCGCGCTCGCGCTTGATCATCTTGGTGATGACAGCGGCCAGGTCTTTGCTGATCTTCCCCATCTTCGTCACTTCGCTGCTCAGCCGAAACGAACTCACATGGCGTTTGAGTACGCCGGTGATCTCCTGTGCGGTCGTGAAGTACGGCTGGCCGGCCACGGCATGGTACAGCACCATCCCGAGGCTGTAGATCTCCGAGGTGATGTCCTCGCCTTCGCCGGTGAGCCGTTCGGGCGGCACGTAGATTGGCGATGCCTCAAGCACGTCCTGTTCCATCGCCGCCACTTCATTGGGCAGGGTCAACCCGAAGTCAAAGAGGTACACCAGATTCTCTTTGCTTATCATGATATTCTCGGGTTTTAGATCGCGAAAGAGGAAGCCGGAGTCGTAGACGTACTTTAAGGTGTCGATAACAATCGCGATTATCTCCAGGGACACCAATTCGCTGAGTTTCCCTTCGGCTTCGATCTTTTCAAGCAAGGTCTGGCCCTGGATATACTCCATGGCCATGTAATATTCGTCGCCGGCCCAGCCGTGTGTAATGAAATTGATAATGTGCGGATGCGTACTAAATTTCGATGTTATGTGGGCTTCCCGCTGCAGGGCGCGTATAAGACGGTCGTTTCCTTTTTCGCGGCGATTCAATATCTTCACTGCATAAATCGATCGCTGGTGCAGTTGGTGGAAAGCCTTATAAACGGCGCCCATCGCACCGCTTCCGATCTGTTGGAAGAGCCAGAAGTCACTTACCCGGTGCGGTATCATCACGGTCTTACCACATTTGCCGCACGGCGCCGGCGCCAGCGGTTTGTGCGATTCGAGCGGGATTTGGTCACGGCAATACGGGCATTCGAAGAAGTTTTTGTGGTAATCTTCGATGATTTTTTCGGGTATCAGTATACTGCTCATAGGTCGTTTCGGTCTCGCCCGGCGGTGGGGTTCGTTTGCGACGCATGTGGCGCGACGCAGTCCGACAATGGTAAACGGATCAGATTTTCTCAGTTCGGTTAATCTACTCAAGAAAAATGATTTGTGAACATGATCTGGAGAAATTAATCTACTGCCCGGACGTCGGCAGTCGGCCGTGTCCTGTGCCCGTGGATCTCGGCGACGATATCATCGAACGCGGCCTGCTGGTAAGGTCGACAAATTGGCTGGGCGACGCGATCATGTCGTTTCCTGCGGTGCATCGACTGGGCCGGATCCGTCCCGGGGGCATTGCAGTCTCGGTGTTAACTCCGGCAAAGCTCGCGCCGATCTGGGAGCTGGTGAGTTGGGTCGATGAAGTGATTGTATTTACAGGTCGACGTGTCGACGCGGCGTGCCGCAAGACGCTGCGAGATCGCCGTCCCGGCGCTGTCATGGTGCTCCCCAATTCATTTGGGTCGGCATTCGATCTGCGTCGTGCCGGGCTGCGGCACATCGTCGGGCGCCGCGGCCGCGGCCGAACGGCATTGCTGGACCACCGATTGCCGGGTTGGAAACGTGTGCCCGGCAGCGACCGCCATCACGAAACCCGGAAGTATCTGGAACTCGCCGTCGCGTGCGGTGTCGACGACTGGGGCATTTCGTATCCGCCGTTGGTTCCTGCTGCCGACATGCCGCCGCAGCTTGCGGTGATCGGCGACGACGCACCATTACTCGTGATTGCGCCCGGTGCGGCTTACGGCCCGGCGAAACAGTGGCCGGCCGATTTCTATCGCATGGTGACGCAGTGGTGGGCCGGCGCGAATGGCGGCGTGGCCGCTGTCGGCAGCGCGGCCGAAGCCGGCCTGGCGGCGACTGTGACCGATGGTGTGACGGCCGCCGTGAATCTGGCCGGCGTGACCGATCTCCGTGGTCTCACCGCCGTTCTTGACCGAGCATCCCTCATCCTGTGTAACGACAGCGGTGTGATGCACCTTGGCGCCGCGCTGGGTAAGGCTGGTGTCGCAATATTCGGGTCGACAGATCCAATCGCGACGGGACCTATCGGTGGTCGCTGGGTGGTCATGCAGCATGAGGTGCCGTGTTCGCCGTGTCTGGAGCGCACGTGCCCGCGGTCGGACCACCCCTATGAATGCCTGAAATCGGTAACGCCCGAAGCCGTGATCGATGTGTTAAAGGCCATGCGGGCCATGCCGCGCAGATCCATAGAGCCCGAATGAAATTGGCGGGCTAGCAGGTTTAGCCTGAAACGAAAGGACAGAAATATGAACATGCGTTATCCGCTGCTATGGATGGTACTATGCAGTTGCCTTCCGTATCTGATCGTTGCGGCAGAGGCTTCCAAACAAAAGCCGCTTTTTCCCGTTGTTATCGAACACGATCTTCCCAATCCGGAGGCCACATTCAACGAGGTCCGCGAACTGATTGTGGAAAACTACTATTACGCGGATATCGGTGATCGTGATTTGTACTGGGCCGCGATAAACGGCATGCTCCGCCACATTTCACCGCCGGAAAGCCCCGAACTCGCCCGTATCTGGACCGCGGCGGATTACGGCAAGATAGCCAATTCCCTGAAGGGGGTGAAGGTCTCGATCGGTATCAAGAGTTCATTCAATGCGACGGATGGCAGTCTGACCGTGACCGAGGTCATGGAAGGGTCGCCGGCGGAAACGCTGCTCGTGCCGCTGGATCGCATCATGCGCATCGACGGCGAGCTGTTGAAAGGCCGTGGCGTCCAGGACATCGACGGATTGCTGCAGGGCGAGGCCGGCACCGACGTCAGGCTTACCGTGGTTCGCGACGTAAAGTCATTTGAAATCACAATCACGCGCGACGAATTCAAAACGCAAAACATGAAGATCGCGGTATTGCCGCCGGGTGATGTAGTCTATGTCGAGATCGCCAAGATTACCGCCGCGCTTTCCGACGAGTTAAAATCCGAATTGGCGCGGCTGCAGGAAGATGGCGTCACGAAGCTTATTCTCGACCTGCGCAATAATACCGGCGGCGTCTTTCTGGATTCGCTCAAAATAGCCGAGCTGTTTCTGCCGGCGAAATCTGTCCTTCTGCGAACATTGACGCGATCGGATCGGCCGCAAAACTATGTGTCGAGCAACGACGAGCCATTCGACTTTCGGTCGGTCATTTTGGTAAATGCCAAGACGGCCTCATCCTGCGAAATCATTGTCGGTGCGTTGCAGGACAACAAGAAGGCCAGCGTCGTCGGCAGCAAGACCTACGGCAAGTCGGTGATCGAAAAAACATTCACCCTCGAGAACCAGTATCGCGTGAAATTCATTACCAGTTCGATGTATACGCCACTGGGGCGCACGTGGCAATCAAAAGGCATTGTGCCGGACTTTGCAGTCGAGCAGGACGATGCCACGCTGGCGCAGCTCACACGTTTGTCGGCTGCGGAGCGGCTCAAGCGCGACGTCGGTCTGATCACCGGCTACAAGTTGGTGACGCGCTGACGCGCCCACCGAACCGTAGTGAATGGCGAGAATCGGCAATATCTGGCGTTCTGCGTTAGAATTCGCGCTTCAGCGTGCTTGCGCCGCTCCATGCAATCCGCTCGTCCGTTGCGTGAAACCCACACTAAAGTGCGAACGCCAACAGAGCACCTGCTAGCGTGGCTAATATTCCTACAAGCTCGCTACGAGGCTTCTTCAGCGTGCGTGAGAACAATGGGTTACGGAGGTTTTGAAGGTTGAAAATGTAATGCACTACCTTGTCGGCACGACAAAAAAATCTTCGCTTGCGTCGTCCAACCCGCGGCGCACTCCGTGGCTTACGGCCTGACTCGTGCCCATTGGTGTCCGTTTGCGGTTTGAATGACGCACTCGGGCCCCGTTCGAAAAGGCCGGATCATTGGTAGTTCGAGATTGTTGTTTGTTATTTGATGCTTGTGATTTGAGATTTCTTGTTCGAAGTCCTTTTCGAACAGCGTCGCCTTACCTCGCAACCGTCCCTGCATTCCAGACGACTTCAGCTCCTCACCGTGGCACCCGGTTCTTCACCGAATTCAATGCCCAATCGTAATCCAGCCATTCAACTGTCGGCGTATTCCCAGAGGCCGTCGCGGCCTTGAGGTCCTGGGCGTGGTTCGCAACGTAGTCGAGTACAGAACCCGCCTGCTGCTCGAAGTCGGTGCCATACCAGCTGTACAGCTTGGTAAGCTTCGCCACCTTCTTGTCCGCATCGTACTCGAACCACGTCTTGTGCCGATGCACGTACGCCGTCTGTGTGGCAAGCTGTGCATCGACCGTTTCGGCCAGATACGCGCGATTCAGCAGCGGCGGGCAACCGACCGCAGCGCAGACCAGCGCGAAGTGAATCCGGGGTTCGGCGAATTTCGGGCGTATTTCCTGGTGCTCGATCTGGTTCAGGCTCAATGTCTTCCCTGCGACGTTCCAGCGCACGTCGTCCCAGCTTCGGGCCTTCGGGATATCCTTGATCGAGTCGACCGGATGGTAGTCCAATATCAACTTGAGCGTAAATGCGTTATAGGCGTTGATCAGCAGCGCCAGTTTTTCGTCGCGTACCATCTTCTCGAATGGAGCTGTAGCGATCGCTGCGATGTAACCATCCAACGTGGGTTCCTTGTCCTTGAGCGCGGCGTAGTCGACCCAGCCGTGTTCATCCACATGTGCCTTGAGGAGATCATCGAATACCGTGTGCTCAAAGCCTGTGGGAGCGGTTGTGTCCGTATCGCTGTATGCCTCCGTCGATTCGACTTGTGGCGGGCCGAATAGCCGATTGATCACACCGGCGGCCCAGTTCCTGTTCGTGGCGAATACTATTAGAACTACTACGGCGGCTACGGCCGCGCCGATTGAAATCTTCATCGTGATACTCCATTGCTTCACCGGCTCTACAGGCTGGCTGTCGCCACCTGATGTCTCGGATGGTTGAGGGGGCTTTGTATGATTGGATTCGGACATAGCTGTCTCCGGGACGGTACTGGGATACGACGGACTGTGCATTGACTGCGGGTAGCGCGGGTAGCGGTCGCGTTGCCGTCGCTAGAGATTTCATTCTCCGCCGCATCTGCGCCATGTCAAAAAAATGGCGTGTATGCCAATAGGAAACGATACTGCCGTCGCCGGCTGTTGGCAATGTCAATATGTAGGTCGTCCGTGTAGAGCGGGCTGGAGAGGGCGGAGCGTAACAGACCGGAGGGACCGTGTGGCGAGGTTGCGGGAACCACGAATGGCCGCGAATGGATGGCGGTACCGATGGGGAACGGCTGGCGGGGTTACTGTGAGCGGGGAAGAAAGCCGAATCACACAATTCAGCAAATAGCGGAGCGCTGTTCAGCCACAGCGACTCTCGCCGTCTCGATTCGCGTCTATTCGCGGTTCTCTTTGTTTCCCGCACACAACCGACTATTCGCTTTTCCTCTTCCTATTCATCCGCAAACAAGTCAGCCGGCACCGGTGTGTCCGGTGTGACGACGCCAACAGTGTTGTCGCGGAAGTCGATAATGCTCTTCCACCGGTCGCCCTGGATCTTCACTTCCTTTATAACCCACAAACCGTCGACTTTCTCGAATCCCGTAAAGGTTATCGTGCGCGTCGGTTCGGGCTCGGCGGCGGCAAAGCATTCGACTTTTAGTGGAAAGCGGTATTTTTCTGAGATATAGACGATCGCGTGCTCCGGCTTGTCGGGGTTTACCAGTTTCATTACCCTGCAGCGCTGTCCCCGCACTGTGGTCGACTCGTGTTCGGTCGCGAACGTCCAATATAGGAATGACAAGGTAAGGTCGCCCGGTTGTAGGCCTATGTCGTGCAGCGTCATTGCATCCGGCAGCGGCGCGGCGGTGCGGGTTACCGTGATTCCGGCGTCGTCGCCTGTGGCCGTGCGCTCGATCATGTAGCGTTCGCTGTCCGCAAGCGTCAGTCGCGCCTGTGTCCGTTCGCTGTGCATGTGGAGCCGCAACGCAATCGGCAACTTCAGGGCACGAGCGCCGCGGACCTTGTGCCGTACTGTACCGTCCATCACCGCCCAGGTTTCAATCAGATCCGGATACCGAACAGATTCCAGAAACGCAGCTGGTCCCGGCACGGACGCCGCGTCTTCTGCAAACAACAGCACCGGGGACAGCATCACTGAAACCATCAGGATCCGGCTGCGGTGTGTTAAAGTGCGAGTACTATGTGTCATCGATATTTTTCAGGGGTTTCTTATATTTTGCAATTATACCTTGCCGGACTACTCTATAGACCTTTCAGGACGACACAAGTTCCGGTAACGATCTGGCCGACATGTTGTCGGGCCGGCGGTCCTGCAGTTCAGCGACAAAAACGGCAACGGCAATTTGTTATGCGTATAGTTTCAGCGCTGTTCAGGATGGTCGCAGCGGTCGCTTCGGCGCGAACCATGATCACAGCGCTCGCGGTGCTTGTGCTGCACCCGCGGGCCGTTGCCGCTGAGTCGTGGACGATCCTTCCGGCCGCGGCCGTGACGTCGCCGGGTATTGCGACGGCGACGCCGTGGTGGCTGTGGCCGCTCGCACTATTCCTCTTCACCATCCTTGTGGGTATTATCGCTGTCGTTACCGGCGTTGGTGGCGCCGTTATTTTCGTACCCATTATCGGCAGCATTCTACCGCTCAACCTCGACTTCATACGCGGTACAGGTTTGATGGTGGCCCTTACCGGTGCGCTCTATGCCGGTCCGTCGCTGCTGCGCATTGGCTTGGCGGACTTGCGGCTGTGTTTGCCCATGGCGTTGTTGTCTTCGGTCGCTTCGATCGCAGGAGCCATGGTCGGCTTGTCCCTGCCGGCGCCAATAGTCCAGGTCGCCCTCGGGGTCGCGATCCTTTGTATCGCCGTGTTTATGATGACAGGTAAGCAACACTCCCGTCCCCATGTACCCGCACCTGACCGCATCGCAGTGCTGCTTGGCATGGCAGGCAGTTACCGTGAGTCCACAACCGGCGACCGCGTCGATTGGACGGTGCACCGCACAGGCTGGGGCCTGTTTTCATTTGTCTTTATTGGTTTCGCTGCCGGAATGTTCGGACTCGGCGCCGGCTGGGCCAATGTGCCGGTATTGAATATGGTTCTGGGCGCACCCCTCAAAGTCGCTGTCGGGTCCAGCAAGTTCATCCTCTCGATTACCGATACCAGCGCAGCCTGGGTCTACATACACTCGGGCGCTGTGTTGCCGTTGATCACCATTCCCTCGATCCTCGGCATGATCATCGGTACCCGCGTCGGTGTTAAACTGTTGGCGAATACAAAGTCCGATAAAATCCGAATCTTCGTCCTGGTTCTGCTTTCCCTGGCCGGACTCATGTCGCTCGTGAAGGGAATTCGAGCATGGTGACCCCCGACGATACAGTCGTTCAGGACAATGCCCAGCGGCGCTACGCCGACCTGTTGCTGGTACAATCTCGTATCGGGCTCGCTATTCTGCTGATCGGTTTCGTCGTATATATCGCGGGCTTCGCCGACCCGGTCGTGCCGATTGCCGAGGTGTCGGAACAGGCACGGAGCCGTGTCGAACAATTTGTCACGGCAACCGGGTGGCCTTCCGGCTGGGATTGGGTGAAACACCTTCAGCGTGGCGACGTCATTGCAAATCTCGGGGTGATGTTTCTGTCGACAACCACAATACTCTGCCTGATCGCGGTCTTACCCGTCTATGCCGGACGGCGCGACGCCTGCTACACCGTGATCGTGCTGCTGCAGATTGCCATCCTCGTCTTTGCCGCGAGCGGTGTGTTCCGCGTTGGTGGGCATTGATGCGGTTTCGGCGGCGGCTCCGTCCGGCAATACGACCCGGCAAAAATACATTCAGATTGCGTTGCGGAAATGGAGTCTCGTTACCCGCCAACGCTCGCTTGAATCCATGTGATTCGGTAGTATAATCTGCCGTAGCATCGCCGCCAATCAAACTCAGCTTCAATACCCTTGTCAATCGGCCGCCAGCCTAACGAACCACCGAATTATCATGGCAGAACAGAACAATCAGGCTACCATCCTCGTCGTCGAGGATCTGCGGATTCCGCGCGAAATATTGGCGAGTTATCTTGAGGACGAGGGGTACTTCACCCTGCAGGCGGAGGACGGCCCTGCTGCCATGGACATCGTGAACGGGCGCAATGTAGATCTCGTTCTGCTCGACGTGAACATGCCAGGCATGAACGGTCATGAAGTGTTAAAAAAAATCAAGTTCGAGTCATCCTGTCGGCACGTACCGGTCGTGATGATCTCGGGCCTCGACGAAATCGATATCGTCGCGCGCTGCATCGAGACCGGCGCCGAGGACTACCTCCACAAGCCGGTGAATCAGACGATTCTAATGGCGCGGATCAAGGCGAGCCTCGACAAGAAGCGATTTCGCGATCAGGAACACGAATATGTCCGGCAGATACAGGAAGAAAAACAGCGGTTTTTGTTCGAGAAACGGCGTGCCGAAAACCTTCTGAACGTCGTAATCCCCATCGGCGTAGCGCTGTCGCGTCAGCCCAATGTGCAATCATTGGCCGAACGTGTGGTACACGATGCCCGCAGCCTGTGCAATGCGGACGGTGGCGCCTTCTACCATCGTATCGACGACGATTGTCTGGAAGCGCTGGCATTCGAAGTTGATTCCCTGGAGTTATCGGCATCCGGGCGGCGGAAAGTCGGGTCGACGCTGTCCGCGCTGCACATGTACAACGGCAACAAGCCAAACATGGACAGCGTTGTCGCTTACGCTGCAGCCACCGGTGTGGTGCTGAACGTGCCGGACGTCGATGCCAACACAAAATTCGAATACATTGTCATTCGCGATTTTGACCGCCGCTACGACTACAAGACACGTTCCACCCTCACCATACCTATCGAGAACGGCGACGGGCAGACCATAGGTGTTCTGCATCTTTTCAACAACGTCGATTCCGGCACCGGCGGTATCGTTGCCTTCGACAACAACGTCCAGCGTGTGATTGAGGCGTTATCCTCGCTCGCCGGCGTCGCGCTCGAAGGCCTGCGCCACCGCGACGTATGGCAGTGCGAGCTGAAAATCGCCAGAAATCCAGACCGTACGCCCACCCGGTAGGCCTGCAGCACCTTTCCGCTGTCCGTCTTCAATTGTCCATTCCAAGTGCTCTCGCCCACGATCGCAATCATTGCGTAAGAAACCACGAATGCACACGAATCGGTTGATTGAGTTTGGGAAAAATATGGGGTCAAACCTTGAAATTGTATTTTTCGTGCATGGGTGTATGTTTGGCGGTTTTGATATTGCGGCTCAGCTACGCTTGTGAATGGTTGGCAGAGGGCTGGTACTGAAAAAATATGGGGTCAAACCTTGAAATTGTATTTCTCGTGCATGGGTGTATGTTTGGCGGTTTTGATATTGCGGCTCAGCTACGCTTGTGAAT
>JAJFLQ010000093.1 GCA_021772615.1 Verrucomicrobiota bacterium | reverse complement strand
ACCCAGACCCAGAACTGTGTAATCCACCGACCATATAGCCGATGCCGCGGCACAGAAGCATCGAATCGCGGCAGACCGAGCACCAACGCATCGGATTGCCGTTTGGCTGCCTCGACAAAGCGCGGGATATCGTTGGTGTCGTGCTGAAGGTCTGCGTCGATCTGAATCGCGTGTGAAAAACCCTGTGCCCGGGCTGTACGAATTCCCGCGCCGACGGCGGCGCCTTTCCCGCGATTGCGACGGCAGTGTATGGCATGAACCCAGCTGTATTCCTTGTCGATGCGGTCGATCTCAGCGACGGTTTGGTCGTCGCTGCCATCATTGACAATGATGCACGGCAGGCGCCATGCAGCGACAGCTTCAATAGTCTTGCCAATGGTCGCGCCGTGATTGTACACGGGAATGATCAGTACCGGTTTGAAATTGGCGGCATTCATGGTAGCAATTTTGACGATACACGCCAGGTCGTTGTACCTCGTGTACGAACAAACCGCCCGACGGTGCGATAAGAACGGATTACCAGCAAAGGAAGGGACGCAAGATGATTCATTCGGCGGAAATCATCATGAATTGGGAAACGACCGGCGGCGGTTCAGGCACGCTTGTTATCCAACCTTTTCACGAATTGAGGCGAATATTGGACATCTTTAATGAGAATTCGGGATAAGATGCGCCGATGTTGTCAATCTCGCAGTAGATTCGCCCGCAGTCCAACAGGCTGCCAGCGTGCTCCATTAGCCAGTTCTTGCGTGACTCACGGCATTTCACCTCGCTGTTCGTATCGTTTTAGTTGCTTGATGGTGTGAGACACCAGCTTTTTTTCCAGCTCAGTCAAGTCTTCAGCCAACGTGTCTTCCCCGACTGCTTCGCCGAATACACCCATCGACAGGATCCGCACATCGCGGTTCAGGTTTACGTTGTTGAAACCGGTGTCGGCCGGCGGCTTGAACTTCGCCGGCCACTTCACCTCTGCTCGCACCTCCGGGCCTGCAAGATCGACGATTTCGTCGGCAAGCAGGCAGAGCAAGTCGTAGTTCTCCCTGAGTTTGGCTGTAAGTCGTACGTCGTCCAATCGCTCGTCCAGTCCCAGCACGAGATGGCGCAGAAAACTGATGTCCTTGAACGGCACAAATCGACGCTCAACATTGGCATTACCATGCCTATCCCAGGTGTTGATCAGCCGCTGCATCTGATCGTTGATAAGCCGGCTGTTACGGATCACGTCCATCACGGACCGCATGTAACGGAGATCGTCGTACTTCGCGTGCATGAACAACAACGTGTACACCCCCCAGTACACGGCCCAGTCCCAGCCGATCTTCAGTGTCATCAGCGGACCATTGCCCATGATGCGGTACTGATCCTGGTAGAGTTTCATGAACCCGTCGTACATCCCCATGTACAGATCCTGAAACGCTTTGGCTTTCAACGCGATCGATTCGCCCTGGCGATCGTCGATGATCATCCTCGTTATCAGCGTATTGCCCATGGCGATGAAATCCGAACCAGGCGAATAAAACGGATCAGCGAACACGCCGGCTTCGCCGGTCAATGCCCAACGATCTTTCGAGAACACCTGACGACTGGAGTGGGAATATCCCGTTATCACCCTGAAATCCATGATCTTGTCGATTTTCCGGCTGATAAACGCGGCACACTGCGGCTCATGCGTCTCGAGCCATGCCATGGCCTTTTCAGTCGTATTCATCGTGCGGATGTCGTGGAAGCTGTCGTCAAATACAATGCCCACGCTGGTGCGCCGGCCCGGCAGCGGGATGAACCACACCCAATAACCGGGACCCATGAAGTGGTTTGTGCTCAGCCGCCGCAGTCCCATGCGAACGCGTCCGGCCCAGTCCGCACGTCGGCTCCACGTGTCGATCGCAATAAGGGCATCAATGCGAAACCAGACCGCGCTGGCGTTATGGCGGGCATCGCGCTGCAGCTTGAGCTTCCTGCGGAGAAAACCGGCTCGGCCGGTGGCATCGACGACCCAACGTGCATCAAGCTCATGCGTCGACCCGTTGGCGGCATATGTTACCGTGTGACTCGAGCGACCAAAGGATACATCACGCACGGCGCACCCGGCGAAACCATCGATGCCGGCGGCCATATTCTTTTCCCACAACGCGTTTTCAAAGGCGCCGCGGTCGATTTGATAACTCGCCGCCGGCGGCAAGAGCGAGACGCCGAATTCCGAACGCCTGGTGATGTCGCTGTTATCGCCTGCCGGGTAAAAAAAACGTAAGCCGGCCTTGAGCAGGTGATGTTTACCGAGATAATCCTTGAGCTTCAACGTGTGCTCAAGATAATTAGCCGCCAGCTCGACCGAGGACTCCCCGACCTTGAACGCGGCGTCCGGAGCCGGAAACGTGTGTTTCTCGATAACCGCGATTCGCAGCGGCGGTTCGACGAACTGCAACTGCCGCGCCAGAGTGGCGCCGGCAAGGCCGCCGCCCAAAATGGCCACATCGTAGTGAGTTGGATTTTTCACGGTTTATAGTATAGCGAACTTCGAATCCTTGCCAACCACATGAGGCTGCAATGCGATCGCGCCCCCTGACCTATCTCCTGCTCTCCACCGGATACCTGCTGTATTGGCTGAGTGGCCTGCTGCTTATTGTATTCGCCGGCGCTGCGATGATCGTGGCGTACCCGCTTGGCGTGCACCGCAAGGTGTTCCGCTACACGGTGTATCGCTATCTTAGATTTTTTGTAGGCGCGGTTCTTCCAGCATTGGGCGTGTACCGCATCCGGTGTCACCGACGCCCGGACCCGACTTCAATGTCGAAACATTTTATTGTTGTCGCCAACCATTGCGGTAAGCTCGATGGCCTGTTGCTGCTCGCAAACCATCAGAATCTGATTCCCACCATGAAGTCGGTGTATACACGCAGACCGGTCTATTACGTGATGATGAAGTGCCTGGGCATGGTTTCACTGGATACCGATTCCCGGACGGATCTGGCCCGCGCCCTTTCGGACTGTCGGCACATTATCGAGCAGCGCTGCAGCCTCCTGGTGTTTCCAGAGGGGACCCGGAGCCGCTCGAATCGCATTCTGCCATTCAAGCCGCTGGCATTCCGGCTCGCAGTCGACACCGGAACACCGGTCCTTCCGGTTCTGATCACCAGCGATCTGCCGTTCATGGCGAAGTCATTGCGCAGCTATTTCCCGGATCGTACACTCAACTATGATTTATATTTCATGGATCCGGTCCGGCCAGCTCCGAACGAGTCCGCGAAACAGTTCGCGAGCCGGGTGCAAAGGTTGTACGTTGATATGCAGAAAAAACGCGACCCGATCAAATAACCCCATGCCCTACTCCACCATATACAATCAGGACGACATCCTGAAGATCATCCCACACCGCCCGCCGTTCCTGTTCGTCGAGTCGATCCATAAATTTCGCGTCGACGCGGCCATTTCCGGAACGTATGTAATCAAGATGGACGAATATTTTTTTGCCGGACATTTCCCGGATAAACCGATCATGCCGGGTGTGATTATCATCGATGCGCTGGCTCAGTTGAGCGGATTGCTATGGGGCTTTTCGGAGCAGGTGAAGCATGCAGACGGCGATGATCCGCCGCAGACATTATTTTACCTGGCCTCGACAAAGATGAAGTTCCGCGAACCGGCCTATCCCGGCGAGACACTCGAGCTCCACGCTGCTGCGGACGGCCAATTCGGACGCCTCTACTCGTACTCGGTACGGGCAGAGATCAGACGCAAGCCGATCGTGAGCGGAACGATCGCACTGGCCTTTATCGAGCAAACAATAACGGGATGAAAATGCCATGGCTGACCGGAAAGCACGTGTTATCGATGACGTGGTAGTTGTGGGCGGCGGCATTGCGGGCTGCTACACCGCATATGCACTGGCCCACCGTGAATTGAGCGTTACGATAATGATCTTCCCGTGACGCCATTGAAAGGACAGCTCATTCACGCAACCGTTGCGGAGCCGCGATTTCAGTATGAAGTTGCCCGGCGGTGCGTGGCGACGGTATTGCACCGGAGAAATAAGACTGCATCACATCGGGAAGACACACGCCGATGTCCTGAACTCAGATGACGCTGCCACGGCGGACCGGATCGGTGAAGCCGTAGCAGACATCCTCGCCCGTGCCTGACGGTGCTCGAATCAGTTCATGTTTGGCCGCTGGCAACCCATAACTCGATAGCGTACGCTCAACCGTCTGTAAAGTTGAATGCCGTCATCCTTGCACCGTTTAGCAGGGACGCGGCGTGTTGATAAAGGACGTTCAACGATACAGCTCTGTCCAACTCTGGTTAACGTTTGCCGGGGGATTATGCTTTCTTTTTTTCTTTGCGGCTTTGCGGCTTTGCGTCTCTGCGCGAGTTCAATGTCGTTATGGATTGATGTAGCCACGGCTCTGTGAGCCGTGCCACGCAACGCGAAGCAACGTAAAGTACGACACGTCTCACAGAGACGTGGCTACACGCTGCCGCTTCCACCAGCGTTTGGCGTACAGACTTTTGACGTGTAGCTGCAAGCGACG
>JAJFLQ010000092.1 GCA_021772615.1 Verrucomicrobiota bacterium | reverse complement strand
CTCATTACAAACTGAACATGAAAACCCCTGCGGAGGTTCACGAATTAGTCGCCTAGTTAACGAGCAGGTGAAATTTTCGCCCCATGGGGCGACCTGCTGCGCAGGCCGAGACCGGCATGCACCGGTTCTCAGCCCAAGCCTCGCTCCGCTCGGCCCGGGACCCCTTCGAACCTCCTTCAACCTTTAACAAAAATTCGAACCAGAAAGTGTCAACTTTAAGTCAGGACTTGACATTTGACATTACATTCCAATCTGATAGCTGCAGTATTGCCTTATCTTGGCGCTTATGAGACGCCGCGCCTCCGAATCGTTCAAAACGCGGCTGACACGCTCGCAAGGGACTACGACCCTCCAATTTTCAGTACAAGGCGTTCGGGAGGCCAATGGCCAGAACGTGGCGTTCACGGTCGCAGGGGACTGCGACCCTCCAGCATCAATAACGCATTTCGAAGGTTAACCACAAGAAAGGCGGTAGAGCCAACTTTTCATGCTGCTAGTCGCGAGTCACTACGCCGGCTTGATCGGAATGTCCTGAAGCGATTGCAGTATCTCCAGAAACCGGTCCGCGATCTGGTCTTCGGTGCTGCAGCCGAGCAACTCATCGGAACTGCGGGACTCGATCAATTCGAGTTCCGCCGGTTCGTCATCTTCGAGATTCAGCTGGTGCCTGACGACGAATTCGTTGGGATTCTGAAACATGTGAATCGTAGGCACCTCGCGGTAGTCGCTGTCAACTTCGTACTGCAGCTTCAAATACGTAACGAACCGCAGGAAGAGCATAAAATTAGGAATGGTAATACCGCCGGCGCTATCCGTGATCAATCCCCATTCCATCTGATTCGCGATCACATCGGCGACCCGGTCCTGGCCGATACAGAGATTGGTGGCAACCTCCTTGACGGCCTTCTCGTAATCCAGCGACACCGCAACCTGTCCGGCAAATTCGTCGTTCTGCGGTCGTCCCCAAAAAATGTAGATCATAGCGAGTTGGTTGAGGACATGATAGCTGCAGTTATTGTTGAGCAACGGATGCACATTGCGGTTTGTTGCACGCAGCCGCTCGACCAACGCCTCAACAACGTTTCCCATCCACGGCGGCAGCTTTTCAAGGCCCTGCTTGACCAGATCCTCGGTAATGACCACAACGTGGGTCTCCGACATCGCCATGACTGATGCCGAACGCGGGGCGTCCGAGATCATTGCCATCTCGCCGATCGAGTCACCCGGTCCCAGCGTAATGAGGTTGATTTCCTTGCCGTCGATCGTCTTATAGACCTGGACTTCACCGGTAATGATGACGTAGCCTTCGCGCCCGGTATCCCCCTCGCGCATCAGCAGTTCACCGGCATGGAAGATCTTCTGTTCCGACGCCGTGCGGCCGCCAAGGAGGTCGTCAAGGTCTTCATTCAGGTCCTCGACGCACTGGTAGCGTTCGTCGGGGTCAGCCGCCATAGACTTGAGAATGATGCGACACAACTCTGTGGGCAATTCGCGATACGGCGCCCGCACCTGAGGATGATCGAAATCACCGCTCTCGGCAGCATTTATAATGTCAACAATGTCGTCGCCCAGAAACGGTGCGGTGAGCGTCGCGATGGCGTAGAGCGTGGCGCCGAGTAGAAAAATATCGCTGCGTTTGTCGATCTCATCCGCTTCACCGCGGGCCATTTCCGGCGGCATATACGCGGGTGTGCCCTTGATATCGCCGTACCGCGTGGCCTTGCGGTCATTGACCGTGTCGGCGAGTGGATCGACGTCCTCGCGAATGGTCGGGTCGAGTTCGGGTTCGGGCTCGTCGAGACGACGGGCAAGGCCCCAGTCTACAAGCAAGACTTCGCCATAGTTACCGACCATGATGTTTTCCGGCTTTATGTCGCGGTGAATGATATCTCGCGAATGCGCGAATGCCATGGCGTCACAGACCTTGCGAAAGAACGTAAGCAATGGATACAGCGCATACTTTTTCATATAATCGTCTTCGCCCTGACGCACTTTATTCAGGATGGTGTTGAGCGCCTCGCCTTCGATCTCTTTCATCGAAAAGAATAACTTGTCGTCCTGGATGACACCGAGATCGTGAACTGGAATGATATTGGGATGTTCGAGCTGGCCGGTGATTCGCGCTTCCTGGATGAAGTTGATAAACATCTGACGATTCGCCATGATGTGCGGCAGGATGATCTTGATCACACTCATCCGTTTCAGATCCCGGTTGAAGACCCGATGAATCTCGCCCATACCACCCTGCGCAATCTTCCCGAGGGTGATGTATTTATCGCTTTCGTTGTCGCGCTCTACCAGCTTGTGACAAGCCTTGTTCGGATCGAAGTCCTCCTCAATAGTAAAAATGGACTCGACCAATTCCGGCGACTGGTTATGATCGAAATTGATCGTCGGATTTTCTAATGGTGGTTCATCGTTCATGGTATTATCTCAGAAACACGTGACGGATAAAGGTCCGAATGTTGGTGCCGAACCGATACTATAATTTTATCCGAATCTTTTGCAATCCACAGAGTTACCCTGAATTATTCGGCCAGAATGTTTATCTTTATCGTGGCGACATTGGAATCATCGGCCCCGTCATTGACCTTGAATGTAAACAGATCGGCACCCGTCGCCTTTGGCTTCGGCGTATATACAAAGGCGCCGGTCCTGGGATTGAGAATCTTCGCCTTGCCCTTGCCCGCCACATCAACTATCTCGTAGGTCACACGGGCGCCATCGGGATCGTTCCCCCGCAACAGACTCGACACGGCCATTCCGGGTTCCGTGGTCACCTCATAATCGAACGCCCGGGGCAGATCGTTCACGGTGACGACGCGTAAATCGAAAGCGTGTTTGATGAAACCGAAGTCATCGTTGATTGTGAGGGTGATGGTGGTCTTTCCGAACTGATTGCGAATAGGATAGATATCAATTGTACCACCGCCGGCGTCGGACTTGTTGTCGGTGAAATTGACATGCACATTCTCGTTGGGGACCAGCCGCAGATTGGAACTTGTCGCTGAGATTGTCAGGACCTGTTTGTCTTCGTCAGCGCCACCGCCTTCATCGACCTCGAAGGCCAAATCTTTCAGTGCCTGATCCTCGGGCGTCTCGCAGTCGGATAATCCCGTAATCACGGGCGGATCGTTCACCGGCAGTACGGCAAGATTAAACGACATGTCGGATGTTTCGGCGCCGTCGCTTGCTGTAATCGTAATGGTGACTATCCCGGTGCGATCCGTGGCCGGCAGGATATCGATGGTGCCGCCTTTGGCGTCGCGCCGGTCGTCGCTGAAGTCGATGCGAATATTCCCGTTCGGCACCAGATCGGTGTTCGAGCTTTTCGCCTTAACCTTGACCACCTGGTGATCTTCGTCGGCGTCGCCGCCCTCGTCGACGGTAAAGACGATCCCGGAGATGAGCGTATCCTCATCCGTCGACTGATCCGGTAATTTTCCAATGATCGGGGGATCATTTACCGGCTTGACCCTCAACTTGAACGTCTCCTGCGTGACGCTTACACCGTCGTCCGCCACAACTGTGATGGTAGCCTCGCCGCTCTGGTCCGGCGCCGGCGTGATGTCGATGGTGCCGGCATCGGCATCCTCACGACCGTCGAAAAAGTGAACCGTGATGGTATCGTCGGGAATGAGCGTCTGATCGGAACTCCGTGCCGATACACGCAGAACCTGCGCGTTCTCGCCGTCGCCTCCCCCCTCGTCGGCGTCGAATGCGATACCGACGATCGGCTGATCCTCATTTGTCGCCTGGTCCGCAATCGGTGCGATCGTTGGCGGGTCATTGGTCTCCTCAATGGTCACGAGAAACGTCGTCGACGCCTCATGCGCACCGTCGCTCACCGTGAGCGTCACCGAGATAGTCCCGGTCTCGTTCGGATCGGGTGTGATTGTAATCGTCCCGCCGCCGGCATTGGACTTGTCATCGACGAAATCGACCTTGATGTTCTCCGTCGCAACAAGGGTCGTGTTCGTGCTCTTGACCGTAATCGCGAGCACCTGGCTGTCCTCGTCGGCGCCGCCGCCCTCATCGGCAGTGAACGCCAGCCCGGTGATGACAGAGTCCTCTTTCATGACCTGATCGGGCACGGCTGATATCGTCGGCGGATCATCGACGGGCTCGATCGTGATCAGTGCAATGATCGTATCGGACTCGGCCACGCCGTCGGAAGCCTTCCAGCTGAACGAATCACGCCCCACCGCATCCGTTCGGGGCGTATAGCGGAAAACACCAAATTCCGCATCGACCATCTCGACCTGCCCTTTCGTCGGCTGCGCGACGACGCTAAACTCAAGTGCGTCGCCGTCGGCATCACGCGCCGTAAGCCCGCCGTCGAGTACGCCGTCTTCGGCGACCGTAAACGTCAACTCCTCCGCAATCGGGCGATCGTTAACCGACGCAACGTCGACCTCAAACGCGACGCTTGCCGACTCTATTCCGTCGTTCACCGTGACGGTCACCACGGCAGCGCCAAAGGCATCGGGCAACGGCGCGAGATCGATGGTGCCCTTACCCGCATCACCACTGTTGTCGGCAAACTTTACGATGATATTCTCCGCCGGCAATAACACATCATTCGAACTGGAGACAACGATGGTTACACCTTGCCTGTCTTCATCTGCGCCGCCGCCCTCATCGACCTCGAATTCGATGCCGGTAAGTCGCACATCCTCATCGGTACGCTGATGTGGAATTGCTGAGACGACCGGCGGATCGTTGACCGCATCGACGGTCACTGTGAAGGCGGACTCGCACGTCGCGTTGCCATCGCTGATCGACAGCGTTACCACCGCGGATCCGGATAAATCCGCTGCCGGCGTGATATCGATCGTGCCGCCGGACGCATCCTGCTCCGCATCGCTGAAAATCACGCGGATATCCTCGGCGGGAAACAACTCGGGATTTGTACTGACCACCGTCGCGGTGAGCGTCTGTACGTCTTCATCGCCGCCACCACCTTCGTCACACGTAAATGAGATATCAAGAATGGGCCGGTCCTCGACGGCAAACTGATCGGCAATGGCCGAAACCACCGGCGGATCGTCGACCGGTGCGATCGTAACGTCGATAACCCCAACGTTGGACTCGCCCTTGCCGTCGTTGACCTTAAAACTGAACGAATCCGAGCCCGCGGCATCGGCCTTGGGGGTATATCTGTATGCGCCGATGGCCCCATCAGTGATTTCGACCGCGCCGTTCCGTGGATACTCGACCATTTCAAATGTCAACGGATCATTGTCCAGATCCACGGCTTTGAGCAAGCCCTCCACGGCAGTGTCTTCAGCTGTGGTGATCGCATCACCTGATACTACGGGCACATCATTCACCCAGCCGACGGTCAGTTCGAAGGTCTCTTTCACACTGTGTTCACCGTCGTTTACAAGTACGGTGATGGTGGTTTTGCCAAACGCATCGGCGACCGGGAAGATATCGAGACTGCCGCCGGCAGCGTCACCGGAGTCGTCGAAGAAATTGACGTGGATGTTGGCATTCGGCACCAGTTCTTTATTGGAACTGGCGACCGAAATGGTCAAGACCTGGCTGTCCTCATCGAAGCCGCCGCCTTCGTCGACCGTAAATTCGATCCCTTTCAACGGCACATCTTCGCGGGTTTTCTGGTCGCCAATGGCGGAAAGCGTAGGCGGGTCGTTGACGGATTTTACTGTCACCTTGAACGTGGACTGGACAATGGCGGCGCCGTCACCGGCGGACACTGTGATCTCCGCCTCGCCGAACCCGTTCGCCACAGGCTTTATATCGATCGTGCCCCCGGTCGCATCGCCGCTGTCGTCGCTGAAGTTGACGCGAATCGCGTTGTCCGGGATGAGCGCTGAATTTGAACTGAACGCTGTGATGCCTACGACTTGCACGTCTTCGTCGCGACCGCCACCTTCGTCAACACTGAATTTGATGCCGGTAATCGTGGAATCTTCATCGACTGAAAGATTGCTGAAGCGCGACAGAGCAGGGGCATCATCCACAGATTGTATCGCAATGGTTACGGTCGATGTGTTGGCATCGGCAGCGCCGTCGTTAACCAGATATTGAAACCTGTCGTTGCCGTTGACATTGGCCTTCGGCGTGTAAGTGAATGCACCTGTCTGCGCATCGGTGATCACAACCTCGCCTTTATCCGGCGGCGTTACGATTTCGAATGTGAGGGCATCGCCGTCACGGTCCCCGGCGACAAGAACGCCGGAAACCGGCGTGTCTTCAATGGTTGTAAGCGACACATCTTCGGTGAATGGAGGATCGTTCACTGATTCAACAGTCAGATTGAATGTATCGTGCACGGTGCTGGCGCCGTCCGTAACGCTGATAGTGACAGTGGTCGAGCCGGATCGGTCGGCAACCGGACGAATACTGATACTGCCGCCGCGTTTCTGCCCGGATGCTCCAGTAAACGTCACGGATATAGCCTCGTCCGGCACCAGTTCCTTGTTCGAGCTGACTGCGGTAATACGCAGATCCTGGTAGTCCTCGTCGCGACCGCCGCCCTCGTCGACAATAAACGCCAACCCCGCCAGCGGTTCGTCCTCGCGGATCACCTGATCCGGTACATCACTGACTTCCGGCGGATCATCAACAGCGTTTACCTTTATGTTGAATGTACGAGAGATCCGATCCGTGCCGTCGTCGGCCGTTACGGTAATCGTAGATACACCGAATTCCTCCGCAGCGGCGCGTATGTCCAATGTACCCCCGACCGCATCGCCGTCGTCGTCGCGAAAACTGACCGTGATATTGTCGTCGGGTATGAGACCTGAATTCGAGCTCGTCGCCGTAACACCAAGCACCTGTACGTCTTCGTTGCTGCCGCCGCCTTCGTCGGCAGTGAACGCAATACCCTCGATCTCGCCGTCCTCGTCGATTTCCTGATCCGTAAAGGCCGACAGCAGCGGCAGATCATTTACCGAATTCACCGTCAACCGGAATGATTCGGAAACTGAATCGATACCGTCATCGACCTTGATTGTCACGGTCGATTCTCCGTATTCGTCCGGCACCGGCGACAAACTGATCGTCCCCCACCCGGCGTCGCCGGCGCCGTCGGAGAAGTTCAATCGAATCGACTGCTCTGGTAGAAGTGCCGCGTTCGAGCTGGTAACCGACAGTGTCAGCGCCTGGGCGTCCTCGTCGCGGTCGCCACCTTCATCGACCTTGAATTGCCGTTCATCTACGACGGAATCCTCGTCGACCACCACATCATCAAGCGGCGAGATCACGGGTGGATCATTGACCGGCGTGACGGTCATCTCGAACGTCTGCTTGACCGTGCTCGTACCGTCACTGACCGATACGGTGATAAGGCTGGAGCCATTCTTGTCCGCCGCCGGCCGTATGTCCAGTGTACCCTCGCCCGCATCACCGTCGTCGTCGAACACATTCACGGTGATGTTGGCATCCGGAATCAGGGTCTTGTTGGAGCTGACCGCGCGAACCACGATGACCTGGGTATCCTCATCCGGCCCGCCCCCTTCATCCACGGAAAACGGGATGTCACGCATGACGCTGTCTTCGGCCGTCGTTCGGGCGGCGATCTCCGACAGTGTCGGTGGATCGTTGACCGCCGCGACCGTCAAGGTAAAGACCTCCTGAACCTCGTGATTGCCGTCGCCGGCCACAATCGTGATCGTCGTGACGCCAAACTGCTCAGGCGCCGGAAACAGCTCAATGGTCCCCGCGGATTCCGGACCGTCGGTATCGGTGAAGCGCAGGATGATGTTTCGGTCCGGCACGAGATCGGTATTCGAGCTGGATACGCGCACATCGAGCACCTGGCTGTCTTCGTCGTCGCCCCCACCTTCGTCCACCGTAAATACGATACCCGTGACGCGCTGATCCTCGTCGCTTTGTTGGTTGGCCACACTCGAAATCACCGGCGGATCATCGACCGGCGTGACCGTGATCGTCAAGGTTGCGGCGTCGGACTCGTCGCTGCCGTCACTGACCTTGAACGAGAATGAATCGGTACCGTTTAAGTCGGGATCAGGCGTATAGGAGAACAGTCCCGTGGACGGATTCGTGAGGATAACCGTTCCGCGTGTTGCCGGCGCCAGAATCGAAAATGTCAACGGGTTGCCATCAAGATCGGCGCCGCGCAAGGTGCCGGTTACGGCTGTATCTTCCGTCGTCGTGACAGCACCGCTGTACGCCGTCGGCGGATCGTTTACCGACGATACATTGACTTCGAATGTATCCGTCGCGGTAAGCAGACCGTCGCTCACGGTCATGCGAATCGTCGAAGATCCGTATTCGTCCGCGACCGTACGGATCCGAATCACACCTTCACCGGCATCGGTAGCGTCATCGTTGAATTCGACGATGATATTTTCGTCGGGTATGAGCTTCGTGTTGGAACTGATAACATCAATGTCCAAGACCTGCACATCTTCATCGGCGCCGCCGCCTTCGTCGACCGTGAACGGCACCCGAACTTCGGCGGCATCCTCGCTGATTCGCTGATTCGCAAGGCCTTTGATCACCGGCGCGTCGTTTTCTGCATTGACCGTTACGACAAACGATTCCTGTGCAGAGTCGATTCCGTCGTAGACGGTGAGCGTAATCGTTGCCTGCCCGAACTGGTCGGGATTGGGAATAATGGAAATATTGCCGTCGCCGGCGTCGGACGTGTCATCGAAGAAATCGATGTGAATATTGGCGTCGTTGATCAATTTGGGATTGCTGCTGCCGGCCGAGACCAACAGTTGCTGCTGATCTTCGTCCGCGCCGCCGCCTTCGTCGACAGTGAATCGAATGCCCGTGACCGGTTGATCTTCAACCGTGGTCTGATCTTTGATCCGCGAAATGACGGGTAGATCATTCACAGCAATTACATTGACAACGAAGCTCTCCTGAACCGTATGAACACCGTCGCTGATTGTAAGCGAGATCGTGCTGACACCGTTGCGATCGGCCTGAGGCGTGATATCCAGGGTGCCGGGCTCGGCATCGTTTACCGAATCCTCAAAGTTGATCTTGATCGCGGACTGGGGAATCAGGCGGGTTTCCGAACTCGCAGCGGTAACCTTGAGCACCTGAACATTCTCGTCCTGGCCGCCGCCTTCGTCGAGGGCAAGGATAATCCCAACGACAGGAATGTCCTCGTATGTCTCGTAATCCGGAATCTCCTGATAGATCGGCGGATCGTTCACCGCCCTCACCCGCACGTCGAATGCGCGCGTAACAGTGTTGTCGCCGTCGCTTACCGTTAGCGTGATTCTGCTGACGCCGTTTTGATCGAATGCCGGTGCTATATCCAGCGAGCCGTTGCCGGCGTCGCCTGTATCGTCAGAGAAATTCACCACTATATTCTCATTCGGTATCAGTTTGAGATTGGAGCTTTCCGCTCGAATCATTACGGTCTGCACGTCTTCGTCGGCGCCGCCGCCCTCGTCGACGGTGAAGTCGATGCCGTAGAGACTGCCGTCTTCGTCGAGGCTCTGGTCGGCGATCGGCGAGATATACGGCGGGTCATTGATATCATTGACGGTGAGTACGAAACGCTCTTCCACGGAGCTTGCCCCGTCGTTCACAACAATCGTGATGGTCGCACTGCCGTTGTGGTCGGCAGCGGGCTTTATATCGATTACACCGCCGGTGGCATCGCCGGTGTTGTCCGAAAAATTGACCATGATATTGGCGTACGGCACCAACTGTGAATTTGTCGTCTTCACGGTAATTGAAAGCGCTTGCCGGTCCTCGTCGCTGCCGCCGCCCTCGTCGACCGTGAACGCAAGGCCCTCGATGAATCCGTTTTCGTCGATCGTTTGATCTTCTATCGTGGATATTGTCGGCGGATTATCAATCGAGTCGATCAGCACATTGAATTTTTCCTGAACGACATTGGCGCCGTCGTCGACGGTGACGGTAATCGTCGCCGATCCGTTGCGACCGCTCGCCGGCGTAATGTCCAGCGTACCGCCGACGGCGTCGCCCTGATCGTCGAAGAAGTTGATTCTGATACCGCTGTCGTCGACCAGTGCTGTATTCGAACTGCTCGCCTTGACCACCAGCACCTGTGTGTCTTCATCGTCGCCCCCGCCTTCGTCCACGGTAAACGCAATCTGCGTCACCGCGGCGCCTTCGGAAACGAACTGATCGGCAATGCCGGCAATCGTCGGCGCATCGTTCACGGGATTGACTGTCAATTCGAACGAGCGCTGGACCGACGCGATACCGTCATCGGCGGTGACCGTGATCACGGTGGCCCCAAATCGATCAGTAGCGGGCGTGATTGAGATGGTTCCACCTGCCGCGTCACGAGAATCGTCAAAAAAGTTCACCAGGATATTGGCGTCAGGCACCAGCATCTGATTCGAGCTGGTTGCGGCGATCGTCACGACCTGTTCGTTTTCGTCCTGGCCACCACCTTCGTCGACCGTAAAGGCAATGCCGCTTATCGGCGTGTCTTCATTCGTCTTCATGTCCGCAAAATCAGATAACGACGGCGGATTGTTCTGATTCTGTACGCGAAGGTTGAAGGAACGGCTCACAATTTCGTGGCCGTCACTGGCAGTCAGTGTGATCACGACGACGCCGTTCTGGTCTGCCGTCGGGATAATGGTGATAGCGCCAACACGGTTGTCGGGATCACCGGCGTTGAAGTCGATGACGATATTCGCGTCCGGCACCAGCGCCGGATTCGAACTGGACGCGGAAACGGTGACCGGCTGCACCTGTTCGTCTTTTCCGCCGCCCGAGCCGACCGTGAAGCGGATATCGGATACGGACCGGTTCTCCATGGTGGTCTGGTCGGCAATAGCAGACAATACCGGGGCATCGTTGACCGACTGCACGGTCACTTTGAAGGTGTCCTGCGCCGTACTCACGCCGTCATCGACCGTGACGGTGATGGTGACTGTACCGTTGGCATCCGGCGCCGGCGTGAGGGTGATGCTGCCGCCCACGGCATCGTATTGGTCGTCGGTGAAATCAACGCGTATGTTCGCATTGGGCACGATCGCGTTGTTCGAACTGACGGCTGTGACTTCCAGCACCTGGTGGTCTTCGTCGCTGCCGCCGCCCTCATCGACCGTAAACGGAATATTCGTCAGCGCCGAGTCCTCGAAGACCGTCTGGTCCGGAATATCCGAGATTTCCGGAACACTGTTGACCCCGCTCACAGTAAGGACGAATTGCGACTCCGCGATGGCAGCGCCGTCACTTACGGTCACCACAATATTGGTCGTGCCGTTCTGGTCCGCCAACGGGGTGATCGACAACGAGCCGCCGACGGCATCGCCGGCGCCGTCGGAGAAGGCGATGCGTATGTTTTCGTTTGGCACCAGACCGATATTCGAGCTGACCGCGAGAATGGTAAGCGACTGGAGGTTCTCGTCGGCGCCCCCGCCCTCATCCACAGTGAACGCGATGGTGTCGATTACCGCGTTCTCCGCTGCGATCTGGTCGCCAATAGCGGAGATCACAGGCGCATCGTTTACGGCGTTGACAGTGATCTGAAAACGGGTCGCAACGGTTTTTTCGCCGTCGCTTGCGGTAACGGTGATCGTTGCGGCCCCGTTCTGATCTGCCGTCGGTGTGATCACGAGATAGCCGCCCGCGGCGTCACCGTCGTCGCTGAATTCAATGTGAATCGCGTCATCCCTAACCAACGCCGGATTGGAGCTGGCCGCAGAGATCGTGACTGCCTGACTGTCTTCATCCGCGCCGCCGCCTTCATCGACAGTGAATCGAATGTCCGTTACGACAGTATCTTCATCCGTTGCACTGTTGGCAATCTGGCTGATTTCCGGCGGATCATTCACTGGCCGCACGGTCAATCGAAATGCTTTTTCTACGGTCTTGTCGCCGTCGCTCACGGTCAATGTGATCGCCGCGACACCGTTCTGGTCCGGTTCGGGCGTGAGCGTCATCGTGCCGCCTTTGGCATCAGAAAAGTCGTCGTAGAAATCAAGGATGATATTGTGCTGCGGGATGAGCGACGGATTCGAACTCGACACGGTAACCCTCAGCGTCTGCTCGTCTTCGAACTTCCCACCGCCTTCGTCGGCAATAAATTCTATATTCGCCACCGTCTCATCTTCGTTGATGGACTGATCCGGCATGTCCGAAATCGTCGGAGAATCATTGATGGCGCGTACAATCAACCGAAATTGCGTCTCGGTAATTTCTGTTCCGTCATAGGCAGTAACCGTAATAATTGTTTCACCGGACTGGTCCTTCGACGGCCGCACCGAGATCGTTCCGCCCTGGGCATCGGCCATGCCGTCGGAAAAATTCACGGTAATGTTCGCATTCGGCACCAGGCGCTGATCCGAGCTGGCTGCAGTAATCTTCAGGACCTGGCGATCCTCGGTCTCGTCGCCGCCTTCGTCGGCCGTGAAACGCACGTCAACGAGTTCGCCGTCTTCGTCAATCGTCTGCTCGGCGATCGACGACAGCGTCGGCGGGTCGTTTACCGGTTTGACCTGTATGTCGAAGCTTTTTTCAGCCGTATATTCGCCATCATCGACTACCAGGGTAATCACAGCAGTGCCGTTGCGGTCCGCGGCAGGCGTGATCGTAATCGATCCGCCGTCGGCATCACCAGCGCCGTCTGTGAATTCGATGTCGATGCCGTGGGCGGGCACGAGCGTGGGATTGGAACTCGTCGCCCTGACTGTGAGGGCCTGAGAATTCTCGAAGCTGTACTCGCCCTCGTTGACAGTGAACGCGAGGTTGTACAACGGCGTATCCTCGCTTGTGGTCTGGCTGGAGATCGACGATATCGTCGGCGGCGTGTTCACGCCTTTCAAGTCGATATTGCCGCCGTCGACCCATACGACCGCGTCCGGCGGGGGCAGGATCCGCGCCCATCGTCCATCCTTCACTTCGAGTATCGAGACGCGATCATTCTTGGCCAGGGACGCGTAGATCGAGTAGATCATACCGGGACCGGCAAACACCGGAACCTTGTTGCCGATCACCCGGTTATCCTCCAATTGACTTGTCGCAACCCAGGCTTCGGCGCCGTTTGGCACAATGATGCCGAGCCACCCGTCCGTCTCGTTCACGACCTGAACCACAGCCCCGTCACGGAGTTCGTGAATCACCTCAAAATTAGTCCCGGGCCGCGCCCGGACGCTTACCACATCTGCCGTGACAATGCCTTCACGTTTCTGAATACCATCGCTGCCGGCCGCCGCAGCGGCCCACAAAACCATAGCAATCGTGCATGCCATCGGAACCATGACACGTGATTCCAACCGACCGCGCCCACTCATACTGAAACCTTCCCGACCGATTCGAAAGATGTCTTGCGAATGTTTTGTATACATATTTATTCCCCAACCTGTAACATATTCGAAATACAAAACTTAGGAGTAAGGCGTGACAACACGCCACTGTTTTCACAAAGGGGAAAGGTAATTTGCAAACACCGGGAAATCAAGAGATATCGTCAATCAGCTTAAACCCGCGATCCACGACGACTGAGATGCATCGGACGGCATGCGCCAATCCCCTCGGGGCGACAGGCTCACGGTGCCTACTTTTGGACCGTCCGGCATGCAGCTGCGCTTGAATTGGGAGGCAACAAAACGTCGCATGAAAACACGCAACCAGGTATCGATGACGTCGCCGGTATAGCGGCCGGCGAATGCGTTCGCGGCCAGATACGCGATTTTTTCCGGCTCGGCGCCGTAACGTACAAGATGATAGAGGAAAAAATCGTGAAGTTCATACGGGCCAATTATCGCCTCGGTCTCCTGTGCCTCACCGCCACCCTCTGCGCGGGGCAGCAGCTCCGGCGACACCGGCGTGTCGAGCACGCCGCGAAGCACGGATGCGAGATCGGACGGCGACGCGTCTGCGATCCATTCGATGAGATAACGCACCAGTGTCTTGGGCACGCCGCAGTTCACACCATACATGGACATGTGATCGCCGTTGTACGTCGACCAGCCGAGGGCTATCTCCGACAAATCCCCGGTGCCGATAACGATGCCCCCGGTCTTGTTTGCCAGGTTCATCAGAATCTGCGTACGTTCCCTTGCCTGTACATTTTCGAATGTGACATCGCGGGCACCCGGATCGTGCCCGATATCGTCAAGGTGCAGACGGCAGGCCTTATCAATCGCGATCTCCCGCAACGTCACGTTCAGCGCGCGGCACAGCGCCGTCGCGCTCGCATAGGTGCGGTCGCCAGTACCGAAACCGGGCATGGTTACCGCAAGAATCTGCGATACGTCCCGATCGGTGATGCGAAACGCCTCGCAAGTGACCAGAAGCGCCAGGGTGGAATCGAGACCTCCAGAGATACCGATCACAGCGGTTGTCGCCTGAATATGTTCGAGCCGTTTCGCCAGGCCTGCGGACTGGATGTTGAAGATCTCGCGCAACCGCACGTCGCGATCGTCGGGATTGCGGGGCACAAACGGATGCGGATCGAATCGGCGTTCGAGCGTCGCCGGCTGCGGCACGAGGTCTATTGCAACGGTGCGATACGCCGCTGGCTGATTGTCGGCATACGACGTTTCCGACAGCCGCAGCATCGTGAGCTTACGACAGTCGATGTCGGCGGTGATGAGGCGGTTGTCGCGCTGAAAACGGTCGCCCTCGGCCAGCATTACGCCGTTCTCCGCGATCATGCAGTGACCTCCGAATACCAGGTCCGTGGTCGACTCGCCGACACCGCTGGACGCATACACGTACGCAGCAACGCAACGAGCGCTCTGATTCAGCACCAGATCCCGCCGATACTGAGCTTTTGCGGCCAGATCGTTGCTGGCAGAAAGGTTGAACAACACGTCGGCGCCGGCTACGGCAAGGTGGCTGCTTGGTGGGATGACATTCCAGAGATCCTCACAAAGCTCGACGCCGAAGCGAAATTCCCGATTGTCCGAAAAAATAAGATCGGCGCCGAACGGCACATCGGCGCCGGCTACCGATATACGCCCGCCGCGAATCGCGGAGCCCGGCGTAAACCAGCGTTTTTCGTAGTATTCGCGGTAATTGGGCAGAAAACTCTTGGGTACAACCCCGACAATCCTGCCGTGTTGAATCACAACGGCACAGTTATATAACCGGTCGTTGTCTACCAGCGGCGCACCCACGACGGTGACCATGCAGTGATCGGCGGTGGCCTCGACGATGCGAGCCAGACCGGTGTGTACGGCGGCATGCAGTGCCGCCTGCAGAAACATGTCGCCACAGGTGTAACCCGTGACACTCAATTCGGGGAAAACGACGGCCGCAACGTCCTGCGTTGCTGCTTCGGCCGTCAACGCAACGATCTGCGCCACATTGCCGGCGACATCCGCGACGGCGACAACCGGCGTTGCCGCTGCGAGTTTGTAAAAACCGTACATCTGAACGCGTCCTCAATAGGCTGCACCGGTACTCAAGCACCTGTCGGCAGCAATCTGAGTTGAGTTGTGAATACTGCTAAATTACGATGCTAAAGCATGTTCCCTATATTTTAACGTAGTATGCAGGAAGTAGCAAGAGCCTCTTCGAAAAGGATTACGAACAAGACATTCCGAATCACAAGCATCATATGACAAATAGACCACAATCTCAAATTGCCGAAAGCTGTAAGAAGACGGACAAACTGTTTTTGACCCTCTTTTTGAACGGCGTCTGGCAAGTCACGGGCATTATTGGTACATTTTGCTATCGGATAACTTGAACGACGGCCCCCCGAAGAAGAGATGCGGCGGCGTGGTTCGCACTCGCGAAAAAAACGAGACCTAAAACATCAATGATTCACGTGGCAGGGCGTACAGGTAACTGCCGAAAATCACACCACTTGCTTTATTCAATCGTAATTACGACGGCATTGGTAGGCCATGGACAAAATACTCATTACCGGTGCATCCGGCCTGGTCGGCGGCGCGCTACGGGAGCATCTCGGCTCAACGGGTCATGAGGTGTTGCGGCTGGTCCGACGCCGGCCGACGGCGCCGGACGAGGTATACTGGGACGCCTGCACGACGATCGAAGAGCCGGAACGATTGAATGGCCTCAAAGCGGTGGTGCACCTGGCCGGAAGGAATATCGCATCCGGCCGCTGGACAACGTCGGTCAAAGCGGAGATCAAGAGCAGCCGTGTGGATGGAACGCGATTATTGAGCAAGTCGCTGGCGGCACTTGCCTCACCCCCGGAATTGATCATATCCGCGTCCGCGGTGGGCTATTACGGCGACCGCGGCGACGAGATACTGAACGAAAGGTCGGCGCCCGGCTCGGGCTTTCTGGCCGACACATGTGTGGCCTGGGAGGCCGCGGCGGAGCCGGCGCGAAAGGCCGGGATCCGCGTCATCCATGCGCGCCTGGGCGTGGTTCTCAGCCGTGCCGGTGGTGCGTTGAAGATGATGCTTCCGGCATTCAGGCTTGGGCTTGGCGGTCGAATCGGTAACGGCAAGCAGTATATGAGCTGGGTTTCGGCAGCGGATTTGTGCCGGGCGCTGTACTACTTGATCGGTGCCGCCTTACCGGGCGGCGCGGTGAATGTGGTGGCGCCCGCCCCCGTTACCAACGCACGGTTTACAGAGACCCTGGGCACGGTATTGCGGCGTCCGACATTATTCACTGTGCCCGGTTTCGCGGCGCGCATCGCCATGGGCGATATGGCCAATGAACTGTTGCTGGGAAGCGCGCGGGTGATGCCACGCCGCCTCCTTGATTCGGGTTTCGTATTTCGCCACAACGATATCGAGCCGACGCTGCGTGAGCTGCTCTGACGAGGAGACCGGAACTCAGTACGTAATGGGAGGACATCGGTTCTGTTGAGCGCCCGCGATTCGGTACCCGGCTCGCGAGGCCGCTCGCCCTCCAATAATCCTTCTTGCACAATTCGAACACGCACCCCATAACTGGCCCGTTTCCCGCAGGGGAGGCGGGCCAGTTTTATTTTCTGCTTTTCGTGCATTCCCTTTTTTCACAACGTTCACCCACCAACGTCCAGGCGTAATCCGGCTTTCACCCGACGACTGTCACCATTACCGCACTGCTCAAGTACATGTAGCCTCGCAGTAGAATGCTCTTGGGAAATGCGGCCAAGGTCCGGCACTTTTCGACGGCTACCTCCGCAGATCCAGGAGGCTGACAGCATCTTTCCCCGTGCTGCTCGGAACCGTGTGGGTGTAGATCATTGTCGTTGCGACATCGCTGTGCCCCAGAAGCTCCTGCATTGTATGAATGTCGATGTTTGCCTGCAACAAATGGCTGGCATACGAATGCCGAAAGGTATGCGGCGTCACGCGTTTGGGAATTCCAAGCATTCGGACGGTTTTCTTGATGGTTGCCGTCACATGTTCGGGGTAGGCATGATACCGACGAAACGCATCGCTGTCTCGCACCCTGGTCAGCGTCGCTGCAGGAAAAAACCATTGCCACGCCAGTTCACGGGATGCAGCAGTATATTTTCTCTCGCTGAACCTTGTCGGCAGAAACGCCCCTGCACGGAAGTCGATATCCTTGTCAATATTTTAGGAATCTACGAAGCGGTTGGATTCTTTGACGAAAGCGATGAATCTTGGCAAAAACGTTTTGAAAATAACATTATGAGTGGCGTCCGTCTTGCCCGTCATTATCTTCAAGGCATGCTGAAGCGAGGGCACGGGCGCGTGGTATTCATGTCAAGTGAATCAGGTGTTAGCCCAGCGGCTGAAATAGCCCACTATAGTGCGACAAAAACCATGCAATTAGGAATTTTACGGTCATTGGCGGAATTGACCAAAGGAACAGAGGTGACTGTGAATTCGGTACTTCCTGGCCCCACGCGCACTGATAGCGTCGAGAAATTCATTCAAGATGTATTCCCTGAACTATCCCCAGCCGAAGCCGAACGTCAGTTTATGTCCGAGAACCGCCCGACTTCCTTAATTAGTCGTCTTATCAATCCAAAAGAAATCGGA
>JAJFLQ010000091.1 GCA_021772615.1 Verrucomicrobiota bacterium | reverse complement strand
ACTGTCTTACCAGCGGCTCCCAGTGCCGCCAACGTTCTTCCGGTGTTTGCATTGGACCCTCCTGAGTCTATCGTTAAAATCAGGAGGACCATGCCACCGGACCGACGAAAAGAGCAGATGGCTACATATGACGCTTACATTGAAGCAGCGTTAGGTGCCAAATCGATTGATCGCCTTTTCGTATCGACCGACAGCGATGAAATCGCCGCGATATCCCGAGAAGCCGGCGCAGAAATCGTCCATCGCCCCGCAAACATAAGTGGCGATACCGCAGCCAGTGAATCGGCAATTCTACATCTCCTGGACTATCTGGAACAAAAGAATATAAACGTACATATCGTTGCGTTTCTTCAGTGTACATCGCCACTGATTCAGCCACAGGACATCGACGGCGCCATACGTTTACTTCGCGCTGAAAACCTTGATAGCGTTTTCAGCGCCATAGATTTCCATCATTTCATTTGGAAGCTGGACCGCTATGGATACAAAATGAGGTTGGATTCTGTAACAGTTTGTGTCGGCGGGGATTAAGAGAATGCTGGAACACTTGATAAAGTATATGTAACTAACTACGGGGGCCAGATAAGCCGATTTTTTGGTTATTAGCCAAGAAACCGGTTTATTTTTTAGACCCGAGTGGCAAAGTATATGTCACATGGAAGGATTGTGCATATACTTAATCACGGAGGGCGGAAATGATCCAAACAGAGAAACAAATTGTCAGAAGAGCGATGGCGGGAAGGAAGGTGTTTACGATTTCTCAACTGAGCGCGTGGTTGGCAATGTCAGTCTCGACGGCGCGGAGACGACTGGTAAGTTGGGGCGCTTACACCAGCTATAATAAGAATGGGCAGTATTACACCCTTGCTGACATTCCTCGATTTAACGAGTATGGACTGTGGCGCGATCAAGGGGTATTTTTTTCAGAGCATGGCAACCTTGTGCAAACGTTGGTTCACCTTCTGACCTCAGCTGAGGAAGGCTACAGCGCCGCTGAACTCGGAAAGATTTTAGGATTATTGCCAAGATCATTCTTAGCTCACTTTCGCCATCATCCTGCCCTCTTCCGGAAAAAAGTGGACGGTCGATTTGTCTGGTTTGCCGCCGATCCAAATATCCGTGAGAAGCAGCTATATCGACGGGGGACAGAGAAAAAAGTGGGAATCGACTTGCCGTCAAGCACCGATGCAGTGTTCGTCCTTGCCGAGTTGATTCGTCATCCGAGGAGCACGCCGGAGGCGCTGGCCAACGCCTTGAGAGCCTCAGGGATCAAGGTCACAGCCCTACAGATTGAAAACTTACTTGTTCACCATGACCTCGTAAAAAAAACGGCCAATTCGATGTCGTTGTAACGTGGAAGAAGTATGTCGAGCTATGTCATGGTGCATTGTCGACATCCACCTTTTTCGACAGTCGCAATCTCTGTCCGGTTTTTTCCTTTCGATCGATGACTACAACATGTGCTCATTGCGGAGCCAAGCTATATGTTCTAAAAACCAATCGGCGACGAGTTGTCACGTTGCACATCGGTGCCTTTACGGCCCGTGAAACGGTGATGTCCTGCCGGCAGTGCGACGCAAAAGCCGTACGCAGCGACGAACTATCCGAACTGGTTCCCGCAGGCTGCAACTTCGGCTATGATGTGATGATTCGGGCCGGTCGCTCACAGTTGATCGAGCAGCGTACCGCAGAGGAAACAGTTGCCATGCTGGCCCGCAGCAACGTCCATGTTTCGAAAAGTGAAGTGCGCGAACTTGCAGCGCGCTTCGTGGCCTATCTTGGCATTGCTCATCTGCAGGCCGCTCCGGCGCTCTGTAAGCTCTTCGCCCTCAACGGCGGCTACATCCTTCACCTAGACTCAACCAGCCGGAAATCCAGTCGCAAGATGCTCTCGGGTATCGATGAAATGACCGGATTGGTACTGCTCAATGTCAAGCTCCCAACCGAGACCGCTGACGATGTGGCGGCCTTTCTTCGTGATATTGTTACGCGATACGGTCCACCGCTTGCGGTTGGTTGCGATATGGCCGCCTCGATTCGCAGTGCCCTGCAGACCGTTCTTTCCGGCGTGCCGGTATACATCTGTCACTTCCACTTCCTGCGCGACGCAGGAAACGACATGATGAAGACGCAGTACCACTGCTTTTCCGCACAGCTTGACAGCCACAAAATCACGACCAGGCTCAACGCCTTAAAACCAGCGTTCGCACAGCACCTGACTACCCACGCTGCAACAATCGAACAGTTCCTTGTAGGCATCGAAAATAAAACCAAATCAGCCGACGAACACAGTTCCATTCCATACCAAGGTCTGCTCGCCGGTTTGCTTTTCTCCGCGCTTGAGGCTGAGCGGCAGGGCGATGGATTTGGCTTCCCCTTTGATCGATCCAGGCTGTTATTCTACAGGCACTTGCTACAGGTCTGCAAAGCTGTTCAAGTTGTGCGCAACGAAATGATTTGTGCCAAGCAGCGTAAATTTGCAAACAGACTGCTCAAGCCTTTGATCAAAATTCGCGACGACTTCCGCTTGACGCAGCTCGCCGAATCAATCGACCAAAATGCCTCCATTTTCGATGACATGCGACGAATCATGCGTATCGCCGAACCGCACGCGGCCGGCGGTCTGAATCAACCAGATGCACCGATTGATGCAACCTCAGTCAAAGTCGCATTCACTGCCTTCAAGAAACAGCTCGAACAGGACAATGCCGTCACCCCGCGCACTGAAGTCACCAAACTGATCGAACAGATCGACCGCCACTGGGACGGCCTTTTTCGCCAACCACTCTGCGTCACTGCCGCCGACGGTGTTGTCCGCACTATTGAGCCGCAACGCACCAACAACATCATGGAACACTTCTTCCGCGACCTTGGTCGCCGCGAGCGTCGACGGACCGGCCTTGACCTGAGCGCCAAACGTCTGAATGCGATGCTTCCGGACACCCCGCTGGCATGCAATTTGAAAAATCCCGCTTATCTCGACGTGCTCCTAGACGGATGCGACAGCCTTGAACAACGATTCAGTCGGATTGAAGCAACTGAAGTTCGCGACAGTCTAGCCGCCGCTCGCTCCAGCGGCAAGGTATTTTCAAAACCGCGACGAGCGAATAAGGTATTAAGGAGGATTACAACTCCTCTTCAATTCGCCATTGACGCCGTCAAGCAGGCCATAACACGGTTGGGTGGCGAAACCGCGTGAAAAAAGCAAAATCCAACCGGATTTTGTTTCCATAGGTAGGCTTAGTTCCATTAAGTGAATCCGGAGCCATGCCTCGCAGCGAGCTCACCCGTGCAGACGCTCTCAGGCAATAATGTCGATTCCGCGGCTCTTTATGGCGTTAATACGATAATGAATCTGATAAGCAAAGGTCATTCCGTTCCACCGGAAAGCAGGCTGCGAAAGCGATGGACCGTCTTGTGTAGGTTGTGGTGCCGCAACGCGAAGTCGCGGCCGTTTTGACCAAGACGCTCACGAAGCCCGCGTTCGGTGATCAGCTGTTCCAGGAGCGAAAACCAATTGTCATTTTCTACTTTGAGGCTGGTTTCGCTATTCAGTATCTCCCTGGTTCCGCCGAATATGTTGGCAATCACCGGCACGCCGCAGGCGAGATACTGAACCGCCTTGATCGGCGATTTCCCTGCCAAATATGCGTCTTCTTCAAGCGGAAGCAGCCCTATATCCAGACCCTGCACGAAATCGCGCTCTGCATCTGCGGCGAATGGGTGGTACGCAAACGGGCATGTCATCGCCGGTCGCGTGCCGCAGAAAATCGCCAGTTTCACGTTCGAATGTTTCTTGCACAAAGCATTGAGATGTGCATCCAGCAATTCGATTTGCGGAAGATTCACAGGCGAGCCAATCCATCCCACCGTGATGGTATCCGCGTCCGGCGCCGGTTGCGATCGCGGCTGCCAGTGTCGCAAATCAAGCGCCATGGGTACGACGTGAACCGACTGGCGGAAACGTCCGGCATAATCTGCGAGCACGCGGTTGGCGGCGGATACCACCGTCGCGTGCCGAACCCACAAACGAAAACGCGACTGTACGCGTATGGCTGTAAAGAGCGAGTGCGGCCGTCCGGGACGGGTGTACACGGCATCGTCGTAATCGTATACCGTTCGTATCCCGGACAGAAGGAGTCGCTTTATCTGTGTGCGGCGGAACAAACAACGGTTGTTGAGTATCACATCATAATCATTCAGTCGCGGCAACGCTTCCTGCGTGATCGCTTTTCGATTGACGTAATCGAATTCAAAGCCTTCCGCCCCGAGCAGAGCGGCGTACTGCACAACGCGAAATCGGGTTGAGGCATCATCGACTGTATTCGGAATTATGGTCAGGATTCTCATTTGCCGGGATGACAATCAAGCGAATCAGGGCGATATTCGACATATGGACATTTCACGATTCACCCATCTCATTGCGGCACTGTTTTTGGCCGCTGCATGCACGTTGGTCGCCGACAACGATGACACCGTCGAACCGATCGTTGAAGCCGGCGATTCGGTCAGTAAGGGCTGCCATATCATCATTGACGTCGAGGGATTTAAAGGAGGATCTTGCAAATTTCTGGGAATTTTCGGCAAGCAGAACTATCTCGCGCTACCAGCCTTCGAGGCGACGGGAGAACGCATTATTATCGAAAACGACGAGCGATTCGAGACCGGTCTCTACTACCTATTACTCCCTGAAAAGAAGAACATCAAAATTCTCCTGGACAAAAATCAGCATTTTTCGATGTCCTCGAAGGTCAACGACATTGTCAACACCATGGTCACGGATTCGGAGGAAAATCAGCTTTATTATCAAAATCGGAAGTACGAGAGTGAGTATAATCGGACGCTCCGGCAGCTCAGAAAAAAAATCGAGAAGCTGGAGGAGGACGATCCGAATGTCGCCGAACTGAAGGCGCAGATCAACGTGCTGATTCAGCAACGGCATGACCACATCGCCGCGTTCGCAGAAAACCATCCCGATGCATTTTTTACCCGTTTCAAGCTTGCCGGACAGAATCCCGAACTGACCTATCCTCTACTGCCAGACGGCGAAATTGACAAGGAGAAACAACTGGCTGTGTACAAGGCACACTATTGGGATCATGTCGACTTCACATCCGCGGATATGTTGCGGACACCGGTTTTCCATAACAAACTCGATACGTATATCAAAAAACTCACAACGCAGCGGATAGACGATGTCATCGCAGCCGCCGACGAGATTGTCGCAAAGGTGATACAAAACGAGGACTTGTTCAAATACGTGGTCAGTTACGTCTGTCTCGCATACCGAAAACCAAAATTTATGGGCGGCGAAGCGATATTCGTGCATATGGTCCAACGGTATTTGAGCAAGAAATACGAAGACCGGTTCGACGCGGAAGAGGTGCGCAAGGCCCGGGCGCTGATGAAACGCTTGCGTCCCAGTCTGCTGGGAAAGATCGGCCGCAACATTCGGGCTCGAAATGACCAGGGCGAGTACGTCGCCCTATACGACCTCGAAGCGCCGATAAAGATCCTGTATATCTACAATGTGGACTGCAGCCATTGCCAGGAAGAGACGCCCAAGCTCAAAGCGCTGTATGACGAATGGAAAGATCGCGGCGTCGACGTTTATGCCATGTGTATGAATGAAGATAAGGAATCCTGGAAGGCCTATATTGAGGAAGAACAGTTGTCATGGCACAATGTCATCGATCCCAAATTCGAAAGCGGCTACTATGCCCACTATCACATCGACATCACACCGGAAATCTACGTCCTCAATGAAGAGCATAAGATCATCTGCAAAGACCTGAAAGCCTATCAGTTGCCACCCATTTTCAAGAGGGAACTAGCCCGTATCAGCGGCGACGCCGTTATGCCGGCCAGCGATGCGGTCGATGCCGGAGAGGCACCATCGGCGCTTAGCGAGGTTGACGCCGATGCGCCGGTGCCCGATAGCGACATGGACGAGAATTAGCCGGCCGCAAGCATTTTCGTTGTTACAAAAATGGTGCCGACGCCCGCAAGAGCGGAGGAGGGCGGGATTGAATTCCTGTTGCGTATGGATAGGGCCAGGCCCTTGTCACCGGTCGTTCGTGTTCTTGGTGGATTGGATTAATATATCCAGTTGCTGGAGAAAACAGGACCGGTCACGTTTGGTTAGGGGCGGAGGCCCGCCGGTTATTTCTCCTGCATTGCGCATCTCGTTCATCAGCTCTCGCGTTGCAACGGCCATTCCAATGTTGCTTTCGGTAAACCGCTTTCCCGTGGGGCTGATCGCGTGAGCGTCTTTTTTTAGACAACGATTCGCCAGCAGAATGTCGGTAGTAACCACAATATCGCTTGCTTGCACAATCGCGACAATGCGGTCATCCGCCGCGTCGAAGTCGGTCCCGACGACCACTAGCTTGATCCATTCTTCTTTCGGGGTTCGCATCCACGCGTTCGCCACCAAGGTGACTGGAACGTGGTAGCGCTCCGCAACCCGATAGACCTCCGGCTTCACGGGACACGAATCGGCGTCAATGACGATATGCAGCATGAGGTAGTCCTGTATGTACGTTCAGTCCGAACGCGATGGCATGATGTCGCCGAATCGCCCGGACTCGTTCTTATACACTTGCAATCCATGAATTGTAAGGTCAACATTCGAAATGTCATTTTATAACCGAACGTCTATGTCACAATGTGGAAGGAACCACCATGCAAAGCAACGAAATCGCAAAACTCGAACGTCAGATTTATGAACAAACGATCAAACTCAATGAGCTGCGTCGGGCGCATCGGGGCGGCAAGGTTCACAATTATGCCTTCGCTACGCTTGAGGGCGACGTCACATTGCTGGACCTGTTTGGCGACAATAGCACCTTGCTCTTGATCCACAATATGGGCCAGGGTTGCCGCTACTGCACGCTCTGGGCCGATGGGTTTAACGGGTTCATTCCGCATTTGGAGTCGGTAATGTCGGTTGTGCTTGTGTCGAAGGACTCGCCGGCTGTGCAACGACGATTCGCGACGTCGCGCGGTTGGCGATTTCGGCTCGCGTCACATGGTGGCAGCGACTATATACGGGACCAAACGGTACTTGAAGATAGCGATAACATGCCGGGCGCTGTCGTCTACCAGCGCGATGGAGATGACATCTACCGCAAGAATACCTGCGTATTCGGACCCGGAGACATCTATTGCTCAATGTGGAGCTTGCTAGGTCTTGCCGGATTGGGTGAGAGCGAGTGGACCCCGCAATATTCCTATTGGCGGCGCCCGGGAAAGCTTGACGATGGCGGCGCCAATATACTGGACTGAAGGCCATGAACACGATCGATTACATCATAACCCACTCCGGCGGGGCGCACAAGGATGACTTCCTTGCTTGCAGTCTGTTGTTGCATTATTGGCCGGTAGCCATACATCGCCGCAATCCGACAGACGACGAGCTGGAGAATCCACGGGTATGTGTTGTCGACATTGGCCATCGACATGAACCCGAAAAAATGAATTTCGACCACCACCAATTTTCGAATACGCACCCGCCGACCTGTGCTTTGTCGCTGGTGCTGCAGCACCATGATCTGTACCAGGACGCGAAGAAATTCTGCGACTGGCTTGAGCCTGCAGAGTTTTTCGATTGCCTTGGAGGGCGGGAAACAGCCCGACGACTTGGTGCACCGTCCAGAGTTGTAAATCAATTGGCCTCACCAATCGATATCGCACTGTTAAAGCGGTTTGGACAAAGTAAAAGACTCGAGCCGGCAGCGCCGATCTGGCAGGTAATGAAAATTGTCGGCGACGAACTGGTGGAGTACGTGACGTCGTTGCGCGCACGCCTCGCTTATATTAAGACACATGCCGAACTCTGGCCGGTGACCGGTGATGGCCGGGACTTTCGGGTCTTGTTCATGCCGCGAACCGATCCGTTGCCGTCGGAACCATCGGCAGGGCTTGAGCGATTTATCCAATCCCTCGATGATCATGCCAATGTCATTGGCATGATCTACCCGGATCGCCGCGGCAGCGGGTACGGTCTGTCCCGCTACAATGACGATCAGAGACTCGATTTCACCAGACTATTATCCTGTGCAGATGTACACTTCGCACACAAACGCGGCTTTGTGGCCAAAACCACGGCACAGGACCCACAGCGCCTGAAGGAGCTTATGCAGGGCGCTACGCTTTAGTGCGTCACCCGAATGTCAGAGAGGGCCTCGTCGCGGCACGGGAAGGAGCACGACGCGACGCCGGAGCTACAGCGAAGATCGCTGTGCTACGTACTAGCAACAGGAGGCATCCCGCCTTTACGTCATATTACTCCGCTCCCAGTCGAATCCATTCCACAATGCGTTTGATATCCGCTTCGGCGAGACGTGCGCCATCGTCGATTGGCGGCATGCGCAGCGGATCGCTCGCCTTGCGTGTGATGCGATCGACGAGTGCGCTTTTCTCCGGATCTCCAGGAATTACAGCGGCGCCGGACCTACCGCCTTCAATGACCGATTGCAACGACGTCATGCGATAGCCGCCCTGCGCGAACAGTCGACTTTTGTGGCACCGCAGACAACGTTGCTCGATTATCGGACGGATGTCCGCTTCATACGCTAAACGTTCCTTCTGGTCGCCGCTTGCGTGGCAGGCATACGTCATAACCAACACAGCCGCCGAGGCGACCACTATCCGCCAAAAATTATTGCTGCACAATTGACGTCGAGTCCGAGCTTGGGAAGAGGACATTGATCAGGATTACGCTTCCGGCACATCTTGGTGTTAAAGAATGGCGGAGGGGGAGGGATTCGAACCCTCGGTTGACTTGCGCCAACGGCGGTTTTCAAGACCGCTGCCTTAAACCACTCGACCACCCCTCCGGAGTAATGAGCTGCTTGTATGCGTCGCCCAACGTGCGGCGAAGACGATCCGCATGATCCTTTCGGTCGGAACGCAAAATATTACGTTGCCGTTGAATTGCAATATGGGACGCCATCAGAATGATGCCTCAAAATCGGTTGCGCTGTCTCATGGCCACGCATCCGATCGGATTGCATCGCATCGTCTGCCGCAATGACACACGTGAATTCCCAGCTTTATCGTTCGAAAAGTTGAAAATCAAAACGTTCCTGATTATGTTAATAACACACCGGGTGCATTTGTTGCACTTGAGTCGCTGTGTTTCGGCGGTTGACGGCCGGTGTGGTGATTGGTACGTGCCCAACAGGCTTTGTGGCCGGGTTTCACCAGTAGATCAATAGCTCATCACTGATTCGGGAGGGAATTACGTGAATATTAGCAGATCAATCTGTATGGTATTGCTGTTGGTCGCAGCGACATCATCCATCGATGCTCGGACGACGCTTCGCGCGTCAAACGCCGGCACGATTGTCGACGCGATGCCGTGCGACGGTACATTCGAATCCGTAAGCTCGAAAGAAGCGACCATTATCGAGGCGTTCCATTCGGAAACGCGAGGTTTGGCGCGCGGCATTATTAAAGTCGAACTTAAGAGCCTCCCTCAGATTTCCAGAGCCAACGAGCTTTTCGATGCCCGTCTCTGTCTTACCACCGCTGGCGGACTGGGGTCGCCTGCGACCGTGCAGGTGCTCGGGTTCCCAACGACCGATGGGCTCTCCGCGGACGACGCAATGGTGCAGGCAACTGTCATCGACACGTTCACTGTTCCGGCCGGGATCATGACACACAAGATCGACGTCACCACTTATCTCACTTCGCTTGTGATCGAGAGCGATGCAACGCACATGGGGATTCGGCTGCAACTGGCCGACGAGAAAGCCGCGCCTCCGGTGATGCTGACGTTTGGTCTCCGCGACACGATGGGCGAGAGTCACCCGCGACTTGAGGTGGATGTACGTCGCCCCGTCCCCGAGCCATCCACACTTGGCCTCATTGGTTTCGGCATTGTCGTAGTCGTTTTCGGCCTGCGCCAGCGGCGCGAGAAAAGTTGATCGGCCGACTGCTTGCCCACAATTCAGACTTCAGTAACTGAGTAAAACGTCAATACCGCGCCCCTCTGGCAGCCGTCACTCGCCCCCTTCCAGGGGCAACGGTTAAGCCGGGTCGTCTGCACTTGGATTCTATACGGACGTTGGGAAAGTGGTGGTGGGGGAAGGATTCGAACCTTCGAAGGCTTCGCCAGCAGATCTACAGTCTGCCCCCATTGACCGCTCGGGAACCCCACCAGAAGAACACGGTATGCAATGAATCGCGCCGTAAGTCGGAAATCGCATAGAACCTAAACCCGCGATGATACCTTGCAAGCAGGATCTGCGGATTTAGCCACAGCGTTTTTTTCGATCTACACGAGTTGCCAACTCGGTCAGGCACCCTCGTCGATCGTGGTCCAGGAGCCGGGGGCCTGGCCGTCCTTCATCAAAATCTCGATTCGTTTTTCGGTTTCGCCGAGCTTCGCAGTGCAGAAATTCGCCAGTTTCGTTCCTTCCTCGAATCGCTTCATCGTATCGTCCAGGTTGAGTTGGCCGTTTTCCATGTCGGTTACGATCGCCTCCAGCCGTTTGAGCGACGTTTCGAAATCGAGTTCCGCCGCGGATGCTGCCGTGGCGTCAGTGCGCTTGCCTGCGGACTTTTCATCGATTGTTTCCAATTCATCAATCTTCTGATTCACGGCTGTGTCATCGCAGTCGAAGTTAAATCCCAATTCCTGTTCGGCCATTCGTGTCTCCAATCCAATACTGTCTGCAGGTATTCGTCAGCGTGCACCGGCGCCTGTCTGCATCTCAGAAATGTACCCTGGCACAACGGATACAGACCACAACATAAGACATTTTTATGCGGCGTCAACCGTTTCGTATTCGTTCTGGTTGAGTCGCGCCAAATGGCACAGACGCAGTTTTGCGACGAGATGTCCACTTTCAGTCACGACGCGATCGTCACGTTCATACACTGACGGTGTAAATTTGCGGTCATTCGTATCGATTTACAGCTGCAATCAGTGATTTAAGTGCCATGGAAAACCTTTATGGAATTTTGTAACGATTTTGAAATAAGTCATTTGTGAATCAATAAGAAATATTGGCCATTCAGGTGCTACTACACTGCGATCCACTTATTCAGTTGAACACATCCAATCACAGCACAATCACAAAGGAAGCACACAATGAAAACTGCCACTCGCTCCAGATCCATCAAACGCACGTTCAACTTTAACATGCTCGAGGTTACCGTGACGATGGTCATCGCCGTGGTCGGCGTGGTCGGACTCGTCGGTCTCTTTCC
>JAJFLQ010000010.1 GCA_021772615.1 Verrucomicrobiota bacterium | reverse complement strand
CACAGCCCCCCGGTCAACCCCTCTGCGTAGGTGGGGCACCGCGCACCCAGGGCGCTTGCGCGTTCCGTGTCGCAGTGCCAACCATTTCGTGGGGATGCACGAGATGGTTCAGCGTTTTAGCCCTATCGAAATCGATAGGGTTAAAAATGGGCCTGGGGCAAATGCCTTCGGGCTCTCGCCTCTGCGACGAATTGCAGCGTTGGCCAACCAAATCAACACCACTGACCAGAACTCGATTCTGGAGGGGAATAATGGATAGAGTCACGATTAATACGCTTACAAATGCCTTTGATGAGATTGTACGGCAACATCGGGATAGCGACGTCGAGTTCTGGTATGCGCGCGAGCTTCAAGTGGTCCTGAATTACGCGACCTGGGACAAGTTCAAGGGTGTTATCCGCAAAGCCATTACGGCTTGCGAACAGTCAGGACAAGACGAATTCGACCATTTTTCCCGCGTGGAAAAAATGGTCCCCGGGAGCGCGGAGCCCCAGCTCCGCTTCCTCAAGCGACATCTACACGGCAGCCTCTCGCCGCAAATGGCGCGTGCACAAGCCGCGAGGCGGCTGGCACAGCCGAGCTGGGGCTCCGCGCTCCCAGGGGCCTTGCCCACGCTAGCGCTGATCGCCATCGACCATTTTGTTGGCATCAACAAAGTAGTCGACACACTATGGCCGACCGATTTAGAGCCGTACGTAACGCCAGCCTCTCCGCGGCAGCGTACCACGCATGCGCCTTGGCAGGTCAGCAATGATAGTACGCTCGAACGCTGTATCTGTTCGGATGAAAAGACGAAGGTTAACGATTGCGGGCTCCCCGATGAAAGGTCGGTTGAATCTCGCCAGGAGGGTGAGGGGTGAAATCCTACGACTTATTGTTTAAGCAAGCGCGGATATCGACTATTCCAAGTACGTGGGAGCTCTCCCGAATTGGCGATAGTTGCCGGATACGAAATGATTTAAGAAAACCGATTAGTGTTTCTGATCGAGAAAAAATTCAAGGGGAATATCCGTATTACGGACCAACAGGAGTTCTTGATCACATCAATGAATTTCTCATTGACGGAAGATACGCATTGATTGGCGAGGATGGAGATCACTTTCTCAAACCAACTGAAAAGACTCAGACGATTCTTGTCAGCGGACGATTTAATGTAAATAACCATGCTCACATAATTGCTTCGACGGAAAAATGTGACGCCGCTTGGTTTCATAAGTTTTTCGAGCACCGAAACATAACCGATTTTTTGAGCAGACAGGGTGCCAATAGATACAAATTGAACAAGGAAACGCTGAACAAATTACCCATTCTCCTCCCCCCGCTCCCCGAGCAGAAGGCAATCGCCGACCTGCTGTCCACCTGGGACGACGCCATCACCACAACCGAAAAACTTATCCTCGCTAAAGAAAAGCGGTTGGATGCCCTGCAAAACAATCTGATGCGCTTCAATCCACGCGCTTCGCATTCACCACGATCAGTCAAGTTCGGATCCTTTCTGACGGAAAGTCGAATATCAGGAACCGATGGCGCGGTTGCGCGAAAACTGACGGTCAAGCTCTACGGCAAAGGCGTGATTGCCAAGGACGAGAAGCGGATTGGTAGCGCAACCACAAAATACTACACACGAAGGAAGGGGCAGCTCATCTACAGCAAGCTCGATTTTCTAAATGGTGCGTTCGGCCTCATCCCCGAAGACTTGGACGGCTACGAATCGACGCTTGACCTGCCGGCATTCGACATCTCCAATGACGTCTCAAAAGAGTGGCTGCTCTACTACCTCACCCGTCCAGCCTATTACAGTCGGCAAATTGGACTGGCAAAAGGACAGCGAAAAGCCAGACGCGTCAGCCCTGACGAGCTTTTGAACTCGAAGATACCGTTGCCTGACCTTGCCACGCAGCACAAAATCTCGGACGCCCTAAGCGACGCAGATCGCGAAATCAATCTGCTCAAACAGCTGGCCGAGCGCTACCGAGAGCAAAAGCGCGGCCTCATGCAAAAAATGCTCTCCGGCGCGTGGCGAGTAAAACCGGAGGTAGTGAAAAGCTATGAATGAATCTCCTGGGAGCGCGGAGCCCCAGCTCCGCCCCGCTAACCTTACGCGCATCACGTATCCCCCTACTTCCGAGTTATGTCGGGAGTGGTATTCTCGCGGCTACCTGCCGCATCGTGATCGAATTGGACTGTTGCAATCGATTACGTTTCGTTTGGCCGACAGCCTGCCGCAGGAGAATTTGCGGGAGCTAAAGCAAGAACGGGCGCAACGCGTGGCGGGTGAAGCGAAGCTGGAGGGCGTCGAGCGGTGCGGAGGATTTGAGGGAATTGAAGGAGAGGGAGCGGAGCTGGGGCTCCGCGCTCCCGGGGTTGAGGAGCGCATTAAAATCGAAATGTGGTTGGACGCGGGCATGGGGTGTTGTGCATTGCGGAATCCGCAGGTAGCCCAAGTGGTGGAGGACACCCTGTTAAAATTCGATGGGGAAAAATACAAGCTCATCGCCTGGTGCATTATGCCGAATCATGTCCATGTGTTGATAGAGCCGTTGATTGACCTAAAAAGGATTGTCCAGTCGTGGAAATCGTACACAGGGCGTTGGGCGCTTGCACATAATGCAGATCTGGGGCTGAATATCCCCAGCGGACAACATGCGGAGCTGGGGCTCCGCGCTCCCAGGTTTTGGATGCCGGACTATTGGGATCGATTTATCCGAAACGAGGCGCACCTGCAAGCCGCGATTGTCTATATTCATGACAATCCGGTAAAAGCGGGCCTTTGCGTTGCGCCAGCAAGCTGGCGGTGGAGCAGTTGCGATATTGTGGAAGCGCTGGGAGCGCGTAGCCCCAGCTGCGCACACTTGTCACACTCACGGAATAGCGGAGCTGGGAAGCGGATACGGATGCACGGAAGCGGAGCTGGGGCTCCGCGCTCCCAGGAGCACCCATGACTAAAGAAGCGCAAGATATTGAATGGAAGCGAGCTTGGCGGGATGAGTATCTGAAGTGGATCTGCGGCTTTGCCAACGCGTTGGGTGGCCGGATCTATATTGGCAAGGATGATGCCGGTCAGGTGGTCGGCCTGAAGAATGCCAGGAAGTTGCTGGAAGACTTGCCGAACAAGATCCGCGATCATCTGGGGCTGATGCCGGAGATCAATTTGCTGCACGAGGACGGCCGGGACGTCATTGAGATTGTGGTGACGCCGTCGACGGTGCCTATTTCACTACGCGGCTCGTACTACTGGCGCTCGGGGAGCGTCAAACAGGAACTGAAGGGCCATGCGCTGACCGAATTTCTGCTCAAAAAAATGGGGTTGACCTGGGATCGAGTGATTGAAGAAAAAGCGATACTGGATGACATCGACGACGCGGCGATTGAGCGCTTCAAGAAAGACGCGGCCAGGGCCGGTCGCTTGCCGGACCTGACCGAACTGTCGACGGAGCAGGTGCTGAAAAAGCTGCGTCTGTTGACGCCGGAGGGGCTGTCGCGGGCGGGGGTGGTGTTGTTCTGCAGGGATCCCGGCGCGTTTTATGCGAACCTGTTCGTGAAGATCGGGCGCTTCGGCGACAGTGTGGTCGACATGCGCTTCCAGGAGGTGTGCGAGGGAAATCTCTTTCAAATGCTGCATGACGTGATGGAGCAGCTGGAGAAGAAGTTTCTGATCAAACCGGTGCGCTTTGAAGGCCTGCATCGCATTGAGGAGCTGGAGTATCCGAAACCGGCCCTGCGCGAGATGTTGTTGAATGCTTTGGTTCACCGCAACTACATGGGCAGCATGACGCAGCTGAAGGTGTTTGATGACAAGTTATCGCTGTGGAATGCCGGCGCGCTGCCGGTTGAGTTGACGATTGAGCAGCTCTTTCAGGTCCACGAATCCTTTCCAAGGAATCCGCTCATTGCCGACGTGTGTTACAAGGCGGGCTATATCGATTCATGGGGTCGCGGCGTGGAGAAGATCTCTGAAGCGTGCCAGGCCGCTGGACTGCCCACGCCCACCTTCCAGGAACGTTCCGGCGGCGTCGCGGTGGAGCTGAGCCATGCTCCGGTGAAAACGTCGGGAAAACGTCGGGAAAACGTCGGGAAAGATTCTGGATACATGTCGGGAAACGCCATCCATAACCATACCTGAGATGGCGGAACGTATCGGCATAACCGAACGATCGGTCCAAAGGAATATCCAAAAACTACAGGCTGACGGCCTCCTTCGTCGGGTAGGCGGCCGAAAAGAAGGCTTTTGGGAGGTTATGGAATGACCACCCAATCTCAGTTAACAAGCCGTGCCGCGATGAGTGCATCTCCTGGGAGCGCGGAGCCCCAGCTCCGCATCCACAAAGACGCTGGCCATACTCAGCCCCTCATAAACAAACAAGAGTGGCACTCGCGCGGGTATTTGCCGCATCGTGATCGTATCGGACTGTTGCAATCGATTACCTTTCGCTTGGCCGATTGCCTTCCGCAAGAAAAGCTGCGGGAGCTAAAAAGGGAACGGGAGCAACGCCTGGCGCGTGAAGCGGAGCGGGGGGATGCACAACGGCGCGGAGGAGTTGAAGGAGTTGAAGGAGTTGAAGGAGAGGGAGCGGAGCTGGGGCTCCGCGCTCCCGGGGTTGAGGAGCGTAAGAAAATAGAGGATTGGTTGGACGCAGGAATGGGTTGTTGTGCATTGCGCCATCCGCAGGTAGCGCAAGTGATGGAGGACACCCTGTTAAAATTCGATGGGGAAAAATACAAGCTCATGGCCTGGTGCATTATGCCGAATCATGTCCATGTGTTGATAGAGCCGTTGATTGAGCTAAAAAGGATTGTCCAGTCGTGGAAATCGTACACAGGGCGTTGGGCGCTGGCGCGCAATGCGGAGCTGGGGCTGAATATTCCAAGCGGACAACATGCGGGACAAGATGCGGAGCAGGGGCTCCGCGCTCCCAGGTTTTGGATGCCGGACTATTGGGATCGATTTATCCGAAACGAGGCGCACCTGCAAGCCGCGATCGCCTATATTCATGACAATCCGGTAAAAGCCGGCCTTTGCGCTGCCCCGGCAAGCTGGCGGTGGAGCAGTTGCGGACGTACGGATGCGGAGCTGGGGCTTCGCGCTCCCAGGGGGGACAATGACTAACTTCCCGACCAGCGAAAACCAGCTGTCTCAAATCCCGGCGTTGCAACTGTTGGTGGCGATGGGGTTTGAGTACCTGTCGCCGGCGACGGCGCTCCGGCAGCGTCAGGGGCGAACGTCGAACGTCTTGCTGGAGAGCATTCTGCGGACGCAGCTGAAGGCGATTAATCGGATTCGTTACAAGGGACGGGAGTTCCTGTTCAGCGAGGAGAACATCCAGTCGGCGGTCGAGAAGTTGAAGAACGTCAAGTACGACGGACTGCTGAAGACCAACGAGGCGATTTACGACCTGCTGACGCTGGGCTCGGCAATGGAGCAGGTGATCGAGGGCGACACCAAGAGCTTCAATCTGAACTACGTGGACTGGCGGAACCCCGAGCGCAATGCGTTTCACGTGACCGAGGAGTTCAGCGTCGAGCGGGCGCGAAGCACGGAGACGGCGCGCCCGGACCTGGTGCTGTTCGTGAACGGCATACCGTTTTGCGTGATCGAGTGCAAGTCGCCGCAGGTGGAGGTGGCGCAGGCGATTTCGCAGGCGATCCGGAATCAGAATGACGATTATATCCCGAAGCTGTTTACCTACGCGCAGCTGATGCTGGCGATTAACAAGAACGACGCCAGTTATGCGACAGTGGGGACAGCGACCAAGTTCTGGGGCAAGTGGCGAGAGCCGCAAATGGAAGCGGGCGAACGCGAGCACACCAAACTCGCTCAACTCGTCAATGGATCCCTTGAAATCGAGATTGCCTCTGGCGGCCAAAGGGAGCGCACTCCCCTTGGAACCTCATTTTTGTCTGCTGGGGCAACGCCCGCGTTGCCCCAGCAGGAGAACGGGAGTTCAGAGGGACGCGTCCCTTTGGCCGCCGGAGGCAATCCCGCGCGGCTGGTGACTGAACAGGACAAGCTGCTTTACGCCCTGTGCCGGCCGGAACGGTTATTGGAGCTGGCATGGAAATTCACGGTCTTCGACGGCGGCACCAAGAAGATTGCGCGCTACCAGCAGTATTTCGTGATCAAATCAACGATGGACCGTGTGCAGCGGATCACAACATCGGGGGCGCGAAAAGGCGGGGTGATCTGGCACACGCAAGGGTCCGGGAAATCACTGACCATGGTCATGCTGGTACGCAATCTGGCGCTTGATCCGAGCATCCTGATTCCCAGGATTGTGCTGGTAACCGACCGCGACGACCTGGACAAGCAGTTGAGCAATACCTTTGCCGCCTGCGGCCTGGAAGCCAATCGCGCTACCTCGGGCCGAAACCTGCTGGAGCTGGTTTGCGAAAAGAAATCCGGCATCATCACCACCTTGATTCACAAGTTCGACAAAGCCTACGGCATGACTAGGTACCGGGATGACTCGGCCGACATCTTTATCCTGGTCGACGAAAGTCACCGGACGCAGTTCGGCACGTTTTCGGCACGCATGCGGCAGATGTTTCCGAACGCCTGCTATCTGGGCTTCACGGGCACGCCGCTGTTGAAGCGGGAGAAGAACAATTTCACCAAGTTCGGGGCGTTGGTCGAGCCGTACTACTCGATCACCCAGGCGGTTGAGGACGGCGCGGTCGTGCCGCTGCTGTATGAAGGTCGCCACGTGGAGATGACGCAGAACCAGTCGGCAGTGGATCTGTGGTTTGGGCGCCATACCCAGGGACTTTCCGACGAGCAGAAAGCCGATCTGAAACGTAAATACGCGCGCGCCGAGATGCTGAACAAGGCGGATCAGGTTATTTACATGCGGGCGTTTGACGTGAGCGAACACTATCGCGCCAATTGGCAGGGGACCGGCTTTAAAGGACAGCTGGTGGCGCCCGGCAAGGCGGCGGCGCTCCAGTATCACGCACACCTTGAGGAGATTGGCATCGTGTCGTCCGCAGTGGTCATCTCGCCACCGGATACGCGCGAAGGCTACGACGAAGTCGATGACGAAGCGACGGACGATGTGGTGAAGTTTTGGCAAAAGATGATGAAGCGCTACGGCGGCGAGGAGGAATATACCAAGCAGCTGATCAACCAGTTTAAGCACGGCGCCGAACCGGAAATTCTGATCGTGGTGAGCAAGCTGCTGACCGGTTTTGACGCGCCCAGCAACGTCGTGCTGTACCTGTGCCGGATGTTGCGAGAGCATACCCTGCTGCAGGCGATTGCGCGAGTCAACCGACTGCACGAGAACAAGGAATTCGGCTTCATCGTGGACTACGCGAACATCCTTGGCGAGCTCGACGAAGCGTTGACGCTGTACAGCGCCTTTGAGGGGTTTGACGAGTCGGACGTGGTCGGGACGCTGTCCTCGATCAACAATGAGATCGGTAAATTGCCGGAACGCTATTCGGATCTTTGGGATCTGTTTAGGACGGTCAAGCACTCGTACGACGAAGAAGCCTACGAAGTGCTGTTGGCCGACGATGAAATCCGCGAGGAGTTCTATTGCCGCCTTTATCTGTTTGCCAAAACATTGGCTATCGCCCTGTCGTCGGAGACGTTTCTCTCCGAGACGGAGGAGTCGACGCTGTCGCGGTACAAGACCGACCTACGCAGGTTCCAGGCGCTGAAAAGCGCCGTGAAGATGCGCTATGCGGAAGCGATTGACTACCGCGACTACGAGCCGAAGATCAAGAAGTTACTGGATGTGCATATCCAGGCGAACGAAGTCATCCAGCTCAACGAACCGGTCAATATTTTTGATGACGCCTCATTTTTGGAAGTGAAGGAGGATCAGGGCATTTATCAGGTCAAACGCACGACTGCGTCGAAGGCGGATGCAATTGCCCACGCAACCAAGCGCGCCATCACCGAAAAAATGGATGAAGACCCGGCGTTCTACACAAAATTCTCCAAGCTGATCCAACGTGCGATCGAAGACTTTCGGGCCAAGCGGATCTCCGATCTGGAATACCTGAACTCGGTAGTGGACATTCGCGACAAGGTGGCCGGCAAGGTACACGACGACGTGCCGGAGCAGCTGACCGGCAACGACGACGCGATGGCGTACTTCGGCGTTCTCAAACCGTTCTTCGCGCAACACGACCTGAGCGAAGACACGCTGGATGGTATTGTCGCTGACACTGCAATCGCCATCGACACCATCATTGTCGGTAATCACAAGGTCCACTTCTGGGACGACGAAGATGCGCAGAAACGGGTGACCAATGCGATCGACGATTACCTGTACGACGAGCTAAGAACGGGTAGAGGCGTCGACCTGTCGCTGGATGAGATGGACGCCATCATCGAGAAAGTGTTACAGGTGGCGCAGCATCGGAGTTTTCAGTGATCGCGTCGGCATCCGCAACCGGAGTCCGCAGGTCTGTTACCTATGGAACCAGGACAATTGCCTTTACGGTGCTGCACACGTCGAGAAAGACGATGGAAATTGCTGTTCACCCTGATGGCGAAGTCGTTGTCACCGCACCGCAAGACGCGGATGCAGGGGTGGTTGACAAGAAGGTCAAAAAGCGAGCGCGATGGATCCTTAAACAAATCGCTTATTTTGGGCAGTTTGCGCCGAGGACACCGGCCCGGTGCTACATCAGCGGCGAGTCGCATTTGTATTTAGGCAAACACTATCGCTTAACGATTACCACAGGGCCGGTAAATGAGGTCAAATTGCTGCGCGGACGGTTTTACATCATCTGCCGTGATCCAGCGTCGCCGGAATTGGTCAAGGAGCTGCTGCGGCAATGGTACCTGGCGAAGGCAACGGCGCAGTTCAGTGACAGCATAGACCGATGCTGGCCAAAGTTTAGCGGACTGTCGTTGCCGCGGCCGGAGCTAGCGATACGAACGATGAAAAAGAGATGGGGCAGCCTGACAGAGAGCGGCATCATTGCGCTGAATGTGGAGTTGCTAAAGGCGCCAAAGGCATGCATCGACTATGTCGTGGTCCATGAACTTTGCCATCTGAAGCACTATGATCACAGCCCGGAATTTTACCAAATGCTGGACGCTGTCATGCCCGACTGGGAAAAGGTGAAGCACCGGCTGGAACTGAGCCTGGCCTAGTTGCACCTTCGAGGGGTGGTGTGAACAATCGGTACACCCGGCGCCGGCTCAATTTCATCGAGCGCGTCGCGGTTGCCTTTCAAAAAGTTTGATCTCGTGCAGGCCCAAGCCGAGCACGTGACCGCGATCCGCCGACTGCAGCAATCGCCGTAACCGCTTGGTGTGAAAGCTATCGGCGACGACGGCCAGCTCCGGGCCGGGCCGTTGCAACCATAAACCTGAAACAGTCCGGGGGAGCCAATGTCCAGCGACGTCGTGCTAATCTCCGGTACAAACCGCGACTTGCTTGCCGATGTCAACGCAGGTCGGTTTTCGACACGGTTCAGTTGGCCGAGGTCATCCGCGTATGCCGAACATCGAGAAATCTGTCGGTAGCCGGCCGAGCGTTGTTCGTCACACCGTGTCACGGCGTCGTCGACGAACCGACTCAGCTCCAACGCGTGGCAGTGATTTCCGCACAACCAAAGGGGCAACCATGCCAAGTATTACTGCCAGAAAGAAAACAGTCAGAGTCAGTAACAAGCCGAAAACAAGCTGTAACTCCGAGAGTTCCAGACGGACCAGTGACAACACCCCGGATACAAAGATAACCAAAGCTCCTCCAAAACAACTCAACTGGACAATCCATACGTCGGCTACGTCAGAGGTTGCTTTGCGCCTAAGAAAACGTTTCATTGTGCTCACATGCCCTCCTCTGCCGTCTTGACGTTGCGCCCAAGCCGTTGCGATACGGGATCGTGGGTTCCACGTCCGTGTCAGCCAACCGTGCTGGCACCCACAATCGCAAACGCGGGGATTGCACCTACCCGCCGCCCCTGCTGAATACCGAAAATGCCGTGGATAGCTGAGCCGCGTAACGCCGACATTGCTGTGAATCTTCCTTCATGAGTCTTGATACAAAGACGTCGAATCGGGATTGAGCGCGTGCGCTGTCATCATTCTCCAATGCGTCTGCCAACAGTTCGTACCCTTCGAGCATTCGCGCAAGAGAACTTTCACCCGAATCGACGGCGTACGTTTGTCCCTCCGTAAAGGCTTTCCTCGCTGCGTGATACATTTCGGCCGCTATTTCATGAGCACCCAAGAGCCATAACGCATTCGCATTCGCCTTGTTCGGTCGGTCCAGCTCCTCTGCCAGGCGTAGATTCAGCCGCGCTGCATCAAGGCCGACGGCAGTATCTGACAGCGTTAGAGTGATACCGTCTTCATTCCATCCGGGCCATGTAAATGACGCCAGGTTATAAGCCAATGTCTTGGCGCTACCACCGAGTGCGTCGACGTCGACTACATCGGCGGCATGTTGCCGCGCCGTCAAAGCATGCTGGATACCGGCACGCGACATCGCGATCATTCCCGCGACATCCTTCCGCTTCCAATATAGTTGCAATTGTGCGTTCTCGTATACCTTCGCTGCGAGAAGAGGCTCCAGACGACCGAGGATTTCAATCGCCGCGTAGCTCTCTTTTTCGCGGAGCGCTTGTTCAACGAGAACCAACGTTTGTTCAATTTTGGTCGCGCAGGTCATAGTGGTTGTGCGGTCTGAGCAACACCCGAATCGGTAAAAAATTACGGCGTATCAAAGCAGCCATATGGGTAGAAAGATATTGCAAGAAAATACATCGAAGCTGTGAACGTAAATGAATGCGACATGAAATATTCCTAAAAGCACACGGCATCGGGCTTATGCCAGGTTTCCAGGATTCGTCTTACATCGTCAACTGACGCTCCATTTCATTTACTTTGTTGATTGTGTCCAACTCTAACGTCGATTCGTCCTCGCGCAATTCTGATCTCTCAATAAGGATCGCCAATCCCGCAATGGTGGGTTCACGGAAAATAATGTCCAGCGGAAACTCCAGTCGGAGTCGCGAGCGGATCCGGGACAAGACCTGTGTGGCGGTTATGGAATCGCCGCCCAGGACAAAGAAATTGTCATGAATTCCGATCCTCTCGATCTTCAAAACCTCACGCCAAATTTTCGCAAGCAACGTCTGCAAGTCATTTTCCGGCGTTTGAAGCGTCGCCTGTAAGTGGTGTTTGAATTGCTCACTCAGTCCGATTCTCTTGAGTTTGCCACTTGGTCCCTTCGGGATTTCATCAACAATGATAATCGTGCTCGGGATCTTAACATTCGCCAGTTTTCTGAAGGAGAATTCGCGCAACTCGGATTCGCTCGTTGTTGATCCGGGCTTCAGGATCACGGCGGCTGCGATATCCTCGCCCAAGGTCGCATGGGGAATCGCAAAAGCGACAGCAACGTTCACATTCGGATGCTCCAGCAAGGCCTCATCAATTTCCCTTGGTGAGATTTTCTCACCGCCCCGGTTAATGACCTCCTTGAGACGTCCCGACAAGAAAAGATACCCGTCCGTGTCGAGATACCCCTGATCACCGGTCCTGAACCATCCGTTGCTGAACGCATGCCGGTTCGCCTCGGGATTGTTCTCGTAGCCGCTGGTAACATTGTGCCCTTTGATCACCACTTCACCGATTTCTCCGGCCGACAGCAACTGGTCCTCTGCGTCCATGATGCCGATCTCGGGGCCTGCCGGCAATCCCACTGATCCCGGTCTTCTTTGTTTCGGCGGCAACGGATTGCTGGCCATCTGATGAGATGCCTCGGTCATTCCGTAGGATTCGATCACGGGAATTCCAAATAGCGCTTCCAATTGCCTGAACAAGTTCGGCGGCAACGCGGACGACGAAGAACGAATGAAGCGCAGCGAATGCTTGTCGCCCCTTGAATCGGTCTCGTCACATTGACCTGCAATGGCTTGATGTATCGTCGGTACCGCCGAGTACCAGGTTGGCTTGAACGCGTCAAGCCAGAAAAAAAATTGGTCGCGATCGAACCCGCTTGTACAGACAATGCTCCCACCCGATACGATCGTGGAAAGCAAGGCTCCGATCAAACCGTGGATATGAAACAACGGCATGACATTCAAACATCTGTCATTCTCGGAAAGCTCGAGTGCGCGAATGATATTTCGAGCTGATGCACAGATGTTGCCCTGCGTCAGTGGGACCAATTTGGGACGTGACGTCGTACCGGAAGTATGCAGCAGAATCGCTATGTCTTCACATGCCGCCGCTTGCGCTACTGCCGGTATCTCGGAGCCATCATGTCGCAATTCGATGACGATCTGTCCCTCACGCGACGACGTCACGATCTCGAATAGTGGGACAACCAGTCGATCCGCAGCTTGCCTGACTGCACTGTCGACGACATCACCGGCGACAATCACAGCATCCGCTTCTAAGTCGGATAGATAGAATTCGAACTCATCAACTGTGTAATTGGGATTCAACGGCGCACAGGCAGCAAATGATGATACCGCAAGAAACGCCACTGCCATTACCGGACCGTTCGGCAGTATCACGGCTACACGGTTGTTGGCTTGAATTCCTCTGGAACTTAACCGGTGTCCCAGCGATTGAACCTGTTCGGATAGCCGGCTATAGGTTATGTAAAGGCTGTTGTCACCGATGATCGCATTGGCGTCGGGACGTGCCAATGCGTGGTTCGTTAAGACCTCATGTATTGCGGATGTGACCATTGCAGAACATTTGCCCCGTTCTGTACTCATAGATTTTCGGCTTATGCTGTTTCTCATTGCCCCAATGGGGAGTAAAGCTCCATCCGCCAGATTACGAAAGGGCTTCGAGGTTGCGCAAGAACGTTGAAGATACGCCAAATTGGATACACGTTCAATACCATGCGCGGCCGCCTCTGTGAAGTGGCTTGATTGGCTGGTAAAGCTCTAGTGGTGTATCCCCGCGACCAAAAACAAGATGATGTCAAGCCGTTGTATTGAGCACAGATTCGTGCTTTCAACAGGAATGCAGGTGAACTGTGGGAAGATGTCCGGAGGACGGCCAAACGGTATTATTTGAGGCGACTAGCGACCGTGCAGGTGACTTCTTCATTGAAACAGAGACATCGGCCTGGCTGGCGCGCCTGGCCCATGTTTATGCGAACGTTTACGCAATATACACACCGGAACTCTCTTGCGACTTTACCCGAATCGCCCGCGAAGCATCGTGTTTGTTTGGAGAATCTTACTACACGATTGTCAGCGACGAGCCCGCTATCGAGGTGTGGAAAGATGGGCAGCTATGGATCGCAAAAATACCGCCCGGACGCAAGGGACGACAAACAATTCGACAGATTGAAACCAGTATTTTCAAACGATCGAAGACACAGGCAGGCGATCAGCTGTGGAAACGGCTGCGTGACTTTGTTTGGGGAGACTTTTCGGGCCATGATTTCTTGCTGGAGAAATGATCGAGTGCCGGGAAGTGAGTTCCCGACGAGTGCGTGTTCAAATTGTGACCGCTGTGCCATAAGCGCACGATTTGGCAAGTAACATAGGCATCCTGCCTGTGTAATTCGCGACCGCTATAGCCAGGATGGCTGTGTTATGTAAAGCTTCACATAAGCTGTGCTACTCCAACTGCGGCCACAGTTCGAACATTCGCCCGTTCCCGGCAAGTAGCGTAGACACCTATTACCCGCATTGATGACTTCGACAGAACCGAAACTGTCCGGAAATCGAACGTTTAATCAATGTTCGAGGACCTCGGAATACAGCTTGCGCGAGCCAGCAAGGACGCCGTGACTTTGCATATCGCAACTCGTAACATTTGCCTCCAAAGTCGTTAAGTAAACACGTTATCTTTGAATTGAGTTCGCCCGACCGCACTTGCTGAGTTGCAAGGCACGGAGAGTGTACGCTGGAACGTGTTGTCAACGCCGGGTGGTATCTCCACCGCTGAGATCGAGGCTTTCGAGACATTATTCCCGTTGTCTGAGGGAAATGCACGGCCATGCTGGTCCCGTATACCACAGCTCACAACCCGATTTCGGAGTATCAGTGCCCACATTATCAGAAACAGCGATGTTGCTACTTGGAGTGGTACTCGTGATTTATGGAATCCGCACAATTAATTGCCTAAGTTGCGTCTCGACGAAAAGCGCGGCTTAGTCAAAAATCATTCGGTCTCGATGTAGTCGATGATCGACGAATATGCCCAGTAGCCGCGCTTCCCGGAAAATACGTTGTCGCCGCTTAGGATCTCGTACCGTTGCGCGGCGTTGCGCCACGCCCAACACGTCCCAACAGTGGTACCGTCAAGTACGGTGTCGACGGTCTGGAGCGAATTCAACACCGGCATTGAGATAAGGTTCCACCCCTGACGCAAGACCAAAATCGGCGCATCGGGATTGGCGCTTGCGGGGTCAAGCTGGGCGCGATACTCGATGATATTGGGGATGTCGTCACCGTCGCCGTCTCCGGCGGGATCGAGGCCGGTGAGACTGCCGGAATATTTGAGTTCCCATGCATTCGGCAGCCCGTCTTCGTCAGCATCAGCGGTCTCCGTTACAATGACCGTCACGGAACCTGCCGCTGTTTTACCAACCGAATCAGTGACACGATACCCAAACACATCGTCACCGACATGGCCGTTGTCCGGCGTATAAGTGAACGAACCGTCCACGGAAAGAGTCAACGCTCCATGCGCGGGCGGACTGATTTCCGCCGCCGAAAGCGGACCGCTTTCGGGATCGGTATCGTTGGCCAACACGCCTTCGTCTGCTCCGATTTGCAGTGTCTGTTCCCGTTGAACGGTATAGGTGTCATTGGTCGCGGTCGGCGGTGCGTCATCGGCTACAAAGTACGCTTCAGCCGCCGTAAATGCATCGATTCCGATCTCAATGCCCATTAAGCGGCCCGGTATATCGTCGGCGGGCGGGTGAATGCCCCCCCAGATCCGCGACAGGCTGCATTGGTCCGACGCGTCGCGGTAGGTCGCCCATTGCAACACGACATCGGAGCTTGGACCTTTTTCAAAGACAAGAAAATCATTCATCCCAGCGTGAAACTCGCCCATGCCACCCGGGAAAAAGGCATCACCGGTGAGCGCTGTCATGACCTCGGCCGCGGCGCGTGAGAATGTCGAATGCCCGGACACGTAGCCGGCGAACGGCGGCGTCACGAATGTCGGTCGCTGATACGGCCACCAATTCTCCGCCAGAATCCAGTCGACACCCGCGACATCAGTCTCGGGAGCGGCGATAAAATCGGGGCCCTTCCACGACTTCACCTTAATTTTTCCCACATTCTCATTCCCGTCGCCGGCGAGTGGATCGTCGTCGTCAACCAGTTCGATATAGCCGTCGATCAACGTGATGCCGGCGACATGGTATGAAGGCGCCGCGGGATTCGAGCGTTGCCCGCGAGCGGCCATTGATCGAATCGCCGAGATCGGACGAATGTAGTCGTACCAGCCCTTTGCGCCCCAGGCCGCTACTGCGGCGTCGTGCACTGCACCCGCCAAGGCAAAGTAGGCCTTCACATCCCACTCCAGATCATCGAGAATCGCGCCCTCCCCGCGAAATCGTTTTTCGAATTCCGCATGATCGTTTACGTAGTTCAAGATCGTAAACCAATGACCAGGAGGCGTTTCGGAATCGGGGCCGTCAGCCCAGAACTCGGCGAGGACACGGGCGTAATCGCCGCGCTTGACCATTTGGGGGACGTAGGGTAGACCGGTATGCGGGTTCGCAGTATGTCCGATCCCGCTATCGCCGCCGTCGATAAGATTGTAGAATGACCGCAGTCCGGCGATGGTCTCGGGATACGACTGCACATTGCCGATCGATGCAGGGGAGATGTCCCAGGTCTCGTCATCTGTGTGGTCCAGGTGCGCGGACCAGATCGCGACCAACTCAAAATTCCAGCGATACTCGTCGGTCAAGCCGCCGGCGGTCACGATGTCTATATCCGGCGGCGCGCCGGGGTCGTGATAAACCCGGTACGCGTTGCCGTCGCGCTGGTACACCGTCAAGTCCTCCTGCTTCAGTGCAAACGGTGCAACGGATCCCCACTCCGGACTCAGAAACGGCGGAGTATTGAATGGAATTTCATTGTTGGCTTGATCAATGAAGATATCCAATGTCAGCGGCTGCCAGCGATTCGGATCCGTTAAATCCGGATTGCCGGAAAAGTTCGTGACCAATGGCGAATTGACCGGCTGATAGAAGAGATTGGCATAGTCATTCTGTTCGTTTGCGGTATCCTGATTGCCGAAATCAATCAGCGTCTGCGCCACGTAATTGCCCAGTGCGGCGGGAGAGCCACCGCTGTAATCGACAGAGGTAAACCCGGCATCATACCCGAGTTCGGTGAACAACGCAGCGAACGCGGGCAACGAAACGTCACTGCCGGGCGAACCGGCGAATCGGTGCGAGAGCAGTCGAAAGACGGCATAGCTCATTGCCTCTTCCCGTGCAGCCGTGATGTCTCCTGGCGCAGCGATGCCGTTGAAGTCGCTGGTGAATCCATGAACCGTTTTTCCGAGAAGGAACGTTCCCGCCGTTTGGTCGTAGACCGCCCACGTGTCGTACGTAGCGATCGCGGTATGAAACAAATTGCGGGCGTGAACGGTGGGCCGCGCGAAATCATTCCGAATGGCATGCAGTAGCGCTTCATTCCACTGACGCGCTACGGAATGCTGTGCCTGGGCGCCGCACGCCATTATCAAGGTTGCGAAAAGAACATGTACACGGGCTTTCGTCATTATAAGCTCCTGGTTGGAGATGATTATCATATCCTACGGACTGACGCATTCGCACAACAACGCGAAGAACCGGAATCGCGCCGAGAAATTAAACACCCGCTCTTCAATGCAATAAACGGGGTGCAAGACAAAATGCTCGCAGGCGATTTTTTTTAGAGGTTTGTTTATCAAGTTACGAGGTTTAAATAATTGCAAGATTGCGACTTCTACTGCATTTGAGGCTGTCGACCTCCGGAAAAGGACAACTGGTCACCCGCACATTCAAATACAAACTCAAAATGATGGTGGCCGAGTTGTCCAAAGCGGTGAGCTCTGGGATACGGTCCGACAATTCCTGAAAGCCACAGTACGCCAATTCTAATTATTCGTCCGGGGATTCCATTCACCGTTCTTCGCGTCACGGTAGAGATCAATAACATCCTGTGGAAGATTTTCATCAATGCCAAGGATGTCCTGCAACTCCCCTTCGAGACCGTCGGTGTCCGTTGCGTCCGCACCTGCTCTTTCCTGCCCGATGTCCTTTTTTTCCCTGGTAAGCATTTGCTTGCCCATAGCGACCATCGCCAGCGCGTCGTCGTCAGTTAAACCAAACGCTTTCGCCATCTTCCCAATCTGCTCTTTCTCCTTTTCGGAGACGTTAATGGTATCGACATTCTCGTTTCTGAATTGGCCCACGACACGATGTAGTGCGTCTCGCCACGCAGCCATCTCTTCTTCGGGAATGTCCGCTACCGAGCACAGGTAATTCTCGGCCTGCTCGCTGGTCATTCCAAAATACGCTGCATAAGCGCTGATATCCGGTTCTACGTAATTTTCTTTCATCCCAGCAGTCCTTTCTTGAGCACTTGGTACCTTGTGATCTCTTCAGCGTATACATCGATTCCGCCTATGGACATTATCTCCTCACCCGACAATGCCGTCGAGAAATCCGTGCAGAATTGCGGCATGCCAACGCACACCAATAGCGTTTTCATACAAACTTGGGTAAAGCGTACGCAATATTGGCAGCGTTGTCAAATTTCGCATGAGAGCAATGTCTGTTCTCCACCGCAAAGATGCGGCTCCGAACACGGCACCATACTACTCCGGCATTTGCACATCACAGAAATTGAAAACACCATCGAATTCCGTATATTGATAAGTACGCCTTCCGTATACGCACTGTCGAATCGCGAGAGCCGGCTCATCTTAAACCTTTCCACCTTCCTCATCATGCAGACATGTATTCAGACCGCCACCGACGCGCGAACCTATGAATAAAATCAGGATCGCGATCGCGGGTATAGGAAATTGCGCCAGCTCGTTAATTCAGGGGCTGCACTACTATGCGGCCAAATCACCGCAGACAGCCGTAGGCTTGATGCACTGGGAAATCGCCGGCTATCGTCCACACGACATTGAGGTGGTTGCGGCATTCGATATTGATTCGCGAAAAGTCGGTTTCGATGTTAGTGACGCCATATTCGCCAAACCAAACTGCACCACCGTGTTTTGCGGCGATATTCAGAAATCAGGCGTCACCGTGACAATGGGCAGTGTGCTGGACGGTTATTCCGCTCATATGGAGGCGTATCCGGCGGACCGACGATTCCTTCTGTCGAAAAATCCGGAAGCAGAGAGAGCTGATATCGTCAATTCCCTCAGAACCTCCCGTGCCGACATGCTACTGAATTTTCTGCCAGTGGGTTCCAGTGACGCCACCGAATTCTACGCGACCTGCGCGCTCGAAGCCGAAGTCGGCTTCGTCAATAACATTCCTGTATTTATTGCCAGCGACCCGGTTTGGGCCAAGCGCTTTGAAGATGCCGGCCTTCCGGTTATTGGAGACGACATCAAAGCACAGGCCGGCGCTACAATCATCCACCGCGCGTTGGTCGACTTGTTCAAACGTCGGGGTGTCGAGCTTGATCGTACGTACCAATTGAATGTCGGCGGAAATACCGATTTTCTCAACATGCTCAATCAACAGCGATTGACGTCGAAGTCGACCTCGAAGCTGGAAGCTGTACAGTCCGTTGCCGCCGACCGGCTGTCGTGGGAAAACATTCATGTTGGACCAAGCGATTATATTCCCTGGCAGAATGACAATAAAGTCTGCTTTCTGCGCATGGAGGGGCGGCTGTTTGGCGACGTACCGATGAATCTCGAACTGCGTCTGTCCGTAGAAGATTCGCCGAACTCGGCCGGCGTCGTAATCGACGCCATCCGCTGTGTGATGGTGGCCAGGCAGCGTGGTCACGCGGGCGTTCTGCACGGTCCGGCGTCGTACCTGTATAAGCATCCGCCGTCTCAGGTGCCGGATGATGAAGCGTACCGAGCGGTGGAAACATTTATCGCCGGCGACCAATAGTGACGCCGGCCGTAGCGTCTGGATGATTCATTGATTGAATCTCAATCCTACATCAGCGGTGATTCATGTCACGACTCGGACATCGATACGTCACTATCTCGATCTTGCTTGCAACACTGAGTACGACCGTCGTGACGGGTCGCGAAGTCATGACTATGGACGACTATGTCGACCTTGGGCTGCGATCGAATCGGGCACTACAGCGTCAGCAACGCGAGTACAAACAGAGCGCTCTGGCCTTGCGCATCGCGCGTGGACTGTTTCTGCCGGAAATTGGGCTGCGGTCAAGGCACACGCGGGGCGGCGGCGGCCGGATATTCACGGTTCCTACCGGAGACCTCATCAATCCGGTTTACGGTACGCTCAATCAACTTACTGCATCCACCGCCAATCCCACCGATTTTCCGACCGATATCAACAACCATATTTTTGATACCATACGGCGGGAAGAACATGAAACGAAACTTCGTGTTTCGGTCCCCTTGATTAACCTTGAATACTATCACCGTTATCAGGCTGAGAAGCAAAAACACTTCGCCGACTATGCCAATCTGCACACGTTTCGCCTGGAGTTGGTCCATGAGATACAGACCGCATGTTACGAATACATCAAGACAGCGTTGATATGTCGGCTTTTCGAAGAAACATTCACTACCGTTCGAGAGAATCTCCGGTACAGCCGGGATATGGTTTCCAACGGCCAGGCAACCGAAGAAGTCATCTTCCGTGCACAGACGGAAGTAAACAAGGTTGAAGAGAACCTTTCGCGCGCCGAATATAACCGTACCCAGGCAGCGTATTATCTGAATTTTCTGGTCAATCAGAAGCTTGACATACCGGTGACGCTCGATCCGGGTTCACCGGAACTGGTCGACATCTCAGAGGTCGAATCGCAGTTTTCCATTGACGACATACGCAATCGACGGTGGGATGTCGCTGCGTTGTCAAATTCTATTCATGCCGCACACCGCCTGCTTAAATCCGCAAAAAGTCGTTTTTATCCCTCGATTGACGGCGTTTACGAGATCGGCTATGAAGGAAAAACGACGGCTTACTACAAAGACGAAGAATTGTGGATCGGGGGGATCTGGGTAAACTGGAATTTTTTTCGCGGATTCCGTGACAAGAACGAGATCAATCAACTCAAGTTGAAGAAGTATAACCTCGAAAGCGAGATGGCGGAACTCAAAGACAGAATCGAATTGGAATACCGCAGCAAGGTCGAGGAACTGCACGTGTTATGGCAGGCTATTCATACGTCCCAGGCACGCTGCGACAGCACGAAGAGTACGTTTGACATTGTGCACAATAAATTGAACCACGGCCAGGCATCTCAGCCGGAATTCATCGAAGCACGTACGGAATACACCACGGCCGGGATCCGGTTGGTTGTGACAAAGTACAATTACTTGATCGCGTTTAGCGATCTCGAACATATAACGGCCGTAATCAATCGGTGAGGCCTCTGAGTCATTCACGAGCTTGAGGGCTGGCAGCATCCACGGGAAACGGACACGTTCCGGATTGCACGCTCATGGACCAACATCAGACCATTTTTCCGATTCTTCGAAACCTACACGTCTTCGGTCCGTGCTCAGATGACGAAATCAGGCGACTGGCCGTGCTGATGACGCGCGAGGTGTCGGCTGATTTCGCCACGCTGTATAGCGAGGGCGATACGGCCGCCACCGCGTACATCGTCGAGAACGGACACATACGGCTCTTCAGACGTGATGATCACGGCAACCGAACCACCGTTGCGACTCTGGGCCCGGGTGATCTATTCGGTGAGCGATCCGTTTTCGCAAACGAACGCCGCCGGGAAACCGCGGTTTCGTTCACCGAAGCGACCGTCCTGTACCAGCTTACCCGAGACGATTTCGATGTGTTTCTATCCGAATTTCCCCACCACCGCCGGCATTTCGCGCAAGCCGTAAAGGAAGGCAAGACCTCCGATTATCTCCAGATTATGCCCGAGCTGAATGAGTTGACCAGAGGTCTGTTTATCTTCAGCCGGCTGCACGACGATGATATTTTGATGATGACTGCCATGATGTCACGCGTGCGGTGTCTGGCCGGTGATATCATTTTCCAGTACGGCGATGAAGCGGACTGTGCATATCTGATGTATTCCGGACGCGTTCGGATTTTTCGCGCAGCGCCCGGAGAAAAGGGCATCACATTCGCAACACTCGGCCGCGGGGACTTGTTCGGAGAACGTTCGATTCTGAAGAATGAGGTCCGCAGCGCCACGGCCGAAGTCCTAACAGACAACGCCGTTCTATGCAAGATTCTCAAAGAAGATTTCGAGGATCTGGTCGAACGCTTCCCGCAGATCCGGGAACATCTGTACGACACCATCGAAGTGGCTGCGACCACGAATTATCTGCGTGTCCTCTTCATGCGATTCCTGCGTCAGCGTTTCGGTCTGTTGATGGTTGCGCTGATCATACTTATTTTCGCCTTGTCCTTCCCATTATCGAGCTTTCGCAAGGCGTCCGTAAAAACCGTGACGAAGACCGCCAGGCCCGTCGCGCTGGTCGAGGGGATGACCGTATCACCGGAAACCGTGGACGTGACCTGGAGTGCCCGCGGTACAGTGGAACCGGCACGTGTTGTGACATTACCCACTCAGATCCACGGTACCATTACCTCCGCGGCCGCATCGCACCCAGGCCAGACGGTGCCTGCGGGAACGCCCTTATTCCGCGTCGATACGACCATGGTCGATTACGAAGCACAAGGACTGCAATCGCAGCTCGAACAGATCGCCGTGAACGAGCGGAATATCAAGGCCGAACGGCGAGGAATCGAGGAGCAGATTGCGGAACTACAGAAACTGGATGCAGTCGCACAAACGTTGCTGCAACTACAGAGTGAAAAAATCGACCTGCACAGTAAAAACTACGAATCGAATAAGGTTTTATACGAAAAAAAGCAAATTTCGCAGGCCATGTTTTTGGTGGAAGAGGTTCGGGGTCGCGATGCCGGAATCGCCATGGCGAACGCGGAGAAGAATCAGATTCAGATTCGCCGGGACTATCTGCAATTGAAGCAAAAACACGATTCCGGAAGCCTCGCGCTCGAAGAGTTGGCGCTACGACGACAACAGCTGCGGAGTCAACTTGACATACTGAATTATCGTCGTGATCCAGCGCGACTGAGTTTTAATTTTGACTGTCGTATAATCGAGACTCAGGCGAAAGTCGGACAGTCGGTAAACGCCGGCGCCGTATTGGCAACGGTCCGCCCGGCAGATTCCGTCACGATTCCCGTAACCATCCCGAATACATACTTCAAATGGCTGTACCAGGGAGATCTTTTCGCTCAGGCAGGCGCCCCAAACACGTCCTCCGACTTCAAGATTGTGCTGACAAATCATCATTTCGACAAGACGTTTTCCGGCGGATATTTGCTGTCGATCGATCAGCAAGTGGATCCGGCGTCACGCTCGCTCCGGGTGGTCATCGGCCGCGACAATCCCAGGGATGTGAACGGTCGCGTTATCCCGACAGAGGAACTGTTGCCCGGAATGGCTTGTCGCGTCGAGCTGCCGTTGTATCGCGTCCACAACGTCTACGTGGTACCGCGTCACGCGGTGCAGGAAAATGGGAATCTGTGCAGTCTCACGCCTTCGTCGGAGCCGGGCAAACACCTGATTCACGTCATCCAGGATCCGGAAATTATTCAGGAGATTCCACGGGGTCTAGTGTACCGATTGCCGGCCGCCGGCGATCCTGTGTCGCTGATTACCCATCCGTTTCCGAACGCCTTCGCAGGAACCGAGGTGCGATGGATTCAAGACGTCGATCCTTAAACGTCATTCGCCAAGGCAGACATCCGACATGCGCATTACCAAATGGGGAATCCATAACTCAATCACCATCAATCTCTTGTCAATCGCCGTTGTGGCGTCCGGCCTGTTGTGCCTGTCCCGCATGGATCGGACGCGATTCCCCAAATTCTCGACCAATATCATACGTGTCCAGGTCAATTATGATGAGGGCAGCACTCCCGAGCAAGTCGACGAAGCCGTCATAAAGGTGATCGAATCCGCGTTACGTTCGGTATCTGGAATTGTCCAGATTCGTTCGCTGGCTCTGCCTCGCGGCGCGGATATGAGAATCTTTGTCGATGATTCGAGATACGACATCGACGACGTTCTGGAGAAGGTAAAGGAAACCGTAGACAGGATTGACAACTTGCCTCGGGATGCCGACCGCCCCACCGTCGAGAAGCGGTCCTACAGCCAAACCTCCGCGATTTACCTGGGAATCTCGGGCGCGACGAAATCAGATGCGGAACTTGTAGATATTGCTGAATCTGTAAAGACAGAACTCGCCGAATCACTGAACATTGATGATATCCGATATTTCCGGGACCCGATACATGAACTGAAGCTGACCATACCCGTTGATTCACTATTGGTTAAGGGGTTGACCATAGAGTCGCTCACCGAACAGATTCAGTCCAATGATCTGGATGTCTATGCCGGTACGATCGAAGGATCGAATGCGAAGATCCTCCTCAAGGGTGGCTATAAGAAGCAGGAAATCGATGCGTTGCGCAAGATCCCGATTCGCTATGGCAACGGCGATGTTGCCCGTCTCGAACATCTGATCGGCCCGGAGAATTTTTCCCTGGCGCCGGCGGAGGATCGGCACGTGATCCGGATGAATGGAAAACGTGCTGTGGTCCTGCGTATATTTGCCGGTGAGAACGATGATCTGATCAGTCTGACCGAGAAGATCGATGCGTATGCCGACAAGAAAGAGCTGCCGCCGGGAGCGGAAATTCATCCGTTTTTTAACAATGCACACGTGGTACGCGCGACGTTGTCCATGGTGGGAAAGAACGCTGTTATCGGGCTACTCCTCTTGTTCGTTATGCTGGCCCTCTTTCTGAATTGGAAAATCGCGATGTGGACCACAACCGGTGTGGCATTTTCCCTGATCGGCGCAATCACACTGGTTTACGCTTCTGGTCAAAACCTCAATATGATGGTCCTAATCGGGTTCCTGGTGGCTTCGGGACTTATCGTTGATGACGCCATTATTATTGGTGAACGCTTTTATCATCGTTTTCATGAAGGCCTGAGTCCGGTCAAGGCCGCGATCGCGGCGGCCGACGAACTGGCGTGGCCGATTACCACGATGGTATCGACATCCGTAGCCGGCTTTGGCGCGCTGCTGTTCATTCCGGGGTTGTGGGGGGATCTAATCTCAGCATTTGCGATCGCCATTATCAGCGCCCTGTTGCTTTCCCTCATGGAGTCACTGACGATCTTGCCGGTTCACCTGTCGCATCACAGCACCGCCGAAAGCCGTCTCATGAATGCCGTTCAAGTGTGTTTTTCGCCACTGATACGTATAGCGGATTATTTCCAACCCCGATTTGTCGCCTGCCTGAATCGCGTTGGCAACAATATCCTTGAGCCTGCGTTGCGGTATTTTCTCAAAAACCGGTACGCATTTTCCATCCTGTTCGTCAGCGGAATAATCATCCAGTACCAGCTGATTCGCCATAAGTTCATTGCCGTGGAAGCCGAGCCGGCAATCGATTCCGAGCACCTGATCGCCGAAATCCGAATGATGCCGGGCACATCGGTCGAGGATACCACGCGCCAGGCGGAAAAGCTGGTGGCCTCCATGATCCGGCTGGGAGAAGACCTGACCGCCGAGAACAACGGCATCAATCCGATTGGGGACTATTTGTTAACCTCCGGCGTGTATGACGCTCATCTCGCGGAAGTAAACGTACAGTTGATACGAACGGATAAAGGCCGCCGGACAACGGGCCTTGACTTCCTCGATCGATGGCGCGACATGTCTCCATCGATTCCAGGCGCGAAGTCGACCCGTTTTTATCCGCGTGATCGAGGACCGGGAGGTGTGCCCATCAATATCGATATCAGATCGAACAACGACGAGGCCCTGGCGCGCGCCGAATCGGACCTCATGCAGCATCTGCGCAACATAACCGGACTCATCGACATAAAGAGCTCCCGGGAACCCGGTCCCCTGACCGCTCGTGTGACACTCCATGCCGACGCGTTGGACGCGGGAATTAGCGAATCCCAGTTGCTGGCGTCGATTGCCAATCGGTACCAGGGCCGAACCGTCGGTTCATTTTACCGGCAAAACAACGAAGTAAAAATCAAACTGCGAACCGACCCCGGCGGACGCGAAAATCTGGCGCAATTGCAATCGATGCAGGTAACAGATGAGCTGATTCTAAGCCAGATAGCGGATATCGAACTGATACGAACGCCAACAGAAATCTGGCGCGTAAACGGACGGCGTACGCTGACCATCGAGGCCGACGTCGATCGATCCAAGAATATCAACGTAAGCGACATACGGCAGCCCTTGAAGGCACAGTTTCTCCCTAAGCTGAAGGAAAAGTATCCCGGTGTGGAATGGTCTTTTGGTTCGGAAGCCGAGAAATCGGCGCAGGGAATGGTCTACAGTTTCATGATCGGTCTTCTGATCATCTATATGATTCTGGCAACGTACTTCCGCTCATATCTCGAACCACTGATCGTAATGGTGGCGATTTTGATCGCGTTGGTCGGTGCGATTCTCGGCCACTGGATCATGGGCGTACCGCTCAGTATCATGACCGGTTTTGGCGTCGTTGGGCTGGCTGGGATAGTCATCAACGATTCGGTCATCATCGTCGAGTCGATAAAGCATCTGGTAAAGTCCGGTCACTCCATCAATAACGCGTTGGTGATGGGAGCGAAAATTCGACTACTACCCATATTCCTAACATCGATCACGCTGATTATTTCATCGTGCCCATTACTGTTCGAGACCTCGATCGAAGCGGTCCTGTTGGTTCCGATTATTATTTCTTATGTGTTCGGCCTCGCCTTTTCCACACTGATGATTTTGCTCGTCATCCCCATTGGATACGCCATTATTCTTGATCAAATGAGTCTCTTGAATCGCATTCTGTACGGTACGTCGCCGACCGCGGAAGAGATGATTGGTGCGTGAGCGAGAGCACCCTTATACCCGGAACCGACATGGATCACATCTCTTTGTCACCCGCAGTGAGGTAGGTAACGTTCATAATTGATGCCGTCTTGACACAACCGACTGAACGGAAAGCGGCGAATGCACGCAACTCAACGCCAATAAAAACGATGCATTCGCATTCGCGTCCATTGGCGTCTATTCGCGGTTCACTCCATAGTCTTTCCGTGGCCTCAGCCGCCGGAAAAATCAAACAGTGCAGGCGTTTGCGTAGCATTTCATGAGCCTCAGATTAGAGTTGCCACAGACCGCGGAGATCCCGTTTCAGATAGTCTGCAAGTCCAGCGGTGTCTTCCCGGAAATGGCTTCGAAGGCGATCACGAACGCCTGCCGACATCGCTGCCCGTGCCGCGAATTTTGCGTTTGCTACCGTAAGGAACGTATGGACCTCGCATAGAATTTTCAGTGCCGGTGCGGGCGGCAGCAGCTTAAAAAACCGTTGCGTCAGGAGGCGCCGATGGTCGCCCTCCCCGAAAAGCCAGTGATTCACCCGCTTCGAGCGGTATCCTCCAAGAGTGCGCTTTTTTCTTGCCAATGGAACGGCTATATCGTTGCGAACGCCAAGAAAAGTCGTCAGATTGTTCATGCATTCGGCGGTATTGCTGATAAACTCCTCGAATACACCCACGTATACCTGGTTTTTCGGGAATACATCGAGATAGTGCCGAAGCTGTTCGAAATACATACCGTGTTGCAGATACGAATGTTGAACGTTACGGAAAAACGAGTCGTACGTACACGTCCTATCCAATTCCGCCGAGAAGGCTTCATCGATCGTCCTGGTTTCCAGGCCTCTCTGACAAGCATAGTGATAGGCGGATACAGCGCGGTCGACAGGATCGCGCACCAGAAAAATGATTCGAGATGCCGCATTATACGTACATAGCCGTTTGGCGGCATAGGTGAACATGGCGGCATTGGTATCGCCGGCCATGGCAACCTTCTGCCCCCGGTACAGTGAGAACAGGCGACGATACGCCGCCTCGCCTAATTCATATAACCGCGGATCGGTAAAAAACTGGATTTCCTTCAAGTATTCAGGCGCATAAATATCAGGGTGGCGAGACAGCATAGCGTACACGGAGGTCGTTCCTGCTTTCTGTGCGCCAATCATATAGGCATTGGGTACGATGTTCATAGCGGGAATAGGCCGGCGTTTATTAAGGAGCGCTCACTCTCATGAGCTGTGTGCTGAATCTTGGCCCCGGTCCGTTGGCAGTTCATTCTATCGAGCACCCTGTCGGGCTCTGGCGCCGGCCCCAGTAAGTTGAGAAATCGAGGGCATTTTTTTCATGAATTCGTGCCAAAGATTGCACATACTTAACCCGATTTCGGGTAAAAATGAATCGAATTTGCCGTTTTCGCAGTCGGCATGTCCAGAGTCCGACAGGCTGACAGTCCTGTGAATCGCGCCTTGGTCCACGGGTTTATCACGCTGGTACGACCTGCTCCGAGCTTGATGCCGGCAGTCGGTACACTCGTTGCTGTCCATATAGGCGCCTACGGCCGAGATCTGAATCTACCGGTCTTGTCGACATGTACGCTTGCGATCTCCAACGCGCTGCTTGCAGCCGGCTCCATGGTCATAAACGATTGGTTCGATGTCGAGACAGACCAGGTCAACAAACCCCACCGCCCCATTCCTTCAGGTCGGGTACGCAGAGGACAAGCGCTGGTTCTTGCCGTCGGCCTCCTGGCCTCCGGATTGGTCGGTACCTTTTATATCAGCAATCGTCTTACATGGTACGCCGGCCTGGTCATCGTCCTAAGCATCGCCTATTCAATTTACATCAAAAAGCTGTTGTTTGCAGGCAATATTTTGGTCGCGGCGCTGGCGTCCTACCCGTTTGTTGCCGGCGGCATCCTGACGCAAAACCTGAACGTTCTCATCATTCCTTCAGCAGCAACCTTTCTGTTCATTTTCGGTCGTGAAATTCTCAAGGCAGCCCAGGATACCGAAGGCGATGCGCGATACGGGGTAATCAGCGTGGCTGGAACATTCGGTACGAACAGAGCGGTCTATCTCGGTCTCTTCCTCATGACAGCTTCAACAACGCTCGGTATCGGTCAATATCTGCGAGGAATCAACAGCGAATCCTTTGTCGTCGTTGTGATACCGGGCATTCTGCTTCAGCTGGGGTTGAGCTGCTATCTCGTACGGAGGATATCGCGGGAGAGACTAAAAAAGACACTCAGCTATTCCGTTCTGGTGATGCTGTGGGGAACGCTGTCATTCACCGTAGGTCTGCGCTGACCAGTCGCAGAAACGTGATGTAAATCATTCGCCACCAGCTCTTCAAGCTGGCGGCATAACTGAAATATTTTCCGGAATAGGAAACGTTCAGAAGGGCCACATTGCATAGAAACAACATAACACGCATTCCAAACGGCTTAAGCAACGTTTCCGAGCCAAGAATCCCGACTTGGGAATCGCCCCGCGAAGACGTCTTGCGTTGGAGTTCGCGCTTCAGCGTGCTTGCGCTGTTTGTTGGGGTTCACCACTTCAGTTGTGGCTTTTTAAGCCGTCCCACAGATCGGCAGTCGCGGGAGAGACAGCCGCAGGCAAGCGTTGACAGGGGAAAGCGCGGGCGGGCTGTTGAGCTCCGAAATCATGGAACATTTCCCGTCATCCAATGTCTATATCAGTAACGAACGGATTGAGCCCCTGTCAACATACCCCATCAAGATCACAAGATCTTAACGTACTGACTACACAGTGGATGCATCATCCCGACGTTACGTTTTTTCAATCGCGAGAGCAGGACAAGGCACAGTGCCGGATGAACTATTCCGGCAATGAACGCCTGTCCTGCTTTTGTCGTTCTAGGCAGCACAGGTTTTGAACGTGTAGCTGTACCACATAGTTGCATAACCATCCTGGCTGTGTGCGCCTATCCGGCGTCCTGCCCGCCAGCCGCTACCCGCTGCATCCAAACACCTTGCCACCATACGGTCGCAGAGGACTGCAACCCTCCAGAAAAATGATCACTGCGATGCGTGAAACCTCAGCGTGCCGCACCTCACACACAGATGCCCAGTGTCGCGTCTTACAGATGGCGGCAGACCGCTTGCGCGGGCTGCGCGAATGCGTCAGAGTTGAGTTGAGTTGAGTTGAGTTGAGTTGAGTTGAGCTGCGCTCCCCTCTGACGCATTCGCGCACTAAACTTGAAATGGTCATTTTAAATGACTATATTTATTTTATATAGCAGGAGGACAGGAAATGAAAAGCATGACCGTGACAGAGTTTAAGGCACAGGCCTTAAAGGCGATTGCAGAGGTATCCGATTCGCGTGAAAAATTGGTGGTCACAAAGTGGGGCGCACCGGTTGTTCAGGTTGTACCTTACAGTGTTGACGTTACGGACGCGAAGCCGGGCAAGTTGAGTCACATGTTTGACTTTGAAGAGGATATTGTGTCGCCACTCGGAGCCGAGATGTGGAGCTCGGCTGGATGAAATACTTACTGGACACGAATACGTGGATTTGGTGGAACATGCGACCGGACCGTCTTTCAGAAACGGTCCACGAGTTGCTTACCAATGAGAAGGCATATGAGGAGTTATTGCTATCGGCGATCTCGCCTTGGGAATTTTGTAAACTCATTGAAAAAGGCCGACTGGGTATCACCGGCGATCCGGAGGAATGGCTTTCCGAAGCGTTCAAAATGCCAAAGTTGCGTTTGGTTCCATTAACTCCTCGCATTACCTACAAATCAACGGTGCTACCTTCACCGTTTCATAGCGACCCTGCAGATCAAATCATCGTAGCGACAGCCCGAGATCAAGGTGCAACTATCTTGACCACGGATCGATTGCTTCTGAGCTACGACAAGGTATTAACTCTCTGGTAACGCCAAAAGCGATCGGGATAGGGACGCCCCTTGAAAGGCGCCCCTACCACACTACCACTCGTACGGGTCAC
>JAJFLQ010000090.1 GCA_021772615.1 Verrucomicrobiota bacterium | reverse complement strand
GTGCAGTGGGCATATATTCAATTTCAGGTCGGCGTATCAAGCTACAATGCAATCTACGGTGCGTTCGCCGCGGTGCCGATCTCGTTGGTCTGGCTCTACATGAACTGGCTCATCCTGCTTTTCGGCGCCGAAGTCAGTTTTGCCTTCCAGAACTACAAGACCTACACTCAGGAATCTACGATGGCCACGATTTCCTTTGCTACGCGTTTCCGCGTAGCATGTATCATCGTGTACGACGTCTGCCGATGCTTCGAAACCGCGTCGGGCTCGTGGGATCCCGACGCCTTCCAAAAAGCGAACAATATTCCGGTCAGGCTGTTTCAGGATATTCTCTACAATCTCGTCCGCGCCGGCGTGATCTTAAGTGTGAACGGCGATCGCTATGTGCCGGGTATGGACACCGGGCGTATCAGTCTCGGCAATGTGCATGTCGCGATTTGGGGCATCACCGACGCGGATAGATTCGCGTTTTCCGGAGTTAGGGATCGAGGTGTGATCGACTGGCTCGACAATGAGGAATCGGAGCTGCTGTACCGCTTTTCACGGAAGTCATTTTCCGCTCTGAACAAGCCGGATCTCGGCGCCAGTGTTTAAACGCATGCGGCTTTGCGGACACGGGACAGATGCCGCGGTCCCTTAATCTCAGCCGATTTGCTGTCCTGCGATAAACGGTGGGGCAGGGCAGTCCAGGCAGTCTGCTATGGCACGGAATAATTCGGCTTCGGTAATCGTCACGTATCCATCCGTGGCGATACAGGCGGCACAGGCCCGTATGATCGTTTTCTTCAGCGGCGACGACAACGACACGAAGGTGTTCAGCGCACGGTCCACCCTGCCAAGGTCGCATTCCTGCCTGTCTGGGAGTGGAAAATCCGCCGCCGGAATACCCAGAAGAACAAGGGCATTCCGATATGCCTGATACACCTGATCCGGATCCGAATGACCGCAGTATGCAAGCACAGACAACAGGTCTGCACATTCGCCGGAGAACGGTTTCAGCGAGTAGTATTTGATTTTGTCGCGGCGCGATAATCCAAAATATGGATCCAGATGACGTGTGACGACCCGCTTCAACGCGTATTCGAAGAGGTCAATCGTGTTATCGGCTGCGCTCAGGCTCTCAATCGTTTGTTTGAATGTGTAATATTGCGGCTCCGATAGCGTACGCAATGTTGGGATGGCACGATCCACCAGAGGGAGACGCATTTCCGGCGTCACCGCCTGATCTATAACGCTGAGCAATTCTGTTACGTTCATGTAGACGGGCGAATCGATGCCGCGGTCAAGTTGACCGAGCTGCGCTTCGCGTACGGCAGCGTCGTCATGAATGAGTAAGCTGTAGATAAGTGCCTGAGCACCATAAGCGTCCTGGAGTTTCGAGGCGACAACATCCGGCATCGCTGCCAGCAGCGCAGCAGCATAGTCAAGATGATCCGATGTCGGCGCTCCGATGTGCGCTGTGACCTCGCCGGCATCGATCGCGATCTTCCCGTCCTGCCGAATCGGCGGGTTGTCAGCAACCGACTGGAGACGGGAAACCGGGTCATCGTCGGAATGCTGCACGCTCGTGACTGCCGCCCGTTCAGTAAACGCGGGATCAATGCGACGTATCCGTTCGTCCAACGGCGGATGTGTTGCCATAAGTCCGAAGAACGATTGCGACAACGCATTGCAGAAAAACAGGTGACTGGCCGCCTCGGCGCCGGCAGCATCGATCTTTGCGCCGTTGGCGTAGCCGCCAATCTTCTTGAGTGCGCCTGCTATGCCGTCCGGGTTTCGGGTGAACTGAACCGCAGCGGCATCCGCAAGAAATTCGCGCTGGCGGGATACCGAGCTTTTTATGAGTCGCCCGAAAAACACTCCGATATAGCCGACAGCATAAATTGCCAGTCCCAACACCACCAACCCTGCGGTTCCGTCCTTGTCACGCCGTCGGCTGCCGCCGGAATACGCCGCGGTGCGAAAGATGAAGTACCCGGTGGTACCGATGAGCAATATACCGTGAAGCACGCCGATCAGCCGGATGTTCAGGCGCATATCGCCATTCAGTATATGGCTGAATTCGTGAGCGATGACGCCTTGCAACTCATCGCGGCTCAGGTTTTCGATGCAGCCGCGCGTCACGCCAATCACCGCGTCCGTTGGTGCAAAACCGGCTGCGAACGCATTTATGCCGCTCTCTTCCATGATATACACTGGGGGAACCGGCGTGCCGGATGCAATTGCCATTTCCTCGACAACGTTCAGTAACCTGCGTTCGGCTACGTTGGCTGTTGACGGTTGGATCGGCGTTCCTCCCATCGATTCCGCAACCACGTGGCCACCGTCACGGAACATAAGGATCTTGTAAAAGCTGCCGACCAGAACGACTGCAACAGTGGCGGTCGCAACACCTGCAAACAACGACGGATTCCACATTCCCGGCTGGGCGGCGGTCGCATCTGCAGATTGCAGTGCGACCCCTTGTATGAACAGGGCGAAAGCGACATACACGGCCAGAACGATGCACACCACGGAGCAAACGAGATAGAAAATAAGGATTGACGTTTTCCGGCGCGCGGCATCCTGGTTGCCGAAGAAGTCCATGGTCTGGACGCTCATGTCGTCTCCTGCAGAGGGGGAGGGCGTGTCAGAAGGAAACCTTGGGCGCTTCGCGCTCGGCCGCATTCTCTATCTCGAAAAGCTTGGCCAGACTGAATCCAAACACGCCGGCGAACATCGTATTCGGGAAGGTTTCGACGCTGTTGTTGTATAGCGTGACGGCATCATTGAACGCCTGCCGGGAAAAGGATATCTTATTTTCCGTCGTTGTCAGCTCTTCCATCAGCGCCTTCATGTTGTCGTTCGCCTTGAGATCCGGGTAGGCTTCGACAACGGCGAACAAGCGCCCGAGCGCACCGGTAAGGGCTGATTCGGCCCCCATCAAACCGGCCATAGCTGTCGGATCGCCGGGACTCTGGGAGGCTGTCTTCACGGCGGCGGATGCCTGATTGCGTGCGGCAATGACGGCTTCGAGGGTTTCACGTTCATGCTTCATATACCCTTTGGCAGTCTCGACCAGATTGGGGATCAGGTCATAACGCCGCTTGAGTTGGACATCGATTTGCGCGAATGCGTTGCGGTACCGGTTTCGCAACCGCACCATCCCGTTATAGGCCAACATAACGAACACTGCGACACCAAGAGCTATCAGCACAACGGTGCCCGCCATGATGACAATAATTACAACAAGTGTGCTATTTTGCATAAGTCAAAAACTCCGGAAAGATGCGCGCGATCCGCATTCCAGCGTAGACAAAAACGGGGCACAAGGTAATGGTATGACAAGTTGAGTTGGATCCGGGATAACAGCAGATAAAGTGATGGCCGCTATCCGTTAATTATTACTGGTAAGAATACCACAATCGTCAATCAACGTCAAACACGGGGAAAGTGTCCTATGGAGATAAACGGCAAATTAATTGAGAAATTCGAGATGACGCAGGTTTCGGAGCGCTTCCGAAAGCGTGAATTCGTAACCGAGTCCGGTGACAATCCGCAGTACCCTGATTTCATAAAATTCGAATGTATCCAGGATCGTTGCAATCTCATTGACGAATTCGAAATCGGTGATGAGATCACCGTGCACTTCGATATTCGCGGTCGCAAATGGACCGGTAATGATGGCGACCCACGCTATTTTGTGTCGTTGCAGCCGTGGCGAATTGTAGCATTGAATCCGGCGACAAAACAAGCCGGCAGCGCCGTAACAGAAGACGATATCGCCGAGGAGATGGACTCGATAAACGCCGAGGGCGGAGATAATATCCCCTTCTAGCAACCTGGCTGCCACCGTCTAGTCAGGATTACGTCGTGACGCTATCATTGAAGACGGTTGCCACAGGGGAGGGCGTCGGCGAAGCCGTGCCGTCGACGTCATGTGCCGCTGCAGACTCAACGAACGCCGCCAGGGACTCTGTGACACTGGCGGCGTCCGGCCGCCGAATAGGTTGCTTTTGCAGGAGTTGCGCCAAAATCACTTCCAGCGCGGCGGGAAAATCCGCACGCAGCCGTTGCGGCCGCATGGGGTTGGATGTGCGAATGGCCTCTGCAAGGTCTGGAAGCGTGTTACCCGCGAATGGCCGCTGTCCCAGCAGAAATTCATATGCCAGCGTGCCCAGAGAAAAGATGTCCGAAGCAGCATCAACTTTCGCCGTCAAGTAGGATTCAGGAGACAGATATATCGGCGTACCTATTAATTTGGACGTTGTCGTCATGTCAGAGTTGGGCATCCTGGCGATACCAAAATCCATCAACTTCACGTCGTGATCGGCGGTTACGATAATATTGGTTGGCTTGAGATCACGGTGAATAATACCGTGCTCATGTATCGCCGTCAACGCAGCGGCTATCTGCTTCAGGATGCGTGACTTCGTCGTATAGTCCAGCACATTCCGATGCCCAACATGGTTCAATGTCTTCCCGGCAATAAATTCCATCACGATATACGGTACGTTATCGGATTCGATGAAACCATGGTCCAGAATTCGGACCACGTTGGGATGGTCGACTTGCCGATAACTCATAACTTCGTTCATGAAACGCTTCACGGCTGCCGTATTTCGTTCTTCCGTAAGGCCATACCGTTTCATCACTTTTAGCGCCAGCGGCGTCGCGTCACCCGCCTTTGTCACGCGATATACGCCGCCCATATTGCCTTCGCCGATTTTGCAAACCACGCGATATCCACTGATTCTGCACGACGTTCCCGGCATTGCCAGTGTTTCATCCAATGACCGTATGGTTGGATGCCGCCGACGCAACAGCACCTTTCGTACTGTATCAATGATCTTGACGGTATCGAAAGGCTTGGTGATATAATCGGCCGCTCCGATCTTTATGCTCGCCACAGCATCCTCGACACTCGCTTTCGCCGTCATCAAAATTACCGGCAATCGCGGGTAATCCATCGACAGCTTCGATAACAGATCCATCCCGGACATTCCCGGCATCCGAATATCGGAGATAACCAGATCGAAACCGCCGACGCTGATTGCAATCAGCGCTTCGTGACCGTTCGCCGCAACCGCTGTGTCATAGCCGTGTTTTTCCAGCAAGCGCGTCAAAGCCAGGCGCATCAACTCGTCATCGTCCACAATCAGTATGCGTTGTTGTCCCATAGCAGATGAATAAACAGCTTATTAACAGAATATCCAGACAAAGTTATCAACAGATATCATAACTTCAACATACACAGTGATATACAAAACAACAACCAGCAAATAAACCGCCAGCTTAATTATACATAATATATATTATGCGACGTAACTATGGCTCCGCGGAAGACATGGGAACGGGCTTATGATGTTGGTTTTTTGCGGTATATTGTCCGTCTCTACCCACGCGTCCTGGACGACGTGAACGCGATGCACTGAACGGATATTATCGATGACAAAACAAACCATGCTCAATCTGGCGGAAAGCAACGTGTTCTGGTTGCCATATCCCTTGATCATATTACTGATCGCCGTCGATATCCAAATCTCACAGCTTCTCGCGTCGCAGCCTCTCACGGCTTTGATTTCGAGCGAAAAAGGGTTGCTGGTGGTGGTTCAGTTGCTCGCTGCAGGTGCTATTGCAGTGGCTCTCGGGCTGTTGGTGAGTCGTCGGAAGAGTCGACTACAGTCTGTTTTTGCGATGGTAATTGCGTGTCTATTCGCAGGAATGTTCCTGCTTGTGATCGAAGTCGCCTTTCCCGCCGTACACCGCTATTCGCGGTTCCAGATATCGCTGCAGCAACAGCTCGATCGTAGATTGAATGACAATGGTGAGGTGTTTTGCGGCGTGCAAACGTCCAAACAAGGCGATTATCTTGGATGGATCGACACCTTGGAATCCGCTGAATCAGGACATTCAAACGTTGTTTTCATTGGCGATTCGTTTCTGGAAACCCGGACAACCAAGCCACTTGCAGGGCGGGTGTCCGAAACATTACAGTCCCTGGGACATACGACGACGATACGAAATCTTTCAAAAGACGATACGGGACCGGAAACAGATTATCGCCACAAATTCTACGAATTCGCGTTTGATACGGCGCCGGAGGAGATCATGATCTTCATCTACTCCGGGAATGACCTTAGCACGCGATACCAGTATGCGCCGTACCGCCATCCCATGTTCAGTATCACACAAACTGCTATCGACCGGTTACGTGAGTTCGGCATCCACAGCAGTGTAATCGATGTGGTAATGAAGTCGGACGCGTTCAATCGCTCATACGTTTCACGAGCTGACTTTGTGCGCGCGACAGGCCGGTATATTCCGAATGCGCGTGATATAGACCTTTTTTATCTCACGTCGTTGGCGTACGCACAGGATCCGGGAACATCGTTCACCGCGCGTGCGGCGCCGAATACCGTGTGCCGTCTGCTAAATGCACGCGAAAATATTTCCGATCGACTTAAGGCGGCGAAAAAGGCCCATCGCGAGGAAAAACAACGGTGTGCGCATGTAGATACAGAAACTTTAAAACACCAATACAATGCGATTTACGAAGAGCCGATTGGCGTACGTCTGGAGAAGATTGCCGACTTTATTGCCGAGAACTATTGCCGCAACGCCGCTGCCAAGGAGTTCCATACGCTATTGCAGTCGCTCGACGCTGGTTTCGTCGACGCTATCATCACGTGTCCGGAATCTCTGGGGAGTTTGATGCGGTCTGTCGTCACAGCGACCTATGGCGAGATTGAGCGCAAAACAGTGAGGCCGGATCGGGTAGATACGGCATCGGATAATTACGTTGCCCTGCTCTGCGAGTTCCACGACGTCGCGGTGTCACGCGGTGTGGATCTAACTGTGGTGTTTATTCCTGTAGCAACCCACGCTGATGCCACGTTTCAGGCGTACTGGGAACCGCTGCGTGGAATCGGCCCAAATGATGGACGAGGTCCGGCGATGGTTGCCGCAATCTCGGAGAAGCTCGAGGGGAAAGTGCCGTATATCGACCTGTCACAATATCGCGAGAATTATAATCGTGGCTATTGGCTTTTTGACGGGCACTGGAATGAAAAAGGTAACGCGGTTACAGCGGCGATCATTGCCGAACATCTTGCTTCAAAACGCCGCGCTTCCGCCGCACCAGTACATTGATTCGCGACGCCATCGTTCGCTCGAATTCGACAAGGTTTAGCTTTCTCGCTTCGCAGTACCATTGCAACAACGGCCGGAGCACGTCGACCGCAAACCCGGCTTCGAAGCCGCTAACCACAAATCGTGCCATATCGCGAGCCGCCCGTCGCTCCGCGTATACGCCGTGTTCTTTTGTACCGTCCAGATCGACAAACCAGGCAGCCGTATTGTCGGTGTCTACCAGAATATTCACCCATTTGAGATCGCCGTGAGTGATACCGTTTGCGTGCATACAGGCGATGGCCCGCATGATAACGGCGAGGAGGCCGTTGTCCGACATTCGTTCAAATGCGTCGTTGTCCCGTGTTACACTATCGAAGAGGTTTTCGACCCCAATGAGATACTCACAAAGATAATAGCTGGTGCCCCACCTTCTTCCGCGGCGTTTAACGAAATATGCGATTGGCTGCGGAACCGGGACGTCCAGATGCCTCAAGGTCCGCGACATCTGCCAGACCCGCTGTGCACGGTGCCGTCCGAGGGGCGCATACACGGCGCGCCACAATGCCTTGTGTCGAAACCGCTTGACCAATACCGTGCAGGAGTCGTTATGGCCATCAGTGGGCAGCCGTGCGACAGCCGTGACAACCCGTTTGTCGCGTTTAATCACCGTGACATTCCCGTGCATGAGCTGATCCGGCGAATTCCCGGCGGCAATCCACCGCGATACACCGGTGTCGGGTTCCATCATGCCACGGAAAGCGGCGCTGCGGTACAAAACGGGATTTTCGGTATACGCCATTGGAACCCGACGGGTTGGGCTGGGTTGAGTTGCTGGTGGTGGAGAACCGGCCGGGAGCCCGCCAGGCTGCTACTTGGGCGGCAGTGTACCGACGAATACCTGTGCCTTATTGATCCATTGCAATTGTCAACCGCACACCCGCGTGCGGATGATAGCGGCAGCTACGACGCGACCAGGAGTTCCGCTATCTGAACCGCGTTCAATGCCGCGCCTTTGAGCAACTGATCGCCGCACGCAAACAAGGCTAGCCCATTTTCGTGGCTCAGGTCATCACGAATGCGGCCAACGGCCACGTCGTCCGTGCCCGTCACCTCGACCGGCATCGGAAAATGATTGGCGACCGGATCATCGACTACCACAACACCGGGTGCCTTTGCCAGAACCGCCCTCGCCTCTTCTACTGAGATTTTTCGATCCTGCTCGATAACAATAGCCTCGGAATGCGCACGTAGAACCGGCACGCGCACGGTCGTGGGACAAACTCTGATGGTGTCGTCGTGAAGAATCTTGCGGGTCTCATACACCATCTTCCGCTCTTCCTCGCAATAACCGCTGTCATCAATCGTGCTGTTGTGGCTGAACAAGTTGAAAGCAATCTGATGCGGAAACGCAGACTTGGTCACCGCCTGGTTCTGGAGCACCTCTTCGGTCTGATTCTGCAACTCTTCCATCGCCTGTGCGCCGGCGCCGCTGGCGCTCTGGTAGGTGCTCACGATGATGCGTCGGATCGGGGATAGCTGATGGAGCGGCTGCAGCGCCACAAGCATGATAATAGTCGTACAATTGGGATTTGCGATGATGCCATCGTGATCCGTGACGTCCTCTGGATTCACCTCCGGCACGACAAGCGGTACGGCCGGGTCCATACGATATGCACTCGAGTTATCGATCACGATAGCGCCGGCGCGTACTGCTGCCGGCGCGTACTCCAGGGACCGACTGCCGCCGGCGCTGAAGAGCGCGAAATCGATGCCCTCGAAAGAATCATGGTCCAGAACGCCGACAGGTATGCTCTCGCCTCTGAACGTCATGAAACGGCCTGCCGATCGCGATGACGCCAGCAGACGCAACTCGGCCACGGGAAATGCGCGCTTCTCCAGCGTCCGAATCATTTCCTGCCCCACCGCCCCGGTCGCCCCGGCGATTGCCACATTGTAGGTCTTGCTCATAATGCCGTCTCCGAAAGGACGTAGACTGTGCCGTGGCATATCGGGTTTTTCAAATCATTCGGCCATGCGTTATTCATCGGATTTTGCTTTCATTCTGCTTGAGATGTCATCACAGATCGACGAGTCGTCGAAAATTTTATCACATTGCTCACGAGCAAGACTGAGGTACTCTTCGACGATTGCTGTAGGGCTCACGTCGTCGGCCCTACTCACATTGTACTTGAAATATTCCCGGTATCGACGCGTCTTGATGTACGCACGGATCACCCTTGCCAGCATGCTGACAACGTCGTCACAGTCTGGCAGTCGGATCTTTTCTTCCGTGAGATTCCGGATGTACACCAGATTGGCGACGAGCCGCAGAAAATTGGGCTTGAAAAGATTGTCGTGTTTCTTGAGGATCAGGCGGACATATTCCTCGCGCTGATGCGACAAATCACCGTCCGGCACGGCGAGGATTTCCAGGCAGGCATTTACCTTCTCGACAAGCGTCTTGTTGTTGATTGGCTTGGTCAAATAGCCCATCGCTCCGAGCAGGCGGATCTTGACGAAAGACATCTGCCCTTTGTCTGCCGTCACGACGATCACAGGAAGGTTTTTAGATTCCGATCGGTTGCGAATCTCTACCAGCAAGTCTTCGCCGCTCATACCGGGCATCATCAGATCGAGCAGGATCAGATCGGGCGCGCTGCTCTCAATGACGTCCAACGCCGCTTCGCCATCGCCGGCTTCGGTGACCTCGAAACCTTCCTTCGCCAGTATCGTCCGCAACAGCAGCCGGCTGTGACTGCTGTCGTCAACGACGAGTATGTGCTTCTTATCGGCCATAAGTCATGTGTGTAAACCGCGTTGTAACCCCGCGAACGGAATACGGCCACAGGGTGCGGCCGGATCGGCCGGGAATCCACTGATATGCACCAGTCTGATCCGCGGCCGAGCAGGTTGACGGACATGGAAGTAACGAACGGTGAGCAGCCAAGCGTTCCGTGATCGCATCGTGCCAGCTACCAAGATCTACCAGTAACATGAAACCCCTGTGGCGTCAATTGCTTATCGTGTGTGCGGGGCCAGTTTTTCGCACCGCATCGCCGCTACGGAATCCTCGCAATTGATTAGCCCCGCCATGGTGGTATTGTACACAACCGACTCTCCATGCATCTTACTATCGAATACGCAGGCGACATCATGCATAAAAAAACCGATAAACAGGCCATGCGCGCCGTAGATTTGTTGTCGAATACAATCGGAAAATCCGAGTATCAGCGGCTGGTCGCCGAATTGCGGCTGGATTTGCTAAAAATGGAGTATGACATCCATCAGTCGCGGTCGAGCATGGTTGTCGTCATCGCGGGGAACGACCTGGTGGGGTGCAGCGAGGTATTGAACCTTCTCCACGGTTGGATGGATCCACGGTACCTGGACGTGCATGCGTTTGCTGCGCCGACGGATGACGAATCCGCGCGCCCGCTGTTCTGGCGCTACTGGCGCGTGCTCGCTCCACGCGGCCGGATTAATATCTTCGTTCGCAGCTGGGTCGCGCAATCGATCGTACGCCGTATGCAAGGCGACCTCAGCAGCCGCGGTTTCAGCAATGTCATCCGCCATATCTGCAATTTCGAGCAGGCGCTTGTGGATGACGGCACGTTACTGGTAAAGCTATGGCTGCATCTACCAAAGAGCGAACTGGAAAAGCGCCTCAAGGCGGCGGAAAAAAATCCCAAAAAATCGTGGCGCGTCCACCCCGAAGATCGTCAAATTTATGAGAATTACGATCGCAGCCGCAAGATCGTACGGCGAATCCTGCGTGACACAAGTACGGAAAATGCGCCCTGGCAGGTTGTTGACAGTACCGATTCGCGCCATCGCGATCTCACGGTGGCGCACCGGCTCCGGACAGCTATGGCGGCCCGTCTGGCTGCGTCGACTGTGACGCCTGGCATAGCTGTCGCGGAACGGCAGGTGGTGTCTTCACCACCGGAAAAGACCTTCCTGGACAAAATCGATCTGTCACGTATACAGACTAAGCAGGCTTACGGCCGAAAATTATTCAAGCGGCAGCGTGCATTGAATCGGTTGACCCATCGTGCCTATGAGAAGGGCGTGTCCAGTGTCCTTGTATTCGAAGGGTGGGACGCCGCCGGCAAAGGCGGTGTGATCCGGAGATTGACCGCGGCCATGGACGCGACGATATACCGCGTTATTCCAGTAGCCGCGCCAACACCGGATGAGCTTGCGCGACATTACCTCTGGCGTTTCTGGCGCGAAATCCCCCGCGACGGTCGTGTCGTCATCTTCGACCGGAGCTGGTATGGACGCGTGCTGGTCGAGCGTGTCGAAGGCCTGGCTGCAGAAAATGAATGGCAGCGGGCCTATAAGGAGATCAACGACTTCGAGGCGCAGCTTTGCGAGCACGGTATTGTGGTGATGAAATTCTGGATTCAAATCGATTCCGACACCCAGCTCCGCCGCTTCAAGGAGCGCGAGAAGACACCATTCAAGCAACACAAGATCACAGTGGAAGATTTCCGTAATCGCAAGCGCTGGCAAGACTATGAAATCGCGGCCAACGAGATGATCCATCGCACAAACTCGGGCAACGCGCCGTGGCATCTTATTGCCGGCAACGATAAACGGTGGGCACGCACAGCGATTCTCAAGGCGTTGTGCAGAAACCTCAATCGCGCGGTAGCCGGCTGATGAGCCTCGAAATCGAAAGAAAATTTCTCATAAAAAGTGCACCGTCGAACCTCGACGCGCATCCGGCCAGGCGACTGCGCCAAGGCTATCTTACCGTTCCTGGTGACAGCATCGAAATTCGGATTCGCGACGATGCAGGTACATACAATCAGACGCTCAAGCGCGGCGGCGGCAAGGTGCGCGAAGAGATCGAGGTCGCGATAGATCGTGTGCAATTTGATGCGTTGTGGCCGCAGACGCTCGCTCGGCGGATCGAGAAAGTGCGTTATGGCATTCCGGTCGACAATGTACTGATTGAACTCGATGTCTACGAAGGGTGCCTGCAGGGCTTGATGGTAGCAGAAGTTGAGTTTTCGGATGAGTCATCGAGCGATATGTTCCAGCCACCGGACTGGTTCGACGTTGAGGTGACGGGCTGGATTGAATTCAAGAATTCCAATCTTGCGGTAAACCAGCGGATTCCGGATATCGTTTGCTGAGCGTCAATTCCGGGTTGATTGTGAACCAACCACAGCCCAATAATGATGTTCGCGCTTTAACGTGCTCCAACGAGGTGCGCATTCCATATCATGCAAGTTGCGGTGCTTCGACATAGAGCCCGCCTACTGCTACGACGGTGACAGCATGTCCGATGAGAAATATTCGATTTATTCACAGTCCGGCGTTATTCCGGTGCGCACCGGAAAGACAGGTCTCGAAGTGCTTCTTATCACCAGTCGGCGACGACAGCGTTGGATCATCCCCAAAGGCGTGATTGAGCCGGACATGTCGCCGGAGGAGTCGGCAGTAAAGGAGGCGCTCGAAGAGGCCGGTGTCTGCGGCAAAGTCGCAAGCGGAGAAATTGGTCGCTATACGTGTGAAAAATGGGGCGGTACATGTACTATACGCGTGTTTGCCCTCCGCGTAAAAAAACAGTTGGATTCCTGGCCGGAGGCGAGTTTTCGTCGGCGTCGTTGGGTTGGAATCAAAATCGCGTTGCGGATGGTCGAAAACACGGCGCTGGCTCAGATCATAAAGAAAATTCCGGAGCACCTTGGCAAAAAGGGGTAACAACGATGAACGCAAAAGCGCGGAAGGTCACCAGCAGACGAAAGGGGCGGAGCACCTCCCACGGTCCCGACACCGTACAGATCCTGCGGACCTACCAGGATGCGCAGGAATGCGGGAAGTCAAGAGTGCGGATTGATACCGGGGCGGATCCCCTTAAGGAAGACGCTGCCAAGGGAGAGTGGGATCTCGACTCGCCGCACCTCTACCTGAACCGGGAACTCACTTGGCTGAACTTTAACCGGCGGGTTCTGTGGCAGGCTGAATCAGACACGACGCCGCTGCTCGAACGTTGTAAGTTTCACGCCATCGTGTCATCAAATACCGATGATTTCGTGATGAAACGTATCGGTGGTCTCAAACAGCTGGTCGAGGCAGAGATACAAGAACCCAGCATCGACGGGCGTACGCCGATGCAGCAGTTGCACGAGTGCTACCGCGCGATCAAGGAAATCGAAGACAAGAAGTCCGAATTATTCGAACATCTGCTCGGATTGTTGAAAAAAAATGGCATCGAAATCCTACCGTATTCTGACCTTGCCGACGGCGAGAAGACCGCGCTGCGCGAGCATTTCCGAGACAATATCTATCCCCTGGTCACACCACAAAGCATTGGCCCAGCGCACCCGTTCCCGTTTATTTCAAATCTGTCACTCAACCTGCTGGTGACATTGAGTCACTCCAATCGGGATGACGTCGCGTTCGCCCGGGTGAAGGTGCCGGTGGGGCAGGATCTGCCACGATTTGTCCAGGTAGGCGCGGGCCATCGCTTCGTCCGTCTCGAGGAGATCATCAAGGAAAATCTGGATATCTTGTTCCCGGAAATAACGATCGTGTCAGCGGAATTATTCCGCGTGACGCGTAATGTCAATACAGAAAAGGACGAAGACAAAGCCGACGACCTGCTCGAACTGATCGAGAGTGAATTGCGTGATCGCAAGTTCGCACCGATTGTCCGGCTACAGGTATCGAAAGAAATGGACCCCGTCCATCTCGGAATGATCTGTGCGGATCTCGCGCTCGACGAAACCCATGACATATTCGAGATAAACGGCATGATCGGCAAGCGCGACCTGATCGAGATTGCCAATCTGAATATTCCCGAGTTTCAGCACAAGTCCCATCACCCGATCGATCCACCGCGACTCAAGAACGAGCCGAACATCTTTCATACTCTAAAGAATGACGGACCGATCCTGCTGTACCATCCCTACGAGTCGTTTTCGACATCCGTCGAACGGTTTCTGCGCGAAGCCAGTCGCGACCCCAAGGTTCGCGCCATCAAGATGGTGCTGTATCGAACCTCTGTCGACACACAGGTGGTGAATTGCCTGATCGACGCCGTGCAGAACGGCAAACAGGTTGCCGTCGTGATCGAACTGAAAGCGAGATTCGATGAAGCCGCGAATATCCGATGGGCCAGTCAGCTGGAAGAAATGGGCATTCACGTTACTTACGGCGTAATCGGCTTCAAGACGCACGCTAAGGTGATCTTGGTAGTACGTAAAGACTTCGATGGTCTGCATACGTACAGCCATATCGGAACGGGAAACTACCATGCCGGCACGGCGCGGCTGTATACCGACCTTGGCATGCTCATATGCGATCCAGAGATCGGCCGCGACCTTACCGAGCTGTTCAATTTTCTCACCACCGGGTACACCGCACACCGAAAATATCAGAAAATTCTGATGGCGCCGGGAAATCTAAAAAAGGCAATACTCGGCAAGATCGAACGTGAGATAAAAGTGCACACCAAGGACAATCCCGGTGTGATCCAGATGAAGATGAACGCCCTGGAAGACCGCGATGTCGTCCGCGCGCTCTACGCGGCATCACAAAAGGGTGTGAAAGTGGACCTTGTCATCCGTGACAGCTGCCGACTCCGTCCGGGCGTTGCCGGCTTGTCCGAGAATATCAGGGTGACCAGTATCGTCGGCCGCTTTCTCGAGCATGCGCGTGTGTACTTTTTTGGGAATGGCGGCGACAATGAATATTACATTGGCAGTGCCGATGCGATGCGCCGCAACCTCGAAAAACGCGTAGAGGTACTGGCGCCCGTCGAGGATCCGGCGCTCAAGCGTGAATTGCGGCAGATAATCGACATCCAGATTGATGACCGATGCACGGCATGGACCATGCTTTCCGACGGCAGCTATGAGCGTTGCATATACGATGAGGACAAGAAAGTCGTGACGAGCCAGGAGGTTCTCATGGAAATCGCCGAGAAACGAAAAATGGCAGCGGACAAGATCAAGCGACTTCAGACCCGGGGTAAATCGAGAATGGAGAACTGGTCCGGTTATCCATGATCGGCAGCAGAAATGAACATGCATCAAAGGTCCGAACAGCCTGTAGCCTCCAAAGTCACGAAGGGCGCCCATAGCCCTGCCCTGCCCTGCGGTCAGGCATACACTCCCGTCAAACGTCCGCCACCGGCTGGAGGGTCGCAGTCCTCTGCGACCGCACGCAGTCAGGCATGCACCTCAGTGACACGTCAGCCCATTGGAGGGTCGCAGTCCCCTGCGACCGCACGCAGTCAGGCATGCACCGCGGATGGTCTCTCGCAATTGTTCGCTGATGCCGCTGCAACCAATGTCCGTAAGGTGCGCATCAAGATATTCGACACCTTCGATTCCCGTCTGAAGTCGGCTGGATTGGCCTTGCTGGCGAGTGGCGCCGGTTTCCGCCTCATCAAAACGGATGACCACAGCACGCTCGCCATTTTCGGGAATGCATCACCGCTTCGATTCGCCGCGGACATTCCGGATCCAGTGGGCCGTTCACGGCTCGAGCCCGCGACTCAGATGCGCGCATTGCGACACTACGCTACCGTTACGACACACGGGCAGAACCTGCGTCTGCTCAATGAAGACGGAAAGACCATCGTGCGTGTTTTTCTACGCTCCTATTGCTCCGTTCCGGCACGAGGCAACACAGCTGACGAGTTGTCGGCCCAGATTGTGTGTACGCGACTATGGCTGGAGCCGGTACGAGGCTACCGTGCGGCTGCACGCCGGGCCGACCGATTTCTGTGCAGCAATGGCTGGTCGCGTGCAACTCTGCCTGTGCTCCCGGAGCTGCTCGACGAGCTGAAGGTGGCGCAGCCGCCCTACTCTCCCAAGCTTCAGCTTCAGCTCGATCGGCGCGCAACTGCCGATGATGCTACGCGACGAATTCTCTTGAGACTGGTCGAGATCATCCGGGTAAACTGGGACGGCGTGATACGCGATATCGACACGGAGTTTTTACATGATTTTCGTGTTGCTATTCGACGTACACGATCAGCGCTCTCTCAAATCAAAGGGGTATTGCCGGCCGGCATCACGGCACAGTACAAGCGGGATTTCTCGGACTTTGGAAAATTATCGAATAAGCTCCGGGATCTCGATGTGTACCTGTTGAACGCAGATTCCTTCCGCGACATGCTCCCCGAGCAGCTTGCCTGCGACCTCGAACCGCTGTTTGCGTACCTGGCGAAAGAAAGAACCCGCGAATTGAGAAAAGTGGTTCGAGCGCTACATTCTTCGCAGTACACGGACATGATGAACAACTGGGAGCGTCTCCTCAGCAACAGCTGTAACACCGATGAATCGGCGATCAACGCTGAGCTGCCGGTTGTCGGGTTGGCGAGTAAACGCATCTACAAGAAATTCATGTACATCCTGCGATTTGGGGCCGGTATTACCGATGCAACACCGGATGCCACGCTGCATGAGTTGCGAATCGATTGCAAAAAATTGCGTTATCTGCTTGAGTTCTTCGTGTCACTATATCCAGTCGAGAAAACACGACAACTGATATCCCAGCTCAAGCGACTTCAGGACAATCTCGGCCGATTCAACGACTTGTGCGTGCAAGAAGCAGAATTGCTGACGTTCGTCGAGAAGCTCCCGAGCAATCGACCGGAACAACGACGAACAATCATGGCAATCGGATGCCTGGTGGAGAAACTTGACCTCGAAAAGAAAGCGGTTCGCGCCCGCTTTGCAAGCGTATTCTCCGTTTTCGCAGGCGCCGAAAACCGGGCGCTCTACAAGACGCTGTTCGCAACCGGGAAGAACCGATGAGCGTAGTCGCATTATACCATGTGAAGGGAGGTGTGGGAAAGACGGCATCTGCTGTCAACCTGGCGTATCTTGCCGCCGAAGAACACAAGCCGACGTTACTGATCGATCTCGATTCTCAGAGTTCCGCCAGCTACTATCTACGGGTCAAGCCGAGAATAAAGGCGGGATTGAAAGGATTTCTGAGGGGCGGCAAGAAACTCGAACAGAGCATCAAAGGAACGGACTACCCCGATCTGGATATTCTGCCGGCAGACTTCGAGTTGCGCAATCTCGACATCGCGTTCAACAAGTTGAAACATGCGACTGATCGCCTGTCGATGATACTGGAGCCCGTGAAAAAGGAGTATGCGTACATCTTCCTGGATTGTCCGCCCAATCTCACCATGGTGTCCGAGAACATCTTTAACTCGGTCGACATCATTCTTGTGCCCGTGGTGCCGACCACACTGTCGTTGCGAACGTTCGATCAGTTGCTGTCGTTTTTTCGCAAGCACAATTACAGGCGCAAGAAGATCGTTCCTTTTTTTTCAATGGTAGAACGAAGGAAAAAACTCCATCGTGAAACGATGAACACCGTGCGAACAACCTACAAACGGGTTCTTGCTACTGAGATTCCGTATGCCACCGACGTTGAACGCATGGGGATTTGCCGGGAACCCGTCGCAGCGTATGCGCCGCGGTCACGTGCCGCTCAAGCGTATAGAAAACTGTGGCGCGAAGTCGGTGAGATTGTGAAGGAGTAAGCCCGACGGCCGATCGTCGGCTTTGTGATCGACAGGCTGCCGGAGCATCTAAACTACCCCGAAACCAGAATGAAAGTGATAGAACATGAGTGGAAATAATATAAACACGTACAGCGCCCGTCTCACCCAGCAGCAGTCGCAGGTAGGGTCTCAGGCCATGCTCTACGGCATAGGGCTCACCGACGAGGATCTACAAAAGGCGCAAGTAGGCATCGCCAGCACCGGCTGGGAAGGAAACACCTGCAATATGCACCTCAACGACCTCGCGAAGGTGGCCAAGAAAAGCGTGCAGAACGCCGAAATGGTAGGGCTGATCTTCCATACCATCGGTGTCAGCGACGGCATCTCGATGGGGACCGAAGGGATGAACTATTCGCTTCCTTCACGTGATATCATTGCCGATTCGATCGAAACGGTGATGCGTGCGCAGTGGTACGACGGCAATATATCGGTAGTCGGCTGCGACAAGAATATGCCCGGATCGGTAATGGCTATGGGCCGCATAAATCGGCCGTCGATCATGGTGTACGGCGGTACCATCAGGCCGGGTTACCACGACGGGCGCAAGTTGGACATCGTATCGGCATTCGAGAGTTACGGGCAGTTTGTAGCGGGCAATGTCGATGAGACCGAGCTGCAGCACGTGCTCAAGAATGCCTGCCCCGGCGCCGGGGCATGTGGCGGCATGTATACCGCAAATACCATGGCATCGGCGATCGAAACACTGGGAATGAGTCTGCCCTACAGCTCGTCGTATCCGGCAACGAGCGCCGAGAAAACACGCGAGTGCGAAAGCGTGGGCGAGGCAATGCGCACGATTCTGGAGAATGACGTCAAGCCGCGGGACATCATGACGCGCGCCGCATTCGACAATGCGATGACGATCGTTATCGCCCTCGGCGGCTCAACCAACGCAGTCATGCATCTCATTGCCATTGCGCGATCAGCCGGGCTGACGCTTACGCTCGACGACTTTCAGCGCATCAGCGACCGCACGCCGTATCTGGCCGATCTCAAGCCCAGCGGGAAGTACGTCATGGAGGACCTGCACAAGGTTGGGGGTGTGCCGGCCGTACAGAAACTGTTGCTTGCCGAGGGATACCTGGACGGAACATGCATAACGGTCACCGGCAAGACGCTGGCCGAAAATATCGCGGACCTTCCCGGATTGATGGAGGCGCAGACGGTCATTGCGCCGCCGGCGAAACCGATCAAGAAAACCGGTCATATTCAGATCCTCTACGGCAATCTCGCCGAAGAAGGCGCGGTAGCAAAGATCACCGGCAAGGAGGGTACGCGATTCGCCGGCAACGCACGTGTTTTCGATTCCGAGGAGGCGTGCCTCACGGCCATACAGAACAAGGTCGTGGCCGCCGGTGATGTTGTTATCATCCGCTACGAAGGTCCCAAAGGCGGCCCCGGTATGCGCGAGATGTTGTCGATCACGGGCGCGATCATGGGCGCGGGCCTGGGCAACACTGTGGCTTTGGTCACGGACGGCCGGTTCTCCGGAGGCACCCACGGGTTTGTCGTTGGCCATGTAACGCCCGAAGCCCAGTGCGGCGGCGGCATTGCGGTTGTTCAGGACGGCGATCCCATCACAATCGACGCCGAGACAAACAGCATTTCCGTCGACATCGATGCGGATACCTTGAAAAAGCGGCTGGCAGCCTGGTCGCCGCCGCCTTATAAGGCCGATGCCGGTGTACTGTACAAATACATCAAGAGCGTGTCATCCGCTTCCGAAGGCTGCATCACGGACGGCTGACGCCGAACTACACGGAGTTCTATTATGCGTAAAGAAAAAGATGCCCTCGGCGAGGTCATGGTACCGGACGACCGCTATTACGGCGCACAGACGCAGCGCGCCTATGAGAACTTCAAGGTCGGCAACGAGCGTCTACCGGTCGAATTTATTCGCGCCCATGCGATCGTGAAGAAGGCAGCAGCGATCGTGAATGCCCGCCTCGGGTCGCTTGAGCCGGAACTGGCCGACGCCATTCAGCAGGCTGCGGACGAAGTCATACTCGGGAAGTGGGACGACCACTTCCCTCTCGTGATCTGGCAGAGCGGAAGCGGTACACAGTCAAACATGAACGTCAACGAAGTCATCGCCAACCGAGCCATCGAACTACTCGGCGGCACGATCGGCGCGAAGTCGCCCGTTCACCCGAATGATCACGTGAACATGTCGCAGTCTACGAACGACACGGTGCCGACATCCATCCACATTTCCGGAATCGTTGCCGTCCACGAATCGTTACTTCCCGCCGCTCGCGGCCTCGCCGATACGCTCGAGTCCAAAGCCGCCGCATTCAGCGACGTTGTAAAGATTGGCCGTACGCACCTCCAGGACGCGACGCCTCTGACCCTGGGACAGGAGTTTTCCGGGTATGCTGCACAACTGAAACAGGCCTGCAACACGATCGAGTCTGTCTCCGACCTCTTACGCGACCTCTGCGTCGGCGGTACAGCCGTAGGCACCGGGCTGAACACCAAGCCGGACTATGCCGTTCTCATGGCTGAAGAGATCACCGAAATCACCGGGCACGCATTTCGGTCGGCAGACAACAAGTTCGCAGCCATGGCGGCGCACGACGCGGTGGTAGCTGTGTCCGGCGCCCTGAAAACCCTTGCCGCGGCCCTGATGAAGGTCGCCAACGACATCCGTTGGCTCGGCAGCGGTCCCCGGAGTGGTCTGGGGGAGATCAATCTCCCAGCCAACGAACCCGGGAGCTCGATCATGCCGGGCAAGGTAAATCCGACGCAGTGTGAAATGGTCACGATGGTGGTGTGCCAGGTCTACGGCAACGACGCTGCCATCGCGATGGCGGGATCGATGGGCAACTTCGAACTCAATGTATTCAAACCACTGCTGGCATTCAGCTTGATCCAGTCCGTCAATCTGCTGGCGGACGCGTGCCGTTCGTTCGACGTAAATTGTGTTCAGGGTATCGAGCCCAATCACAAACGCATCAACGAGCATCTCAACAATTCGCTCATGCTGGTGACCTCATTGAATCGTCATATTGGCTATGACAAAGCGGCACAGATCGCGTTGAAGGCGTGGCGCGAAGACAAGACGCTGAAACAGGCCGCTCTGGAACTGGCCTTCCTCACCGAAGCGCAATTCAATGAATGGGTACGTCCGGGCGACATGGTCGGCCCGGAATCCGCATAATCGCCGTCACAGCCGCCGGCATGTGACGTGGCCACTACGCACCCGATTGATCACGTTATTGCTGGAGGGCGAACGGCCCCGTGAGCCAACGTATTCTGGCGAGCCGCATTATTTGGAGGGCGAACGGCCTCGTGAGCCGGTGTTCCAACAGCGTTCCGAGGGCTGGTATGGCCGCAATGCGACGTGGTGAACGCTTACAGATGAATTTCCGCCTCCATTCTCTGGTGAACGATGCGGACAATCTCAATACCCATCTTGACCCTGCGGGAGTAGGGTATCGTGCTTTTTTATCCTAAATTTGAAGTAGCCTGTTCTAATATGCTCAACGGATTTCCCCTTTTTCGGATTTCCGGCCGACATCTTGCAGGTCTTTTCCGACTGATCCGTACACTTTGTCGGCCTGGGTCTCGCCGATCTTGCCTGAAGTCCTTTGAAAAGGAATCTTTTGGTCATTCCCAACTGCCCGTCACCTGTATATTAAGACGTGATGTATTCATTTGTTGTCTTCAGTACGGTTTTCATTGGGTGCGAATGAAGCATCCAGATTCGGATCGATGGGCGGCGCCTCTATGCTAGGCCTCTCTTGTTCCTCCTCATTCGCACCAATCGCGTAGTCAGCCTGGACCAATAAGAAATCGTAAAGGGCAGGTGGTGGCCAGGAGGACCGAATTAGAGCATGCGAGTCGCGGAATGCCTCCTTCCAAGCGCTTCTGAAGCACTGACCATACAAGTTCACCACCAAGCTCAAGCCTGGCCCAGGAGCCCGAATCGATCGCAAAATCAATATCAAAAAAGAGATGAACATGAAGGGCCAAATTTAAGAATTGCCTAAGGTCGACAATTCCGTTTTTCAGCGACTGTCGCTGCCCCAGTGTCAGCGGCTCAATAATCTCTTCTTCTTCAGCCAGTTCTTCGGCCATTTGGTCGAATGTTTCAAAGTCCTCCTCAAGTTCCACTTCCGCCTGGCTCAATTCGGCACCTTCCTTTAACCTTCGCTCAAGCTTCGCGTCCAGGGCGTTTAGGGCTCCAGCGATCGCGAACGTCGGTGACCACAGGCGTTTACGAATTGCCAGAGTCATCAATGCGCGCTGACTTCTCGGCAATGCCTGCATGTCCGGGCGTCCGAGATAGTCGCTTGCTTTGCCATAGTGGCTTTCTCCTCCCTGGAGGAAATTTCGCGCTTGTTGCCCCGAGCAGATTGATTTGAGCAGAGAACGTGGGGTACAGGACCTTGAAATTGTATTTTTCGTGCATGGCCGTGTGTACGGCGGCTTTGATACTACGGATATTGCGGCTCAGCCACACTTGTGAATGGTTGAAAGATCTCGGGATTACAAAGCCTTGAACTTGCTTTCTATAGGGCGGTTTCGAAGCAAATGGGGGAATACTATCGTAGCCTTCGGCTCGATCCCGGATTCCGTTTCATATACACCTTTCCTGCGCGCCCACGCCGGTCCAACGCCGGTGCTGCCCGCAGTTTCAGAGAAAATCTAATAGAGCCTTCTCTTGAAATAATTTCATAGATATGATATCCTGATATCAGGAGGTGATAAATGGCTCAATTTGTTGTTAGAAATATAGAAGATGATATCCGCGATAAACTCCGTAGTCTGGCAGAAAAACATGGCCATAGCATGGAGGAAGAGGTTCGTACGATCCTACGCCGTGCCGTTATCCCTCGAGAAGCACCACGGCCCCGCTTAGGTTCTCGGATCGCCGGACGTTTCGCCGATCATGGCTTAGAGCAGGATATCGCTGAACTCCGAGGCCAAAGCCCACAACCAACGAGCTTCGAGTGATGATTGTTCTTGATACGAATGTCATGTCCGCACTCATGCGCACCACACCGGAACCAGCCGTGGTGGCATGGCTCGATATACAACCTCCTGAGTCTATCTGGACAACATCTGTTTGTATTTTCGAAATTCGCTATGGACTTAACATCCTTCCTCCTGGAAGAAAGCGCGAAAGACTTGAACGCGCTTTTGATCTAACATTAACCGAAGATTTGGAAAGTAGGGTATTGGATTTTGACCGTCCTGCAGCACTTGCGGCAGCTCGTATTTCCGCCAACTTCCGGACAGCTGGAAAAAACGTTGAAATACGCGATGTTCAAATTGCCGGGATAGTTTCCACAAGACAGGGGACACTAGCCACGGGCAATACGAAGCACTTCGTGGAAGCGGGAATAGCTCTTGTCAATCCGTGGGGATCTTGATGGTTTAACGCGTTTAGAAAGATCTCGGCGTTACAAGACCTTGAAATTGCTTGCTATCGGCCGGTTTCGGAGCAAATGGGGGATAAAGTCGGAGCGTTCGGCTCGATCCCGGATTCCGTTTCTGGATCGGTCTAATAGTGCCGGGTCAAACGGCGGTGGAACTGTAACGATGATTTCACCCGGCGAACGGCATAGTTGAACTCTTGTTACCCAAGTACGAAGTCCATCCAATTCTCACGTGACACGACATTCCAGGACGAACCGTGATAGGTGTCGAGAAACGTGTTCGGTCTCCGCGGTTTCTTCTTCCCGAATTTGATTTCGTACCCGGACAAACGCCCCTGTGATTCTTCGACGTAGTCGATCTCCGCGCCTGTATTGGTCCGCCAGAAATAGCAGTTGCCGGTCCAGTTGGAATACGCATTTCGCTTGATCCGCTCCATGATGACGAAATTTTCCCACATCGCGCCGCTATCGACACGATATCCAGGCCGTTGAAATTGTCGATCACGGCATTGCGAATACCAAGGTCATAAAAATAGTATTTGTGTGACTTCGCAACTTCTTTGCGAAGGCTTCATCGAGAAAAAGAAGGCCAAAGCCGGCGACAAGTTCTCCCAGCCTCCGGCTGTCGCGGCTGGACATCACATCGATGTACCGTTGTTCGTCGGCATTGATCTCCAGCACGCGATACGGCAGGTCTTGGAGGACATTCTTGACCAGGGTCGTTTTGCCAACCTGGCGCGCCGTATACGACTATTGCTTTGTCGTGCGTCTCCAGTTCACGCCGTTTCAAGAATTCGTGGAATGATCTTCATTGCCGCCAAATTAACGCGAATTTGAAAAACACACCTGCTGAATTAGCGTGAATTTAGCCGACAGATAGTATCGAGTTGCTTTGTGGCTTGCTATGATGGCTTTGACGAATCGTGACAAGGTCGGTGCATTCCATGTACGTTAATTGCCGCCACGTGGCCTCCTAGTAATCGGTCGCATGAGTGCATTCGGGCTTGACGCCCCCGGCGTGATAGATCACCTGGATTTCCGATCCTTTAGGAATAACAAGCGGGATTGTCACCGAATACGGCGAAGGCCGGTTATCATTACGGGGACGATGTGCGTGGCGGGTCGCCGCAGTCGTCTTTGTTAATATCGAGCTGTCCGGGTTTATAATCGTTATGTCTACATGTCCTTGTCGACTGGCGCGAAACGAATTGGCAAATTTAACGTGACCCGAAATTCTAACGCTGTCATTTCTCTTGGATACATGAGTGGTATGAATACGAGCGTGGTTCGAAGATAACCGAGTCACTGTGACGATGCCGTTTTTCGCCAGGTCAGTTTGCGTTGTTGCACATCCAGTTATGAAAATGGAGAATGCAAGAAGCATAATAATTGAGAAAAAAGGTTTTGATTTCATTTTAGTTGAACCTCTCGTTAAGAATGTAATTTTGCTTGATTATGGTTGTTTTGATAGGTGCGCTTGCGGAAGATTACAGCGCGGATTGATAGCTGAGGCTTGGTATGTCAATTATCGTAACCGGGATCCATGGGACGCCACCTCCTTCTTATCACAATCGGTTTTATGTAAAATTCGTTTTTTCTTACATCTGATTCTTCATGCGGTTACCCGCACTGATGACCTATACAGCGTACTTCGATCTTGTCCTGTAATCGTCCTCTTGTGCTTGACAATCGTAACGTTCTCGTTTCCTGTTTGTCAGCGAGTCAGCCTCTCGATCCCGCCTGCGCCGCGAATTACTCGCGTTGAGACTTCCTAATTCTTCTTTCAATGATCGTGACCCTCGTGATCATGCCCCTCGTGCGCCAGTTTTACAAGATGTGATTTTCCGTCAATCTTGATCGAGATGGCGCCATCAATGTGACCTTTCAGATAGCTGCTCGTCGCCGTGAACTCGTTACTCCATCCATTCTTGTCGGGATCAGCAGCCACGGTCTTCACCTGCTTTCTGCCAGTCTTGAGTTGCAGGTTAAAGCGAGGCGCTGTTGCGATCTTCAGTCCCTCATGCGTCCCTTCTTTTAGAACGTGAAGGGTAACGATCCCGACTTCGTCATCGTGGTTTAGTTGGATTTCAGCGACACCATTACCGACCTCGAGAACAACTGCCGTGCCATGTTCATCATGATCATGGCCTTCGTGATCGCCATGTTTGTGCCCTTTGTGATCGTCATCCATTGCCTGTAAAACCGATACAAACAACATTGTAGCTGCTGCCAGGATGAGTGATGTGGTTGTGGTTCTTCTCATGGCAGGGTCTCCTTATGTTTTTGGGTTATAGGAGGATTTCGTTTTCGCTCTGTTGTACCGGGTCCGCGGCTCTGGCTGCAGCTTCCCTTCCAAAGAGGTGGAAGACTGCGGGCCGTACGATGAAGTCCAGTAGCGTGCTGGAAATCAAGCCACCAATGATAACGGTGGCTACGGGGTAAAGGATTTCTTTTCCGGGTTGGCCAGGGGCCAGGGCGAGTGGGATCAGCGCAATCCCACTGGTAAGTGCAGTCATCATCACGGGAACCATTCGCTCTTGCCCGGCGAGAATCATGACGTCTGGGCCGAACGGCATGCCGTCAGCCTTCATCAGATGAATGTAGTGGTCCAGCAACAGAATCGCGTTACGTGCCGCGATTCCTCCCAATGAGATCAAGCCGACAAGTGTGGCTACCGATAACGTCTGCCGCGTAATTACGACGTACGCTACCGCACCAATGAAGGCCATTGGGATGCTCGCCAATACCTGAAGGCTCAGATTGATGGAGCGGAAATGCATGTACAGTATCAGAACCATACACAGCAGGGAGAGTATGCTCAGTATCAGGATTCGCTTGGTTGCCTCCTGTTGTGCCTCAAACTGACCACTGATTCTCAGCGAATACCCCCTCTTATTTGCAAGTTCCTGGCGGACAGGCTCCAGAGCGCGGTCGACATCTGCAACAACTTCTCCCAAGGACCGTCCGGCAACATTGTGTTGAACGACAATCCGTCTGCCGATGTTCTCATGCTTGATGTTGTTCGCCGTCATCGACTGTCGAACCGCAGCAACGTCACCTAAGCGGATAAGCTTGCCGTTGTGTTTACGGATGTAGAGGTTCTCCAGATCCTGGAGAGAGCGTCTATCGTCTTCGTTGAGACGAAGGATTATCGGATATACGTAGCGGCCGTCAACCATTCGCGAGATCGCCTCTCCCCCCAGGGAGAGTTCCACCGTGTCGCCAATATCTTCCACTGCCAGGCCATGTCGGGCAAGCATCTCGCGATTAGGGACAATGGTGATATTCGGCACAAGGACCTGCGGTTCTACGATCAGGTCTTTTACCCCGTCTACTTCCTTCAAGCGACCTTCCACATCTCTTGCGATGGTGCGCAGCGTTTCGAGATCCGGGCCATAAATCTTGACGGCGACCTGTGCCTGAACACCGGAAAGCATGGCGCTAAGCAAGTGTGCCAGCGGCTGGTCCACAGCGAAGGCCACACCAGGGAATTCTTCTCCCATACGCGTGCGGATTTCATCGATTATCTCCTCACGATCGCGCTCGACGGCCGGATCGAAATTAACGATTACCTCAGATGTATTCACGCCTTCGGCATGTTCGTCGCCTTCGGCCCGTCCGGTTCGACGCGTCACATGTCGTACACCGTCGACGTCTTTGAGTATCTTCTCCAGCCGTAGCCCATAGGCGTTGGAGGTCGACAACCCAGTATCAGGCGGCAGGACCAGATTGATCTGCGCGACACCTTCGTTAAACGGCGGCAGGAATTGTGACCCGGCTGTTGCCAAAACGTAGACTCCTACACCGACTAACACGACCAGTGTAACCAGTACGAGCCGTGCGTGCCGGATACTCGACCTGATCGTAAGACCGGCCACTTTTTTTAACCTGCGAACAACAAATGTATCCGTATCCTCCCCTTTGGGTAAATTGTTCGGAAGAAGGAAGTAGCAAAGCGCCGGCGTAACCGTTAGCGAGACGAATAGTGACGCCGTTACGCTGACGATATAGGCTATCCCGATCGGCGTAAACAGCTTCCCTTCCATTCCGGTGAGGAAGAAGAGCGGCATGTACACAACAACGACTAACATCGTGCCGATCAGGATGGGTTTAAGCACTTCGCCACAGCCGTCGTAAACGACCTGTATCGGCGGCGTCGGATTCTCGGCCCGGCTGTTCTGCCCAAGTCTGCGGTATACATTCTCCATCCCGACAATCGCGTCGTCAACTAGTGCACCTACTGCCACAGCCAACCCGCCTAATGTCATCGTATTGATGGAAAGCCCCATGGCAGAGAACACGATTGCAGTCATTGCGATCGACAGCGGAATCGCGGTCAACGTGATGAAAGCAGTTCGCCAGTTCATCAGGAAGATGAACACGATTATGACAACCATAATCCCACCGTCCCGAACAGCTTCCACGACATTGTCTATCGCACGGTTGATGAAGTCAGCCTGCTTGAACAAGTGCGGATTGACAATCAAGTCGTCATCAAGCCCGGCAGCACTCAGCTCGAGTGCTGCCTCGACGGCCTTGGTCAGTTTAATGGTGTCGTACCCTGGCTGTTTCATGATTACCATGGCAACACCCGGTTTGCCGTTGACACCAGCTTCGCCCACTTTTATTGCAGATGGCCCAAACTCAACTTGGGCGACATCCCGTATGCGTACAGGCCGGAGGTCATCCGCTCGAACTACCGCACTTTCAAGATCTTGCTTACCCTCAAGAAGTCCGGTAACCGTGATAATCGGCGCTTTGGTACCAATATCCATGAAAGCGCCGCTACGATTCTGATTGTTCCGTTCAATCGCTTCGGCGACCTCATTGACCGTAACATTAAATGTACGCAGCTTTTTCGCATCAATGATCACCTGTAGTTGCTTTCCGGCGCCACCGGCAACAATGACCTTGGATACGCCGGCTATTGAGAGCAGGTCGTATTTCAGTTTGTAATCCGCAAGCGCCCGAATGTCGGATGTTGACAATTTGCCCGTCTTACTGCTCAATCCGATCAACTGAACTTGCCCCATGATGCTGGAAATAGGCGCCATAATAGGGTCGACGCCTTCAGGAAGTCGAGATTTCGCAAGCACGAGTTTTTCGGAGACGATCTGCCGGTTCCGGTAGATGTCCGATCCCCATCCAAATTCAACTTTGATGACTGACAAGCCCAGTCCGGATGAAGATCGAACGCGCTCAACCCCTGTTGCACCGTTGAGAATTTGCTCAAGAGGCAGCGTCACCAATTGCTCCACGTCTTCCGGCACCATGGCATGAGCCTCGGTCATAATAACCACCGTCGGCCGGTTAAGGTTCGGGAGTACGTCGATCGGCATCTGTAATGCCAGATAGCCACCGCACATCAAGACCAAAAGCGCAGCGATAACAACGAATATTCGGTTCTTCAATGAGAACCCGATAAGTCTGCTAAGCATCTGATTATTCCTTAATGATTGTGACCGGCGTGCGGGTCGACTGCTTCGGGCGTTCCGGCAATGAGGGCCAGGTGCAGGGCAAAGGCGCCTTTGGTTATCATCGCCTCTTCTGGAAGCAGCTCGGAGCCGTCGCCGATTACAGCCACTTCATTGTCCTGGTATCGCACTACGACCTTACGGCGGATGAACGCGTCGCCTTCTCGAACAAAGACGACTTTGTCCGCGCCGTACTGAATCACGGCCTCACTGGGCAGCACAATTACGTCTTCCAGGATTTTTGTCGGCACTTTCAGTATGTAGTCCATGCCCTGGCGCAGCGCCCAGTTGCGGTAGGTGTACGTACCGCGGGAGTTTTCACCAATCACTGTGTTCGCCGCCGGCAGGTAAACGCGGCTGCCCGCTTCCCCCGCTGCCATCATTCTGGTGACGGTCAAGCCTTCCAGGTCCGGCCCCGTATCAGGAGTTAATGGTGTGGCGTTGATCCGATGCTGTTCGCGCGACGCGTTGTTCAAGACAGCTATCTCGCTTCCGTTCGGCTCCGCCACAAGATACATCTCAGACTCGTCCTCAAGTAGCAATAGAGGGTCGCCCGCTTCGACGCGCTGACCGGGTTTAACCACCAATTGCTTTACATCCCAGCCGTTCTCGTTCGCTGGAGCCCGAACACTGATGATAGGTGCAAGCGCCCCCATCGAATGGAGACTGCGAATATCGGCCAAACTATGCCCCTCTTGAAGAAGCGAGGCGATGTAGAGGAAATCGGACACAGTTGTTGCCGTTTCTTTGAGCCAAGCGACAAGTTCGTCAGTAACCAAGCTGCTCAGTGCAAGCTCGGCAATGGCCGCCCCTGTCCATAGGTCGTGCTGCGCTTTCATAGGGAGCAGACCATACAACTCCTCTGCCATCGCCGGCCATGCCCGATTTTGCTTCAATGCATTGAGCCAATAAAGGTCGCCCCGCATTGCCTCGTCGCCATTTTCGATCGCTTCTATTTCTTTTGGGACAAGGCCGTGAAAAAAAAGCTGAGCATGAATGTTCTGTCGCTGCTGCTCCAGCTTGGCTTTTTCGTACTTGAGGTCGATCAAGTCTTTCTGAGGAACAATCGAAAGATCGTCCGACTCATCCTGAAACTTGCTGAGACGAGTGAGCTCCGTCGACAAGACCTCCAAAGATTTTCGAGTGTAGTGCAACTCCGCGACCGCGGCATGGAACTCCTCTGAAGCCGGTGACACAATCTCTTCGGTCAATTCGAGACTTGGGCGGGGGATAGGATCACGGATGATCGTCACCAAGACGTCGCCACCAGTTGATTTGCTGCCTAAGTCGGCCTGTACCTTCTCGACACGACCCGAGAATGGCGCATAAACCGGCTGCAGGTTTAACGGCCGAGACTCCACACGTGCAGGCACGGGCACAAAAAGAGTGAAATCGGACGAGTCAATTTTCTCGATCTCAACTCCCATGTTCGCCAACGCCTGCGCAGAAATGACTGGTCCGGCATCGTCATGATCATCGTTTCCGGCATCAACGCTGTGATCGTGACCAGAGTGGTCTTCGGCGCCATGGTTGTGACCAGAGTGGTCTTCCGACGGGCCATGGTCATGGCCTTCGTGTCCTTTGTCTTGGCCGACCAGAACGGCCATTACGCCGATAAAAAAGAAGGTTGCTATACACGCTGTACGTTTCATCAATTTGTCTCCAGTTTGTGCAGGGATTCTTTGAGGGGCGATAATTCATTGGGCATCAGGTTGACCAGGGGAAGACCTACAAGCTTTTCCAGACTGATAAGCGCATCCCAGCGTTCGCCATTGAGCTTAGCGTATTCAATCTCGAAGTTCCGCAACTGCGAAACCAGCTCCAGGTACCTCAGCACATTAATAGAGCCGAGTTTCATTGCACGTTGTCCGGCGGACGTGTTCTTCTTGGCTGCAGGGAGTATCTCCTGTTCGAACAAGGCCACTTTACGCTCTGCGAGTCGCAGCCTCGCATACTTTTCTTCCAGATCGGAGAGTAATCCCGACAGTTCGGACCGGTACAATAACAACTGCACCTCGCGCCTATTCAGTGCCGCTGCAATTGCCTGTCGATTTCGGTCGAAGACAGGCAGGTCGATTCCCAGTGGTACGCCGATTGATCGCTTGCTCTCACCAACCTCATCCTCTACATCGACACCAATCGATAGGTCTGGATATTGACGAGCGAGTTCAAGCCGTAATTCGGCGTCGCTGAACCTGAACTCCATCTCGATCTCCGAAAGCGCTCCGTTGTTGGCAAGTAGCAACTGTTTCAATTGCGCGAGTTCGGGAATGACAGGCCATTTGGGAAGCGCAGCAGGCACAAGACCTTGCACTTCTTCGGTATCAATTGCCATCAGTCGTCCCAGCAACGTTGCGGACGACTCGTTCTCGGCTTGCAGACTCATTCTGACCACACGAATCTCTGCTGCCTGCAGATCGGCTTCGGTCAATCCCAAAGCAGAAATGGATCCGAGCTCAACCAGGCGCTTGGTAGAATTTCGGGTTTCAGCGAAAGTTTCTGCTACCGCATGGTGTGTATCAAGTACCCGCGTGCTCGCCGCGTACTGGGTGAACGCTTGGCGCAGGCGGAAATAAAGGTCACGATGCCTTACCACGACTTTGTTGTATGCCTGAATCGCTGTGATTTCGTTCAGTTCATTGTTCCGAATCAATCGCGGACCCAGTGGTATCGAAACACCCAAAGCCACGAATGGCTGTGCCGCACTGGACGCAGAATCTTCGAGATTTGTCCCGAATGTTGGTCCGAACTCAATTGACGGGTTCGGCCAGGGAGTTTTGATATCGGCTACTTTCCTTGCGCCTTCATGTTCTTTCTTGACCACTGCCAGAGAAGGGTTGTTCTCGTCCATCGCTGCAGCCGCGTCAGAGAATTGGAGAATGTTGCTCTCGCCAAGTGACCTGGCCCGGTCAAAGTTAACGTCCTCAAAGAGCTTATCGGGTTCAAAATCCAGCGGCTGGTATGTCTGGCATGACGAAAGCAACACAGCTAACGCTGCGGGCATCAACATTCGTATTCTGTTTTTCATTACGCATCCTGAATGTATGTGTTGGTCTTGGCCGCTGCGGGCGTACCGGGACGCACCCGTAGAGCGTGATAGATATCGCCCTGAAGTGATGTCTGGCGTTTCATCGTCACGTATCTGGACAACGCAACCAGAATCGGTAGTAGTTGCAGAACGGTTTTGTCTCGTATTATGGATTTCCTCCCGGTTTATTCTGAAGCATTCAGGAGAACTGAGACAAGAATTCGAAGGATCCCTGACCGTTAAAGCGTGGTACATAGGGGTATCAAGCTGATCGACAAATGCTGCTTAGACATCGCATTATCGATAGCGTTGAAGAAGAGTAACGGAACGGAGGTGTATCAAATAAGGAGGATGATCGTAGAAAGGAAGGAAGGAAAGCTGGACGGTGGTTTTCGGTGCGGAAGGTACACGTTTGCCGACGTGGGTAGAGAACGAGTGAAGAAGGCGGAGTTGTCGAAAAACGTTGCATCAGGAGGTGCAGGGACACGATCGTCTGATTGCGATTTATTGCTTACCAGCAAAATTCCGATACTGATATCATCGCAGTTGTGACAATGGGAAGTTTCTGAAGTCTCATGGAGGTCGGCTATGGAACCGGAGACGTGCTCCGTTGAATGCGAATCCGCGCCACAATCCCCGTGCGCGAATTCTACTGCTTTGTGATCATCCTCACCGACGCACAACACCATTGCCTGGCTGGCAGGCAATGCCAATAAGTAGGTCGCGGCAAGCAGATAACCGAGTATTTTTGCTGATCTTGAACGTTTCATAAGAAAACTGATTAAGCTAGAGCCGTCAGAGAAAAATTACATCGTACCTCAAACAAAGAAGAACCCCTATAGGTTAACACAGTTCCCGGATTTTTCGATCTACTGCAATAATTTCAATGTCAACGGGAGGGAAAATGCCGCGAATGGACCAAAGATGCTCCCCTGCGGCGACGGTGCCCCAAAGAAACGAACGTTCCATTTTCGGGCAATACCACAATTGTTTTGCCAATTCAGGATCAGCAGGGCATCGGCAACGATTTATCGTGGATATTGTAACGTGTTGTTCGAACGCGGGTCCGGAAATCGCGTTCAACGGCCGAGGCGGTCCGACCTCAGTCGGTGTTTGGAGGGCGAACGGCCCCGTGAGCCGCGCTTTCACGTGCGTTCAGCGGCCGGGTCTCGTTCATGTCATTAGCTTGGGATGTACGCCGCGCTTCCGCTTCCGCCTGAACGTCGTTTGCCCAGATACCCTTTGAGCTGGCCGGGATGGGCCTGTTGCAGTAGCGCTGCCTTGATCTCGCCGGGCGTAAGCGAGCGAATCTTGCGCAACTGTCGGATCTCGCCGCTTTCCAGCATCGCGATTGGAATGCCGTCGCGATACAGCACGCGGTTGGCTGCAAGCCTGGCGACGCGCTCACCAGGCAGGACATAGCCTAAGAGGTTCAGGGGATCGACGGCAGACAAGGTAATGAGCGTTCTTGATGTCCTTCGTTTTCGCATCTTCCGCAATTGGTCAATGGTAGCCTGCTTTGCAAATTGCTCACCACTCACATTGGTGATAAAGCGCCCTCCCCGCACCCTACCCTGCAATTCCATGCGGCGCAGTACGCGAACCAACAGGCGCCACGGCGGTGCGGATGCCTCTTTTTCCAGTATCGAGCGAAAAACAACGCCCCAGCGCTGAAGGTAGATCTCCGCCAGCGCCTGCAGGTGTTCCGACGTTAGTTGGATGCCGTCACTGCCGGATGGTGCTTTCTCCAGTGCGTGTCGTGACAAGGACCAACGTCCGGCGGCGCCCATTGTGAATGCCGGTCGTCGATGTCGACGGCGGCTGTGCGTGACACGCCGGCGCGACGCCGGGGTGAGCAAGGCGCGTAATCCCGCATATGAATCGCTGGCGGCCAGACCGTTTGCGACAAGTTCCGCCAACGCCTCCTCGGTTTGCCCTGAAAGGAGGCGGAGATCCCGGACGAGATCATCAAAGAAAACGGCGCCGCGTTCGCGCAGGTGGTCGTGAACCCGCCGCGCGTTGGCACTCATCCTTTCGGTATCCATGTGTGTATTCGAACCTGCCGCGGCCTGCCACAGCGGCACGCGTTCACGAAAGTAAATGGCTATTGGCGTCTGCTTTATCGGCGCCACGCGCCGGCGGCGACGTGACGACGGCCGCGGTGGTGCGAGACGGCCCCAGACTACACGTCCGGTCGCGCAGAGTTGGTCGAGCCAGGCGGGATCGTAGGCCGACAACCGCGCCGGAATAATATCCCCTTCCCACGCCGCGGCCGGCGCCACATAACCGTCGAGACGTTCGAGTACGGCCTCCAAAGCCATCGGACCTGTTGGTTTGTTCGCGTTGCCGACACCGTGCAGTCCGACAAGATAGCGAAAAAACACCTCGCCGCAAACCGGCTCGACGCTCTGCCGGAGCGAATCGATGGTGTAGCGGTGAATACGCTGCAGCAATCGCCGCTCGCACCATTCCGCCTCGTCGGCATCCGGAGAAAAGCGGCCCCGGAAAACGAATCCCTCGTTCTCCAAAGCAATCAGCGCCTGCGTGATTCGGGTTGGCGTCAAGCCTGCCGAATCGGCGAGCGTCGAGGCCAAAACCGGCCCCAATGCGCTCAGGCGGCCGCGCACCACCTCACGCAACGCTTCATCCGCCGTCGCCGGCGCCGGCGACGGTGCGATCCAGTCCGAAAGGCTTTGTGCGACTGCGGGTACCGCTGCTGGATAAAGGCGCCGGAAGATATCGGCGTTCTCGACCGCAATCCAAAGTGTTACCGCGTTGTTCGGCGCTACTGCAAGGGCCCTGCCCGCCGTCACCAGCGATGCAAACATTGGCGCCCAGGCCGCCTCCTCGCCTTCCGCCCGCGTAATATAGCCGTAGATCACGAGGGCGTCGTGCAATCCGTCGTCTGTCGTGGCTCGCGGCCATGCCTCGTCGCGCACGCGTCGTATCGCCTCGGCATCTAGTTTTCCCAGGTCCGACGCCTCGGCGGGATCGAGCCAGCTGCGATTTCGGATCGCATTTACCCTTCGCTCCGCGATTTCGGTATCGTCCAGGAACGCATAGGGGCGGGCATTGATGACCTCCTGGGCGAATATCGACGGTTCACACAGATCTCGGGCGACGAGGCGGATCGAGCCATCCGCCATTTTTTCGAGCACCGCCTCAAGTCCGGCTATATCCATTGCCTCGGTTAGACAGTCCTGAATCGTCTGATCCACGAGCGGATGGTCGGGTACGTCGCGGTCGCCGGCGATATTCTCGAGGCACGCGATCTGATCGGGAAACACCTGAGCGATAAGGTCTTCAGCCTGCAGCCGCTGCAGTGCGGGCGGGACGCGTTTGCCCGACCAGAAGCGGCGAATCGCCAGCGACCGCGTGGCATTCCAGCGCCAGCGCACTTCGAATACCGGGGCGTCCAGCATCGCCTGAACGAGCGTCTCCCTCACGGTTTTCGGACTAAGGTAATTGAAGACGGACTCAAGCGGAAAGCTGTGAGAGGAACTCAGAGAGAGTATGATGCTGTCGTCTGTCGCGGCCGCCTGCAGTTCGAAATTAAAGTTGCGGCAAAACTTCTTGCGCAGCGCCAGTCCCCAACCACGGTTGATTCTGCTGCCGTAGGGAGAATGGATGACGACGTGCGAATCGCCGGCGTCGTCGAAAAAACGTTCCATCACAATGGTTTCGCGAGTTGGCATCACGCCCAACCCGGTGCGGCCCATGTAGAGATACAGAACAATCTGGCTTGCGGCGTCGGCGCCGATCCCGACATGATCAACCAGCCAACGGACCGCTGGATGCTTGTCAATGTCCAGGTATCCCGAGGTATCAGGCGCCGGTACCGGCGCGTCGTCGAGTCGCATGTCGATGTCGTGACGTAACTGCGACACGGCGTCGCTGAGTTCCGTCGATCGCCCCGGCCCCTCTCCGAACCAGAACGGCACCGTAGGCGGTTTTCCGGCTGCATCCTCGACCATCACCTTCATGCCCTGTATGCGCAGCAGCCGCCAGGCATGCACCCCGAGCGTGAAGATGTCGCCGGGGAGTGATTCGAGGGCATAATCTTCGTTAATCGAGCCGACGGTGATGCCTTCGGGCTGCAACACCACGTCGTAGTCGAACATATCGGGGATCGTGCCGCCGTTTGTCAATGCCGTCAGGCCCGCGCCGCGCCGCCCGCGGATCACCTGGTTTACGGCGTCGAGGTGGATGTGCGCGCCGCGCCGGCCGCGCCGTGTGGTAAACCCATTGGCAAGCATGTAGATGATGTCGCGAAAGCGCGCTTTTTCAAGATGCCGAAACGGAAACGCGTATCGATAAAGGGCATACAGTGCGGCGATCTCCCATTCCTTCATGGCTGCCTCGGCCACGATCTGTTGGGCCAGGACGTCGAGCGGTGACGGCGGCACCTCGATTTGATCCAACTCGCTGCGGCGCACGCTTTGCACGAGCGCGGCGCATTCAACCAGATCATCCCGCGACAGCGGAAAGAGGATGCCCTTCGGCGTACCGCCGACATGATGTCCGCTGCGCCCTACCCGCTGGACAAACGCCGCAATTCGCCGTGGAGACGATATCTGTATCACCAGGTCAATGGCGCCGACATCGATACCCAATTCCATCGACGCCGTAGCGACCAGTACGCGAAGCCGACCGTCCTTTAGCCGCTGCTCGGCTGCATGACGGTGCTCTCTGCTCATGCTGCCGTGGTGCGACGAAATATTGTCTTCGCCGACAGGATCCGCGAGTGCGAGCGCAAGGCGCTCGGCCAACCGGCGGGTGTTCACGAAAATAAGCGTGGTCCGGTGCGCTTGTATCAATGCGACAAGCTGCTGATAAACCTCGGTCCATACGTCGTTGCTCATCACGGCCGTGAGCGGCGCACGCGGCACGCGAATACCGACATCCCATTCGCAGCGGCGGCCGGTGTCGACAATGTGACACTGCGGGATATCGTTGGTGATATGACGTCCGCCCACCAGAAACCGCGCGACCTCGTCGATTGGCGTTTGTGTCGCCGACAAACCGATTCGCTGCAGCGGTGCGCCGGTAAGTGCCTGCAACCGTTCAACCGACAAAGCAAGATGCGCGCCGCGCTTATCGCCGACCACAGCATGTATCTCGTCGATTATCAGCTGTCGCACCGTAGCCAGCACCGCACGGCCGCGAGCGCTCGTCAACAACAGGTAAAACGACTCGGGCGTGGTGACCAGGATATGCGGCGGCACCAGCAGCATCTTCCGGCGTTCGCGCGGCATCGTGTCGCCGGTCCGAACCGCAACGGAGATGTTCACATCCGGCAACGACGCCTGGTGCAACGCCTTCCGAATCCCTTGCACCGGGATCCTCAGATTTCGTTCGATGTCGTTGCTGAGCGCCTTGAGCGGAGAGATATAGAGTACGCGCGTCTCGTCTCGCAGCTGTTCGTGCAGACCGTCCACAACCAGGCCGTCGATCGCAGCGTAGAATGCGGCGAGCGTCTTGCCGCTACCGGTGGGAGCGGCGATGAGCGTGTGCTCTCCTCCACGGATGCCCGGCCACGCCTGCAATTGCGCCTCGGTGGGCGCGCCGAACGTCGCCTCAAACCATCGCTTGAGTATGGGGTGAAAGGCGTCCAACGGCATAAAAAACTTTCTGATTTCCGTTTACGGCACATCCCGCGGCTGCGGCGGCTGCGAACGCGCCGGCTTGCGGATAAGATAAACATCCAAGTTGTAAGCCGCGATACGCAACGAAAACGAATGCACGTGTTCACAAATTCTGTAGTGTGTTCATGGCGGTTAGTAAGCACAATTCCGCTTAACGAAATTCGGAACACCAAGGTAAATCTACACACCACCGCGATGCATCACTTGATACCGTGCTTGGCCTTGTACTCGGCCCAGTGTTCCTTGAGGTAAATGAAGTCCTGTAGCGTCGGCTGTGTGATAAACGGATTTGTGCGGCGTTCTTGACCGATCGTCGACGATGGCGTCACGCCGACGTCGTGGCCAGGATATACCTCGATATCGTCGGCAAGCGTCATGAGCTTATCGTGTAAACTTCGATACTGCAATTCCGCCGCAGCGTGACCGTTGGCGCCACCTATCTTCCCGACAAACAACGTGTCGCCGGTGATCACCTTTTGTCCCGCCAGGATGCAGATGCTGTCGCCTGAGTGGCCGGGCGTATGCAGAAATGTGATACGTATGTCACCGAGTGCGAGCGAGCTGCCGTCGTCGACAAGTATATCGGCCGCCCCCTCACCGACACTGCGGTGTGCAACAAGTTGTGCGCCGAGTCGTTCTTTCATTACCGTATTTCCGCCGACATGGTCGTGGTGCGAATGGGTATTGATAGTATAAAGAATCTTGAGTTTGAGGGCGTCTATACGATCAAACACCACGTCCTGATTGTAGCCGGGATCGACGACTGCTCCCTCGCGGGTGCTGTCGTCGCCGATGAGGTAGGCAAAATTTCGATCACCGCCGATCTTAATCTGTTCGAATATCATGGTCCTCGTTCCTGCTATGGGTTTGTTCCAGAATCCAGTTGAGAAATGGGGGATTTCCCGATGCAATCGGCAATGTCACGATGCAGGGGCATTCGTAGCTGTGCAATGCCGCGACGCGCGCAACCAGCGCGTCTACCCTGCCCCGGCTGGTTTTCGCGAGCAGCACCGCTTCGGCGTCCTCACACATCTCCCCTTGCCAGCGATAGATCGATACCATTGAATCGATCACGTTTACGCACGCCGCGAGACGTTCTTCCACTAAAATTTTACCAATCCGTATTGCTTCGGGACGGTCGGATGTGGTAATGTAGATCAACGCGCAGTCCATGCGGCTACACTAACTCTCTTTTCAGCCGCGGCAACAGCCGCATTTGTCAAAGTTTGCAATGTCAGAGATAAAAATTCACTTCTGGGACATGGATCATACAGTGATCGACAACGATTGCGATGTGTCATGGAAATCGTTCCTAATCTCCCGCAATCTCGCCACCGACGCGGTCCGCGAACAGGCCGCATACTTCTGGGAGCAATATGCCGCCGGCACGTTGGATCAGGACGCTTTTATTCGCTTTCAACTCACTGAATTTGCCGGCAAATCCATACGGGAAATGCAGGACCTTGCAGACGCACATTTTGATGAGGTTGTGCGCCAGACGATCTATGCGGATGCGCGTCGCATGATTGCCGACCTTCACCAATCGGGAGCGACGACCTGCATGATCACGGCTACCAACGGCGTCCTTGCCGAACCGGTTGCGAAAGCGCTGGATTTTCAACACAGATTCGCAACCGAACTTGAGATCGTGGATGGTCGATTTACCGGCCGTATTGTGGGAGAGTATTGCGGTGGTGCAGGCAAGGTATCGTATATGCAAACGCTGTGTGAGCGCTACGACACAACGCTCGCGGCATGTCGGTACTTCGGCGACAGCGTCGTCGATATTCCTGTCCTGGAGGCTGTGGGTTACCCGGTGGCGGTCAATCCCGGCCCCGAGCTGCGGGCACACGCCGAACAACGACAATGGACGATAATGGCATTCGAATGACAGCGCATACAATCAAACACATTGCCGAAGCGATCTCGGGTACCGTCGACGGCGACGACACGCTGGTCATCACCGGCCTGGAGCAAATCGACCTTGCCGAACCCGGGCAGATGACGTTCGTCGGCACGCAGGTCTACGCCCGGCAATGGTCCGCGTCCCGCGCGACCGCCGCCGTGGTTTCACGCGACATTACGCTGCAAAGTCGCACCGGCACGGCCGTGATTCGGGTAGACAATGCTGATCTCGCCATGGCCGCGGCGCTCGCTTTATTCGAGCCGTCGCGACCGCAGATCGACCAGGGCGTTCACGCCGGGGCGCACGTGGACCCAACTGCGAAAATTGCGAAAACCGCGTCCATTGGGCCAGGTTGTGTGGTCGGGGCGCACGTTCGTGTGGACGCCGACTGCATTCTCTATGCGAACGTTACTGTGATGGATCATGCTGTGGTCGGTGCGGGATCGGTGCTCTGGCCGGGGGCTTGGATCGGGCCGCGATGCGAGGTCGGCGATCGGTGCATTATCCACGCCAACGTGAACATTGGCGCAGATGGATTCGGTTTTCGTCGCGTTGCGGATACCGGCGAATGGGTAAAGATCCCGCATATCGGCACCGTGTGTATCGGCCATGACGTCGAGCTCGGTGCAGGGACCTGCATTGATCGCGGCAAGTTCAGTGCAACAACCATCGGTCACGGCACCAAGATTGATAATCTTGTGCAGATAGGGCACAATTGCAGGATCGGTCGCCACTGTGTGATTTCGGGCATGGTGGCCATTGGCGGGACGACAACAATCGGTGACGGCGTGATGATCGGCGGAAAAGCGGGTGTTCGTGATCACATGACCGTTGGTGACGGGGCGATGATAAGCGGCGGGGCGCAGGTGTTCAAGGATGTCGCATCCGGCCAATGCGTCGCGGGCATTCCGGCGCGTGACGCCAAAGAAACAATGAAGATTTGGGCCGCATTGCCGAGAATCCCGGGACTTCTACGCGCCTTGAAGCAGCCCGGGAGCGATCTGATCACCTGAGTCACGCGTGCATGTTCGAACTGTGACCGCAGTTGGGATAGCACAGCCATCCTGGAGCGAGACCCCGTTCGAGGAGGTCCGATTGGGGGACATTCCAAATCCCAAATAAATCCGGAAATAAAATCAGTCCAACGTACCAAACGTTACGTACATTGATACAAACGGTGTTCAGAATTGCCAATTTCTGCAATTTTGGATTGTGGTTTATTTGTCATTTGATGCTTGTGATTTGGAACCCTTGTTCGAGCAGGCTCTAGCAACCTTGTCGCGCATTACACTTACACAGGCAGGATGCCTATGCTACTTGCTAATCGCGCAGTTATGGCACAGCGGCCACATTTTTGAACACCCACACTTACGTTATTCTGCAGGTGTTTCAGCGGCTGGTGGTGGCATCACCGGTGAGCGCGGTGTTTGCAATTCGTGCTCGTGGCCTTCGTTGACCATTGTCAGAACTTTCTCGGTGATGTCATTCTCGGTCCGGAAGTACACGAATACCGGAATACCATTGAGCGTGTTGCCTGAGTGATCGATGATCAAGTCATAGTTGTCCGCCTCGGCAAAGTCACTGACGACATCGATGATTTCTTTCACGATCTTATTGCGTTGTTCTTCGTATTGCTTGCGCAGGCTCTGACGTTTTTCTTTCTGATAATCCTGAATTACCTGGGATTGTTCCTGAAGCATCATGAACTTCTTTTGCGCTTCGGTTCGTTTCTGCTCACGAACATCTTCACTCAATGCGATATTCTGCGACGCATCGCGCAATTTATTGAACGATTGTTCCAGCACGTCGCGTTCTTTCTCCTGATTCATCGCGTATTCACGATAAATCTCTGTTTGCTGCTTAATCTCCTGATCCGCCTTGATCGTCTTATAATATCCCTGGAAAACGATTTCCATGTCGACGTAGGCGATCTTTAAATCACCGGCATAGCCATCGATCGACGCATTGAAAAATTGGAACAGAATAATCAAAACTGCCAGTGTTGATTGCTTCATAATACCTGGTCTCCTCACATTTAAGCTTAACGAATTGTGCATTATATCTGGTTACCGCGACCGCACATCGCCACCGGCGTTTACCACCCGCCCGCAGCCGACGATCATTTTGAATTGATTGATTTGATGTCTTCCTTCAAAAACTGTACCACGTCTTTGAATTTTGGTATGTTGCTTCTGTCTATCTTCATAAGGGCTTCGTGAGACTCCAGCATCGTTTGAGCCCTTTCCATTTTGTCACCGCCGGCTTTAACAACCTTCGGGTCACCGGCACCACAGCACAACGACGCCCATACCGGATCGTCGGCCTCTGGAGTCGAAAACGAAAACAGCTTGTCGATTCCGAGTGTTGTCAGCAGATTTCGCCGCGGCGCGTCAGCATTGATAATCTCGAATGGCCGTTTCGTCGCCCTCATCCGCAGTCCGATCATGGCCAGGACCCCCATAAATGTACTGTCCATTGTCGCACATTCGGACAAATCCATTACGATCTTCTTTACCTCGGAATCGACAATTTCGAGGCAAAAGTCACGTAAATTCTGACTGTGTTCGTGCGTACCACGCCCGATCAGCCGAATCAGTGCGATATCGTCTGCGATCGCGACCGTAATTTGTGATTCACTCATCAGCCCAACTACCCGGGTAACTCATCGAGTCCGCGACCTGCCGCATTACGTCTCGCGATGGCGCAGCCACTCCGCAATAAAAAAATCAGAGCGCGTACTATACTCTGTTGCATATCGAATGCACGTGGGAATCCTCGATTTCACCGTGTCATTCAGCGCCTGACGCGGGTATCGTTACCATCTCAATCTTTCGAACGTCCTGCTCCACATGGGACAAGTAAACCCGAATCACGTTTTCGTCCGCAAGCAACGGTGCAATGCGTTCGGCCCACTCTACAACGACAATTGCGGACTGATCCGAGAGGTAATACTCCAAACCAAAGGCTTCCGCGGCTTCCACCGTATCGATGCGATACATATCGATATGATACAGAGCCCACTGCCGACCGGTGTATTCCTGTACGATGGTATAGGTAGGGCTCGCAACCGGTTCGGTCACCCCGAGACCTCGGGCAATGCCACGTGCCAACACCGTTTTTCCGCTTCCGAGGTCGCCATGCAGGGCAACGATATCGCCGCCGTTCAGTTTTTGACCCAATTGAAAACCAAAGGTTTCAGTAGATTCAGGATTGATTGAAACCATGGAGCGCCTTGCGAATTTTTACCTGCAATCGTACATTCCGTCATCAATACATAATGCGGGCCAGAGGACCCGGATTTCCACGTTACACCCACCCTCTACGCAGCCGGCATTAGCGGAACGCGACCATAGCCAACATATGATACCGGATTTTCTCAATCAGAACGTTGTTGTCGACACTGAAACGGGACTCACATTCATTGGACGCTTGACCGCGTTGCAGGATACCAGGTCGCTGGTGCTGGAGCATGTCACGATTTACGATGAGACGACGATCCGCATCTCTGTGGAAGAATACATCATCGAATGCGCGGAAAACGGCTTTGCTCCGGTTCGAAAGACGGTGTGCATCAATCGTGACAAAGTCGTTTCCATGTCGCTACTCGCGGACATCATAATTCCCGGGGAATAGGCCGGGACGCACGATGCCATGTGACACAGCCTGAGGCCTACTTGCGGTCAAACAGAATACCCGGGGAGGGACTCGAACCCTCACGACCTTGCGGTCAACGGATTTTAAGTCCGTTGCGTCTGCCATTCCGCCACCCGGGCACAACTGTCTGACGCCAACCGCGATTCGGACAGGCCGACAGGCTGCTAACGCATCAGGTTGTATTTCAGAATGTAATAGAACGCCTTGACACCATCCACCCAGCCGATTTTCTTGCCTTCATCGAACCGTCGGGCCTGGTAGCTGATCGGCACTTCGAAGATTCGGCATTGTTTCTTTGCAAGCTTCGCCGTAATCTCGGGCTCGAAGCCAAAACAGTTGCACTCTATCTCCAACTCTTTGAATAACGGCACCTTGATCATCTTATAACACGTTTCCATATCCGTAAGATGGATATTGGAGACCACGTTGGAAAACGTTGTCAGAATCTTGTTTCCAAGATAGTGCCAAAAAGAATCGACAAGAATTTCGGTACCGGAATAACGGCTGCCGAAAACGACATCAGCGCGGTCCTGTGCAATCGGCAGCAGCAGCTTTGGGTACTCGGTAGGCGAATATTCGAGATCCGCATCCTGTATGATGACCACATCACCGGTTAGTAACGCCTGAGCGGTACGGATCGCAGCGCCTTTGCCCTGATTCCGTTCGTGATGCACGACCTTGATGTGTTTCCGGTCCCTCAGTGTCTCCAGTTTTTCGCGGGTACCGTCCGACGAACAGTCATTGACGATTATGATTTCCTTCTCGATGTCGACAGCGTCGACCTGATCCACCACCTTGAGTACCGTGTCCACCTCGTTGTAAACCGGCATGATAACAGAGAGCTTCAATAAACTTTCCTCTTAATTCGCAAAGATTTATAATTTGCTTTTACGCAGTACAGGATATATTAGACTGACATCCTGACTTCGCAATCGGATTCAGGTAGATTATTTGTCTTCAGATTTAATTTGCTACGCGCCCAACGCCTTTCCACCACGTGGCAACATGACTCACGCCACCGCCGGCCGGTGAAAAGGTCCGATCTGTTATCCACCTATACTTCGGGAAGCTAGATGAGCGATTCAAAGCCCAGAACAAAAGGGTTTTCCATTGATAATATGGTTGAACCGCTGTTGAATAGTCTGCCCGACATTATTCACTCGGTCGATAAAGACGGACGGATCGTCTATACCAACAAGCGCGCATCCGAGATTCTTGAATACACACACGACGAGTTGATCGGTTTCAGTATCTTCGAACTTTACGCTCCCGAGATCCAAAATCAGGTCAAGAAGGGCTTTAAGACCCTGAAGCAAACCGGGGACATGGCGGTACGCGAGAGCCTGTTGCGAACGAAGTCCGGAAAGATTATTCCCGTTGAAATACGGTCATTCGGCGTTTATGACACCAACGGCGAGTTTCTGAAAACATTCTCAATTCTACGTGATATCCGTGAAATCAAGGAGATGCGAGAGAATCTCATGCATGCCGAGCGGCTTACAGGTATCGGTCAACTCGCCTCCTGTGTCGTGCACGATATACATAATCCGCTCATGGTCATTCAGCTCTATACCGAGATGCTGCTTCAGGATGCCACCAGGTACCTGGTCGACGCCAGTGCCGGCGAGGTGACGGAGTATCTGCAGCAGATGCAGAAGGCAATCGAGAAGATACAGAAACTCCTTTCACACCTGCGAAATTTCTCGCGGCGTCAAGCCGATATACGAGAGAAAACGGATATCAACGATCTTATCGACGATGCGCTTTTCATGATTATGAATAAGCTTGTGAGCCACAACATTATCGTGAAGCGGCGCAACAAGGAACACATTTACCCGCTGGTCGGCTGCGTGATACAGTTGGAGCAGGTATTGATGAACTTATTCAGTAATGCCTGTGATGCCATGCGTAAGGCCGAGAAGAGACACCTTTGCATTTCCGTGGACCGCTGCACGCACGATGAAGTCGAATACTATCGTTGTACCGTTACCGATACCGGCGCTGGTATCGAAAAGGAAAAGCTCGACAAGATCTTTAATCCTTTTTTTACGACCAAGCGGCAGGGCGAAGGTACCGGACTCGGTCTCGCCATCTGCCGGGACATTATCGAGAAGCACGACGGTCGGATTATTGTGGAAACTGATTCCGAACGCGGCACAACGTTTCGGGTAATGTTGCCAATTGGTATTGATTGAGCGCACCCGTTCGGAACGCCCTACTCCATCCTCGAGCACTCCCCTCTTTTAAAAATGATCAGCCCGGCTCCCACTTGGGATACCGGGCCGATCTGGGGGGGGGGAGTAGATCTGTTATCAGCCGTTGTCGACCGGGGTCAAGGTCACAAGAACCACGGTGTCCTGCAGGTCCCAGGCCGAGCTGCTCTGGCTGTCGTTGTACTCGAAGAGATAGATCGCCTGGTTCGCAGGCAACGACATTTTGCCGTCTGCGTCAACAAAACCAGTGAGAAAATCCAAGATC
>JAJFLQ010000089.1 GCA_021772615.1 Verrucomicrobiota bacterium | reverse complement strand
TTTTGAGGTTACCCGGCCGAGTAACTGTAAAGCGGTCGCCCTACACCCCGAAACCAACGTCGCTTGCAGCTACACGTCAAAAGTCTGTACGCCAAACGCTGGTGGAAGCGGCAGCGTGTAGCCACGTCTCTGTGAGACGTGGCGTACGTTACGTTGCTTCGCGTTGCGTGGCACGGCTCACAGAGCCGTGGCTACATCAATCCGTAACGACATTGAACTCGCGCAGAGATGCAAAGCCGCAAAGAAAAAAAGAAAGCATAATCCCCCGGCAAACGTTAACCAGAGTTGGACAGAGCTGTATAGTTGAACGTCCTTTATCAACACGCCGCGTCCCTGCTAAACGGTACAAGGATGATGGCATTCAACTTTACAGACGGTTGAGCGTACGCTATCGAGCTCTGGACACCACTCGGTGGACGTGGGGAAAACCGAGCGGCATTGATTGGCTTTTCATTAGCGTTTATTCGCGTCCATTCGCGGTTCAGGTCCTATCGTTCCTCCGGTACCGCGGCGTGCGGTCGCAGAGGACTGCGCCCCTCCAACACCTCCCCCAATGTCCGGCAATTGCCCGTTCTCACTTGTGGTGCAACACATCAATGATGATAGTACGGGATCATGCATCGGATTGTTATATTTACCAATTTGACGTCGTGCGTGCCCTCTGTTCTGCTGGAGCGGACAATCAGGGCGGTACAAAGTCGCGAGGACATGACGATTGTTGCCGTGTGTGTACCGACCTCGCCGGCCTACGGCGCGATGCTGTTCCGGCATGTTCAGCAACTCGGTTTTCATCGGATTCAATCGTTTTTTGATCGGGACATCCGGTATAAACACACATTACCGCGTCCCCTGCGTATCCGGAAGTGGGCAAAGCGATACAACTTCAAGGTGCTTGTGCCTGATGAAAACGATGTGAATCACCCTGCTTTCCTTGAACGGCTGCGCAACGACGTCGCACCAACGGTGGCGCTTTCCTACTATTGCCTGCAAATTTTCGGTCCAGGCTTGCTGGATCTTTTTGAGCACCCGGTCAATTACCACAATTCGCTGCTGCCGGCATACGGTGGCCGCAAAGCGACGGCATGGTCGGTGTACAAAGGCGAGACACGCACCGGATTCACCTTCCATCGCATCACGCCGGCCGTGGATCAGGGACCGATCCTGTTGCAGGGATCCGTTCCAGCGGCGCCTGGGGATCTTGTATTTGATCTTGAATACGAGAAAGCGCGAGCAGCTGGAGCCCGGATACCTGAGCTGCTGGACAAAATCGCCGACGGCGACACTGGGCGAGCGCAACCGGATGCGCGCACCTATTTTTCGTGGAAAGACTACAGCGCCATACGCTCTATTGCCGCCCCCTCCGCAATAAGCCTCTCCGAGCTGAAACAGAGACTACGCGCATTCGGCTGCGTTCGCATACAAATAGGCGGGCAGTGGTATTGGATATCCAGGGTAGAAGATATTTCTGATGTTGCTGATCGACCGGAGCGTCGCGGGCGCCTGTGCTTCCGAAGTGCGGATGGCAGGACAGTGAAACCGACGCGGTTCGCCTACCTCCCCTGGGTTGGGTACCGCGCTCTTCAACGTATCGGAGCCGTGGCGAAGAAGCTTCGCCATTACACGGAGAGCAGCTAAGATGTCCTCACCTGGAAAGCTTCGGATAAATTGGCGCGGCAAAGCGGTGCGAGCGGCGTTGGCATGTACGAGAAACCCGATCATGAAACACCTGCAGACGATGCAGCACCTGGAATCCTTGCCACGGGACAAACTGAAGACGTATCAACAGGAAAAGCTGACGAGCCTGCTGCTGGCTGCATGGCAACACGTGCCGTACTACCGCGAGCTATTGGGAAAACACGGAATAGTCGACACGAGTGGGAAAATCAACCTGGAGAATTTCTCGTCGCTGCCCCCCTTGACCAAGACGATATTGAACGAGCGCCGAGAGACGCTTTGCAATACGGAAATTTCTGCTTGCCGGCGGTACGCCAATAGCAGCGGCGGATCGACAGGTGAACCCGTAGAGTTCTTTCAGGACGACGCCTACCGGTCATGGAATATTGCGAACAAAATCTACTACAAGACGTTCTCCGGTCAGGAAATCGGCGATAGGGAGTTGCGACTTTGGGGCGCTTCGAGAGATCTTGCGATCTACGAGCACGAGCCGAATACCAGAATTCGTGATTGGTTTTACAACCGCATCGACCTGGATACCTCTGTGTTCTCAGAAGCCGAATTCACAGACTACAGGCGAATCATCAATCACTACCGGCCGACGTGGATCGAAGCGTATACGGAAAGCGCCTACGAATTCTCAAAGTATCTGAACCGGCACAACGTATCAATCTTCTCGCCAAGAGCGCTTGTTTGCTGTTCGGAGACACTATACGCACCAATGAAAGACGAGATAAGGCGGGCATTTGGTTGTCCGGTGCTGAATCGCTACGGCTCCCGGGAAGTAGGCGATATGGCATGCTCGTGTGTTGAGGACCAGGGCTTGCATGTGAGCGTGTGGAATCACGTCGTGGAAATACTGGATGATGCGATGCTGCCGGCCGCACCGGGGACGCTCGGACGGGTCTATGTGACGGCATTAAACAACGTCTGCATGCCCTTTATTCGCTACGATATTGGCGATATCGCACGTGCTGCACCGGACTCCATCTGTCCCTGCGGGCGAACCACGCCCGTAATCGCCGACATTATCGGCCGCGAAACGAGCCTGCTGCAGTCGAAAAACGGCACGTTCGTTGATGTTGCCTATGTCACCGGGCTGTTGTTCAACAGCGACATGATACGACAATACCAGGTGGTCCAGCTGGATCATACCGACGTACTGTTCCGAATCATCGCGTTAAACAAAACGAAGACCGGCGATTTACACGAATTACAGGAGCAATTGTCGCGCTACCTGCGGAAACATTTGGGGAGCGACTGCGGTATTCGCTTCGACTACGTAGATAAAATCGAGCCCACAAAAAGCGGTAAATTTCAGCATATCGTCCGCGAGCGCAATCCCTGACAACGCCTGCCGGAATCTCACTCCGGCTTGTCCGGCACACGACCATGTCGCAAACAAACCGGCAGGTCTCTGCGAAGTAGCCGAAACGTATCACCGCGTCAAGATCTGTCGCACTTTCCGGAGTGGCACGTCGACAATCTGGACTTACTCCCAATTCGTATTTTTCGCAATCAACTACAGAATAACATGTTGCAAAACCTTAATAAAAACATGGCTCCGTTTCTGCTGTGTGGCAGTGATGATCATCGGTTGTCGATGCATCTCGTATATCACCACAATAGCGCAGCCAATAGGAGATCAATTCAATGGTAAAGAAACTCGCAATCGTAATCGCCGCCGCCTTCGTGCTCGGCATCTTTTTTATGCCACAAATATCAGCGATGTCCGCGAAGAAGGCGTTCGCAGCAGAAAACGTGGGGCAAGACTGGGCGCCCGACACCGCATACAATGCCGGAAAGATGAATATGCGATTCTGGCGCTACAAGGCGGCCCGACAGATCCTGGAGAAATCCATAGCCACCTTTCCAACGGCAGAATGGGTGGGAGACGCCCACTACCAAGTCGCCCTGTGCTACGAAAAAAGCGGTGACGCCACAACCGCCATGCAATGGTACGGCGTGTTCACAAGTAAGTACCCGCAGCACGCCTGGTGCGACCAGGCGAAAAAGCGGGTTACGAATATTCAGGCGAATTTATAACCAACCGGTGTTTTTGTTCGAGGGTCACAGTCCTCTGTGACCGACAAGCGGCGCGCCGTGCGGTCGCAGAGAACTGCGACCCTCCAATACATCAAGTCCGCGAAGCAAGACGCTTGGTGACCGCCAGGGATCTAACCTATCAAATCGGACTTAATGGATTTTTATTAGCGTCAATTCGTGTCCATTCGCGGTTCAGATCCCATCGTTCCTCCGGTGTCGCGACATGCGGTCGCAGAAGACTGCGACCCTCCATGTTGGGGGCGACTTTTGGGAAACGAACCGAAACGGGACGTAACGGTTCACGGGAAGGGGGTAATTGCTAATGGATGATGATGGTCAATTTGTTGCGTTTTCCGCTATCAAATCACCATTACCATTCATTCCTGCGCTACGCCATTTCTTGTGCGGATCGACTGCCAGAGCCCGGTCTTGCATGGCGAAACTTCATGAAAGCGATGCCCGTGGATAATACGAGCCTCCAGGCAAGCTCAACGTCTTCGTCGAAGTCAACGTCGAATTTCTTCACCGCCTCGATCAAACACTCCAGCCAACGGTCATACAATTCCGGGCGGATATCCAAATGCGCGCGGTCGTGCATGACGGCTATGCGGTGCATCTCCGGCGAGATCTCCCGTTCGACATAGCAGTTCAACATCGTGTTGATGGACGTCGACAGCATCTGCTGTTGACGCACCATATTCACATTTGTGAATTTGGCCGCAACGTCTTCCGATAAATGTGTGAAGTTGTCATAAAACTCTTCGAAAAAACTCACTCCCTCGATCGTGGTCGACAGTGCCCTACCATAGCTCTCCGAAAAAACGCTGTCGTGTTTCACCGTTTCAATACCGTACATATCTGATCTGCTCCTCCCCTGGTTTCAGTTGACTGACCCCCCTCTGTCAGCATTGACGATTGCGGCGCCACAAGATCGCGACCGCATCGCCCCCCTCAAAACGCATTTGTTATGCCACCGCCTGCACCATCAACATCGACGAGCACGCCGCGCAGGAAATCAGTATGGCTCGAAAGCAGGCAGGAATTGCGCCAGCGACTGGGCAAGAATACTTGAGTTCTGCCTACAGCGACCTACGTTACCGGTGCAGTCGGTCGAACCACGGCACCATCAATATTGGCTGCGCATTGGGGCTCGCTTCCCGAACAATGACTGCGGGCCCGGCGTACTCCGGAAATCCATACGATTTTACCGTCGAATACCTGCGGCGCATCTTTGGGCTGATTCATTCACTCAACTTAGGCCTTAACGATAACGAATTTTGAGTATCTTGACATGGATGTGGTTAATGACATAAGCCCCACGGAGCGTCGGCCGATTACGGCCAATCCGGCGATTCTAACGCTTTTCGTCCTCGCGACAGCGTTGACGTTCATATTTCTTTCGTCCCGACCCGGCGCTGTCGCGGTGATCCATCCAATCGATGTGTTCACTGCCGATGCATTCGCATGGATCGGCCGGTCATGTGGGGTGAATGTTGCCGTCGACGGTACGTTCGTCACCATCGTCGTCGATGATGTCACGAAATCATTTAGAATCGGATTCGGTTGTGACGGTGTTCTTGCGTATCTGATACTGGCCAGCACCATCATTCCATTCCCCTGTAGACGTTCGTTACGATTGCAGGCACTGCTTGCCGGGCTGATCTTTATTTTCGTTATCAACCAGGTGCGACTTGCCGGGCTGGCGGCCGTCCTCTTTGCTCTTGACGATCCCGAACGTTTCGGCTTCTACCACACCTTCGTCGGCCAGGTATTTGCGATCATGATGATCTTTTTCTTTTGGAGCCGCTGGGCCACGTTCATCGTCGAGAAAAATGCCAAATGCGACGGTGAGCGCGTTGCCTCCTAGCCTCCATGTGCATCAGTTGATCGGGCGACTGCCGACAACAAGGCGTTTTGCTTTCGGCGCCATTCGGATGTGTATTACGCTGATTTGCTGTAGCGTTCTTTGGGAAAAGACACCACTTGAAACAACTGCGGGCGAATTCTATCGACACATACACACAGGCCTGACGGATGCCATTTTCACGTGGAAAACGGAAGAGAAACTCGTACCGTCCGAAGAAAATCCCGACCAATTAAAAAAGGTGTACGTGAAGACGCGAAAGATTGTACCCTTCAGCCTGGACCCCGAGATCTATTTCAACATGTTAATCCCGATCGTCATCGTGAGCATGCTCCCGATAAAACCGATCTTGCGGACCTTGAGTCATGTCGTCGCGGCGACCGTCGTCATGGTGATCTACAACATCTGCCAGACTCTTGCTCATGGTTATCACGCGTACTCACTTCGGAGGCTGGCTGAGGAGGGAGTCGAAGCAGTTAATACGACATCCGTTGAGATCATCGTCTTCGCGTTGAATTGTTACATTGCTCCGATATTCGCCGTCATATTAGCCATGTTCATGGTGGATCGATGCAGCCGAATTGTGTCGCGCACGAGTCCTGTTGCGCGCATTGCCGCCCCCGCAAACCGGAATTCCCCCTGCCCGTGCGGCAGTGGCCGAAAGTATAAGAAATGCTGTGGTTCTGCTTCGTGATTTCGTAAATGACTGATTTTTTTGGCGCCGGCCGTTGCACGGGCAATGTATTTCGATTAGTTTACAGAGTACGAAGTTTCCGTTCGGTCGAATTTTTCCCGTATCGCTACGCGACGGGGTATCCGCGAATAACACGAGGAACATACCATGATCAATCATAGCAAGAGTTCGGTCCGCGGCGTAGGGATGATGTTGGTTGTTGCCGCCATCACCGGAATGTCGCTGACGGCAGCTGAAGCGTTTCGAGAACTTTCCCAGACCGAATACCGGGCGCTTCCGAAAGCAGAGCGCCTTGCCTATAACCGGGCATTGAAACAACAGATCGAAAGCACCCACATTCAGACGTCTCAGCCGGAGTCGCCGACGCGCCGTGTTCCGCGTACCGAGCCCACGAGCGCCGGCAAATCCGGCGGGGTCACTTCCGCCGCCGCAACGAGCACCATCCAGTACGATACCGGCGTGTTTACAGCATCACCCACGATCACAAGCTTTTGTTACGGCAATCAGTTCAATACGAATAACGGTGTCCAGTTAGATCAGGCGTCGGTCACCGCGCTAAGCGCGTTTATTGCAACCGGCGCTGGAACAGACAATGTGTTTATTAGCGTTTTCGGCCCCGTGAGCGGCACGACGGCTCCTGTCCTGGGATCAGTTTCGGCGCCACTCAACAACGGTGACGGTGCCTTCAATACCCTTTCATTCGGGACACCGCACGTTATTTCGGGTGATGGCGCTCAGAGTTTTCTGGCAGGGGTGTGGTACATCGCCGGGGACACTGTGGGCCTCGATTCCGGGACAGTCGGCGGTCAGGGACATCATGGCATGATCATAAATGACATCGTCGGAACCGGATTCGCTACGCTTCCGGGACAAAATGCCATCGTGCGCGCCAAGGGTTCATTTAACGCCGTAGGACCGCCTGAACTCATCGAGTTCAAGACGATTTGTACTCCTTGACAACACCTAGCTGGCCATGCGCCTACTTTACAGCGCCTTCTATAGGCCGAATGTCAATCGCAGTAGCGACTACCGCACGGTGTTGAATCTTTTTTTCTTCCTGAGCTTCGCGCGTTAGTCGCCTTTCAATTCCTGATCGCGCCTCCTCAAATGTCAAAGGTCGCGCTCGCCGCGTGCCCTTAAAGCGCAAGAGCCACAATTGACACGCTCGCTTTGTCTGTACGTTTTGTTGCACAACCGAAGTGATCTGACCTTCCATCGACAATTCCGTTACCGCCGCGAGTATATTGGGTCCCAGAGCCGCAATCTCACGGCGGGACAACCACCCCAGGGCGCCGCCGCTGTCTGACGATGGTAGTTCGGAATGCATGCGGGCGGCCTCAGCGAAGGTCAACGATCCATTTAGGATTTTTCCTCGCAAGCCGCGCAACGCGCGCTCTTTCTCGTACACGTCCGATCGGTCCGCGCCAACAGCTATCCCCTCAAGGTGAAAGGCTTCCGGTAATATAAAACGTTCCGGATGATCCGCGAAAAAAGCTCTCATCGCCGTTTCCGACGGTCGTACTCCCGGAGCGACCTGCTGATCAAGTACCGCATCGGCAAGCATCGACGCTCTTATCCAATTCAGATGGAGCTTGTGATCCGGCAACGTATGCAACCCCAATTCTCGAGCCTGCCTGGCGGCCTGGGTATACAGAACGATTTGATCGGCCTTCGCGCGTAAGCGCTCCTGGGATTGTTGAGCAATCGGAGGACCCGGGTTTTCCGCCAGCAACCGAAACGCCTTCGCGGTCAGAGACGCACCGTCGAGAAAACGTATCACCGGAACATCGACGGCCGTATCATCCGTCCACGCCGGCAGATGAATCGACGCCGCATGCCGCCATGTATCTTCCAGCTCCTTCCATTCCTGGTTGTGCAGCTTGCGCCGTAACGACGAGACGGTATTCATCCGAACCTCGTCCACCGTCGGTTGGTGCGCCTCATAAACCTGATCGCACTGCAGCACTGTCAGACCGTCCACCGACTCCATTATCGAACTTATCTCGCCGGCCTTCAGTCGCATAGCCACAGCCTCTACCTCGGGATGCAAATCCCCGACTCGCACGACGCCAATAAGCCCGCCACGGAAACGGGTTTGCGAGTCGGAATGTTCTAATGCCATCGTTTCGAAATCGGCACCTTCAAGGATCGATTGTCGGATAGACTCCATTCGCTTCCGGGTTTGTTCGCTTTCATCGGTGTTGGGATAGCGAAGAAAAAGGTTGCGAAGCTTAACCCTTCGCGGGATCGAAGCCTTCTGCATTCGGGCCGTGACGTCGCGTTCCAATTCGTCAGCCGGAACGCGTGTTTGCGAAAACAGGTGCTGTTTGAGTTTTCTTTGCAAATAGCGAGATTGCTCGCTGAAAAGACGGACACTGATTTCAGTTGTTGCGTCCAGCCCGGCGACCAGCGCCTGTTGCGCCAGTGCCTTAGTTACGGCGATTTGGGTGACGATTCGGTGATCAATTCCTTGCGCTTCTGTGATCTTCCGGTATCGCACCCAACTCGCATATTCATCCCGAGTAATCGTGCCACCGCGGTACACGGCTACGACGTCAGATTGTTCCGTGACTTCGGCGTTCCCCGCGAAGCATATTGGTGGGGACACGATCACGCACATCATACACAGACATGTAATTTGATTGATCTGCTGAATCAGCATCGATTGTGTCCCTTTCCGTGATTCAAACACAATTACGGCCTTCTCGTTTCGGCAGATGTGACCAAGCCAGATGCCCGGGGTTTCTGCAGTTCAGCAATACAACAGCGACTCGCGAGGCCGCTCGCCTTCCAGCTTCTGACCGTTGGGAGATGACCTTTGTGGTTCACTCACGGCTCGCGGCGCCGCCGCCCGGCAATGTGGCCAATGCCTCGGGATGCAAGACATAGTTGTGTTCTTCAAGCAACTTCCGTGTGAACTCTCCGTAAACGACCTGGCTATAACTCTGTAAATAATCGTCGACCACCAGACCAAAAACACTGTCGAAAGGAAGCGGGCTGGCGGGCTGAACATCGACTACATGATAAAGGACAAGTGATTCCTCCGTCCGATATGGATGGGAGTAACTATCAGGTTCCAGGCGATACACTTCTGCTGCTGCTTTTGTGTCTGTTCGGCGCAACTCCTGCGGCGGCAACCACCCGAGGTCTTCACGAACACCTCCCACATTCTTCACCACATCGTCAAATGTGACAAGCTTCTGCTCGAGTTCGATTTTCGATTGTTCGAGAAGCCCCATGATCTCCGACGGATTCGATCCGATCGGAACGCTGCAACGAATCAGGTACGCTCGCGGTGTCGTCGAGAATCGCAATTGGTTTTTTTGGTAGTGTTCCTCGACAACATCGGGGCGTTGCTCGATGTGGTGCAAGAGGTTGCGCCGGGCTGCGGCCGTGATGAGCATCTTGCGCCGCGCCGCATCGAACATACGCTCCGCGGCAGCGGATATTTTATACTTCGATCGCATACAATGCTGAAAAATGATCTCCCGTCGACGGATGTCGTGAAATATTGCTGCAGCGGTCAAGACGCCGGGCCGCGGCCCCGATTGCTCAACAGCAGCGGAAAGAAGATCACGAATCATGTGCGCGTAAAGGTGATAATCACCGATGCGCAACAACAGGGCGCTGTTATCATGTGATTGCAGCAACGATGAGAGTTTGTCTTTATCCGGTACAAAAGCATCCGGATCGATCGACAACGTCTCGACCAACTTGTCGATGGCGGCATTGCGCAGCTCCTCGACCACACGACCGGCAACAAGGGTGCGTACTTCGTCAAAGGCGAACGACTTTTCCTTGATCACCGATTCACAATAGAAAACATGAAGGCCGTCCGCCGTCGCAACGGGCTCACTCGGGACGTTTTCCTCCAGTGAAAAAATGACATTGTCAAAATCAGCTGAATACTGACCGCGAATGATGTGCCCAAGGCTGCCTCGCCGGTGGCGTGACTCGGAATCGGAGTATGTTTCGGCAAGAATCCCGAAATTCTCTCCACCGAGAGCGCGTTGACGTATGTCGCTGAGTTCAGCTCTTAGCTCATTTTCCTGAAGTCGGTCATCATACCGTTTGAAAATATGGTAAACCAGACGTGACTCTTTCCGATGAAAGTCATCGATATGCTCCTCGTACCATTCCCGCAACTGATCCTCAACCGGTTCCGAAGGCGGCTCAAGATACTCGGCAAGAACCTGATTCGAATAGAGCGTCCGCTTTAGTCTATGCTCCTGCTCCAGAAAAAGCGGATTCCTGTCCTCGCCCAGCAATTCAGCGTTCTCCAGGAGCAGCCGTTCGATAACGATCGCCTCAACGATTGACTGGTACCAATCGACCGGATCGCTGTCCTTGAATGTGCGTTGTCCGGGCGGAAGACTCAATACCGCAGCGTTGACATCCGTTGCGGTAACCGTACCCCCGTTATACTCCGCGCAAACGTCCGGCTCGTGATTGGAAGTCGTGTTCTCCGGCGCAGGCGATTTCCTGCAACCGTAAACGAGCGCCATAATCAGGAGCGTGATCAGGGATCCCCACATGCTTCGCGTCTCGGTAGATATCCGTTGCCTAAACATCAATGATCTGTCCTTTGCCGATTAACCATCCGGCCATGTGTTGTAAAAATGTTGCTCGGCGCGCATCGCCAGCTCGCTGTTGCGAGCGATCTTAAGGAGTTCAGCAAGACATTCACCGGCCCGTGTCTTGTCTACATCGTCTGTGTACAGGACGACAAGCGCATAGCGCGCCTTCAAATAATGCGGATCGAGTTCAACCGCTCGCCGCAGGCTCGTTGCGGCGTCAGCGCGGTTTTCGTTGTTGAGCAGGAAAACCCCATGATTATACCACGTTCTGGCAAAGTATGGTTCGTCCGCCAATGCCTGATTGAATTCGCGGCGTGCCGTGTCAATATCGCCGCTTTCAGCCAGACGTATGGCAAGGTCAATACGCGCCGGCACATACTTTGGATCGATCTTGAGTGCGAGACGGAGACTTGACACTTCTTCATCAGTCTGGCCCAGTCGTTCATGAATCTTTGCCCGAAAATACAGTCCTGCACTGGTTTCATCGAGAAGCGTACTCTCGCGGGCCTTGTCCACTGCCGTCTCAATGTCTCCCGTCAAGAGGTGAAGCTGCGCAATTTGCATCAATGTTTCGGCGGGCGGGGCGACAGGGAAATCGGCTTTCAGCAGTCGGTTCAATAATACCAATGCCTCATCGAACCGGCCAAGCTGGGCTTCAGCAGTCGCTAGATAACGCATATAGGCCGGATTGTCGGGGTCGTCCGTCATCAGGTCCATCAATAGCTCGCGAGCCAGCAGCGGCTGGCCGCGAAAGATAGCGTTCTTTGCCCCACTTATAGCGGAAACGTCTGCGACACGATCCTGTGGCGCCACGCCGTCATCACGCAGGCGTTCGTCGTCTACAGACGTGTCGCCGGAGGAACCGCTCAGGTATCCCAACGCCATCAGCTTCTGCTTTGTTTCGTTGTTCATTCCCACACTGCCCCCGGCGTTGTCCACCTCGTGCTCCACCAGATAATCTTCGAGCCGCGCCCTCAGTTCATCGGCGTGGCCCGGCTCCGTATGGATTCTGTTTTTGATTTCCCGCGGGTCGTCGGATATCCGATAAAGCTCGGGTCGCGGGCCGTGAATATATTTATAGTCATCAGCGTAGATCGCCCGGAGTTCTCCCCAGCCGTTGGAGAACCGCGGCGACAACGTTTCGGCATAATACGCACGGTCGGGATCCGTTTGGGATGTCCCGCTGCGAAGGTATCCAAGCAGGCTCCGCCCCTGAGCCTCGTCAGGCACATCGACCTTTAGCATGTCCAAAACGGTTGGGAAAATATCAACCAGTCCTACCCGTTCCGTTACGCGTTCGCCACGTCGCCCTTCGGGATCTCGAATCACCAGGGGAACGTGGAGCGTTGCGTTGTACAACAACAGCGAATGGGTGGTTTCCTGATGTTCTCCTCGCCCCTCGCCGTGGTCGGCGGTAAAGATCAGCAGCGTGTTTTCATAGACACCGAGCCGTTTCAACTCGCCAATGAGGACACCTAGGCACTCGTCTGCGTAGGCGATCTCGCCACTGTACAAGTCATTCCGGAATTGGTCATGGTAGGGGAACGGTGGTTCGTGAGGATGATGGGGATCGAAGTAGTGAGCCCAGAGGAAAAACGGTTTCTTGTGATGATCGCGAAGCCAGGGAATGATGGCCTCATTGACCCGCCCGGCCTTACGCTCGTCGAAGTAGAGCTTGCGCTTGGAGAGAACACGATTGCCCTGGAAGTCGTTGTACGACACGGAAAGGTGGTCCTCGTACACATCAAAACCTTGATCCAAACCGAACTGCGACGTCAGCGGAAACGCCCCAATGGCGGCACCGGTCTTATACCCCTGTTCCTTGAGAATCTCGGCCAACGTGGTTTGTTTGTCATCGAGTACGAACAGACCGTTATCGCGGACGCCGTGAGCGAACGGTACTTTTCCGGTCATCATCGTCGAATGAGACGGCGCCGTTATCGGGATCGGGCTGTAGGCGTGCTCGAAAACCACACCTTCACGCGCCAGCTTATCGATCGTGGGCGTGCGTGCATCCCCCTTGCCGTAACATCCGATATGGTCCGCTCTGGTGGTGTCGAACGTCACGATGACCACATTCCATTGTTCGGGCGCCCGACCGCATCCCAGGCACAACAGCATCATGGAAAGTACAGCGAATCTGATACACGTTGACATCGCGCTTCTCAAGAATGTAGCGTAGGTGATAGTAAAACAATCATGGTTAATCATTCCGGGACAAACATGGCGTCTGTCCATTCCCGCGGCGACAATACTAAATTCTGCGCCAATGACAAGTTGGACAATCTGCGATTTGAATCATAGTATAGATGCGAACTGAATCGGGACCTACTCGAGACACCGTTAAAGTCGCGATTTTGTCTGAATCACCCCACAAGCTGCCATGGATGCCGGCACATACATTTGATGCTATCGAAGCTCACCCCCATTCGTATTGTAGGCGTTTTGACCGTTGCCGGACTGGCGGCGGCAATCTTTTATTACGCTGATCTCACTCGAACCCCATTCACCGCGCCGGCCGCCACCCGGGACGATCCCGAATCGCCGGGGTCACGCACGCTGGCCAGTCAGGTAGAAGGTTTTGTCTCCAATCGCCGGGCACTCGATAAGACCGTATGGCGCGACGAAGTAGCGGCCCAGGCGTACGAACAGCTGGTCATAGCGCTGTGGGACGATCTTCGATCCACCGAAGACTATACCCGAGTCCTGAAAAAACTTGAATTCGAAACATTAACCATCGCAACACCGGCGGCGGCAACCACAACGCTTGACGATATCACGGTGTCACGTCTGGACGGCCCGAAGAAGGCGCTCACGCCCGAACGTTGGGAGGACTGGCTTCTCCGGCAGAAGTCCGACGGATACGAACTGGTTCAAAGCGAATGGCATCACGCCGCCTTCGACACGTCAGATCCCGATCAGCCAAAATCTCGACTGAACGTTGAATTTCACGTCGAGAATACACGGATGGACCAACGCTTGATCATCCGCGGCGAGTTGAAAATTGCGTGGTCAGACCAGCGTACCGACAACGGCCACCATGTCCCAAAGACAATTGACGCCACCGGGATGTCCATTCTCAGTCGTATAGGTCGCCCCCACTTCGAGCGTGTGGCCATTGAGGCGTTGCAGAATCAACGTCTCAGCGATCTGATTCTCTACGACCTCGACCGAAACGGCCGTTCCGATCTGATCTTTCCCGATGCCAATGTGATCGTCTACAACGATGGGAGCGAACAATTCCGGCCGACTGCGATATCGTCAACATTGCTCCCACGGATATCGTGTGCAACACTGGCCGACTTCACCGGGGACGGTATCCCAGACCTATTCTATATCGGGTGGCCCAAACCGCCGCGCCCGGGAGAGTTGGATGTGCGGCCACAAATCATCAGGCTGCTGCCTGGAACCAGTAAAGGCGGGTTCGCGGATTCCGCGGACGCGCAACTCTGTCCAGACATAACGTTGGTTGGTGGGTCCGTCATTAGCGTCGGCGATGTCGACAAGGATAATGATCTGGATGTATGGATCGGTCAGTACAAACAACCCTATCATCAGGGCGCGATGCCGACGCCGTATTATGATGCCAACGATGGTTATCCCGCTTATCTCCTTATAAATGACGGGCACGGGCGGTTTACCGACGCAACAGAAACGTGGGGGCTGGCCGGCAAGCGCCTCCGTCGCACATTCAGCGGGTCACTGGTAGATCTGGACGATGACCTCGACCTGGATCTGGTGGTCGTCAGCGATTTCGCCGGCATTGATGTGTATCGTAATGACGGGGCACACCGATTCGTGGATGTGACGACATTGTCCGTCGATCACCCGAAGCTGTTCGGCATGGGCCACACATTCGGAGATTTTAACGGCGACGGAACCATCGATGCTTATGTGATCGGCATGAGTTCGACGACGGCCCGGCGGCTCGATCGCATGAAAGCCGGGCGGTCGGACTTTCCTGCTCACAACACCATGCGTTCCGCTATGACATTTGGAAATCGCATGTTTCTTGTATCCGACGATATGACATTCGTACAACCTGACTACGCAAGCCGCCTGGCGCGTACCGGCTGGTCATGGGGGGCTGCAGCGATGGACATCGACAATGATGCGGACCTGGATATCTACGTTGCCAACGGATTCGTGAGTCAACCGACATGCCAGGATTACTGTACGACGTTCTGGCGGCACGACATTTACACCGGCGACTCGCGGCCGAATCCGGTAATCGACCTGGTCTTGAACCAGAATGCCGATCGATCAATATCCTGGAACGGCTACGAGAAGAATCATCTGTTTGTCAACTTTGGCTCGAATGAGTATGTCAATGTAGCGTTCCTGCTGGGCGCCGCCCTCGAAACCGATTGCCGTACTGTCATCGCAGACGATCTGAATCTGGACGGCAAGGTCGACGTGATCGTAAGTGAACGCCGCGGTCCCGTCGAACAAAATCGATGGAATTATACACTGCTCCGAAATCGCCGGGAAAAAGTTGGGAACTGGATTGGAATCCGGCTCTATGAGGAACCCGGCGGCTGTTCACCCGTCGGCGCCACGGTTACAGTCAAAGCCGGACGACAATCTCAAGTGGCCAAGGTCGTGACCGGGGATTCGTTCAAATGCCGACACGCAAACGTGAAGCATTTCGGACTGGGACGACAATCGACCGTAGATTTCATAGAGGTGCGGTGGCTCAATGGTGTGGTTCGACGTATATCCGCACCGCCGATAAACACCTATATCACGGTCCAGTTTCCCGCGACGTGAGCGTGTACGATCGCAGCGCCGCATCGTCTTCACGCACAAGATAACGTCGGTTCATTGCGACATTGTCGAACTGCTGTGTTCGGCTGCTTCCAGGCCATGTAACATGAACCGATTCAAGCGCCTCGGCCGGACCCAATCCCACATGACGTCGAAGACTTGACGCACCAAAGCTGCCGCCACTGTTGACATTGGCGTAGATCTCCCGCCGCTCCGATCCGGTCCGAACAATCAGCTTTATGCGCGCACCGATGCCATCACGATTCGATCTTGTGCCCTCGAGCTGCAGGACCACCCATTTGTGCGCGTTGCCCGGGTTTTGGAATAACAGATTGGGGTATACATCGCCGGAATACGCACCCCCCATGACCGCGTAGATATCCTGATCACCATCATTGTCGAAGTCGGCGAAGCTGATTCCGTGCCCCTTCTGGATGTGGCCGAATCCGCCGGCTGTCGTAACATCCTGAAAATACTGTCCACGATAGTTTCTGAACATCCGGTTCGGCATCAACGCCCTGAGATCGGGAGCACCTGTTCCCAGATAAAAATCCAGGAAACCGTCGTTGTCGAGATCGCCGTAGTTGCATCCCATCGTGTAAAGTACACGATGCAGCCGCGCGTCCCTGGTCACATCAAAAAACGTACCGTCACCGTTATTCCGATAAAGTCGAGGCCGTTCGGCATCCGTGGCTAATCCCAGGTAGTCAGCGACGACAGCAGCTATATCCGCTGTCAGGTAATTTGTATCGTACCCGGAAACGAAGATGTCGAGCCAACCGTCATTGTCGTAGTCAAACATCCAGGTGGGAAAGCTGCGAATGGGTTCCCCTACCCCCGCACTCTCGGTGATGTCGCGAAACGTCGGTGCGTCGCCAACAGCCGCTCCTCCCATATTCCGGTATAGCAGATTCGGCTCAAGCAATCGTGAAACATAAAGGTCCGACCAACCGTCGTTGTCGATATCGCCCCAAACAACACCTTTGACGTATCCGTGGATCGCGAGACCGGATTTCGAAGTCGCGTCGCGGAACGTCCCGTCCCCGTGATTGCGATACAGTCGGGACGGATGACGCTCATTTCCGTGAGACTCGTTGCCGATAAAGATGTCCAGCCAGCCATCGTTGTCGTAGTCACACCACGCTGCCGTCTGCGTCGGCGAAAAATTGAGCAGCCCGGCTGTCTCTGTGACGTCCTCAAACGTACCGTCACCGTTGTTGCGCAGAAGTGAATCGGGATGGCGGCCGTGTTGATTCAACCAGGCGCCGCGAAGAATGAATACATCCACAAACCCATCGTTGTTATAGTCCGCCTGAGCCATATTCAGACCACCGCTCAATCCACGCAGACCTGCTGCTTCTGTTTTGTCCTCGAAGTGCGTACCATTTACATTTTCAAGGTAGACCAGCTGATCCTGCAGCCCCCACGAGGAACACATGATATCAATGAACCCGTCGCCATTGAAGTCCTCGGCGACACAGCCACCCGCCAACCCGACCACGTTCGCCCCCATTGCGGGAGCGACATCCGGAAATCGGGGAAAGTCACAGTCCGACTGAAACGTCTCGGCTGGAATGGCAATACCATCGGGAATGTCGACGGTATTCATCCCCAGGGTCATCATGGCAAGATTAGCCAACCAGCGACTGCTGATATCCGAAGAATCCTCGCGCAACAGACCGACATACTCGGCCAGGGCATTGGTGGAGCCGCGACGAATGGTATGATGGCCTGCAGCGGTAATCGGAAAGATACAGGCATCTGCATGATGACGGCTGATACAGTTGTCCTGCTCGCCGAGACGAAGATAAGCGATTGCCTTCAGACTTCTCAGGCGGCGGCGAAAATCGGGACCACCTGGGGGGGCCTCGCGATCCATCATCGACTCCAGCATACTGATCGTTTCGAGACCGGCTTCGGTCTGTCCGGCACGGACCTGTTCTCGAGCGAGCCGGTACAGATGGCGCCGCGCCGCGGACGGCTCGTCGGGAATGCGCCGCCCGACCAAATATGCGGCACGTTGTGCGTTGAGAAACGGATTTCCCCGGGGGAACGCCTTGTCTGTGATCGCCTTCAGTCGCTCGATCATCTTCGACGTACCCGGATAACGCCTGCCAGACTCCGGCGGCTCCTCTGTTAATGGCGGTGGCGCTTGGCCGCATCCAGCCACGAAGATAATGACCGACACGGCCAATCCGGCGATCGCATAGTTCCTTGGACTAGAATACATCAGACCTTTGAGTTCGCCCCACCTGTCGCACATTATCATCCATCGTTCAGCGTACGTTTTGCGGCCTTGTCGCCAGGATCGAACGTGCGAATACCGATCTCAACGCACCGGCAGGTCGAGGGAATGCTCCACCTCGACGATACGCTCGCGACCCGCTAAAGCCACGTTTTGCTCCGAACCGTCCGGCCAGTGCACCACAAGATCCTTCACTCGGTCATGCTTCGGAAACCCGAAAACAAGGCGCGGCGACGATTGACTAAGGTAGCCGCTGCCCGCATACACCTCACGGTACTGCGTGCGCCCTGACGCCATTCGCAGAGCGGCACGACAACCAACACCAGTTGGGTTACCGTTCGGCCCGCGAAGTATCACCGTCAACGTAGATCGATCATCGGCCCCTTGATTCATAAGTACCCGTACCGGCCCGCTGTTGACACCAACGACGGCGTCAACCCAACCATCTGCATTGAGATCGGCTGCGACCAGACTGCGACAATCATCACGAACCACGACACCGCTGCGCGCGGGCCACACCGGTTCAAAACCACCATCTCCGTTTCCCTCCAAATAGAGTCCGAGGCCCATGTTCATCAAACCGGTCTCGACCTGGTTGGGATAGAAATTCTGCGCCAGCAGGATATCAAGATTTCCATCCGCGTTGAAATCCTCCAGCACCACGCCAAAACTCGGCGAGATCTGTGCCAGACGCGGTAGGGATTGTACGTCAAATCGACCGCTGCCATCATTGATAAGCACCGAGACGTCGAGCCTGTTGACCTCGAATGTGAGAGCACGGTCAAGAGCCGAATCGCCATACAACTCCTGGAGGCTGCAACCGGCATAAGCCCGGTAGCTGGGAAATCGTGTTGCAATATCCGGCATGGCCAATGCACTGCAGCTCCTGCCACGCTCCGGGAGCAACCGTTGGCCTTCGAATTTGGCCTCGATGATCTCATGAACACCGTTGCCGTCAAAATCATGATAATACATACGACGGGGCTTTTCGGCGGTGGCCTTATACTTGGTGTTGAGCCCGAAATTTGTAACCACAAAGTCGATGTCGCCATCATTATCCACATCTCCCCCGGCGATGCCGTTCCACCACCCCAGATGACTATTCAGGCCACTGATCACCGTGCTGTCGACCAGGCGCCCATGGTCATTGCGAAAGACCTTGACGGGCCCCCATTCCAGCGTGACGAGCAAATCGCACCAGCCGTCGTTGTCCATATCCGACCATATCGCACCGGTGACCATGCCCACGCCCTGAAGACCGTGCGCCAGATTGACCGTCTCATCGACAAACCGCCCGTTGTGATTGATCAACAAATGGCTATCCGGTATCACCGGATAGGCGCCCGGTACAACGCGGCCGCCAACAAACAGATCAACATCGCCGTCATGATCAACATCGCCGGCCACAACACAACTGCCGCTGCTCTCCATTTCAGGTACGGCGCCGGGACTCAGCGACAGCATACCCGATCCGTCATTCACATAGAGGCGATCCTGATAATGACCTTCGACGCCGCCGCTCACCACATAGAGGTCCAGATCACCGTCCGTATCGAAGTCCAGCCATAGACCACCCATATCCTCGTGGGCGCCATCATCCGTATCCTGTTGTTGCCAGGGACTGTTCTCCGCCCGGCGGAATTGACCGTCGCCCCCGAGCACGTACAATTCCGGGGATTGACCGGATCCGCCGCCAACGAAAAGATCATCATCGCCATCGTTATCAACATCGCCGATCGCCAGTCCCGGCCCGAAGCGGGATAACCTATACGGCAAGAGAGACTGACCCTCAAAATCGTCGTACGGCAACTCCCGATGTTGGAAATCGAGGCCAATACGACCAGCCGGCTCGGAAAACTGAGACGTCGGCGACAACCGCTTTCCAGGCGGAGAAACAGGCGACAAGGACGAATCTTCCGGTGGCTCTCGAATCGTGTACACGCGGTCTCCGGGAAGACTCGATAAATCCTGGCGGATCCCGCTGGGCCATTCGATAGCTAACCTGTCGATCGTCTCAGCATCGCCCAGGCCGAAATGCACAGCCGGAACATCGGATCCCTGATACCCACGCGCTGCAGTGAGGAGGCGGACCTGCTGCCCACCACGAGTAGTCAATGTAACTCTGGAGCCAATCCCAAACCGATTGCTCTGCCGGCCCTCGAGTTTGATGACGACACGATGGGTTCCCGTACTGTCATTTCTGTATACCGCAGCCGGCTCATTCATATTGTTTATGATCATGTCCAGATCGCCGTCACCATCAAAGTCCGATGTGGTAACACCGTAGCTTACGCCTTTGAGATCGAGTCCCCATTCGGCAGATGTGTCGGCGAACACCAAATTGCCGAGATTGCGAAACGCCAGATTCTTTTGCCGCAACGGCGGCCGGTCGGCGTTATTGAGTCCGATTTGGCGTAGGTGTTCGCCAGCTAGCTCTCCATGGGCGGCGCGCATCCGGCGCGCAAGATCAATCATGTCGCTGTCCCGCGCATCATTGGCCATGCCGTTCGCGAAGAATACATCTTCACGTCCATCATTGTCAAAATCCGCGATGCGAATAGCCCAGGTCCAGTCGGATGCTGCCAATCCGGAAAGGTAGCCAACCTCGAAGAACGGGCCGGATCCACTATTCAGATAGACCACGTTGCGCATGTATTGCCGTGGCACTGCGTTACTGAGAAACCAGCGTGACCTGCTGATGTCACCCATTTGCACCTTCTGCCGAAAGTGCGTCGTGCCGTTCATATCGCCGATAACGAAATCAAACGAACCGTCGTTATTCAAATCCCCGAAGTCACTACCCATGCTGAACCACGGGGTGTAGGGAACAACGTCTTGAATTACGTTTGTGAATGTACCGTCGCCATTGTTATGATAGAGATAGTCCGGACCGTTGTAGTCATTTCCGACGTAAATGTCGGGCCAGCCGTCGTCATTGTAGTCCCACCATACTGCGGACAAGCCAAGATCAAGCCCCGCATGGACGCCGGCAGATCGGCTGACATCCGTAAAAAAACCGCTACCGTCGTTTTCGAACAAGACATCAGGACGTCCAAGTTCAACGATACCGCCTCCCTCTTCGCGACGTACGTCGTCCCGATATTTCTCCGGGATGGCGTCGCCTGATGCCAGGATTCGACTTAACTCCGGGAATTCGAGCTGGTACGCCAACGTTCGGTAGGTCAGAAGATAGAAATCGAGGTCGCCGTCACGATCGTAGTCGGCGAACGCGGCCATGATACTCGGTCCTGCATGATTGACGCCACGCTCTTCGCCCTCTTCGCTGAAGGTCCCGTCGCCACGGTTGATGTAGAGCAAATCGGGTTTATCGAGATTGCAGACGTATAGATCCAGGTCGCCATCGTTATCAACGTCCACCAGGGTCGGCCCGGTGCCGATCGCATTGCCCCCGTCGACGCCGGCAGACTCGGTTATATCCTCAAACTGCCATGGGCTGGTCTGGCGATAAAGCTTGTTCCTGCCGTCCTGGGATACGAGGTAGACATCCGGCAAGCCATCGCCGTCGATGTCGCCACTGGTAACGCCCGCGCCAACGAAGTAATGACGAATTCTGTGCTCGGGTAGAAGGGTATTCTCAAATTCGACGCCCGTTTCTTTGCCCGGCAGCAAGCGAAATCGGGGGCCGTCACTCGATGATTGTTGCGGCAAGGGTTCCCAGCGAAGTTCAGGAAGAGGTGCCGTTACCGGGCGACGACAGCTGACCACGATAGCGCAAAGCCCCGTTGCGATACAGATGATGGCGGCAATACGGTTGTAGGTCACTTTAAGCCACTGTGAGACAAGGTTGTTCTGACACTGATACAGGAGGACGAGTAACGATGTGAACCGTGTCCAGTCAGGTTTCCAAAGAGCCGAACAATCGCGAACGTGTACGCATGTCGCGACAAACGGCAGAATGAACGGGAAACGTTGGCTATAAAAATTGGGGAGGGTACACCAAGGGACGCGCTCGCTGTCAGGCCCCAGTGACTCGAATGCCGGCCGTCCCTGTGTCCCGACAGGAAACCGGCAACGTCACGTGACCGCGCGTATCCAGATAGACATCAGCGCAGCAAATTTCCCATGGGCGGATGGACGATCCAGGCCAGCTACTAGGCGCTTGCCTGCAGCCGGCGCGCCTTGCGGAAAAAGCTGATCGTCATCAAACCGGTCAGGACAATAATTCCCCACTCGGATAATGTCGGCACAACCGCGGTGCTGTTGGTGATGTTGACACTGCCGAAATTTGTATAGGTGATTTTACTCTGGCCACCCCATAGTATTGTACCGGATTCCATGTCATGCCTGACCGTTGCTCCGGCTGCATCGAAGTTCAAAATATTTGTGCCGCTGCCGCCATCAAGCACAATGTCAAGGTCGGCCGAGGATGGCACGGCCGACGAGTCGAAATCCAGGACATCATTGCCGTCGACGAGGTCAACTGAAAAGCCGAGATTGGGTAAGGCAAAATCAACCGATTCACTCGTTCCCTGGCTTGAGATCGTCACGAGACCGCCGCCGCCGGGCGAAATTGCCACCACATCATTCGCACTGTCAAACTCGAATGTACGGGTGTCAGCACCAAGATCGTCGGTAATCGGTTCAAGACCGGTATACGTAATGACACCGCTGTCGATGTCGATCTGGCCGTCGGTGGCATTGTTGAACTTATGCAGAATACTCGTAATGGGAACGGCGCTGCCGCCTGTGAGCACGATCGCATCCGAACCGTCGCCGGCGTTGAACGTCACACCGAAGTCGGATGGTACGGGATTGCCGTTACTGAAGTCGATCGTAAGCGTGTCATCCTCGGCTTCCTGCCCGGTGATGACGATCTCGCACAAATCCGCAATATTTTGCCGTGCGATCTCAATGGAATTCGTGACATCGGTACCGACGACTTCTTCACCGTCGCGTTCGACGCTTATTTCCCGTGCATGCGTCGCGAACGCCAGGAATACGGTGAATACAAAACCTGCTATGGCTACTTGAGATTTTGCATTATTGCGATTGAGGAATGTCATGGATCGCCTCCCTTGATTGAGCGATGATTTGTTTGTCGCGTAATTTCAAGCCTGGAAAATTGCACGTGTTCCTTTAATATGAACGCGTATGTACCCAAATAAAATCCCGTTTTCAAAAATCGGTTTCGATAGTTGCCGAAACGAAGGATCTGGTGACCGTGTTTCCATTGCCGATTTGCTTCACGAGCCGCGGTCATATGTCACAAAGAGGCCGTGAAAAGTCTGGTACGGAATCGGTTCTGCCAGTACCATGCTTCAGCCAAAATCATCGAGTCATCACCAACCGTAGTTTCCTGGAGGGACGCAGGCCTCTGCGTCCGAAACTCGTCGCAGCGGGCGGTCGCAGAGGACTGCGACCCTTCATCCAATACATCGAGTCCGCGGATCAAGAGACTTGGAGACCATCGGAATCTAACCTACAAAGTCAGATCTGATAGGCTTTTCATTGGCGTTTATTCGCGTCCATTCGCGGTTCAGGCCCCATCGTTCCTCCGGTGTCGCAGCGGGCGGTCGCGCAGGAAATCAGTATGGCTCGAAAGCAGGCAGGAATTGCGCCAGCGACTGGGCAAGAATACTTGAGTTCTGCCTACGGAGATCTACGTTGCCGGTGAAGTCGGTCGAACCACGGCACCATCAATATTGTCTGTGCCTGGAAGCCCACTTCCCGAACGATGACGAACTCCCCGACAAGCTCCGGAAATCCATACGATTTTACCGTCGAATACCTGCGGCGCATCTTTGGGCTGATTCATTCACCCCATTTGCGAGACAGGACACTAGCGTGCTTCAGATCAATGAGTTACCGAGGTTCTGTTGAATTGGCCCTGGAAAATATTGCCCTGAGCCACTCACTCCCCGAGAACTTCTTTATTGCTGTTTTCGAGACGGTGACTTTGCCTTAAAGACGGCGGCGACGCTTACGAATTCACAGCATAAAGCAAGAACGCGAGGTCTCGGCCGACGGTCACGACCTACTTCCCGGATGAACAGTTACCAAAAAACGACCCAAAATTGGGAAAAGTTTAGTTCGTAACCACAAACCAACGTACCATATCACGGTACATCGGCAGGGCCCCAGCAGGCGCGACCGGGGGTAAGAGAGACGGTGACGCGGAACGAGCCGGCGCATACACTCATCGTGACAACGTGGTTACGGGATAGCGTACTTCAGATCAACGAGTATGAAGGTTTTTAGGTTGAAAAGGCAATGGATGACCTTAATGTCTCAGATCCCGATTTGAACTGGCATGCCAGTCCCCATACGGGATTCTCCATAACTCGTTTAGACGAGGTGCGATATGTAGCCGCAGCAGAGATTGCATGAATGATCAGATTAGGGTCAACCAATGCCGGAAGACAACAAAAAGCAGCTCGAATCCCAGCTCTGGAACATCGCCAACACCCTACGTGGGAAGATGGGGGCGGATGAGTTCCGCGACTACATCCTGGGCTTCATTTTCTACAAATACCTTTCGGAGCGCATGAACCTCTTCGCCGATGAGATCCTGAAGAACGACGGGATCACATTCGACGCCATCGACGAGGCCGACGAGGACGGGCAAGAGATGCTCACCGCCATCGAGGAGGAATCGGTTGGTCGTCTCGGGTATTTCCTGAAGCCCTCCGAACTCTTCCACAAGGTCGCGGAAAAGGGCGCACAGAAGACCGACAACTTCATCCTCGAAGACCTCGGTGTCATCCTCAAGCACATCGAGGGCAGCACCATGGGGCACGACAGTGAGGAGGACTTCGAGGGGCTGTTCGAGGATCTCGATCTCGGCTCGTCGAAGCTGGGCAAATCGGAGAACGCCAAGAACGACCTCATCGCCAAGGTGCTCGTCCATCTCGACCAGATCGACTTCCGGCTCGACGACACCGAGGCCGACGTACTCGGCGACGCCTACGAATACCTCATCGGCCAGTTCGCCAGCGGCGCCGGCAAGAAGGCCGGCGAATTCTACACCCCGCAGGAGGTCAGCACCATCCTCGCCAAGATCGTCACCACCGCGAAGACCAGCCTCAAGAATGTCTACGACCCCACCTGCGGCTCCGGCTCGCTGCTGCTGCGCGTGGCGAAGGAAGTCGAGGAAGTCGGCCGCTTCTACGGACAGGAGATGAACCCGACCACCTACAACCTGGCGCGGATGAACATGATCCTGCACGGCGTGCACTACCAGCGCTTCGATCTGAAGAACGAGGACACCCTGGAGCATCCCGCGCCGGAGCACGCCGACCTGCGCTTCGAGGCCATCGTCGCCAATCCGCCGTTTTCGGCCAAGTGGTCGGCCAGCGCCATCCACGAGAATGACGACCGCTTCTCGCCCTACGGCCGCCTCGCACCCAAGACCAAGGCCGACTTCGCCTTCGTCCAGCACATGGTGCACCACCTTGACGGCGGCGCGACCATGGCCTGCGTTCTGCCGCACGGCGTGCTCTTTCGCGGCGCCGCCGAGGGACACATCCGCCGCTACCTCATCGAGGACTGCAACTGGCTCGACGCCGTCATCGGCCTCCCAGCCAATATCTTCTACGGCACCAGCATCCCCACCTGCATCCTCGTGCTAAAAAAACAGCGGGAGCACCCCGACGACATCCTCTTCATCGACGCCAGCCAGGGCTTTGAAAAAGTCGGCAAGGACAACCACCTCCGCCCCGAGGACATCGAGCGCATCGTCAGCACCTACCGGAAGCGCGAAAGCGTCGACAAATTCAGCCATGTCGCCGAGCTAAGCGAGGTCGAGAAAAACGACTACAACCTCAACATCCCGCGCTACGTCGATACCTTTGAGAAAGAGGAACCCGTCGATTTGGCGACGGTGTCGGAGAAGCTGGTGGCATTGGAGAAAGAGATGGGCGAGACGGACCAAGTCATCGCGGGATTTTGTCAGGAACTGGGAATCAAGGCACCGTTTTGATGCAAGTGAAAATAACGAAATCCCCCTCGCTACGGTTCCCCGTTTTTGAAAACAACTGGGAGCGAGTCTCTTTGAACCAGGTGATAGACTTCTTGGCTGGTTATGCTTTCAAAAGCGGTGCGATGGAGAACACTCCTTCGCAGTATCAGCTGATCAAAATGTCTAATGTTTATAAAAATGAACTTAGACTGGATCGCAGCCCTTCATTTTTATCTGAGCTCGAACCCAAGCTTGCTAAGTTTATCCTCGAAAAGGACGATGTTGTGCTGACGCTCACAGGAACTGTCAATAAGAGGGATTATGGCTATTCGGTGCAAATCCCTAGTGGTGATCGGTTTCTACTTAATCAACGCCTTGTCCGTCTAAGAGCAATTAGACAGAAATCTTTGAAAGGATTCGTTCGTCAGGCCATTCTGACTAATCGCTTTTTCCACTATTTCTTTTTCAGTTCAAAAGGTGGAACAGGGAATCAGAGCAATGTCGGAATCGAAGACCTAAAAGACATAGAACTTTATTTCCCCTCCCTCCCCGAGCAGCGGAAGATTGCGGATTTCTTGACGGCGGTGGATGGGCGGATTCAGCAACTGACCCAAAAGAAAGCCCTGCTGGAGGACTACAAGAAAGGCGTGATGCAGGGAATCTTCGCCGGAGGCGGAGGCGGAGAGAATTATGAATTAGGAATTAGGAATTATGAATTGGAA
>JAJFLQ010000088.1 GCA_021772615.1 Verrucomicrobiota bacterium | reverse complement strand
CCAATGTGGGGGTTCAAAACACTGGAGGAGTATGAATTGGCGGAACCGCTGGCCGGGCTGCCATCCGGCACCGTGTCGATTCGACTTTTTGAAAAAGACGGTAACAAGCAGATGGTGTTATTCTGGGACAAGCAGAAGATCCTTCGTAATCGGCCAGATCGTATCCGCGGAAAGCTGCAGACTCTACTCGACTCCTGGTCGAATCCCTTTGTAAACAGGAGCTTTCAGTATGTCGTGACGATTATCAGCGCGGTGGATACTTCCCGCGACGAATCGACACGCCGTGCGTTATCCTTCGCGCGGGACGTGACACCTCTGTTGCCCGAATATGGTATTGAGTGAGGATATCATCCACGGGCATCGGTCTATGACGTCGCGACCACACAAGGCGTCTCGTTTCCGGCGCGTTCTAAAGCGGCGTCGAGCCGCCGCACTCCGAAAGCGCGTCGCGCAAAGCCGTACCGTTCGGCAGTGGCGTTGTCGCGACGGAATGGGCCTAATGTACATGGGATCACCCAATGAGTTGCGAATTTGTCACCTGAAGAGCAAGCGTATCGATCCGGAACACCACCGCTTGCGGCATGGCCGTTGCATGGTCCGTCAACAACGTGGATGGACACAACGTGACTGAATCAACAGACCTAAGGCCAGCCGACAAACGGCCCTGGACCACGATCATCCGACCGACGTCACCGTGGTTCGACCTGAAGCTGGGCGAACTCTTGCAGTATCGCGATCTTGTCTATCTGTTTGTGCGGCGGGATTTCGTGGCTCAGTACAAGCAGACCATCCTTGGACCGCTCTGGTACCTGATCCAGCCGTTGCTGACGACCATCATGTTCACAATAGTCTTTGGCAAGATCGCAAAGATCCCGACAGACGGGCTGCCGCAGTTCATGTTTTTCATGTCAGGTACAGTGGTTTGGAGTTACTTCTCAAAGTGTCTAAACAAGACTTCGAACACGTTCACGGCAAACGCGAGTGTCTTCGGCAAGGTCTACTTTCCGCGCCTGAGCGTACCAGTCTCGATACTTGTTTCCAACCTTCTCACCTTTTGTATTCAGTTCCTTTTTTTTCTGTCTTTCATGGTTTACTTCAGAGTGCGTGGAGCAGCAATCGAACCGAACCTATGGGTTTTTCTCACGCCATACCTGGTTCTCCTCATGGCCGGCCTGGGGCTCGGGTTCGGCATTGTCGTATCGTCATTGACGACCCGTTATCGCGACCTTCGTCAACTGGTTTCCTTTGGCGTGCAGCTCTTGATGTATGCGACACCGGTAATTTATCCGGTTTCGGCAATACCGGAAAAATACCGCCTGATTATTCTTGCCAATCCAATGACGCCGATCGTCGAGAGTTTCCGTTACGCTTTTCTCGGCGCCGGCACCGTCCGTGTTGGGCATTTGCTCTACAGCACCATGTTTTGTGTAGCCGTTTTGTTCTTTGGCCTCATTTTATTCAATCGCGTTGAGCGTACGTTTATGGACACGGTATGAGCGACGTTGTGATCAGTATCGAGAATCTTTCCAAGTCCTACCGCCTTGGCGTGATTGGTAGCGGGACGTTGAAGCGCGATTTTTCCCGATGGTGGGCGCACCGGCGCGGCAAGCCGGATCCATCGTCCAGGATCGACGGTGCGCCGACGTCACGGCATAACGGCGAGGTCTGGGCATTGCGCGACATTGACCTTGAGGTTTCGCAAGGAGCGGTCTTGGGAATTATCGGTCGCAATGGCGCCGGCAAATCAACGCTCCTCAAGATCATATCGCGAATTACAGCGCCGACGACTGGAGAAGTACGCATACTGGGCCGGACAGCAAGCTTACTCGAGGTCGGCACCGGATTCCATCCGGAGTTGACCGGGCGTGAGAACGTCTACCTCAATGGTGCGATTCTGGGAATGACGCGGAAAGAGGTTGATCGCAAATTCGACGAAATAGTCGACTTCTCAGGCGTCGAAACGTACATAGACACGCCGGTAAAGCGGTACTCCAGCGGGATGAATGTGCGTCTGGCCTTCGCTGTGGCGGCACATCTGGAGCCGGAGATCTTAATTATTGATGAAGTCCTTGCGGTTGGGGACATAGCCTTTCAGAAGCGGTGCCTGGGAAAAATCGGCAACGTAACAAAAACAGGGCGTACCGTATTGTTTGTAAGCCACAATATGGGATCGATTCAATCGATATGCTCCGAAGCCTTGCTCCTCGAGGGAGGCGACGTTGCTATGAGAGGCGAGCCCGGTATCGTAACTGAAAAGTACCTGGCGGGGAATAATAATGTGTCAGGATTTAACAAGCCGGGATTTGATGTAAACCTTTCGTTGCTAACCGACAAACAACATGTCGACATCCAAATCACCCGCATTGATCTGGTTAATCCCGCGCAGCGCGAACATGGACCCCGTACGGGCGATCCACTGGAGATATTTATCGGATACGAAACGAACAAGACGTTGCTGTCGCCAGGGTTTGTTGTACAAATTCGAGACTGGTACGAGAACGAGCTAATTCGCCTGAGCTCGATGCCAATAAGCGGCTACGAGATTGATCGGTTGTATGCATCGGGTACGGTGCGGTTAACCATCCATGAACTGCCACTGGTGGCAGGCCGATATAATCTGAGTATCGGCTATACCAGGGAGCGGATCGAGTGGTTGATTAGGCTGGACAATATTGTGTCGTTTGATGTATCTCCAAAGGATGTCTACGGAAGCGGCATCTTGATGGACAGATCCAGGGGCGCAATCATCGTGGCGCATGATTGGGATCATTCTGCATCGTTGAGTTCCGAATCGTGAGCAGATCAATCACAGGTCATCGTATCAATTGAAGAAGCGATTCGACCGAGAGACCGGCGAAAATCTGATTTTTCAGATTTCGCAACCGAGATCCGGCTCAACCCTGCTGCAGCACATTTTGGCCGCCCACCCCGGCGTACATACCACGCCTGAACCATGGCTCATGTTGCATCCGGTTTACATGTTGCGACAGCGCGGTATTCGCACAGAATTCAACGCGAAATACGCACACATGGGATTGAGCGATTTTCTTGCGACCATACCGGAGGGTGAACGGTGTTTTGACGATGCCGTTCGCAAAATGGCAGTGACGCTATATAGCCATGCGCTGGACACGTCCGGGAAGGATATGTTCCTGGACAAGACACCGCGTTATTATCTCATCATAAATGAATTGTTGAGGATTTTTCCGAAGGCAAAATTTATTTTCCTCATACGCAATCCATTGGCCGTTTTGGCGTCGATTGTCGATGTGAGTTTGTCTGGTGATTGGTTCCGTCTGCGTGAGCCTGATCGACGAATCGACGTCTTCCAGGCGCCAAAATTAGTGCTTGACGGCATTGCTTGCGCCGGAGCTAACGCGAGTGTCGTACACTACGAGCAACTTGTGCGTCAGCCGGAATCTACAGTGAAGAAATTGTGCGCATATTTGGGAATTGAGTACGTGGCTGAGATGCTGCAGTACGGTAAAGCTGTTCGTTTTCACAACACGCATATGGTCGATTCAAAAAGTATCTACAAGCACGATTCGCCAGTGTGCGATTATGTTGATACGTGGTCAGACAAATTTGATACTTGCCAAAAAGTTGCAATTGCGGAACAATACCTAAGTATGCTTGGTACAAAGACGATCAAGGCACTTGGTTACGAGCGTGACAATCTCCTCGAGGAACTACATGCGCGGTCTGTAGCCGGACCACGTTGGCCGTCTATTTCACTATCGCTACTCACCAAGTCTACAGGAGAACTCACATGGTGGAACCGTTTATATCTGCGAACCTTAAGATTGCAGCAGGACCCGAGGTATTTGGTTCGCGCGCTGCAGCGCGGACGTCGCTAGGAAAGGGATCGACTTGAATGGGTATTGAGGAAATACATTCCGACGGACGGCTTATCGGATTGATAATCCGCCGTGAATTCGAGCGCGAAGGCATAACATTCTTTACGCCGTCCGATTATTCTCAGCAGCTGGCGTATATGAAGCGGCCCCCTGGATACACAATCGATGCTCACGTCCACAACCCGGTCAATCGTGAAGTAACCACTACGCAAGAAGTTCTCATGGTTCGTCGAGGCCGGGTGCGTGTTGATTTCTACAGTGAGATGGAGCAGTATCTCGAGAGCCGGATTCTCTGTGAAGGCGACGTCATCTTATTGTGTGCAGGCGGACATGGATTCGAATTCCTCGAGGAAGCAGAATTGATCGAAGTGAAACAGGGGCCCTATTCGGGTGACCGAGATAAAACCAGGTTCAACGGTGTGCCGGAAAATGCCGTCCGATTGACCACGGGCGACACTTAAATGATCCCGGTAAACACACCCGTTTTGTCGGGAAATGAGAAGAAATACCTCGCCGAATGTATTGACTCAAGCTGGGTATCGTCTGAAGGTCCATTCGTTGGTCGCTTCGAATCGGCATTCGCGGATCGCGTAAACCGTCGACATGGTGTGTCCGTAAGCAGTGGTACTGCGGCGCTAGATGTCGCAGTAGCTGCATTGGGTATAGGTCAGGGGGATGAGGTAATCATGCCATCGTTCACGATCATATCCTGTGCTGCAGCGGTCGTTCGTGCAGGCGCGATCCCCGTTGTCGTCGATTGTCATTCAGATACCTGGAACATGGACGTATCGCAAATTGAAGCGCGGATAACGTCACGTACACGGGCGATCATGGTCGTTCACATTTATGGGTTACCAGTCGACATGGATCCGGTGATCGCGCTTGCCGAACGGTATGATCTGTCTGTATTAGAAGATTCCGCAGAAGCGATTGGCCAAACCTATCACGGCCGACCGTGCGGTAGCTTCGGCGATATTAGTACGTTTAGCTTTTACGCCAATAAGCATGTTACGACAGGTGAGGGCGGCATGGTAGTAACGGACGACGACAAATTGGCAGACCGCTGTCGATCATTACGGAACCTTTGCTTTCAGCCAGACAGGCGTTTTGTGCATGAGGAACTCGGGTGGAATTATCGGTTTACCAATGTCCAGGCGGCGATTGGTCTGGCGCAGCTCGAGCAGTTGGATCGGACTATCGCACGGAAACGTGAGATCGGGCTTGCTTACGTGAGGCTACTGGCGGATTGTACGGCGATCGAGCTGCCGGTGTCAACGATGTCTTACAGTGAGAACCTTTTTTGGGTTTTCGGTATCGTGCTGAAAGATACGTGCGAGTTTGAGGCGCAGTATGTTACAGAGCAGTTGCGGAAAATGGGCATCGGCACACGCCCTTTCTTCTGGCCCATTCATCTACAGCCGGTATTTAGGGCTCGAGGCATGTTTTGCGATGTTGTCTGTCCGGTTGCAGAGCGGCTTGGCAAACGTGGATTCTATCTTCCCAGCGGCCTTGGCTTGTCTGATGATGACGTTAAGTGTGTTGTGGTTACGCTACTTGAGATTCTGACATGAGTATATTTTCTGACTACGCACAGCATTATGAGCTATTGTATGGCGAAAAGGATTACGAAGGCGAGTGTTCTTATGTGCAACAGTTGTTCAGTGCCTATTGTACGAATATTGATTCAATGTTGGAACTTGGATGTGGCATGGCCGGTCATGCTATTCCATTCGCGCGAATCGGTTATAAAATGGTGTGCGTGGATCGTAGTCCAATAATGTTAGAGGGAGGGAAGGAAAAAGCGAAGACACTTGATGCCGAGCATCGTGATCGTCTGATGTTCATGCAGGGTGACATTCGGACCATACAACTTGATCAATCGTTTGATGTCGTGATATCGCTATTTCACGTGATGAGTTATTTGACGTCCAATACCGATCTGGAATCTACTATAAGAAATGTCGCATCGCACCTTCGAATAGGGGGTGTGTTCATATTCGATTTTTGGTATGGTCCTGCAGTGCTGTTACAACGACCCCATGTGCGAATAAGAAACATAAAAAATGAAAAATATGAGGTATGTCGGATTGCTGATCCAGCGCTAAATGTGAATACAAATACAGTTGATGTCAATTATCGCATGTTTGTTGAAGAGCGGAGCCTGGGTCGAATTACGTGCGTCCGCGAAACGCATCAAATGCGATATTTTTTTGTGCCGGAGCTTCAACTACTAATGCAGCACTTCCAGCTTAAAATTTTGCATATATATGAATGGATGTCCACTGGTCCGCCATCGGAAGACACGTGGAGTGCATGTGTTGTGGCACAGCGGCAAGTATGAATTTTTGCGCAGACTTCAGCGTTTCGCTGTCATCAATCCATTAACCGCCTAGCCGGTGAATCGTCCAACGAAATCTGTCCTTGTTGTTTATCCATATTCGTGGATTAAAACGAATCCGACCATGATATTGTTGCTAGAGACAATGGTCGCGGCGGGGTTCGACGTCACATTATTTGTCGTTCGTGCACAAAACGGTAATCCGGTTACAATTGGCATTGATCGAGTGGATCTACACGGTTTCTCCGAGAGATTTATTCGCGCTTTTCAACCCCCAAACATCACAAGCTCGATTGTACTCAAGCTCCGTAAGGCCTCCCGAAGCGGGATCTTATTCCGCCCGTATGATTTATATGTCGGCGTTGATCCTATGGGGATCGCATTCACCGGACCATTAGCGCGTGCCGCAGATTCGCCCCTTGTCTATATCTCATTCGAATTAATATTCTCGGATGAATTAATCACTTCGCAGGAAAAATTGCTTAAGAACCAGGAGGTTTTTTGGTCTCAGAGAGCAAGAAGAATACTCATTCAAGATGAAGAGCGTCGCGATGCTTTAGTGCGGGAAAATGATCTAGGCGACGACGTTTTTTCCTATGTTCCTGTTTCTCGCCGACCTACGTCTATAGACCGTCCAAAGCACCTTGTTAGAGAGCAATTTGGCCTACCTGTAGATCAAACACTTATACTTTTTACAGGCAGTTTTTCTACTTTTAATGGCTATTTGCTATTGCCATTCATCGTACCGAAACTTCCGGAATCGTGCACACTGGTAATCCACAGTCGCACCTCATTGGCGTCACGGATGGGGTGCTTCGTTGAGCAGTTGTCGCGAAGCCACAATGTCTTGTTGACAAGCAAGCCACTCGATCCTATGGAATACGGTGCTTTTGTTTCGAGCTGTGACATTGGATTAGCCCTATACCAAGCGTCATACGACAACATGATGCATGGAAAAAATATTTATCATATTGGGTTGGCGTCGGGGAAAATAGCGGACTATGCCTGTTTTGGCCTACCAACTATTTGTACAAGACTGCCTGGAACAGAAGCATATATGAAACAGTACAAATGTGGTGAATGCATCGAGGATCTTTGTGACTTTCCAGCCATGGTTAAAGCGATACAAAATAAATATGATATCTATAGCGCAGGTGCGAGACGATTTTTTTCAGAACGGTTGGATCCTGTGAAGCCGATGGCCACATTTGTTGAGGAAATAAATGGTCTGTGATGAACAGTAAATTCCCAAAGATAAGTATTGTCACACCATCGTACGATCAGGTGGAGTTTCTTGAGAATGCAATTCTCTCGGTGGTTAGCCAGGATTATGAAAATATCGAGTATATTGTTATCGATGGCGGGTCAGAGGACGGAAGTCAAGATGTAATTAAAAGGTACGCAAACCGAATCAAATATTGGTGTAGCGAATCGGATAACGGTCAATACGATGCGATCGACAAGGGGTTTCAAAAGAGCACGGGTGAAATCATGGCGTGGTTAAATAGCGACGACATGTATTACGCGTGGACCTTCAAAACAGTTGCCTGCATCATGGCGCGTTTTCCCGAGGTAGAGTGGCTGACAACACTCATGCCTGGATATTGGGACAGGTACGGTTTTTGTCTCGGACTGCGTTCCACGACCGGGTATACCGGATACTCAAAGGCGGCTTTTCTCGATGGGTGTTATCTCACCGGTATGTCGCCCGGGCGAAATCTGGGATGGATACAGCAGGAGTCAACCTTTTGGCGGCGCAGTCTTTGGCAACGCAGCGGGGCGCGGTTGTGTGATCGAGACATTGCGTTTGCCGGAGACTTCGAGCTATGGTCACGTTTTTATAAATACGGAGAATTGGTAGGAGTGGAGGTGCCGCTGGCGGGTTTTCGTATTAGGGACCAACAGCGTGGAAGTTGTGAGCAATATCGGATAGAGGCCAAGCAAATTCTGCTTGATATGCGTCGCGAATGGGAATGGATTCACAAAAGCAAAGAAAGATATGTGAAAAGGAAGAAACTGCAAAGAACGATGCCATTCCTGTTTCGGTGTTTTCGCTCGGATAACGAGAATTATCGAGGTCGCAAGATCGTGCGTAAAAATCCTGGCTCAACTGATGCAGATTGGGACCTTGTCGAATATGAATTCAACTAATTTGCTATCGCTTACGGATCTTTCGTGATTCCAACATTGATAGTTGATCATAATGAGCACTGGGGCTGGGATGACAAGTTGAGGGACGTTGAATTTGCCAAGACGATTCCGGGCCACACCTTGTTCAGCCACCTCTATCAACTTGGCGAGGCGCGCGGAATGAGGGTTGTATCGGCGGATCGGTACCTTGCTCAGACCCCACGAAATGCCGGGTGCGCGGTGATGGTATCGCATGGCTATAGCAAATGGCGGTCGCGATTGCGCACACGCAAGTGTATTCCTGCGTTGGTCATTAATACCGAGCCGCCACTCATTGATGTCCATTTCTACTCTGATGTGAGTCAGGCTGTTGATGGATATCATGAGGCATGGCTGTGGAAGGGCTGTCATCAATGGTTACCTCATTCGGTCCAGGTTTTCAAGGAACTGAGATACCCTGCTGATTGCGACACGCCCGTTGCCACTTCTACCCGCTGGGAGCACCGTCGGCCCATCGTCATGATTTCCGGAGCGAAGGTTGAACGTCGCGTTCGAAAGGTCTTCCGGGAATCCGTTGGTTTGGTTGCTACGCGTCAAAGGAAAGAGAGGCGGAAAGGAGTGCGACAGATTAAGATGTGTCTTCGCTATATGATCTCAAATCCCGGACTTCCAAATCTTTACAAAGAACGATTGAATTGTCTTGCCGTATTGTCCGAGGTAATTGATTCTGATTTATACGGCCGTGGATGGGAAAGTATGGATGAAATTCCGACGAAATGGCGGAATGTCGCTAAACGATGTTATCGCGATGAGTTGCCTGTTGGGCTGAAGTTATCCAAACTCGCGGAATATAAGTTTGCAATCTGTTTCGAGAATACGTCATTCCCAGGATACGTATCGGAAAAGATATTCGACTGTCTTCTGGCAGGAACCATTCCATTGTATCTTGGCGCTCCGGATATTGGTGATATCATCCCAGTTAATTGTTATGTCGATTGCCGCAGATTCCGTGACTATCGGGGGCTGCGAGAATTTGTGCTGAGCTTATTGAAAAACCATGATGAAATTGACGTACTGAGGTCGGCCGGGCGCAGCTATCTTGCGTCAGACCACTTTCGGCGTTGCCGCGCCGATGTACTGGCAGAGTCCATTTTGGACGTGGCCGAACCATTCATTAACACACCATGTCACCAAAATGTTTAGTGGTATTTCAGCCAAGGCGGCCCGAAATTCTATTTGACCAGAACCGTTCGAATAGCAGACGACAGCGGCGCATATTGTTTGCTGCTGCGGCAATTGTTTGCGGAATTCATCATTAATCAGATAGAACCAATTGCAGATTGTTTCTGAAATGCTCTATCGACGTGCAACAGGTCGACAAATCAAGCATGTGAGAACGAGACCCGTCGGAATCATTTACCTTTCTGAAATCAGATGAGAATCTGTCTGGCTACTACGGAGTTTCCGCCGTTTTATTCCGGTGGCATTTCCACATACTATCGGAACTTGTGCAGGGGCTTGGCCGATAATGGTTGTGAGGTTTGTGTATTGACACGAGCCTGTGACGCAGCTGATTCCCGCGAGGATTCTTATGACAATGTCTGCGTGGTTCGTACTCGACCGACCGAGTTGCGGGAGGTGACAGAATCACTTGCTTTTGTTCGACACCTGGCGCCGATGACAACGCGGACGATAGCGAGTGCGCTCGTGATTACCGCAGAGCTTATTCGATTACACGCACAGGAACGATTTGATATCGTCGAGAGTCCGGAAATTCAGTGCCTCAATTCGGCGATCCACGATTCCGGGGGGCTTAACGACCTGCCCAAGGTCGTGGCACTTCATGGTTCCCATGCCACGATTTCCCGGTACGATCCGATTGAATGCGACAACGACGATCGAGAGATTTGCCGGCAGCTGGAAAGGTCGTCTGTTTTGTCTGCCGATGGCATTATTACCTCAACACCCAACGAAACAGTCCCATGGGATGTCGATCGCTCCGTTCCCATTTGCCCGGTCCTACCGCCGTTTTCCGGTACAGTAGTTTGTAAGTCCGTTGACGCCAACGCGAGCCTGCCGGAGACCTATGCCCTGGTTGTTGGCCGTCTGCAGAGCTGGAAAGGCATCGCTGACCTGGCCGATGCGTTTAAGATAATTGCCAAGAGTTGTCCGGATTTGCATGTGGTCTCTGTCGGCGCGGATACCAAGACCGGTCCCGGAGGACAGTCGATGCGCGTGTATTTGGAACGTCAACTGGGGGAGCTTTGGTTGTCTCGGTGGCATTGGATGTCTGACTTGTCGCCGTCGCGGCTTGCGTCAGTACGGCAAGGAGCATTGTTTGCTGTATGCCCGTCGCGGTGGGAGAGTTTTGGGTATTCCGTTCCTGAAGCCATGTATGACGGAATTCCCGTAATAGTCAGCTCCGGCGCAGGCAGCGCCGGGATTGTTCATCACGGAAAGGATGCCCTGGTTTTCGCGTCTGGAAATTGTAGTCAACTCGGAGATAAGATGACCCGGTTATATCAGGATCGCGATCTGCGGGCGCGGCTGGCCGGGAACAGCAGGTCAACCGTGGCGCAGCAATTGGATCTACGTGCAACGTCGGCTGCACGAATAGAAATCTATCGGCGTATTATTAGCCGCTTCGACAGCGAGCGGCGCAACATCGGATACGGCATCATTCGGCCGTTTACGCAACTCTTGACCTGCATGCAATCCACCGAAGGACGGAAAAGGATCGTAAAGAGTTTTCGAGCCCAGGAATTGGTGAATGAACTGGCTCGAAAAACCCGGAAACGTATGCCGCATTAGTCATGCGACGATCTGCATTCACTATCGCAACATGGACAATACGGATGGAAAGCGATTCGTGTTCGTTACCCAAATGTAGCGGATGAAGATAGGGCTTCTGTCAGACGTCGTTTTCTCCGGCGGCGCCCAGCGTGTGGCTCGGGATGTTGGCGCCGGACTCGCCGGCCGACATCACAACGTTCGTTTTTTGAGCGAATATGATGGAAAACCGATGCCCGGCGGTGGTGGGTTGCACTATACGCCGATCCCGTATACGAAAATGTGGCATCGGGCGCGTTTCGGACCGCCCCGGCCGGTGCGTCGCGCGTTGACTTTTTTCCTGTCGCGATCCTGGGACTACATCCTGGCTTCGCGTCGGTTGAGGACAGATGATGTCGATGTCTGGAACGTGCACAATATCCACGGCCGCAGAATGCCGGTTTGGTTTCCGTTCCGTCTTTCCCGTACAAAACCTGTGATTTGGACATTTCACGACATGTGGCCGATTACCGGCGGATGTATCTACGCAGGGGCGTCCCAGGGTTTTCTGAAGAATTGCCGTATTTGTACATGTGAATTCGCCGTAAACGCCGAAAAGCAGGGCTTTGCCAGGGCCGGTTTCGCATTGCGCCGATCGCTATGGAAATTTCAGCATGATATCACAATCGTAAGCCCGTCGAAATGGTTGCGTGATGAAGTCGGTCGCTCTGCATCTGCCGGCCATGTACGAGTCGAGGTGATTCCCAACGGAATCGACATATCCCTTTACCGACCTCTGGATCGGGCGACATGTCGACGGAAACACGGCATCCCGGTCGACGCATACGTGGCTCTGATCCTGGCCGGGCAGGCAAATGAACCCCGGAAGGGCCTCGATTCGGCAGCTGCGATCGCAGCCGAGGCCATGAGGCGACAAAAGAAACTGATCTTTGTCGTCGCCGGGCGCAGTGCGGACAGTGTGGTCGATGCGTTTCCAGAACGATGCATCGCGCTTCCGTATTCGAACGAACAGCAGACTATTGTCGAGTATTACAACGTCGCCGATCTCTTTCTCTCGCCCAGCCTCGCAGAGAATTTTCCCCTGACCATCCTCGAAGCGATGGCATGCGGCGTACCGGTCGTGACCTTCGGTTGCGGCGGTATCCCGGAACAGATAGTTGATGGTCAAACTGGTTTCTGCGTACCAGTTGGAGATCGGACAGCCGCGGTATCTGCGATTCTGTCAATACTCGACGATGCGGCCGTGCACGCCCGTTTATCGTCCGCCGCGCGGCAGCACGTGGAGCAAGAATTCACGCTCGAGATAATGATTGACCGTTACGAAAAGCTGATGCATGGTCTCGGTAGACGTTAACCTCCTGATCATTAATAATTATCCGCCGAATATTCAAACCGGCACGGGGGTCACGATTCACAATCTGCTGCACGGCTGGCCGGCCGACCGGCGGGCGGCGGTGTATTCGGCTCAGGTGCTGAGCGTCGAGGTCTCCGATGATTGGCGCTTTACCCATCAGATGTCGACATGGCAGCCGCGGGGACAACGATACGTAAATGCGATCGGACCGCTCCTGGTACGGCTGGGGCTGATTGATTTTTACGATGAATACGTTACGGCGAAGCGGGTCGTACGGGCACTGAGGCGGCGACGGTTTGATCCGGATCTGATCTTAGCCATTCCCAGAACCATACTGGATGTAGAGATCTCGCTGGCGCTGATGCAGGCACTGAACATACCCACAGTCTGGTATCTGCACGACGACTGGCTTGGTATGAAACATTACTGGAAGGTTCATCCCGGGCGTCGCCGGTACCGACCGAAACACGTGACCACTGCAGGGGTGTATGCGAGGTCGTTTCTGGAGCAGGGAAAATGTCATTTTGCGATCAGCAACGAAATGCGCGATGCCTATCGGGAGCGGTACGGCATCGATTTCGAGGTGTTTCATAATCCGGTCGATATCGCGCGGTTCAATCGGTCGTCCACATCATTGCCGTCCGCGGACGGCAGACAGTTTGTATTTCGGTATGTGGGCGCCTTGTGGAAGACAATGCAGATGCCCGGTTTTAAGGTCGTGTGTGAGGTTTTTGAACGACTCCATCGCGACGGTCTCAATGTGAAGTTGGAGTTTCATAGTCCGGCTGCGTTTGTGCGGACCATTGACGAGTATCGACTGCACAGTCCGCCGGCTGTAGAATATCTTGGCGAGATTCCCCATCGCGACGTACCCGCGTTTCTCTCCGGCGCCGACGGTCTGATCGTCAATCTTGATTTTTCAGAGCAGGCATGGGAGGTGTCATCATTATCGATGCCGACGAAAATCACCGAGTATATGGCCAGTGGCGTGCCTATTCTGCTCGTCGGGCCGGCTTCAGCCCCGCATATTCGTTACGCCGGTGACGGCGGGTGGGGGCTGGCGGTGACCGAATCGTCTCCGGCTGCGCTGGAGGCGGCGATCCGAACGCTGGTTGAGGACAGCGGATTGCGGAAGAAACTTGGCCGCCGGAGTCAGGAACTGGCGCGCGACCATCATGATCGGGACGTCGTGTCCCGAGCGTTTCAACAACGGCTCCGCGATGCAGCAGGTGCGGTTGGGTTGAACTAGACGCAGGCCTTCGGAAAAACTGGCATGCCGCGTGTTTCTGTTATCATACCGACATATAATCGTCCGGGGCTGTTGCGGGAGACGCTCGCCTCGGTAGCCAGTCAGACTTTCGACGATTTTGAGATAATCGTTATCGACGACGGTTCGACAACTCCTGGAATAAAGGATATCTGTGACAGCTTTGGCCGTTGTCGCTACTATCGGCAGGAGAATGCCGGTCGGTCAAGTGCGAGAAATGTCGGAATGTCACACGCGTCGTCGCCGTACATCGCCTTTCTTGATGACGACGATCTGTGGAAACCACAAAAACTGGCTCGACAGGTTCAGTTTCTCGATGATCATTTGGATGTCGGCCTCGTTCATTGTCCGGCCGAACAGGTTGACGAAGCCGGAAGAAAAACGGGTATCGTCCTTGGCGGCAATCTCCCTGAAATTCGGCAGGGAAGGGTGTTTTTTCATGCAATCGATCGTTGTATTGTGAAGTCACCGACCCCCATGTTGCGTCGTGACGTGACAGATCAAGTCGGTGGTTTTGATGTAAACTTAAACAGTTTGGAAGATCTGGAATACTGGGCCCGTGTCGCGTATGTCAGTATATTGGGTTTTGAGAAAACGCCGCTCGCCTGGTATCGCGTGCACGACCATTCGAGCACAAATCGAACATATGATCTCAATCAAAGAATCTATATCACCAGGAAGCTTGCCGGCGTCGTCCGTCCGGAAGACAGGTCGCGTGTACGGCGAATTTCGACTCTGGCATACCTTCGCATGATCGGGAATCAGACGGAACGACTTAGTAGCGGTCGGATCAAACACCTCTTCACCGCCATCACGTTGTCGCCGCGGTGCGTCTTCAGTCGGCGGTTCATCTCGGCCGCCTTAAGGTCGAGGGCCAACTAATTTCGGCAACTGCACAGGCATATTCCGTGACCGATGGTGCGCAGACTGGTGCCAAGACTGAATTCCGCCGCGGAGCAAGAAAAATGTTCCACCAGTTTGAGATAAAGGTATAGTTTCTTTCTATGCTGACTGTGAACAATATAGATTATTCGGCCGCACACTGCCTGACGATTGCCGAGGTTGCTCAGGCACACGACGGCAGCCTGGGGCTGGCACATTCGTATATCGACGCGATTGCTGATGCCGGCGCCGACGCCGTTAAGTTTCAAACCCATATCGCAGCCGCGGAAAGTACACGGGCCGAGCCGTGGCGGGTGACGTTCAGCCGGCAGGACGCCAGCCGATACGACTATTGGCAACGCATGGCGTTCACACCGGACCAGTGGGCAGGATTAAAATCGCATGCAGACGATCGCGGCCTGCTATTCATCAGTTCGCCATTTTCGATAGAGGCCGTTGAGCTGCTGACGAATATCAATGTAGCGTTGTGGAAGGTCGCCTCGGGAGAGGTGAATAACCCGATATTGCTCGACAAAATAATTCGCACCGGGCTTCCGGTCTTGCTGTCCAGCGGCATGAGCACGCTGGACGAATTGGACAAAGCCGTCGAACAGGTCAAGGCAGCAAGATGTCAATTGGCTGTGTTGCAGTGTACATCGTCTTATCCGTGCCCACCTGAGAAAGTCGGCATGAACATGTTGGGCGTATTTCGTGATCGATTTGGGTGTGACGTGGGCCTGTCGGATCATTCAGGTACGGTTTTTCCGGGACTTGCCGCGGCGACGCTCGGCGCGACTGTGATCGAGGTTCATGTCACATTCGATCGTCGTATGTTTGGTCCCGACGTGTGTGCTTCGGTCACGATCGACGAATTGGCCGAATTGGCAAACGGCGTGCGATTTATCAATTCCATGATGTCATGCCCGGTCGACAAGGACGTCGCCGCCGGTGCGTGCAGCGACATGCGATCGTTGTTCAACAAGAGCGTCGTTCCGAGCAGGGCAATACCGGAAGGCACAATAATCACGGCCGGCGATCTTAGCTTGAAGAAGCCGGGCGCCGGCATTCCCGTATCTCGTTTTGACGACGTAGTCGGATGTCGTGCCAAGCGATCATTCGCTGCCGACGAACTGATATCATTTGAAGATCTAGCGCAATAAACCCATACCACTCCAGTCAGTCTTGAGCACAAAAAAACAGTCAAAATCTAAACCGGAAACGTTACGGAACGTCTGCGTTGTGGTCACGGCCCGCGCGAGTTACAGCAGAATACGGACGGCATTGGAAGCAATTCGCGATCATCCCGGCCTCGCGCTTCAAGTGGTCGCCGGCGCCTCTGCCGTCCTCGAACGCTATGGCAATGTCGCGGCGATTATCGAGCGCGACGGTTTCGCAATCACAGCTCGCGTACACATGATGCTGGAAGGCGAGAACCTGATGGCTATGGCGAAGACAACCGGTATCGGTCTGATGGAACTGGCCACGGTATTCGACAATCTGCAACCCGATATCGTCGTCACTGTCGCAGACCGTTATGAGACCTTGGCCACGGCTGTAGCCGCGGCGTATATGAACATTCCACTCGTGCACATTCAAGGCGGTGAAGTAACAGGGTCTATTGATGAAAAGGTCCGTCACGCCGTCACAAAGCTCGCAGACTACCATTTTGTGTCGACTGAACAGGCTGCGGAACGCGTACGGCGGATGGGCGAATGTCCGGACAGGGTGTTCGTGACCGGCTGTCCATCCATTGATCTGGCAGCAAAGGTCATAGCCGGCACGTCGCTCGACTTCAACCCGTTTATCAGGTACGGCGGAGTTGGCGCGGACCTGGACATCAGCAACGGCTATATCGTCGTCCTCCAGCATCCCGTCACAACCGAGTATCACCGGGCTCGCCGCGATGTCTGGGAAACACTGAGTGCCGTGAGCCGAATCGGATTGCCGACATTGTGGTTTTGGCCAAATTCCGATGCCGGTGCAGACGGCACCTCGAACGGCATCCGAGCGTTTCGCGAGATTGAAAAACCGGCGAATATTCATTTCTTCAAGAACATCGGTTCGGAAGATTTCCTGAGGGTTCTTCTTCATTGCCGCTGTCTTGTCGGCAACACCAGTGCCGGTATTCGCGAAGGGTCGTTCCTGGGCGTGCCGTTTGTGAATATCGGCTCCCGGCAGGCGGGGAGAGATCGCGGCGCGAATGTGATCGATGCGTCGTATGAGAGCGACCAGATCATTGCGGCGATCGAGACGCAATTGACATGCTCCCGGTTTCCCGGCGAAACGATTTATGGTTCCGGCGACGCAGGCAGGAAGATCGCGGACCTGATCGCCTCGGTGCCGTTGACGGTCGACAAGCGGTTGAATTATTGATGCGAGTGCTCGGTATTATTCCGGCACGAGGCGGCTCCAAAGGTGTGCCGCACAAGAACATCCGCGAGCTTGCGGGACGTCCGTTGCTGCACTATACGGTCGAGGCCGCCGTCGCATCCCGCAGTCTCTCCCGAACCATCGTAAGTACCGATGACGAGAATGTCGCCGCGGTGGCGGCAACATGCGGGGCCGACGTGCCATTCTTGCGGCCGCCCGACCTGGCTCGCGACAACTCGCCTACAATCGATCTGGTGCGTCACGCTCTGGAATGGTTCGATGCGCGTGATACTGACTTCGATGCTGTTTGCTTATTGCAGCCGACGTGTCCTTTTCGCACTGGCGGCGACATAAAGGGGGCAGTAGAACGCTTTAAATCCTCATGTTGCGATACGCTGATCTCCGTGTCCCCCGTGCCCCATAAATTTCATCCCGATTGGGTATATACGGCGAACGGAGACGGCGCAATGACCTTGTTCTCCGGCGCACGCGAGCCGGTTACGCGTCGGCAGGATCTGACGCCGGCGTTCTATCGAAACGGCGCGATCTACATTACCAGAGCCACAACCATTCGCCTCCATAAGAGTCTTTACGGAGACCGCATTGTAGGGTATGAGACGCATCGTGCAAGCGTGCTAAACATCGACACAGAAGATGACTGGCTGCACGCGGAAGCGTTTCTGAAAGCCAGGCCTATGGGAAGTCACGGCCTCAAGTAGTTCGGCCGATCGCTATGCGCCAAGGAATGAATCCCGCAAAAGACGGTTCGGTACTGCAAGCGTACGGACGGCACCGAATCATCATTCCAGTCTATATCCCGAATCTGGAGGGATATTTTAGCAGTTCCCTGGAGATACTCGACCTGTGTTTGAAGTCGATACAGCGCACAGTTGACGGACGGGCGAATGTTACACTAATATCAAACGGGTCCGATATGCGGGTCGTGGCCGCACTGCGGGATTATTTCGCCGAAGGATGGATCGATCAATTAATAGTCAATCGCGAAAATCGCGGTAAGGTCGACGCATTGGTCTCCGCCGCGCGAGGAGCATTCGAGCCATTTGTCACCCTGACCGATTTTGACGTGCTATACAAGCCAAACTGGATTGACGCGGTCGAGGATATCTTCCTGCAGTATCCCGAATGCGGCTATGTTGCGCCGGTTCCTACCGGAGGGATTTGGACCGGAACATCGACCACGATCTTGTCCGCCTTACTCGCGTTTGAGTTGAGATTCATCAATATCGTGCCGCATGAGGATCTGGATCGCTTTGCGCGCAGCATAGATCGCCCGGATATGTATGACGCCTACAAGCACGTCCAGATGGTGGTGAGCCGGCGTGGGCGGCAAGCGTGCGTCGGGGCGGGACATTTCGCATTTACAATGCGACGAGAGTTACTGGCCGGTATGCCGCAAGAACCATCGCTACGCGCCGTATCCGGGAACTCCGAGGTGTCGCGGTTTAATTGGCCTTGCGACCAATTGGGATACTGGAGATTGTCAACAACACGAGCATTTGCATACCACATGGGGAACAAGGCTGAACCGTGGATGATAGATGATGTGGCCTCGTGCCTCGACGACTCTCATGAAATCGGTTCCGGGGGAACAGAGCGTCCTCTTCCCCCCATACGACGATCAGTCGTCGCGTTCATTCCCTGGCGGTTGCGGTACGTACTGGTTCGCCTTATCCGTAAATCGGGGCTGTACCGGTGGCTGTTCAGGATGTTGGGTTGCCCGTCGACCGTAGATTTGGGTTGAGCCGGAATCCACATTTGACTGGAATACGGCGGGCCGGGTACAAACTCAGGCGATTCATCCAAAAGCGTTGCTTTGTTGACTACGGCAATGACGGCAGCGCAATAATTCTGGCTGGAAGCGGTCGCAGCGGAACGACGTGGATATCCGAGATAATCAACTATCGGAATGATCATCGGTATATCTTCGAACCGTTTCACCCGCAAAAGATGCAACTGCCGCCGGCGTTGGCCGAAACGGGGCGACTCTATCTCCGTCCGGCAGACCGCAACAGTCCGCTACTCGATCTCACAAGATCGATTCTTGCGGGACGAAAGCGCGATCCGTGGATGGATCGGTTTAATCGCAGACTGTTTTGTAATCGACGATTGATAAAGGTAATCCGGGCCAACTTGTTCCTAAAATGGATCAAGACGAACGTCCCGGGGATACCGATTATTCTGCTGATGCGGCATCCGTTTGCAGTAGTTGGTTCGACGATGGTCCGGGGATGGGATGACGTCACATTCGATGCCCTGCAGTCGCAGCAGGATTTGGTGGATGACTTTGCCGACATGTTCGAAACCGATTTGGACGGCGCGAACCGCTATTTCGAAAGGCGGCTGTTTGTCTGGTGCCTCGAACAGTATGTTCCGCTAACCCAGTTCGGTCGCGGGGAGATTCATCTCGCATTTTACGAGAACTTTTGTGAACAACCTGCCACGGAGTTGGAGCGCCTCTTCACCTTCTTGAAACAAGACTACGATTCGTCACTGCTTTCGCTTTTGATTAGGCCGTCGCCGACTGCCCGAAAAGACAGCGCCATTGTCCTTGGCGAACGACCGGTAGACAGCTGGCGACAGGGCGTCGACAACGATCAGATCGCGACTGCGCTGAAAATCCTGGAGCGTTTCGGACTGGACCGAATCTATGGCCCCGATCCAATGCCGAACACTGCCGCCGCCTATGCGATGTTGCAGGGTTGACATGTTTGTGATGTCACAGGCGTCGCCAGTCATAACATCTGCCGCGACCGGCTGCACGTACCTGCGGAACCACATGTTGACTCTGCTCGACTGATGCCGTTGCCGACCTTTATCATCGGTGGTGAAAGACGCTCCGGCACAACCGCTCTATATTACTGGCTTCGGGATCATGCTGCTATTCACCTTTATCCGCAGCCCGATATGGATTACTTCATTGAGGCCGAGCTGTTCAGCAAGGAATGGGTGGATGGGCCTGCGGATGCGTCTCGCTGGCAGCGCGAACACAGTGTGGACGAATACAGCGATCTATTCCAACACAATGACGAACGATCTGTCATTGGTCAAAAAGACGCCGACTTATTGTTCTGGAAGCCGACGCACAAACGCATTGCATCTTATTTGCCTGAATGCCGATTCGTATTCGTGCTTCGCGATCCGGTTGACCGGGCATGGTCGCATTATTGGAACGAATTTGCGAAGGGGCGGGAAACATTGTCTTTCGAAGATGCGCTTGCCGGCGAAGAGGCTCGAAGTCGCACGAGTGATTACGCGAAGCTCCATCTTGGCTACGTGCAACGGGGATATTACGAATTGAGTCTCACCTCGTTTTTTCAGCACATTGCGCCGTCCAATACCCTGGTTGTGACGCTGGAAGAAGCGCAATCGGAACCTAACGGAGTGCTGAACAAAGTGTTTACGTTCATAGGTGTTGATCCATTGCCGACGTCCGGTGCAGTGAGTCAGCGATTCAACGAGAACGCAGCCATGTTGCTTCGGCCGTGGGTAAGAGGTGGCGGATTGTCTCGGTTGGAACGGCTTTATGATCGTGCTGCGGAAGCCGTGGTTGTAAGACTATTTCAGGACAAACAACGTCGTCTGCGGGCACGTACATGCCTGAAATCGATTTTTCGGTATCGCGCCGGCGATCTTGCCATGCCGATCGACATTCGTTCGCGATTGCATGATCTTTACGATCCGCATATTGATGCCCTCGAGTCCATGTTGGACCGCAAATTTACCGTATGGCGGAAGTGAGGCCGACCATCCCGATGTGTGGAATTTTATGTATCTGAGGCGCTTGCGATCATACGTTCGGCAGATTTTCGCACTGCGTGCACGTGACGCACCGTATCGCTATCTGGTTCGCCGTTGGGACGCAATATCCGATATCGACCTGGCGATGAAGATTCTGGATACGCAGTTTTTCCGCGGCGAGCTCGAACCGTTGCCGTTGCCTATCGAGTCGTTTGAACGCATCCTGGTATTGGCTCCACATCAAGATGATGAGGCGATCGGCGCCGGCGGAACGCTGCTGACCGCATCCGCCGGCGGTGCAGACCTGGATATTCTTTATGTCACAGACGGTGCGCTGCAGACTCCGCCCTACGCGAAAACGGCCGAGGAATCAATACGGTGCCGGCGGCAAGAGGCAATTGAAGTGTGCGATCGGCTCGGGGCCGCGATGCACGAATTGGGTATTTCCAATATTGCCCCGATACCGTCAATAAACGATCTCGACAGATTGTCACAATTAATCGCCACGCTGAAACCCCAGGTGATCATGTTGCCATGGCTGTTGGACCTGCCTGCGAAACACCGGATGGTTAATCATATGTTGTGGTTGGCGAACCGACGCAGCGACCTCGGGGCGATCGAAATTTGGGGATACCAGGTTCATAACGCGTTGTTCCCGAACGGCTATGTCGATATAACGGCGGTTGCGGAGCAAAAACGATCGTTGATTCGTTGTTATCGATCCGAGAACGAATACAGCCAATGTTATGACCACCTTGCTATGGGGATGTCTGCCTGGAACGCGCGATTTCTTCCACAGGACCCAAGACCTCGATTCGTTGAAATATTTTTTACTTTGCCGGCAACCGAATTCTTAAGACTGGTCGAGAGATTCTATTTCGATGATTTCTGGACGACGTACCGTGGTAACCACGATGTCATTTCTGGAATCAAACCCGTTCACGACCTCGTCATGGCCGCCAGACCATAATTGGCTAACGAACCGCACCACATGGACATCGATATACTGCACCTGAAGCTGAAGCCGCCATTTGCGCCGGGGTCAATCACGCGATTGATCGACGATCAGCTTCGATCTTTACCAGACTTCACCCAGCATGCCATAGCTTTCTCGAATCAGACATCAGACGTCAGGGAAGTCCGTGGACCGGCGATGACACTCGTCGACGGGAATGGCCTCAAGCTGTGGCAGCGAGCTTTTCTGCTGTTGCCCGAACGGATCCGGCGTCGTGGTTTTAATCAGATCGGCGGGCGAAAGCACCTCATTTACTTGTGGAAAGTAACGGAAATTCTATCGCACCTGAATCCCCGAGTTATCGTTTTTTATGACGAACCGAAGATGGCGCCGTTGCTTCGATCTCATGTTAGACGCGAATGTCGTTTCGTGCTAAGCCAACATGGATTGTCGTATTTTCTCAATTCAAATGATGCGTCCCGGATCTACAGCCTGAAATCGTTCGACGTCGTCTGGACGCTTACTCACGCATCGTATCGCCTTGAGCGGGCCAGACTCTCTCAATATGAGCCCCTGGTATCCGTGATACCCAATGGTGTGGACGTGGACGTCTTCAAGCCGGCAAGTGTTGACGAAAAGCGGAAGCATCGGCGGACCGCGGCCTTATCCGATGACGCACTGGTGGTGTTGCTGCTGAGTCGCAATATACCGAAAAAGGGAGCACATGTTGTCGTTGACTGCTGGTCGCACGTGATCGCCAAGGTACCAAACGCGTTGCTATGGATCGTCGGTGGTATGCCGGACGATTACGAAGCCTACCTGGCAAATTTGTGTGCAGCTTCCGGTATTCGGGAATCCGTGAGATTCGAAGGTCGCGTGCCGCCGGCTCAGGCCGCTCGTTGCTTTGCCGCGGCCGACGTCTATGTATTTCCATCATTGTTTGTGGAAGGCCATGCCTTGTCACTCCTGGAAGCGATGGCGTCGGGACTTGCGTGCGTTGCCTCGGACCACCATTCGGTGCGAGAATACTATACCGACGCCGAAGTGATGACCGTGCCGGATCCGAATATCGCAGGCCAATTTGTCGCGCCCCTCATCGCGCTCTTGGAGGATGCGCCCCTGCGATCGCGCATGGGACTGGCGGCCCGAGCATTGGTCGAGAAGCGGTTCAGCCGCGATCTATGGTTGAGTCGGTTGCGCGATTTCTATGCCCGACAGCTGTCTTTGGCGACGTGAATATCGTACTTATCGTTCCCGACGGCGTCGGGTTGAGAAACGTCGTCCTTGGCAATGTGGCGCGGGCGTTGGATGATCGACACAACGTCACTATTCTACACGCCGTCCCGGACCATCTTGTGGCCGATTTCCGATGCCATGCCGGCGCTGATGTCGAATGGGAGTCGCTCACACCCTATGGCGAATCGCCGCTCGCGTTTTGTCTCCGCCACACGATTAGCTACGCACATATGTACGCGGCGAATACCCGAGGTATGAGGCTGCGCCTGATGCGTCCGGTCACAGGATCGTGGCGCACGAGGACGGTGCATCGGGCCGCGAAAGCACTGGGCCGGTGCCTGGCATTCCCGACGGCTGTCGATCGAATCGAACGCGTGTACTTTCGATATGTTCAGACGCGCCCCGAGGTTTCCGCTTATGGAGACTGCCTGCGACGCATCAAGCCGGATGTGATTTGCTGCTCTCACCAACGGCCGCCCATCGTTCTCCCCCCGATTCTTGCCGCCCGCAATATGGGCATTTCCACGACGACCGCAATTTTCAGCTGGGACAACCTAACCAGCAAGTCCCGCATCGTCGCTCCATTCGATTCGTATCTGGTGTGGAGCGAGTTGATGAAGCAGGAGTTTCTGAAGATCTACCAATCCGTGCCGGCGAACCGCATTCACATCGTCGGGACTCCACAATTCGATGCATATGCCAACAGCAACCTACTGTGGTCTCGAAAAGTGTTCTGCGATCATATCGGCGCCGCAGGCGACAAAACGCTTATTTGTTATTCCGGAGGCGACCGATATACCAGCCCTGACGACCAGGATTACGTCCGTAACATTATGGAGTTGATTCGATGCGGTCGTATCGCCGGCAGCCCCCAGATGATCGTGCGGCCGGCGCCGGTCGATGACGGCGCCCGCTTTGACGCAGTGAGGCGAGATTTTCCCGAGATTATTTACTGCCGGCCGGCATGGTCGAAGGTGCGCCCACAGGACTGGGCGGCCAGTCTGCCAACGGCTTCAGATGTTCAGTTCATCGCTAATCTAACACATCACGCTGATCTGAACGTCAACGTTGCGTCGACGATGACGATCGATTTTGCCATACATGACAAACCTGTGGTCAATATAGCCTACGACGTCCATGATCCTCCGCGGTTCGGTGTTCGCCTATGGGATTATTACTACAAGTACGACCATTATCAGCCTGTAATTGAACTCGGCGCAGCACGGTTCGCACATTCGCCTGAGATGCTCGCGGAGCACATAAACACCTATTTACGGGACCCGTCGCTCGATCGGGAGAATCGCAAGAAGCTGGTCACACTCGAGCTGGGCACTACACTTGGCCGGTCCGCGGCGCTCCTGGCAAATACGCTCGAACAGATCGGTCGATGAAAATCGGTTATATTTGCTCCGAATACCCGGCGCTTTGTGAGGAATTCGGGGGTATCGGCACCGTGACAAGAACGCTTGCACACGAATTAGCGCGGTGTGGATGCGATACCATCATATATGCTGTGAGCGATCGGGCATTGTCCATTGCCGATGGCCCTGTTCGCGTGATTTCCGTTGAGCGTGACGGGGTCATTCAGACAATTCGAACACTACGTTCCCGAATACGAGCCGATCTGCAAACGGGCGTTGTGGACGTCGTTGAGGCGCCGGAATGTGAAAGTCATGTGCTGCCCGGCGGACTCGGGTCTGTAGTACGCATGCATGGGAGTCATCATTTTTGGTGTAGAACGCTGGAGCAGCGGGTTCGCCCAGCGCGATTGCTGCTGGAACAGTTCGGCATCCGGCGCGCTGCCGGCTTGTGTGCCGTGAGCAGCTTCGCAGCAGACGAAACTCGTGTCGCAATGGGGCTTGGCGAGCGCGAAATCGAGGTGATTTACAGTCCGGTGAATACGGATTTTTTTGCGCCGATTGACGATCCGGTCTGTTCGAATCGAATCGTGTTTGTCGGCTCCGTGGTCGAGAAAAAAGGCATTCGGGAATTATGCCGTGCGATGCAGCATGTAGTCAAGCAACATCCGAAGGCGTCCCTGGTCGTTGTCGGCCGCGACTGCCCATCTACCAGCGGCCGTGGCACATTTCGGGAGGAGATAGTAGGTGAACTGGGTTCGGCGGCGCGAGAATGCATCTCATTTATCGGCCCCGCGCCGACGAATACTGTTCGAGATTTTATGGCGTCCGCGGCCATATGCGCGTTTCCGTCGTATATGGAAACCCAGGGGATGGTGATCTGTGAGGCTATGGCGTGCGGCAGGCCGGTGATCACATCCCGGAACGGACCGGGGCAGGAGGTCATTGGCGTTGACGGCGAGTGTGGTTGGACTGTGGATCCAAAGGATCCGGACGATATCGCGCGGCGACTTTGCTCCCTTCTGGCGTCGCCGGATCTCCGAACGGACATGGGAAAAAAGGGCAGACAGCGGGCAGTCGATCATTTTAGCATTGACGTGAGTGTAAAGAAAAACAAGGCGTTTTATCACCGCCATGCCGTGTCCCGCGTCGAATCATAATTCTGCCATCAAAGCGGTTGCTGCAGTGATCGATCACAAGGTACATGACTTAGCAATTAGCAACGTGATACAATCCGACGTGGCCTGGAAGAATAGTGGAAACAGATGCCGTCGCCTACAGACTTGTTGATTGTGTCACATGTGTGTCACTACATCCATGATGGGAAGATCTACGCGTATACGCCGTACGCACGCGAGGTCGAGATATGGGCGGATTTGTTTCCGTTGGTACGGATCGCATGCCCATTGAAATACCGCCGTCCCGAATCGGATAGCGTCCCAATCAACCGGCCGAACATTCGGATCTGGCGCCAACTTCTAACCGGTGGGCGCGACGTTCCAAGCAAACTGTATCAGATCGTTACGTTGCCGTTACAATGTGCGCGACTTGCTCAGGGTATGGTCGGCGCATCGGCTGTGCACGTGCGTTGTCCCGGTAATCTCGGACTCCTCGGCGCACTGATCGCGCCTTTGTTCTGTCGACTACGGGTCGCCAAGTTTGCGGGGCAATGGATCGGGTTTCCGAGTGAGCCCGCGACAGTGGCGCTCCAACGACGCATTCTTAAATCACGCTGGTGGGGGGCGCCGGTGACGGTTTATGGGGAATGGCCGGGACAGCCGGCGCATGTCATTCCGTTTTTCAACTCGGCGATGACCCGCAAACAGATGGCGGCGGCAAATAAACACGCCGGAACCAGGGCGATCGGCGATCCATTGCGAATCTTGTTTGTCGGTCGAATGACGAGGGAGAAGAATGCCGGCGTCATCCTCGAAGCAATGGCGCAGCTGGACGCGGCCGGCGTCCGCACCCGTTGCCGACTGCTCGGCGATGGTTCGGAACGCAATGCTCTCCGGGAGCAGGCGACACAACTGGGGGTCGCGGCGATGACGTCGTTCAGCGGCGCCGTCAGGTTCGATGCCGCGCTCGCAGCATATCGTGAAGCTGACGTCCTGGTATTGTTGTCCGAGTCCGAGGGGTGGCCCAAGGTCATTGTGGAAGCAATGGCCTACGGCCTGATTTGCATCGGGCGGAAACGGGGATTGGTGCCGGCGATCCTCGGTGACCACCGCGGCATCGTCCTGTCGTCGGCTGACGCCGGGGAATTGGCGGCGGCGCTGAAGGCTGTGCGATCGGATCACGACCGTTTTGTGAGGATGGGGCGCCGAGCGTCGGACTGGGCCCGCCAGTTCACTATCGAGGATCTGAAGGACAAGTTGCGCGGGATCATCGAGACGTCGTGGGATGTGAAACTCGGGCACGGGAAGGTCTGAGCAGACGACCAGCTGTCGGCATCTGCTATGGGGAGTGACGTTGCATCTTTAGCTGAGTTGTCGGTAACCACGCATCACAACCAATTGGCGAAAACCTTGCGAAACGCGTGGATTTCATCGAGCCGATTCTGCAACACATCGTAGACGACGTGTCGATCGATGTCCACGTAATCGTGGACCAGGGCGTTTCTGAATCCGATCATCCTGATCCAGGTTTCTCTTTGTTCGTCCGTAATAAGGCCGCCCGAGTGAAGTATGTTGGGTATATCGCTGTGCCAGTTCACGTTGCCCAGGTTGTCGTCGGCAATAACGTGATTTCCCATGTCAGTTAGGGCTTCAATCGCCAGCTGCAAAAAACGCTCCGCACTGCCATAACACTGCGGGTTGGCGGCGAAGTCCGCGTAGGAATAGCGTTGCAGGGTTCGCAGGATCGCGATATACTCGTCCAGCTTGTTCAGCCGTTTTCGCAAGACTTCCGGTTTTACCATTTCTCTGATCAGGAATTGAGGATTCGTTCTTTGTATGCTTTTCTCTGATATCGCAGATATGGCAGGAAATCAAAGTATTGGCGAAGGATTTTGGAGTAGTAGCTGCCGGAGTCGAAGCCGGCGGTCTGATAGATAATCCGATTGCAACGCACAGCTTCGAATTTGAGGACGATATCGTCTATATCAAGATACACAAGATCGGTGTCGCAGAAACCTACCCGAGCGAGATCGGTTAAGAGATCCAGGTGTTTGTCACGGACATCGGGGGCGTTCGGGTAGATGGCCAGATCGATATCACTGAGCGGACCGAATCGATTTGTGGCGATGGAGCCAAAGAGGTATACCGCCTCAATGTCAGGATAACGCCCGAATACAGGAGGCAAGAGCTCCAGGTTCGGCAATGTGTCTCCGGACACGTTCCGTGCGTCACGGTGTTCTTTGCCGGTACTTGCGGCGGTGGTAGTTTGGCCTGCATTCATGCGGGACTATAATTCCGGGGCGGTCGGTAATCAATGCTGGTTGTCTTTTCCGTGAGTGGCTGCGAGCGTGAAGGCCGGATGAAGCAACCGTTCGGCCTGTCGGAATTTCGAAGTAGATAACGTCGGACAGATACGAATGACTGTGGGGGCAGAAGACGATTTGCGATGGCGGCGCCGGTAAATATCCTCCATCTGATCGACTCGCTGGATGTCGGCGGCGCCGAACGCGTGGCTGTTAATCTGGTTAATACCCTGCCGAGGGAGCGTTACCGATGCCATTTGTGCACCACCCGTCGCGACGGTGCGCTCAGCGCCGAGGTCGCCTCTGATGTGGGTCGGCTACAGCTCAATCGCAAACGGCGATTCGACGGGCAGGCGCTCCGAAAGCTGAGCGCCTATATTCGGGATCATCACATCGCCGTGCTGCACGCGCACAGCACCTCAATACTTACCGCCTTTCTTGCTGCTCTTTCCTCGCCATCTCCAGCCTTGTTGTGGCACGATCACTACGGGCTCGTCGATGTCAAAACCCGCTTCACGATACCCTATCGCATGGTCAAATCCCGCGTGAGCGGTGTGATTGCAGTGAACGAAAAGCTCGCAAACTGGAGCCGCGAAGGTCTGGGTATGGACAGGGAGCGCGTCCACGTGGTTTACAACTTTGTCGTATCCGAACCGGCACAGGACGTGACGGCAGCGCAACTGACAGGGGCCGCCGGCAAGCGGATTGTATGTGTAGCCAATTTCAAACCCCAGAAGGATCACCTGACATTGCTGAAAGCAATGGCTCACGTTGTTGCTGCCGAGTCGGATGCGCGACTGTTTCTGGTCGGCTGTTGCAATGATGACAGCTATTTTGAGCAGGTTCGGCATGCTGTTGATGACCTGTTTCTTGCGGATCATGTTGAGATTCTCGGTGCCCGCGGAGATGTGCCGTCGGTCCTCAAAGCAGCGGATATTGCGGTGCTTAGTTCGGTGTCGGAAGGTCTGCCGCTGGCGCTGCTGGAATACGGCGCTGCCGGGTTGCCGGTGGTCGCGACGAAAGTCGGACAATGCCCAGAGGTCCTTGATTACGGAGCTGCCGGCGTCATCGTCGAACCTGGGTGTCCGGAAAAGCTGGCGGACGGAATCCTGGCGCTGCTTCAGTCGCCGCAACGACGGGCGTCGCTGTCGAGCGCGCTCCGGCTTCGTGTGGATACAGTGTACTCAGGTCGTGCGGCGTTGGAGAAAATCGACGCGATTTACCGCGACGTGCTGGCAGGCGGGTAACCGTGAATATCGATTGCCGGGAGCAACATCGGCGATTGGGGGCTGTGCTTCGCGAGTCCGGATGTGGTGCTGCTGAACGCGGTTCGACGGGGAGTAGCATAGACATTCCTGTCTGTGCAATCGGTGTGTATCACCAGCTGATCGTATGGCGTCCCGTCTAGTGACCACCGCCGCAGACGCGGTAATACTGATTCAGATCGGTTTTGCCGATCAGGATGCGGTAGATGGCGTCTTGTTGCAGTGTGCGCATGTTTTGCGACATGGCAAGGTCGCGAAGCTCGGCGACCGGGGCTTTTCGTGCAATGAGCTTTTTCATGTCCGGCGTTGCCTCGAGTAGCTCGTGTATACCGCAACGACCGGCGTAACCTGTTCCGCCGCATTTGTCGCATGCCCCTGTCCTGTGAAGCTCCAAAGCGTCGAGGTCGATCTTCATTTCAGAAAAATACTCTTCGCCGTAATAGTGCACGAGTTTATCGATCTCCTCCTGGTCCGGCTTGTAAGGCTCTTTGCAATTCTTGCACAATGTCCGCATAAGCCGCTGTGCAAGCACGCCGATAAAAGCATCGGCGAAGTTCAGCGGGTCCAGATCCATGTCGAGAAGGCGTGTGATCGTCTCGGGCGCCGAGTTTGTATGCAACGTGGAAAACACAAGGTGCCCGGTTAAGGACGCTTCAATTCCCGTTGCCGCTGTCTCATGGTCACGCATCTCACCGATAAGAATGATATCCGGACCGCAACGCAGGAATGCACGGATCGCCGCGGCAAAGGTATAGCCAATCTTCGGCATCACCTGGACCTGTTGCAGGCCGGGCTGCGTAATTTCGACCGGATCCTCGGCCGTTACGATCTTCCGCTCGACCGTATTCATCTTGCCCAGAATAGCATGCAGTGTTGTCGTTTTACCGGACCCGGTTGGTCCTACCACCAGGAATACGCCGTGTGGGTGGGTCAACAGCTCGTTGCATCTGGTCTCGTTATTTTCCGTTAGGCCCAGCGCATCGAACGGCATGGTCTTGTCACCGCCGGCGAGAATACGCATAACGACACTTTCACCATTCACCGTCGGAAGTGTAGCGATACGCAGCTCGACCGGTTTGCCACGAAGTTTTACGCCAATTTTTCCGTCCTGCGGTTTGCGATTCTCGGTAATATCGAGTCGCGACATGACCTTGATACGCGCTACTGCAGCGCGAATGTGTGTGACCGGTATATGGGTCATAAGACGGTTGACGCCGTCCACGCGTACACGCACATCCGCCGGCCGCTTGCCCTTGTGCGGCTCGATATGAATATCGGACGTGTTGAGGTGGTACGCGTCGGCAATGATTTTGTTAACCAGCTGGACGACTGCCGATGCGTTCGGATCCGCCAATTCGTCTGTTCCGTCGCCCGCCTCGTCCGCGATGAAAACTTCGGACTCAAGGTCCGAAAGGATGTCGCTCATTTCGCGTTCTTCGGGCTGGTCCTGCTTCTCCTCGCCGGACATCTCAAATCCAAGGTAGGATAAAATGTCCTCTTTCAGGCCGACCAGAAATTCATAACTCATTACGTTGAGCACATTCTGGATTTCCATTATGCGCTCGGAGTCGTTGGGATCGTCGATGAGAATGACGGCTTTTTCTGAGTTTACCGACAGCGGCACCCAGCAGTTTCCGGCGAGATAGCTCTTGTTGAGGTTGTCGAGTATCTCTTCGTCGATCATGATCTCGGGGTCGTACTTCATGAACGGTACCTGGTAGTACTGTTCCAGCGAGGCACCTACTTCCTCCACCGGCAGCCCTGCATCCTTTACCAGCAGTTGGGTCACTGATGTATTTTCTGCAGCAGAACGCTCCTCGTATTCTTCGAGTTTCTCGAGGCCGATCTTGCCGTTTTGTATCAGCAGGTCATACGGGCCAAGGGTGGTCTTGAGGTCGTAGCGGAACTTCTGGCCCATGACCTTGGCGATTTCCAGCGCGTGCTCATACTCGATATCTGTGAATGCCCCGCCGTCGCGGCGGTTGATGACCTGCATGACACCGAGCAGTGTGTCTTTGAACTTGATCGGCACCACAATCATCGCTGTCGTGAGGAAGCCGGTGCTGCGGTCGTAGCTGTAGTCAAAGGCAAGTTTCGGATGCACGGATTTGAGGAAATCCGTGTCGTACACGTCGTCAATGCGCACCGGTTGCTGGCTCATGGCGACGTATCCGGCAATCGATGACGGGCTCAGCGGGAGAACAATCTCTTCCATCAATTCATCGCCGGTACGGTACCAGGAGACGATTTCGCGGCCTTCTTTGTCTTTGCGGTATATGGTCAAACGTTCTGCATTGACGATCGACAACAGGTCCTGTTCAAGCTGCCACAGGATATCCTCGAGGTGCTCTGCCTCGTGGATTTTCTGATACATCGAGTTCAAACGCGCCTGATAATCAGATGATTCCTCAAGCTGATCCAGTTCGTCTTCTACATACTCAATTCCGCTACTCATATAAACCCTCAGACGTTTTCAAGAATTTGAGCTTAATATATACGGACCCAATATCGTTTTACAATATGCCTGAAGTCTAAAAAGTAACGAAGTTTATACCGTATACTTGTTTTCGAATCATGGGCGGTCTATAATCTCCGCCGCCTGCAACCGGAGTGTCTTGCAACCTCTGTGGATTGTATGGCAGGTGAGTGTAAACAAAATTTAACTGTGTGAGTGTACTGTTATGGACGTGTATGTTTGTGAGATTTGTGGGTATATATATGACCCGGAGCTAGGCGACGTGGATAGCGGGATCAAGGCCGGAACGGCATTTGCCAAGATCCCGGACGACTGGGTGTGCCCGGATTGCGGCGCAGAAAAAGAAGATTTTGTGGTCCAATAGCATTTCGCATGACTTCAGCCGAATCGGACCACCGCTCATCTTCCTGCTCGATCGTAATCATTGGCGCATCCGGCGACCTCGCACGGCGAAAACTCGTGCCCGCTTTGTTTTCATTGTATTGTAACGATCTGCTGCCGGATCAGGTATGCATCGTTGGCTTCGCGCGTACAGCGATGTCCGATGAGGCATATCGCGAGCTGATCAGCCGCCACCTTACCTGTAGATACGAGCCCGAGGCCGGGAAATGCCAGGAGAAAATGGCTGCGTTCCTGAAGTGCTGTCATTATGTCTGTGGACAGTACGATCGTGCCGAGTCGTTTGAGCGCCTGCGGGATAAGACGATCGCATTGGGCAATGCCGATGCCAATACCGTCTTTTACATGGCGATACCCCCGTCCGTATTCGTTGCCGCCGCACAGTCGATACGGCAGTCGCATTTATGCCGAACAGGCACCAACGATGCCGTGGCGAAGCCGTGGACGCGTGTGGTGATCGAAAAGCCGTTCGGCCGCGATTCCGCATCGTCGGCGGAACTGACGAGTTGCCTCGGCACGCTGTTTGCCGAAGATCAAACATACCGCATCGATCATTATCTGGGGAAGGAAGTGATCCAGAATTTGATGATTCTGCGGTTTGCAAACCTCATCTTCGAGCCGATCTGGCATCGGGAGTATATCGAATCAATATCCATCGCCTGGACCGAGAAGATCGGTTGTGAGGGCAGGGCAGGGTATTTCGACAACGCCGGCATCATCAGGGATGTGGTTCAGAATCATCTGCTGCAAATACTGGCACTCGTCACCATGGAGCGTCCGGCATCTTTGGCGCCGGCGCACATCTCCGATGAAAAGGTCAATGTGCTCCGCTCGATCACGCCGATTACCCTGGACACGTTGCGTATCGGTCAATATACCGCCGCTACAAACGGGACGCCTCTCGGTTATCTTGACGATCCGGAGGTTCCGGAGAATTCGATTACGCCGACCTACGCGCAATCCATTCTACACATCGACAATGACCGTTGGGGGGGCGTACCCTTTACGCTGACTGCAGGCAAGGCCGTCGATACAAACATGACTGAGATTCGCGTATCTCTCAAGCCGATCACAAATTCGATCTTCAGCGCCTATCCGGGCGCAGAGCCGAATCACCTCGTAATCCGCGTGCAGCCAAACGAAGCGATCGAACTGCACGTAACAAACAAGGTGCCTGGTCTGGACTACAAGTTGGGGACCGCCCGATTGAATCTCCACTATGCTTCGGAGTTTCAGGCGGTGGTGCCGGATGCATACGAGCGCCTGCTCCTTGATGTACTACGGGGTGATCGCAGCCTGTTCATCCGTGCCGACGAACTTGTGGCGTCATGGGATATTGTTACACCGGCGCTGCATGAGCTTGAGGAAAAGCGTATCCGACCTTTGAACTACGCTTACGGAAGCGGTGGCCCGATAGCGGATGCGGACAATGGCAATTCATGACTAATTTCAAGGTTACAAATTACGCCGATCGCGAGCAGCTTGATGCCGCTGCCGCCGCCGCAATTGCCGAAGAGATCGCGACACCCTCGGCGACTCCGGCTATGTTGATGCTGTCTGGCGGCTCCACGCCGGTACCCGCATATCGGCTGGTCGGCGGCGGCGGCGTGCGTGCCGGCGGCGGCGCGTTTGTTATGTACAGTGACGAGCGCCTCGTCCCGCCGGATTCCGTCCATAGCAATTACGGCTGCACCCGTGATCTGCTGACGGCCGCAGGACTTCCCGAGAACCGTGTGGTTCGCGTGCACACCGACCTTGACGGCGCCGCTGCAGCCACGCGCTATCATAACGATATCACGCAGATTATCACGCGCGATGTCGCCTGTCGAGTCGCAATCCTGGGTATCGGGGCGGACGGGCACACGGCGTCGCTTTTTTCCATTGAACACGCCAGGCAGGCCGGTACGTATGCGATCTTCGCCGGGAAGCAGGCCGGTTTTGACCGTGTCTCCGTGACATCCGCTTTGCTGAAGCGATTCGAACGGCTGATCTTTCTCGTGTCGGGTGAAAGCAAAAAGGCGATTGCGACAACGTTACTTCGTGAGCCGCAATCGATTCCCGCGGGTTGTGCCGTTGCTGGGCACGGGTGTGTCGAGGTTTGGACCGATTTCGTTCTCGCTTGAACGCCATCGGATGTGCTGAAGGAGGCAGACGAGATCCGGGCGTTGCAGACGATTGAAAAGGCACCGCTGCGTCCGCCGCCGCCGGCAAAATACATTCCGATAATCAGCGGGGATGTATTCGCGCGCTGGTTCGTCCCTACACCGACGTTGAGGCGAACCCTGACGAGAAAACATTCAAGTCAGTTGTCGTTCAACAGCACAAGGATTACGTGATGTGTTCCTTATACACACAGAACAAGGTACGGCAAAATATTGAACATCGAACAAGAAATGACAAATATTAAAGGATCGAAATTCGATCTCGAACACCTAGCATCGAACACGGAATGACAAATATCGAAGGATCGAAAATTCGATCTCGAAGATCGACTTAAGGATTTCGTTATTCGAGTGCAGAATTTCGATGAGGTTTTAGCCGTAGGATGACAATGTCTTTAACTTCGACATTCATTATTTCTTGTTCGATGTTCGATATTCATGTCCCGTCCTGATATAGGTTGACAGATTATCAACCTAATATCGAAGGACGTAATAATGGCAGAGTCAGTAATTCGTTATAGTGAAGCGTTCAAATTAAAAGTTGTCTCAGAGTACGAAGCGGGCAAATTCCGAACGTACGAAGAAGCCCGTAAAGCTTATGGCATCAAGGGCTGTGGTACTGTTCGTTATTGGTTGAAGAAATATGGCAAAA
>JAJFLQ010000087.1 GCA_021772615.1 Verrucomicrobiota bacterium | reverse complement strand
TCACGCGATTGACGGCGACGGTGCTGCTGCTGCGTTCCTGCCATGGTGGGCCTCCTCTGCGAAGATAGGGTTCACGTTTCATCACAAAGGGTACCACGCCAACCAACCCAATCTCAAGATGTAGTTAACCGGACGGATACGCTGCCCATACATAAGGGCCGCCGCTATACGACCCTCTCCTGCCCCGAGCATGCGGCTGCTTCATGGGCCCCCCATTCCCACCCCCGCATGCTCAAAGCGTGGGCCAGGGCCGGGTCAAGTATAACGCGTCCTTCATGTACTGTCAGCACCGGCCGCGGACACGTCCTGTCAGCCTGCCCGTCTGGACAAGCCAGACTCCCGCAGCCTGACCAGGACCGCCGCTATCGACGCCGGACGATTCCTACGTCGGCCTACAGCCCGCGTTCGTCATCGGTTCCGGATCAGATCGCGGCTTATCGTCCAATCAATGCGACTTGTGAGGCGTGCATTCCATCAGCTTGGGTAATTCACAGGCTTCCTGTCGCTTAGCACCACAAATCGCGTTGCACACCTCCCGCCATCCCTACGGGTTGTCAGTCGATCTGCTGCGCGATTAGAGCCGCCGCGCTCGCTGCGATATAATATGTGCCCGCGATCAATACGGACAGCCAAGCCCCGCCCACCAGCACTCGACTACGTTTCTTGCCCGATCAAGGCCGTTCGCTCGTTCCCCAACGGCCGCTTCCAGCGGCGGTCGCCGCCTCTGCAGCAAAACGGAACCAAAAACAGCTAAATCCTAAAACCAGCACTAAAAAGCGAATCTAACGCACATTTTTCAGTTTTTAAAATATTCACAAACTATTTATATCAAATATATTATGAATTTTTAAATGAGTCTGACTCCGAACGTAGGATCGAACGTAGGATTTCGGAGCTCTATAGCCCGCCTGCACTTCCCCCTGTCAACGCTTCCCTACGCCCTCGCGGGTCGTCAAGACATGACTCGGGGCCAATGTGGCTCGCTAAGCCTTCATTGTAAGACTCTTTCATTCTCTACTCTCCGCCGATTTTAATCGGCGCTTTCGGCCTGACCCTAACGAATCGCCTAATTCTGCTTCTAATACGAGACCAGAACTTTCTCAATCCGCCTGTGGAATCAGTCTCGTGCGGCTTTGATTCATATCCAAGAAGGATCTCATAAATATTTGCATCTAACGAAATTCCTGCGATGCGTGCACATCCCTGAGCATATTTCAGAATAAAATCGTTATTATTTGTTTTCTCCAATTCACTTAACTTATCGAATGGCCCCTTGTGGGGTAATTTTATCTCGGCCATACGGATCAAAGAGTCCAAAAACTTTTCTCCCGAATCGGCCAATGTAGACATAACGAAATTTAAATTTCCGTGATCCAAAATGAGAATTTTTCCTGATATCTTGTCGACGACAACCGGATCAGATTCCATAACGGCAACCGGGATGTACGCTGATTGATCGATATCCAAATAATCATAACATTCTGGGCTAAAAGAGATCAATCCTATTTCTAGAGATGAACAGTCATACCGTTTTATCAAATCCAGGAGTGGATTTTCTAGCGCGCCATCGTCACTGATCTTGTCGCACGCAAAGCACTTTTGTTCAGCCTTGGCGCTGTCGTCCGTGTAACCTAGTTCCTTTAGGTCGTTAATTTTCGGCGCACATTCTCTTACACGCCTAACAAACTCTTCTGCATTCATAATGTTTCATCAGTCGGTGCTATTTATTCTGGGCTCCGGATGCAGCACCTTGGTCCAAGCTCGATGAATGGATTCTGGCACTGCAACGGCGATGGGACCTTGGCTAACATGATGATGTATTAATTTTTGCCCACGAAATGACGCGTGTTGAGGATGATAATCTATCCATTTTTGATTTACAATCGGGGACCTGGACGGACTTCCGTTAATCCTCGTGGTATTAGTAGCGTCGAAGAACTCCGGATGTTTGCTAAGAACTTCCTTCCAATACCACTTAGCATTCCGTGGAAATCCCAAAGCAGTTCGGGGTGATGTTGCAGGCGCGCCACGCATGTCTACTGCGGATGCTTTAACGAAATAACCTTCTGGCATTGGCGAGACATCAGGAATCGTTGGTGGTGCATTCACCGGCTTAAGACCGTGCACCGCCCCTGCGAACGCGAAATAAGTCGCCATCGTGAGTACGCCAATGATTCTATCTTGCGTACTCATTTTCGGCCAGGAAACCACAAAATTAACTAGCCCAATCAATCCCGCTACAGCAACAGTAACAGCAGCCACTGTCGCGACCCACCCGGTTAGCAGAATAGCACCTGCAATCGCACCGAAAAACGCAAGGTTCTGAGTTACTCTCCACGCAATCGTGCTAATTTTGGCATCATGCAATTTTCCCTGAATAACGGTTAATGCGATATTTGAAACAATGCTTATGATGGCAACCGCCGATAATACACTAGTCAAATTGACCAACCCGCTCGGATCTAAACCGTTGATAGGGTCGCCATGCACGTAAGCGTATTTATGAATGCTTTGTGGGTCAATTTGTCCGCCTTCAAACGGATCTAACCGATTGAACCTGCCGACATTTTGATCATAATACCTTGCCCTTAGGTACTGTTGCTGGAGACCGGTATCGAACTGTTCGCCGCTATAAAGCAACGAGGTCGTTGCTGGCGCAGATGCAGTTGGATTCCCACCGAGCAACTCGCCGTATGCGTCGAAGGAATACCTGTCGGTTATCAAACCGGTTGCATTGATCAGCAATCTCGTCGAACCATGCCCGTCGTACATCAGGACTGACGTGCCTGCGGCAGTCGATTGGCTGATGACGTCGTCGCCGATGGTGTACGACGTTGTTGGGGTGGTTGCGCCGGTGGTGCTGTACTCCTCGAGGACCTGCGAGTAGCCCGTGTGGTTGTTCGGGTCGAGGAGGAATGTCCTGCCGTTGTCAAAGATCGCGTTGGTGTCCAGGTTGATGAGCGTGGAATCGGCTCGCACCCGGAGACCTGACTGATTATAAAGGTAGGATGCGGCGATTTCAATCGGGATTTCGTCCTCGGTACGGGAGATTTGGGCAAAAGCGAGGCGGTTTTCGAGGTTATAGGTGTAGGCGTAGGATTCGAGAACGTCGTTGGTGTCGGGATTGACCTTGGTTTTGGAGATGACTGATCCGTTGGGGTCGTTGGTGTAGGCGGTGGTGGTTGGGGTCGGGGACGGCGGACCCGACGTACTTTCGGTCAATAGCTGGTCGTTGGCGTTGTAGATGTAATTGGTGGTTTCGAGGCAGGGGGCGGGGTCGCAGTCAGGTATGGCCACGGTGGTGGTGGATTTTTCGAGACGGTTGCCGACGAGGTCGTAGGTGTAGACAGTGTTGAAGTTGGCGTCCGGAATGTCGGAACCTGAGGCTTCCTGCGTGAGACGGTTGAGCGCGTCGTAGGTGTAGGTGATGCCGGTGGCGGAGTAGGTGTCGTCCGCCTCAAGTCGGGTTTCGGTGACGCCGGTGCGGCGACCATTCGGTGCGAGTGAATAGGAATAAGAAGAGAGCATTTCGTTGGAGCCACCGAAATTCGTAAGGTTTGTAAGGCGATTTTGAGAATCGTATTCATAGGCCGTCCGGGTGCCGTTGGCGTAGTCAATGGCTTCGCGACTGCCGACGTCGGTGTAGCTGTAGAACGTGACTTCGGGTTCGGTGAGGACCACACCGTTTTGCTTGAGGACAGTGACGGCACTGAGGCGCCCGAGCTGGTCGTAGTCGTAGAGGATGTCGGAGTTGGCGGTGAAGGTACGGGTTTTACGACCGGTTACGGGATCGTATTCGTAGAAGATCCGGCCCTCTGGCGAGTCGATGGAGACGAGGCGTCCGTCGTGATCGTAGATGAACCTTGTGACGCGAATTGTGGGTTGTTCACCGGGCGGCGGTGTCGCGGATGGGTCGTCGAAGTGGGGGTAGATGGTTTCGGTGATTGCGGATTGACGGCCGAGGTCGTCATAAGCAAATGAAATGCTTTCATTTGGTGTACGAGAATCGAAAAAAGACTGATTCTCATAGAGATTTTTTGTTGTTACTCGGCCTAAGCCGTCATAGAGAAATTCCGTGATCTGCTCCTTAAAATCAATCCTCGTATGTAATTGCCCAAGTTCATTGTATGCCTGCGATTCCGTCTGGCCGAGGGGAAGGGTGCGGGTGAGCTGGCGGCCGAGTTCGTCGTAGGTGAATCGGGTTTCGCGAGATTTTGGGTCGCGAATGGTGGTGAGACGTCCGTAGACGTCATAGTCGTATTCGTAGCGGGGTTCGACAAGCTCGTCGTTGTTTTCCGGATCGGGGATTGCAGGAAGGTTGACGGCACTAAGTCGACCGAGGGTGTCGTATTCGAACTTGCGGGTGACGCCGGCCTGGTCGGTTTCGGCGATGCGCTGACCGAGTTCATTGTAAGACGTTGTTGTCGACGTGCCGTCGGCAAAAAGCGTTTGGGTGCGGCGGCCGAGGGCGTCGTATTCGAACGTGGTTTCGCGGTCGAGGGTGTCACGGACGAGGGTCTGCCGACCAGCCGCGTCGTATTCGAATTCAGTGCGGTTCCCGAGGGCGTCGATGACCGCGGTCTGGCGGCCGGCCGCGTCGTATTCAAAACGCGTGACCTCGCCGTCGGCGTTGACGGATTCGATGACGCGACCTGCTGCGTCGTAGACGGACTCGGAGGCGGCGATGACACGATCGGCGAATACGAATTCACTGGTAAGCCCGTTGTTGCCGTCGGCGACGATGTCGACCTGGATGTCGCCGAGTCGCTCGCTGCGTATGACGCGGCCGGCGACATCGTAGATGGTGCGCGAGCCATTGATCGGCGTTGGGGAATCGGGATCGAAGCGGTCAGATGTGACCACAGCACGACCGTTGTCGTCGTAGACGGTACAGGTGACGGTGCCGTCGGCGAACTCGGTTTCGATAACGTTCCCGCGGGCGTCGTAGGTGGTGACAGTTGTGTTGTCGAGCCTGTCGGTGGTTTGTACGGGTTTGCCGATTCGGTTGTAGACGGTAGAACTCTGGTTTCCTTCCGGGTCGATGGTGCGTGTGACCTGCCCGGCTGCGTCGTAGATGGTTTGGGTGGTGACGGTACGACTATCGCCGCCGTTGTCTGGGTTGATCCAGGTGAACGATGTACCGGTCTGGTTGCCGTTTCCGTCGTAGCCGAAGGTGCGGGAGAAGCCGAAGGCGTCGGTGGTGGACGTGAGATTGCCGCTGCCGTCGTAGCCGAATGTAGCCGTGGTCGTACCCAACGCGTCGCGGGTAGCGGTAAGGTTGCCGCTGCCGTCGTAGGTATTTTCCGTGCGCTGTCCGAGCGCGTTTACGGTGGCCGTGAGGTTATTGGCCGCGTCGTATTCGTTGGTCGTGGTGTTGCCGAGCGCATCGGTGACGGTTAGCTGATTACCGCGTGCGTCGTAGGAAAAGAGTGTGGTGTTGCCAAGCGCATCGGTGACCGACGTGCGGTTGTCGCTCGCGTCGTAGGTAAAACTGGTGGTGTTGCCGAGCGCGTCGGTGATGGCTGTCTCGTTGTCGTCGTTGTCGTAAGCGCGTGTTGTGGTGCTGCCAAGCGCGTCGGTTGTCGAAACGACGTTGCCGCGGGTGTCGTAGATGTGGATGGTGGGGTTGCCCTGCCGATCGAATATGGTTTCGGTACGGTCGCCGATATTATGTTGCAAGTCGATGCGGCACCCAAATGCGTCGATGACCGCGATGAGGCGACCGTCGCTGTCGTATTCGTTGCGCATCGGGGTGACGCCGCGGGGATCCTGAATTTCCGTGATGTAGTGCGGAAATTCGGGTTTTCCATAGACGAAGGTTGTGGTTTCGTAGACCGGGTTGGCGAGGTCTGTGTTGTCCACGAGACGATTGACTTTTTCGAGGTTATTGGCGCCGTCGTATTCGTAGGTGTAGGCGGCCGGGCCGATGGGGTTGTCGTTGGCGTCGAGGTTGTTGGGATCGTAGACGGCGACGATGCGGTCCTGCGTGTCGCGGTCGAAGACAATGGATTTGGTTTTTTCATTTGCGGCGCTGAAGTGATCGATGCGGTCGCCATTGAATTCGACGCGGTCGCCGGCGGGCTGTTTGATCTGACGCAGCGTGCCTTCGCCGTAGGGTTCGACAAAATAGGATTCGCCCGAGTCGTCGAGGACGTCGAAGGCGCCTAGCGACTCACGTTCGATGAGGTATTCGCTGCCGTCTTCGAGCGTGAGAACAAAGCCGGGGAAGTCGTAGTATTCGATCGGCGTCTGCGGGCCGGAGGCCTCCCAGTACTGGAGGCCAAAGAATAGCGTGATAAGCCGATCGGAGACTGTTGGTTTGAGCGTGGCGTTTACGCCGGGCGGCGGCAACCATTTCGCGCGGAACGCGAAGTTCCCGACGCGCTCCAGGGTGTAGGCAAATGTCGTGCGGCGGCCATCGGGCAGCGTCAGCGTGACATTACGCCCGCCCCCGAAGCGCTGGCTGAAGAACGAGCCGGATACGAGATCTTCGGCGGCGCCGCGGTCTTCGTCCAATTCCATTTCGACGTCGGCAATCGACCAGGTCCATGATCGGCCGAAATCGCCGCTGTCCGGATTGAGCGAATTGTACGTGCGAATTACAGCCAGCGGCTGACCGGCAACGGGAATGAGAAGGTCCTGCTGGCTGAAGCTGAATTGACCGACTTTGAGCTGGCTTTCGAGGCAAAACCTTACCGTGTCCGTCCGGGTATCCGTGCCGGCCCTGACGGAGAGGACGAGATCGTAGACACCGTTTTCGATGAGCGTGAAATCGATGGCGCCCAGCGGCCCTGACGCCGGAACGCGGCCTTGGTGAAAACCCTGGGCGTTGACCGGCCCCGGCGTGACGTCGCGTACGAAGGCGCCGTTCGGCTTGCGGACGGTAATTTTGTAACTCACATCGTCGGTTGAGTCCGGGTCGTCGGCCGTGCCTTCGAGGTCGAAGAGTCCGTCGCGGATCATAGCGTCGTCCGCGATATTCGCAATGTCCGCGATCGGCGGGCCGGTCACGAGATCGACGACGAAGGCGGCAGACGGCTTCTCGGCGACGCCGGTAACGGTGAGCTTGACGGTGTACTCGCCGTCGGTCACGCCGGCAACGTCGACGGTCTCGCTGATAAGGCGATTGGCGCCGGCGATATCGGGGATGGTTTGTGGGCCGGTGAAGGAAAGGGTCCACGGTGCGTCCTGCTGGAGCGTCGCAGTGACGGTGGCCTGCGTGCCGGTCGGGAGTCCGGGCCGGATCTCGGCAGGCGTGATCTCGAAATTGGCGATCGGGTTGGAGGATGTGAAGGCGACGGGTGCGGCAGCGGCAATGTTGCCGGCGAGGTCAACGACTCTTGCGGTGATGGTGTGGGTGCCGTCGAGCAGGGAGGAAGCAGGGATAGTGAACTGGGTCTCGCGCGAAGCCGCAAAGCCGCCAAGGAGAGGAGGAAAGGGAACGTGTGCGTGCACGAGCATGTTGTCGAGATACAAAAGGATTTGGCGGATGTCGTGGTCGTCGGACGCGGTGAGCTGGACGGTGATGTCGCCTTTGACAGCAGCTGCGGCGTTGTCGGCGGAGGTTACCATGGCGATGGTGGGCGAGACGGCATCGTCCGCCGCAGGTATCACAAGCGTCTTCTCGCCGATGTTGCCGGAGACGTCGGTGGCCTGGACGGTGACGGTATGGATTGCATCGGTGAAGTCGGCGACGGCGAGCCCGTGACTGAGCGTGCCGGTTGCAGACGCACCGGATATGGACTGACTGGCGACAACAGCACCATCGACACGGATTATGATGAGTTCGAGCAGGTCGTTGTCTGACGCTGACGCACCGAGGTTGACCGGCGACGGAAGCGCGGCCGTGGTATCGGGAAGCTGGAGATCGAGCGTCGGCGGCCGCAGATCGGGCGCGTGCCTGCTTGAGAAAAACGCGATCTCGTTGAATCCGGCGTCGTTGCCACTGGGATCGACCGCGATGACGTCGAGCGTGTGAATACCGTCGTTGATAGCGCTGAGGTCGACGACGTGATTGAGTGACGCCCGGTTGAGCGCCTGCGCAACGAGGGCGCCGTCGATATGAATCTGGATGAGCGCAATGCCATTCTCGTCGAAGGCACTGACATTGACGGGCACGAGTCCGCTGTGTATTCCTGCGTCGGGGGCGGTAAGCGGGCTATCGACGGTGAGTGTGGGTGGTGTGGCATCGAGATCGGGATGATCGATTGTGAAAACCGACGTTTGGACAGTGGTGGTGCTTCCGCCGCGGTCCGTTACGGTGAGGCGGGCGGTGTAATCGCCGTTTTCGAGGGTGAATTCGGACAGGCTGCCGAAGTTGCCGTTGATGACGGAAAGATTCCCGGCGAACGGCGACAGGACTACGGCATCGGTTGCGTTGTCGATGATGTCAATCTGGTAACCGGCGAGGTTCACGTCGTTCGCTGTACCGGTGAATACGATCACCGCTTGCTCGGGTCCATCAACATTCTGAACGCTCAGGCCGGCGGTCGGGGCGGTGGCGTCGATGACGACGGACGTGGTGAGTGTGGCGCCGCCGACACCATTTGCTGTGGCGACGTAGTCGTAGCGCCCGTCTGGAAGCGCTGTGTCGCCGTCGTCACGGCCGTCCCACTCGATATTGATGCGCGACGGGTTGCCGGTATCCGGCGGCACGTTGTCCGCGGGAGTGAGCTGGGCGACCTGTTGACCGGAGGAACTGAAAAATTGAATGCTCCAGGACGATGTCTTCGTGGTGACGGCGTCGATGGATAGGGTGTCGTTGACCGTGTCGCCGTTGGGGGAGAAGATCTCGGGCGCGGCGGAAAAGTTTACGATACCGGGTTTTTGCGAGATCTCGTCGATACGACCAATGAGCGCGATGGCAGCTGTCGTCGTTTTCAACGATGACAGGTTGATGGTTGAGGGTTGGAGGTTGGAGGTTGGAGGCTCGCTGTCTGAAGGGGAATTGGGTCGAGATAGGAAGTTTTTGACGTGTGTGATGGCGGGTAGGTAGGCGATGCCGGTGTTTATCGTGGAGTCGTCGAGAGCGTAGAGCCAGTCGATGGCAGAATGGCTGACCGTCGACGGAAGCGGTATCGTTGCGTCGGGCATGAAAAGATCGCGGACAGCGAATGGCGGCGCGAGGAATTTGAGCTCGGCGCCTGCAGCCAGGTTTGCGGCGTGCCCCGACGCGAAGAGGAAAAATCCGGAGTCGCCGGTGATAGGATCGACCGCGATCAGGGGATCCCGCGAGAGACCGCCGTGTGCGACCGGATCACGCGTGACCGTGACGGACCAGCCGCGATTGAGCAGATCCAGCACCATATCCTGAGTAGCCGGCGAGATGGTGAGAAAGAGATCATCGAAAACCGAGGCGTCGATGACGGCAGCGGGATTGCCCAGGGCATCCGTTTGCGGACGCAGGGTGTAGACCGGATTTACCTGGTTGCTCGCGGCTTGAATCAGGCGCGCAGGCGAGACGGCGTTTTCGTTGAAGAACTGCTTGAGACTATTTGCGCTCAATGCGGAGCTGGAAAGCGCGGTGATGTAGGTGAAAGAAGATTTTTTCTCGCGCAAAGTCGCAAAGTCGCCAAGGGAAGAAACAGGAGAAACGGTAAAAGAGTCGCGGACAACGGAGGTCTTGATTGTGGTGGCTGTGGCGTTGAACGGCAGCCCGAATAGATCGTCGACTTCGAGGCCATAACTGACACGAATGAGTGACGGCGCCCGTTGGGCGTAGAGATCGAGGACGCCGCCGGTGATTTGGGCGAACCGATCTGATTGGTAGAAGTAGTTCAGGCCGACGGCACGCAGAAGTAGGCTGAGATGGTCAACGGTGTGCTGTGCCGGAGTGCTTGCTGCTGCTTCAAGGTCATTGATGATCGCAGCGATTTGGGTGTTGGTAACGTTGCCGGCATCAAATACGAACGCGCTGACAGCGCCGGCATTTACAATGTCGAGGTATTCAGAGCGTTTGGCCGGGTTCGGCTGCGAGAAAAAGGAGGGATTCGCGCCGGCAGGGTTGAAAATCCAATGAAGCATCTGTGCGGCGCCGGCAGTGTCTGAACCTGTCGCAGCGGCAACCGGCACTGTATCGAGGGAGAGGACCGGCTCAATGTCTGCCTGAAAGACGGGCGCGGACTCACCTGCTTCGGCTGACCAGGCTGCGATTTTTGCCTGGTCACCAGGCGTTGCCGCTTGCCAGGTCAATGTGAGATTGCGGTCGAGTAATGCCGCTACGGGTGCTGAATAGCTCAGTATTTGTTCGTCCGCGGCGTTGTCGACGGTGAGGCTGACAGTTGCCGCGAGTGCTTCCGGAAAGGTCGCATAGGCAGCGCCGCGGGCGTGGACGCGGTAGTAGTCGGTACATGGGAGGAGACCGTATACTTCGTCGAGAATGATGCGCTCACGGAAGACGGTAGAGGTCGTGAGTTGGTTCTGGGCCATGAACTGGGCGAGGGGGTTGCCGAGGCCGATGATTTCGTTGAGGATGAAGGCTTGCGGTAGATTTGTGGCGTTGTCGTCGGAGACCGCACCGTTGGATCCGTTTGCGAGTTCGGCGTGAGCGGGGATCGCGCCGAGGTCCGACTGCCCCCTTATGTTGGTAAGGAAATTGGTGGTGCTGATGCCGAGCTGTGATTCGATATCGCGGCGCTCGGTAAAGCCGTGCAGCTTGAACGACGGATCGATGTCGATCCATGAGTCGCCGATGGTAGAGAGGTCGTTGTTTTGCGGCGCGTCAACGGCGGTTGCACCACGATACGGCATGTAATCGACGTAGGCGCGAACCCAGACGTGATCGATGAGAATGTCGCCGGCGCCGGGTGTTCCGAGGCTTTCGTGCGGAATGTCGTTGGCGTCGAGAAGTAGGGGGACGTTGGCCGCGTCGACGCCGAGCCAAGATGCGGCCTGAGTAGCCGTCAGCCGGATGGTTCCGTAGACGTAGCGACAGGGAATGCCGGCGGCGCGATAGACGCTGATGAGCGCAGATGCGATGTCGACGTCGTTGCCGGCTTGGTCGTCGAGGGTTTTGTCGGCGCCTTTGACTGCGCCGAAGTAGGGTTCGTAGACGAAGGTGTTGCGGAAGTGCTCGAATATTTTTACGGGCGTCTGCAGTTCGTCGGCCAAGGCGGTAACGGCGGGAGTTGCGGAGAGGAACGGTGGGGCGACGGCCATATCGGCGGCAACAGGCGGTCCGATGGATTCTGGGTCAGCGACTTCCGGAAGGAGGTCGGAGAGGACATCATCGGTCGCAGCGAGAAGGACGGGCGGATGCGGTATGCGGGATATGTCGAGGATGGTCGAGGGAGCGTGGGAGGACGGAATGTCGCACGAAGGCACAAAGGCACAAAGGCTGGACGGAGCGGTAACGAAAGGGGACGATGAACGGGCGGCGCGCAAAGACGCAAAGGCGCGAAGGGAGGGCAATGAAGACGAAGAAGATATCTTCGTGGCTTTGGGGCTTCGTGTGAGATCAGAATCTGAAGCGATGTGGAAGGCCCAGTTGGCAGGGGCGATCATGTTGAGCTCGATGTCGGCGGCGTTAACGTGGGAGACGGAAGAGTTGGGCAAACGACGTTGAGGTTGGTTAAGGGACGTTTGAGTGAGTTTAAGAATGCGTGCAGCGGCCTGTTGCCGTGTTAAGGCATCGCTCGCTGAGAGCTGTTTGCAGGACACCTGGAGATTGTTGATCGCGGAGAGGGTGTGGGATTTCAGGTGTTCTGCCTTTGTGTCTTCGTGACTTTGTGCGACCCCCTGTTTCTGACCGGAAAAGTTGTCGAGGATTGCGAGTTTTACGCGTTTGAGCTCGGCGTTGAGATCCGCTATTTCGTCGGTAATATGGTCTTGATCAGACGTGAGAGAAGGATCCTGCAGGTGCTCGGCCACGCGGCGAAGGCGCGGAATGATGTTGCCCTGAAGATGCTGCGGTGCGATCTCGCAGAGACGCTGGTGATCGATCTTTTCCTGAGCGTGCTTACGGTTTGATCCGGCAACATAGTCCTGGGCTATGACGTCGAGGCCAGTGAGCATGGGCAGAACGGAGATCAGCATGAAAAGTGATGTGACGCGACGACGCAGAGAGCAGTACCGTCGGTATAATCGGTGGTCTTTAGGAGTCAGTTGCATAGTTGGATTCGGTATTGGGTAAAAGTTAAATTGGTGGCGCACAAAGACACAAAGTCACTAGCCTGAATAATTCATACAACCTCTGCTGCGGCTACATATCGCACCGCATCCAAAAGAGTTACGGAGAACTTGAGATATCAAGGTAATCCATTACCCTTTCAACCTCAAGACCTCCGTAACTCATTGACCTGAAGCACGCTAAGCAGCCTCGCGACGAGGTTGTGTGAATCATCCAGGCTAGGAAGAACGGGTACGGATACCTTTTTTATGCCCACTTTGCGCCTTCGTGACTTTGTGCGAAATTTAATCATTTAATTGTCCATTGATGAGGCGGGTGATGCCGTTCTTGATGAGGGCGTCGCCGAAGTTGATGAGTAAGCCCAATTTGAGTCCAGTGAGACGAGCATATGTCAGGCATTGCTTCTTGTGTACCGGAAGAATGGTCTCGACTGATTTGAGTTCGATAATGACCTTGGCGTTTACGATGAGATCAGCACGGAAGCCCTCGTCGAAGGTTACTGACTTGTAACAAATTTTTACTGGTTTCTGCCGCTCGACCGTGAGGCCGCGCTCGGACAATTCATAGGCCAGAGCTACCTCGTAGACTGTTTCCAATAGACCGGGTCCAAGTTTGGTATGAATTTGATAGGCAGCATCTACGATTTGGCGCGCAATTTCGTTTTCAATCATGATTGTGCGTTCCTTTCGTTTCGTGTTTGGGCCTCGCACAAAGGCACCAAGACACAAAGGTTTTTTCTACACCATCATAAAAAATTATATTGTTTTTCTTTGTGGCTTTGTGCCTTTGTGCGATAATTTTCTTAACTGCCTGATCCTGATCCACTACCGGTTCCGCTGCCGGCACCGGAACCACTGCCCGAACCTGAGCCCGAGCCACTGCTGCTGCCGCCGCCACTGCCACTACCGCTACCGGAGCCATTTCCACCTCCAGACGAACCTGAACCACTGCCACTGCCTGAACCCGAACCAGAACCACTGCCGGAGCCGGTAACTTTGGTAAATTCCACCACACATGTCTCGGTTGTGATGTTGCCGCAGGCATCTGTTGCCTGGACATCCCACTCTATGATTCGCTTTTTCTTGGGTTTCTGTATGTAGATGGCGTCGGCTTCAACGAAGATTCCGCAAGAGCCGGTGATGTCTTCGAGACTACCGTTGTTCTTGATTTTGAAGCAACGATAAGCTGCGATCGATGTAGTGGTCTCACTGCAATCATCGGAAGACGTTGCCACAAGCCTCAAACCAGTACGGGGATTCGCAGGTTCACCAGAACCGGAGCCACTCCCGGAGCCGGAGCTCGAACCGCTGCCAGATCCGCTGCCGCTGCCGAGTCCGCATTTTTCATCTATTTCGCCATCATGGTCGATGTCGACGACAATCAATCCACCGTTGATATCCCCGGGTTCCAGGCAGGTCTTGCAATTGATCTTGAATGTCCCTTGGGACGTGCCAACTGAGAATGTCATATTCTTTGACGTGAAATCCCAAGGGAAGAACGTCGCCTGATTGGCCGTATTGCCGATTTCTGCCAGGGTGATGGAAAAGATACAGGTATTCTGCAGCGGAAGGTCGATAGTCGGCGGCGCGTTACAAACAACGAATGGCGGGACGGTATCCAATACGGAGATTTCCTGTGCCACGATTGTGCTGTTCCCACAGCCGTCAACGGCGGTCCAGGTTCGCGTGATGGTCTCGCGTAAAGGCGCAAAGGCGCAGAGATCGGTGGGCTGAGAGATGGTTTCGACGAACGAGATTGTGGGGTTTGAATCACAGTCGTCGGCAGCTGTTACCGTCGGTACGCCAGGTATCTGCGTGCAGGTGACAGTTGTGTTTTCGGGCACACCGGATATCAATGGCGCTACGGTGTCGGTAATCGAAACAGTCGCACTGCATGTGGCATGGTTTCCGCTCGGGTCCGATGCGGTGAATACAACCGTTGCGGAACCGGATCCCCCGCAACTATCTGAGATACCAGAATAGTCGCTTGCACGTGAAAGGATGCCACAGTTATCCGTGGCGGAGAATGTGGCGATCCAAGCGGCAATATCCGTGACGTTGCCATGCCCGTCGCATTCGAAAGTAGTTTCGACTGGACAAGTCTGAACGCTTGGCGCCGTATCGTCCTCGACGGTAACGGTAGACGAGCAATTGGTGTTATTGCCGCTGCTGTCGGTGACGGTGAGCGTTACCGTGTTGTTACCGACGTTTTCGCAATCGAAACTATCCGTATCGATCGCCAGTGATGCGACTTCGCACGCGTCGGTCGAGCCGTTATTAATGTCGACGGTCGTGATCGAGGCGTTGCCGGTTGCGTCCAGCTCGACAGTGACGTCAAGGCAGTGAGCATCGGGTGCGATCGTGTCCTCGACAGTGACCGTTGACGCGCAGGTGGCGACGTTGCCGCCGGTATCGGTCGCGGTAAGCACGACGGTATTGGCGCCGAGGTCGGCGCAGGTGAAGCTGTCAATGTCCGCGATGATTGATGCGATGCCGCAGTTGTCGGTGGAGCCGGCGTCGAAGGACGTATAGGACGGATCGGACCAATTGCCGGTTGCGTCGAGCTCGACGGTGATATTTTGGCAACTAGCGACCGGTGCGACGGTGTCTTCGACGGTGACGGTTGACGCGCAGGTCGACGCATTGCCGTTATTATCTATCACGGTAAGCGTGACCGCGTTGTTACCAACGGTCGTGCACGTGAATGTCTCGATATCCAAGGCAAGTGAGGCAATGCCGCATGCATCCGTGGAATCGTTGTTGATATCG
>JAJFLQ010000086.1 GCA_021772615.1 Verrucomicrobiota bacterium | reverse complement strand
GTTGACGCTCTATTGAACCACATCAGGACTGATGCCACGCGTCGCGCTCGGGTTACAATCTCAATTTGACCAGTGTTCGCAACAAAATTCCAGCCAGTTCCACTGGCCTTGACGATCTGCAATATTTTTCACGGATTCAGGGGAAATTAAATCTCACGCTATGTCAAGAGATCTGGAGTATCAACTACAGACGAAAAATGATGGCGAGCGAATTGTCCACAGCGGTGAGCGCCGGAGATCTGGTCTTGATCCAGGCCGGAAAAAAAGAAACGCCCCGTCATAGCCAATGACGGGGCGTACCTTTTTGGGGTGGGAGGAGCCCCATGAAACCGTATGAGCAAAGCCGGCGCGGTTCGCGTTTTGTGCACCGTGTACGCAACGCCCGGTCGGTTTGCGCGGTGGATTACATTGTTCGATGCCGAAACGGTCGCGAGCCGGACTCGGCCACACGCCAGATGTCGGATCCGAATACGACCGGCCGTGATCCGCCGGACGGCCCGGTACGCCGCGGCATAAGATTTTCGATGACGATCGGTTCAATTGCTATTGGTCGGTGGTTGCAGGTCGTCATCGACTGTGTTTCTAACTGTGATGCCATGTTCATAATAACCCCTTGTATCCTGACCGCGCCGGCTTGTGTCGGAACGTATCATTTGTCGTTCGTTGTTGTCCTGATAGTTGAAGCTTAGCATTGTTGGCGCCAATGGTGGTGGCAACTTCGGATTTTGCAAAAATAATAACCGAGCTATTGGTTGCCAGGCACAAAAAAACGCCACAGTAAATGCCGTTCTTATCATTTCTCCCGGTGACGCGGAACGATTTAGTTACTCACATTTTATCGCAATTGATTTCGCAATTGATTTCGCAATTGATTTCGAGTCTAAATGTGCTGGCTGCTCTTCTAGCGATATGCGATCATGATCACGCCAGACGATCATTGCCCCGTGTGGTGATTATTGAGGATGTCGCATAGTGTTGATTTTACCTCTTTGGACTTCAGGATTGATGTATGACTTTCATCGAATCCGAGAACCTTGACAGCGGCCTGTTGTGCGTGGCCATTGAGCTGACTCTTCAGAGTTACGACCCCATCGTTATTCGCGCCATTAAATAAACCCGCACTGCCACGGTAGCTGAATAGCAGATAATACGCCGTGGATTGCGGCAGTGGCTCGTCAAACAACGACGTGAGGTACGGACTTTCCGGTACCATATCGATCCACGACGGCACCACTGACGGCGCTCGTTCAACACCCTTCCTGGCTGATTCGTGCCCCGACCACGGTGTCGACAATGTTATGAAGCAAGGTACGACGGTCGAACTGGATTCCGCTACATAGAGATTGAGATATCCCCGGGATATCAGACCCCCCATGCTGTGTGCGATAATATAGTATTCTTTTAGTCGATGCTTAACGCGCAGCTCATTGATCATCTTGAGCATGCCTTCAGCGAGCATCGGCAGTCGCAACCCTGAAGGGTAGTACATCACCCAGGGCTGGAAGCGTTCGTTATCAAGTGAATCGGCGATATCGGCCCATTCGCCCGGAGATCCACCAGCGCCGTGAACCATAAGCACAGGAATCTTGGACGGGTCGAATTTTTGAAGAAAGTAAATGCCGATTCCCTGTTCCTTGATAAACTGAACAGGAGACCAAAGCCCGAGCCGACCGGATTCCGCGTCTTGTTCGGTCGGTTTCAACGATATCAATTCACCGAGTCGCATCCACCCACGGTTGACTGGTGGTTTCGCCAGTTGTGTTGCATTAAGTTCCGGCACAATCGCACGTGCCTCTTCCGGTGGGCGCAATGCGATTGTAAGGTCCCCAATGACCGTACCTGGTCTTGAATGAATCGTTGACGGATTGCCATGCCATCCGACGAATTCATCTTTTTGATAGACGAAGTCTCCATTGACATCTTCCACTGCCCACAGCTGATAGTCTCCGGGCGCCGCGCGGAACTGAAACGAGCCGGGTTCGAGGATCACCGAATAGTCCGAGATCTCCTGTACCGTGTCACCGTTCATGCGCAATAAGGCAACAATGACCGGCCGACGTTTGCCATGCGGATGATGCACCGTTCCGCTCAATTCGCAGGAAGCGTCAATGATTTTCAAGTCCTCACGCAGCTTGCCGAACATGCACCCACTGCAAAAAATGAGACATGACGATACGATCGTCAGTGTAAGCCCCATGATGCGTCGTCTACATCGTTTATGTGGCTTCATATTACCCTGGTTCGTGTGAATAATTTAAACAGGCAAGGCACAATGATAAGTGCGAGAAACGTTGAGGAGACCAGTCCGAAGATAACAGCATAACAGAGAGGTCGCCACATCGGGTTGCTAATCGCCAGTGGGATAAGTCCGACGATCGTAGTCAGGCTGGTGCTAATAATCGGGCGCAGCCGGTCTGATGCTCCATGTGCCGCAGCTTCCGTCACTGCCATTCCGGTTAGCATATGACGGTTCATTGTATCGATCATGACGATCGCATCATTGATCACGATTCCAATCAACGCAATTACACCCACCATCGCGAAAAATGAGAATGACATGTGTAATGCGAAGAAACCTAGAAATGTTCCGATCAAGGCCAGTGGTATTGTCGCAAGAATAATGAAAGATTGCATAAAGCTGCCGAATACCAGCACCAAGACACTGAACACCAAAATAACCGCAATCATGAGCATCGCTCCGGCCGAGGCAAATGTTTCGGCTGTTTCCTGGGCTTCGCCACCGATCGAGTAATTATATCCGGCGGGCCATTTTTTCTGCATCTCATCCAATATCGGAATAAATTCGTTTGTGATTTCCGTAGGAGCGCGGTCACTGACTTTCCCTAAGACAGAAATTGCCCGTTGCGCATTCTTGTGCGTTATCGAAACAGGCGTAGTATCCATGCGAGGCTCCAACAGCGACAATAATGAGATGCTTTCACCTTTGGGAGTGAAGGCGCGAACGAGCGACAATTCTTCCAGTTGTGTCGGGCCTCCGCTTTTTCCTTCTCGGCTGGGCCACGACATGCCCAGTTTTATATCCAGATCATCTTTCATGCCGAATACCGCGAATTTCCCAATCGTATCGCTGCTCATCGCGTAGCGAATTTGCGCGGCCAGGTCACGTTGGGTGATGCCGTAAAAATTAATGGCTTCGCGATCAGGTATTAATGCGATTTCTGCCTGCATTGAACCAATATTATCCCGCGCTTCGGTCACGCCTTCGATTTCACGCAAGACTGTTTGTACGTCGCCCGATATGCGTTGCAGTTCATCCATATCATCGCCGAGCAAGGTGATTTCGAGCGGAGAGGCGCCGCCTGGGCCGCCTGTTTCGGCTACTAACGTTAATTGGGCCGCGGCATAGGCATTATTGAGTGAATCAAGCATTTCCTCGCGAAGCTCGTCCAGATATTCATAAGCGGGTTTCTCACGATCTTTCCGTGCCACAAATACGCAGGAAAAACCAATAAAATTTTGCGCTGTTGTCGGACGCAGCGCATCCGCCAAACCTTGTGAAGCCATCGGACTTTTCTGCCCGACCAACATCACTGCGCTTTCCAGGTATCCCTTCGTGCGTAAGATTTCACCTACAAGGCTTGCTGCTTCTTGCGATTTTTCGAGCGTTGTGGCGGGCGGCAACTCAATTGTGATGCCGAGTTTTAGCCCATCGCTATTCGGGTACATCACTATGGGAACTGTCCTAAAAGCCATGATGGACGCGATTAAAACAGCGAACGCTCCGGCAACCCACGCAGCAGAGGTCCAGCGATTGCGTAACGTGTAACGCAGGCTCCATTTTTGTAAAATAGCAGAATATTTTTTCGTCAGCTGATCGGCTTTGGTTTCTTTCCTGCCACTTTGATTGTGATTCACCTTCCCTAATACAAATCGCGCCAGCGGCACGGCGATTAAGAGCGCGACCACAAAAGCCATGACGAGACAAGCAATAGCCGCCATGGGTAAAACACGGATAAATTTGCCAGCGATGCCACCAATGGCCATTAAGGGTGCAAGAGCAAGAATGGTGGTGAGCTGTCCGGCAGCGGCGGGAACAGCATAGTGGCGAATGGTTTTTAAGGCGGCCTGATTAAAGCCTATCTTTTCAACGAAAATTCCTTCATGAAGCCCCTCCATCATCAGGATAAACACATCAACGAGCAGCCCCAGAGCCAGAACCATTCCAATAATCACAAGCTGATTCAGTGTAAATCCGAATGCCCAGATAATAATCAATGCGCCCAGAAAGGTGATTGGAATGGCAAGCCCTGCAATCAGACCTTCACGCCAACTGAGAAGCACGAGTAAGATCATAAACACCGCAATCATTGCCTGCCATGCATTGTTGAACACGTCTGTTAAATTATCGGAGATCTGCTGGGATTCGTCCTGGGTAATCTTATAATCCAGCGTGGATGGCCACGCCGATCCCGATTTGATGGTTTCAAGGTTCTGGCGGATGGACTGAATGACTGCGAGCGTATCGGCTCCTGGCGATTTTTTGACTGATACCTCTATGGTCGGGTTGAATTTTCCACCTTTCCAGCTGAATAAAGCGCGGCTGGCTTCAGCTTCCAATTCACGGCGAACGTCACCCAACTCACCAAGGCGTACCAAACGCCCCTGTCCATCTTCAAGACGCATAATCGGCAAGGCGCGTAATTCAGAAACATCCTGAAAACGACCTGAAAGCCTGACTCGCGCACCGATTTGTTCGCTTTCGATTGCGCCCCACGGCATATCCAGGTTGGCACTTTGCACCGCATCGCGCACGCGGGTTGGCGACACGCCGAGAGAGAGCAAGCGTTCGGGATCGAGAAGAATCTGTACAACTTCTTTTCGCATCCCGCCGAGTTCAACCTCGTTTACACCGTGAAGGCGTTCGAGTTGATCCTGTAACGTTTCGGCTGTACGGCTTAAAATCGCTTTGTCCACGTCGCCATAGAGCGTGATACTCATGATCGGGCGATCATCGACAGAGACTTGGGAAATGCGGGGTTTATCTGCCTCGGTGGAAATTTCCCCTTCTGCATCATTGACGCGCGAACGCAGCAATGCCATGGCTTCACGAGAATCGGCACTGGCAAGAAATTCGACGGCAATCAAGGAATGAGAGTCAAACGATGCGCTTGTGACGGACTTCACGCCTTTGAGCGACTTGATCTTTTTTTCCAGAGGTTCAGTGACGTCTTGCTCGATAGATTGCGGGTCGGCCCCAGTCCAGCTCGTGCTGATGGTCGCTTGTGGAATATCCAGATCGGGCATGGATTCTTTCACTAAAGAGAAGTAGGCGAAGATACCTCCAACAAATAATAGACAGGTTAGCAAAATGCCAAAAGTGGGGCGGAGAAAGAAGAAGCTCTCGAGGAGAGTTGGCTTAATGTCTTCATGCTTTCGATGTGCAACATGGGCTTGATCTTCATTCATCGCCGGACACCGCTTCCGTTGACGGCGTTTCGCGTATGTCTGGCGTATGTTGCCCTATGATTTTGATCTTTGTGCCATGGCTTAATTGATAACGTCCTTCGGTGACAACCCATTCATCAGGCTTGATTCCGGATACAACCTCGCGTCGATCAACCCCTCGCAAGCCGAGTGTCACTTTCCGCAACTGAGCTGCACCACTTTTGGAATCGCTGGTAAACACGTAAGATTGATTATCGCGGTATAAAAACGCCTCCAATGGAGCGGTTACAACGTCTTCCCTGTTCTCGGTTGCGATCCAGACGGTGACATACATACCGTCTTTGAGCATCATCCCCTTATCCCTGGTGTGTATTTCCACCTGAATAGACCGGCCCGATGGGCTGATCGCAGGATTCACCGAATAGACTTCGCCGTGAATGTAATTGGCGGCATCCCGACCTTTCGGCGGTGATTGGCCTGTACGATTTTTCGTCAAAACCTCGTCGTGCGATATCGTATCATCGTCAGATGAAGGTTGCGTTGGCGCCTGAGATTGCCGCGTTTGAATAAGAACTGCTTGACCGGTTTTTACGCGGTCTCGATCATATACCGGCACATCGACGGCGATTTCATACGTATCCGGGTCAATCATGACAATCGGCATCGTGTTAAGCGCAGCTTCCTCGCTATCAGTGCGCACGAAATTTGGCATGAAGTAATAACCCTGCTTGATATTCAAGTATGCAATCATGCCGTTCGTCGGCGCGACAAGGTCGGTATCTTCCAGGCGTACCTGCATTTGATCCAGCCGCGCCTTGGATGCCAGGACATGATTCTCGGCGCGGGATACATCAGCAATCGCGTTATCGGCTCTTGCCTTGGCTTCATCATATTCCTGTAGAGATGCGGATTCCTGTTCCAGGAGCTTTGCATATCTACCGAATGTTTTTTGCTCCAGAGAAGCCCTTGTTTTCGCTTGTTCCAATTCGGCCTGAGCCACATCGACGGAGGTTCCTGCTTCGGCTAAATCGGCCTTCAAACTACGTTGATCCTGTTGCGCCAGTAGTGTGCCTTTCTCGACCACGCTGCCCTCCCGGAGATCAGATTTGAGATATGTGACTTTTCCAGCATTTTGAAACATCAGATATTCTCTCACTACAGATCGTGCGGTACCTTCGGCAAAAACCCAACTTTGAATATCACCAGATTCGGCTTTCACGGCACGTACAGAAACGCGCTTTTCCTCCATCACCTGCGTTTTGTTTTCGCGATTATCTGAACAAGAGGAAAGCATACATGTACCGAGCCCTGTCATCAGCAATAGAAAGACCCTATTCGAAAAGGGGCGAAAAATCGGCCCCGGCTGGACTTGTCGATCACCCGTTATCGATTTTTTGTGAATTTAACCGTTTGGGTTAAGTATTTTTTCGATTTTTTTGCTGATACTGCCGAATGTCGGCAGACCCCT
>JAJFLQ010000085.1 GCA_021772615.1 Verrucomicrobiota bacterium | reverse complement strand
CCCAACATTTCCAATTCCGTGCATGATTGGAATCACAGGGCATTAGGTTTGGCGTTTTAGCCATTGTCGTTTAGGGATTTATTTGCGATTTGAGTATTGAAATTTAGTGTTTTCCCAGTTCGAAGCTTTTCGAACTGGGTCTAGCATGGATCCGCCCGTCTTGTTGCAGTTAGACCCGTAACAGAGTAGTTTGTGCGCTTTTTACAGCTTAAACATGTTCACAAAAGGAAATCACCGCTATGGCGAAGAGCAAGAAGCAATTCAAGACCGAAGTACAGGAACTCTTAAACCTTGTCATCCATTCACTATACTCCAATACCGACATATTCCTGCGCGAGCTGATTTCGAACGCATCGGATGCCATCGACCGATTGCGCTTTGAGTCGCTGACAAACAAGGCCCTGATCGAGGCCGAACCGGAATGGAAGATCAAGCTGTTCCGCGACGAAGACGCCAATACCATTACGATATCCGACAACGGCATTGGCATGAATCGCGAGGACATCGAGCGCAATATCGGGACAATCGCCCGGTCGGGAACACGCGCATTCATCGAGGAGCTGAAGAAGGGTACGGAGGTAGCGCCGGAATTGATCGGCCAATTCGGGGTCGGCTTTTACTCGTCGTTCATGGTCGCGGACAAAGTCACGGTTATCAGCCGCAAGGCTGGTGACGATCAGGCGGTAAAATGGATGTCCAAAGGTGACGGCAGCTACACGGTTGAAGACTGTGAAAAAGACAGTCGCGGCACGGATGTTATTCTGCATCTTCGGGATGACAACAAAGACTACCTGGAAGAGTGGAAGATAAAGAAGATCGTCAAGCAGTTCTCGGATTTCGTCGAGTACCCCGTCGCGATGGATATTACACGCGAAGAGTTTCCCAAAGACGACGAAGGCAAACCGGATACCACAGCCGAAAAACTCAAGGAGATCGAGGAGCAGACGCTGAATTCGATGAAAGCGATCTGGATGCGGCCGAAATCCGAGATCAAGGACGAAGAATACAACGAATTCTACAAACATATTTCGCATGACTACACCGACCCCCAGGAGGTGATCCACTACTCCGCAGAGGGCTCGATCGAGTTCAAAGCGCTGCTCTACGTACCGGCGCGGGCGCCGTTTGATCTGTTTACACGGGAGGAACGCACGGGCATTCACCTGTACGTCAAGCGCGTATACATCATGGATGACTGCAAGGACTTGATACCGGAATACCTGCGCTTTGTGAAAGGCGTGGTCGAGTCAAGCGACCTGCCGCTGAATATCTCCCGGGAAGTACTTCAGGAGAATGCGCTTATAAAGAAGATCCAGAAGAACCTGGTCGGAAAAATTCTGAAGACTCTGAAAGAGATGCAGGAAAAGAAGCCGGAGGATTACCTGAAATTCTACAACGAATTCGGTAAGGTTATCAAAGAGGGCCTGCATTCAGATTACAGCAACAAAGACAAGCTCCAGGAACTGGTCATGTTCGAGAGTTCGAAAACGGATTCCGGCACGTATGTCACGTTGGCCGACTACGTCAAGCGGATGCCGGAAGGTCAGAAGGAAGTCTACTATATTTGCGGCGATAAACGGGAGACCGTCGAGCAGTCGCCGCACCTTGAGATATTCACGGTGCGCGATATCGAAGTGCTCTACATGACGGATCCCATCGACGAATGGGCGGTGCAGTCCTTAACTGAGTACGACGGCAAGAAGATCAAGGCTATTGACCGCGGCGACATCGATCTCGACTTCAAGAACGACGACGAGAAAAGCGATGACGATGAGAAACCAAAGGAAGATGGACAGTATAAAGATCTCCTGGAATTCATCAAGAGCAAGCTCGAAGACGACGTGAAAGAAGTAAAAATCTCAAACCGCCTCACGACGAGCGCCAGTTGTCTGGTGACTGATGAATTTGGAATGAGCGCGCATATGGAACGGATGTTCAAGAGCATGAACCGTGACGCGCCGCCGTCCAAGCGGATCCTCGAGCTGAACCCTCAGCACCCGATCGTGGATATCGTGCAGCAGCTGTTCGAGAAAGACAAGGACAATCCGAATCCGAAACTCGATAATTACATACAACTCCTTCACGATCAGGCGTTGCTTGCCGAGGGGTCGCCGATTAAAGACCCGGCACGCTTTAACCGAAGCGTAAGCGATCTGATGATCCTGGAAGGCAGCGGCCTGGTGAAGAAGGCGAAGGCGAAGAAAGGCAAGAAAGCAACGTCGGACTGATTGCTCCGGTCCCGCTAAATTGAGCCTGTTCGAAAAGGGTTCGGACCTTTTCGAACGGGGTCTAGATTCGGGAGACGTCGAGATTAACGGTCTTTGGCGCCTCAAAGCCGATGTTGAGCGCGCTTGCAATGCGCACAAAATTGTAAATGGATGGCGGGATCAGTGAAATTTGCGGCGGCAGGACCAGCGAATCGCGCATTTTCCCGCAACTCATGGCGAGTCCCTGTACGAGGGTCTCAAGGCATTGGCAGTTGTGCGGCACCCAGCCTGTCATGATTTGCTGAATCCGCACGTATTCGTCTTCTGCCGGAAGCGGCTCAAGGAATATGCGTTCGTGGAATTGCGTCAATACCTCGATCTGCGCCTCAACCTTTTCGAACAACCGCAAGATTGTGAATAGTTTTTGCTCTTGCAGCGCGTGGGGGTAATCGACTGCGAAAATCTCGTACCACTCATGCAACAGACTGAAGTACAGGTGGCTGTGCTCACGCAAAAATGTCTTGAACTTCGATTTGCTTTTCTTCCAGCCTTTTTGAATCTGTTGCTCGTAGTTGGTTTCGAATACGCATTTTCGTAATGGCTGCAGCCGCGTGTCGAGCATCGCACCGACAACACCAAATTCCCAGCAGTGCCTGTTCTTTAACCCTTTTACACGGGTCATGATGTCGCTTTTTTCACGATTGAGAAGGGTTTGTTCCTCATCCGTAATGCTTTCGAAAAATGACATGTTGAGAAGCTGAATCTGTTGCAGCTCGTCCTCACTCATGTCTTCCGATACCGCAGCGACCACGTCATGACTGCTGCCCATTGCGCTGATGGACTGCATTGCCAGCAGATTCGGAATGACGAATACGCCGCCACACTCCGGACACTCCATCTCCATGCCAATATGCTCGTAGCGCGCTGTGAACGGCTGCGAACATGTCGGACATTCGAACTGAAACTCGGTCGAGCTCATTGGTTACTCTGGTATTTTGCGTCGAACACGCTGACGATGTCCCGCTCGGCTTCGATGAAATTCTGGTATCGGCGTTCCGGCTCGCGCTTGATCATCTTGTCGATCACGGCGGCGACGTCGGGGCTTATATTCTTCATCTTGCCTTCGATATTCGATAACCGAACCGAGCGCATCAGCTGACGGGCCAGTTGCTTGAGTTCATTCGCGGAAAAGTAGGTTTTTCCCTCCAGAGCATGGTACAGCAACATCCCCAGACTGTACATTTCGCTGTACGGCCCTTCGCCGGCGCCGGACAACCGTTCAGGCGGCATGTAAAACGGCGAGCCTTCGACGAATTCACCTGCCTCTTCCAGCGCCGATTCGATATTCAGACAAATGCCGTAATCATAAAGGTATGCGCCGTGATCTCGCGTGATCAGCACGTTTTCCGGTTTCATATCGCGAAAAAGATAGCCGCAGTTGTAAATATGTGTTTCGGCAGCCAGAAGGCGGAGCGCGATGAGCAGCACTTCATTTTCGGGCAGTTTGCCCAATCGCTCGATCCGCTTGTCCAGTCGCTCACCCTCAATAAACTCAGTGGCCAGGTAATGCTCGCCGGCGTCATATCCGGCGTCGACACCATTAATGATGCACGGATGTTCGCCCAAATCCGATACGATCTCGGCCTCCGACGTAAGGTTTTCGATCAGCTCCGGATCGTCCTTCTTGTCTCTGGGCAGGACCTTGATGGCAAAATAGTTATCCGGGTAGTCCTCGTGATACGCCTTGTAAACCGCGCCCATGCCACCTCCGCCCAAGGGGTAAAACAACCAGAATTTACTGATTTTCTGCGGCACGAAGTTGGGCGTATCGCAATGGGGACAACGCCCCATCTCCAGCGGCGAGAATCCGTCCAGGCCCACCGGCTTCTTGCAACCGGAACAGAAGAACGCGCCCTGCGTGTACGCCTCAAGGGGATGTCGGTCTTTTTTCTGGAATAGAAATGCCATGGTTTTCCGCCACTTTCCGGGTCTGAAAACAAGACAGGCGTTGGCCTCTGGTTAAATTGAAACGATCGGGGTTTCAAGAAGCGGCAGCAATACGGATCACGATGCACGTTCCGAATTGCCTGTCGCGGCAACGCATTAGGCGGTCTGCAGCAGGCCCGGACTGGCTTTCCAATTCTCTCTATACAAGCATTTAACTACATACTGGAGCACATCGCACAACGCTGAATAGTACGCCAGTCATGTACCGCGAGCGCGAGCTGTGTGAATGAATTAGTCTGACTGATCGACCGGTCGAGAAGTATTGTTCCGAGAGCAAGCACCATAATGTGGCGTGCGTTTCATTCGAATGCAAAAGAAAGCCTGTGTTTTTTAAGCGCGACGCCGGATGGCGCTGCCGAGGGCGCTGCCAAATTCTCCCGGCTCACGGGCACCCAGGACACGTGACACCACCAGATAAACGATAATGCCCGCTGCCACCGGCACAGCGACTGCAATCATGTTGCGCATCAGGCCGGCGGCGACGCTTGGCTGCAGCACGCCGTGACACGCGTGCATGATCACGCCGGACACGGCAGTGGCTGCAACGATACGCGCAACAGATCTTGCGAGGTCGCCAATCGGGAGCTGCTCGGTCCGTAGCGCGCGGAAAAGCACGATGCCGAGTATCAAACAGTTTGCGTACGCGCTCACAGTAGTCGCCAGTGCCAGGCCGCGGTGCTGCAGTGGGAGGATAAACAGGAGATTGAGAATGACGTTCAGCACCATGCAGAGCATCGCGATTTTCACCGGCGTCGCCATGTCCCCGCGACTGAAGAATACCGACCGCAGAATCTTGGCGGCCGCAAACGCCGGTATGCCGGGTGCATAAAACAACAGCGCCGAGACGGTGAACCGAACACTGTCGCCATCAAAGCTGCCGCGCCGGAACAGTACCTCTACAATCGGACCGCCGAGCACCATCAGCGCAAGCACACAGGGCGTGGTGAGGTACAGGATCAATCGCACCGCGTAAAACGACGCGTCGACCAGGTCCGCAGTCCGCTTATTGGATACGGCACGGGAAAATTCCGGGAGACACGCTGTCGCCAGCGCCACGGCAAAAAGGCCGATAGGCAGGTAGACCAGTCGCTCGCTGTAATACAGCGACGTCACAGCATAGCCGCCGAGCCATGCTGCAAACAAACGGTCGCACAACACGTTTACCTGATTCACTGACGCACCGAAAACACCTGGCAGCGTCCGCCGGGTCAGCAGCCCAATATCCGGAGATCGAAAGTCGGGCAGCCGCGGCATCGGCAGTCCAATCTGCTGCAGCTGCGGGATCAGCATAGCTACCTGGATCACGCCCGCAACCAGAACCGCACCGGCCAGTCCCCGAGATTGCTCGACGTCGCCGGGCCCCAGGTTCGGGCACACGGCAACGACCGCGATGATAAACGCCAAATTCAAAATCACCGAACTCAGGGCCGGCACGGCAAACCGCCGGGCGCTGTTCAGGATCGCGGCCAGAATCCCGGCGATACAGATAAAAATAGAATACGGCAACAGCCACGGCACCATGCGCAGCGTCGTGCGCCCGAACTCGTCGACGACCATTCCAGCCGCGAGAACGGCCACTCCAATACCAATTCCGGTTATGCCGACAAGAACAGTGCCAACGATCGCAACAACGTTTGCTGCGAAACGCATCGCGGCCGGGCGGCCGTCACGTGCAGATTTCTCGGCGAAGAGCGGTATAAACGCCTCGGCGAGCGCGCCTTCGCCGAGGATACGGCGAAAAAGATTTGGAATCGTGAAGGCGACGAAGAACGCGCCCAGGGTATCCCCTGTGCCCCAGTATCGCGCGAAGAGTATATCGCGTACAAGCCCGCTTATTCGACTCGTGAACACGCCTGCAGAGCCGACTGCCATTCCCGACGTGATGTTGCGTATCGGCGGCCTGCCGTGAGACGAACTCATTGATCGGCCACGCGGGATGCCAGCCAGGCCAGAGCGGCGTCCCGGGTCACCACGGCATCGCTCAACTGCAATTCTTCCAGTTCAGCCAGAATCCTGCCGACGGCCGGCCCCTGCGGCATGCCGGTCTTCATCACATCGTGCCCCGTCAGCAGCGGCGGCGGTACCGGCGGTTCATTCTGGAAGGCTTCCCGGGTGGCGACCATAAAATCGTAGTTGCCGAGTTTCTGGTGACACGACAGGCAGTCGATCCGGTGCAATGCCAGCTCGGTATCGAATGCAGGCCGGGCCAGCATGCGGCGTAACGTCGACCGTTTCATTTTCTTGACATCCGCAAAGGCCATATGGTAATAGACGATCTCACTTACGGTATCAATGAAGGCATTGGCACAGCGAAAACGTTTCAGCATGCGGCGCGTCATGTCGGCGCCGACCTTGGCGTGTGCCGGAAATGACTCGCGCCCTTTATGGTTGATCTCGAATGTTGGCGGCTTTCCCACGTCATGCAGCAGACAACTCCAGGCCAGCACGGGGTCCGGACGATCCAGATGCTTGAGGAGCAGCAACGTATGCTCCCAGACATCTCCTTCCGGGTGGAATGCCGGCGGCTGCTTCACGCCCTTCATGACCTGGATTTCCGGCAGGATAACTGCCAGCAGGCCGGTTTCGTCGAGCATCTCGAACGCGCGATGCGGATTCGGTCCGGTGAGGATCTTGGTGAGTTCGTCGAAAATCCGTTCCGCACTCACCTGTGAGATACGGTCGGCATGAGCAGTGATCGCCGCGCGCGTTTCCGGCGTCATCGGAAAATCGAATCGTGCAGAAAATCGTACCGCGCGCAGCATCCGCAGGTAGTCCTCGGAAAAACGCCGGTGCGGATCGCCGATCGCCCGAATCACGCCCTCGCGAATATCCGCGAGACCGTCTACAAAATCGATCACCTCAGCATTCACAGGGTCGTAGAACAGGGCGTTGATGGTAAAATCGCGCCGCTCTGCATCACGTTCGGCAGTAGAGTACTGTACCGAATCCGGATGACGTCCGTCCTGGTAACCACCGTCCTCCCGAAAGGTGGCGACTTCGACCTGGATGTCGCCGTCGATCACGATTACGACACCGAAAGCAGCACCCACGGCTACTGTACGAGGAAATATTCGCTGCACCTCATCGGGCACGGCGCTCGTCGTAACGTCGACCTCGTGCGGTGTCTGGTTCATGATGCGGTCGCGAACGGCGCCACCGACCGTATAGGCGTCGTGGCCGTTGCGGCGCAGCGCAGCAACGATGCCGTAGGCCTTTGTTTCAGCCGGCGACATCGGCGGGAATTGACGTTTAATCGTTGTCTTCACGGAGAACTTTAGTACGGTAGGAGTTTCTATTATTCATGCACGGTCGTATTGTTCGGCCACCCGTGTCGCCGTCGTAGCGGGGCATTGCATTGAATCACGAATTTAAGAATAATCATACATACCATGATCGATCAGAATCAAAAGCTCATTTATGTTTTTCTGTCGGTTTTGATTTCCCTGGGCCTGCATTACTCGCTGTGGCGGGTCGCTTCGGTCGTCGACGTACGTTCGATGGACCAAACCAATCCCCAGGAACACCGCAAGCTTGAAGTGAACACCATCGATCTTGACGATTCCGTGGACCTGACGCCGCCGGAACCACTCAAAACCAGGCCGCCGGCGCCCAAGAGCCCGGAGAACATGCTGCAGTCGATGTTCGACGACAAGGGATTGGCCGCAGCACCGATACCTCGGCTGAAACCGGTGATCGAAGGGCTGGGACGAAATCTCATAGAGAAGCCGCGAGACCAGGCGGCAGAACCGAATCAGCCGCTGTCGGCGCCGCCGCCGGAAATCATTGCCGTCGACAGCGCCGACGCCGCCCCCATGAAACCGGGCGAACGGCCATTGATCTCGACCGAAGGACGGGTCCGTCTAAAGCCGGGTATTTCGCCGTCGATTACCTCCGTTACACCAAACGATAATCCCGGATTTGCGGATGAGCAGATGGGATTAGGCATGCGCATGAAGCCGCCACGGTCGGGGCGGAATGCCGGAAAACAGCGCACCGAGATGGCCAATCTGCCGAAAAGCGACCCGGTGCAGCGGGCGACACCGCGGGATGCGCCGGTGATTCCAGTCGATGCTCCGACCGCGACCACGGTGCTGGATGCCGCATTCGATGTGTCGCTGCAGCTATTCGACGATCCGGACGGCGGCGATGACTATTTCCAGCTTGAGATCACAGCCGGCGCATCCAGCGATCAGATTCCATCGGTTCCCAAGGACATCCTCTTTCTGGTCGATGCATCGTCAAGCATCACCTACGCTAAATTTCGGCAGTTCGCGCATGGTCTTAAATTGTCTTTGGACTTTCTAAGCAAGGAAGACCGTTTTAACATCGTCGCGTTCCGCGATCGCCCGATACCGTTGTTCTCGACGTTCGTGAAACCCGATGAATTGACGCTGCTCGATGCGCATAGGTTTATCGACGACTTGAGCCCGGACGGCAAGACCGATGTGTATGCGGGGTTGGCGCCGTACGTCGCTCGGGTACGGAAGACACCGGTAAGGCCCTTCATCATATTCCTGATCAGCGACGGGCGCACAACCACGGGCGATAAACTTGAAGATCGCGAATTGATCCGGCGGATTATTCGCGAGAACGTTGCCAATGTATCGATATTCTCGTTCAGCGTCGGTACCGAAACCAATCTGTTCCTCATGGACTTTCTGTCATTCGAGAATCGTGGCCTGAGCCTGAATGTCACACGCGTCGAAAAATCGTACCTGCGGCTTGTAAATTACGTCGGTAACCTGTCCGATATTATCAGTGCCGACGTGACATTCAAGATTACCGGCGTGGACGAATCACAGATATTCCCGAAGAAATTGCCACACCTGTTTCGCGGTCACCCGTTGCGCGTCTACGGAAGAGTACGGTCCGGCACAGAGGAAGTCGGCATACAGGTGAAAGGCAGGAACAGCAGCGGGGGTGTCGATGAGCTGGTCACCCGAATTACAACCGCCCAGGCGACCCGTGCCGGTCGCGATCTGGAATACAATTGGGCGGCACAGAAGATCTATCATTTGCTGGGCGAGAATATTCTCGACCGGTCCGAGACGCATCGGCCCGATATCATCCGGCTGGCGCAGCAATACAATATTCTTGTGCCGTACTGATACCTGGCAACACATTCGAATACTAACGAAATCCCAATGACACTATCATACGATACCTTCGAAGAAACAGCGGCCCGCTGCAACGTCATCCCAGTGGTGCGCGAGATTCTCGCCGACTGCGAGACGCCGATTTCGATCGCCGCGAAGCTCGACAATCAAGAGACGTATTTCCTGCTGGAAAGCGTTGATGGCGGTGAAAACTGGGGCCGCTACTCGTTATTGGGGTTCAACATAACGAAAGAGCTGGTGATCGACAGCGACCGCGCGTTTCTGGTGGAAAACGGGCACAAAACGGAACTACCGGGCAACCCTGTCGATGCGCTCCATGAGTATGTACGTGCATTCACCGTCGCGGAGGTGCCGGGGTTGCCGCGATTTTTCGGCGGGCTTGTAGGGTACCTGGCCTTCGAAACCGTGCGTTATTTCGAGCGCTGTGGTGAGCGCCGACACGATAACCCTACCGGGTTTCCGGACGCGCATTTCCTTATCACCGATCACATGGCGATCTTCGACAACATCCACAAAACCGTGATGTTATGCTGCTGCGTCCATCCCGGAGAGCACCGGAACACCCGCAGCGCCTATCAACACGGACTCGACACCCTTGATCAGCTGGAATCCATCATCCTGGCGCCGCGACCGAAAGCGCAGCGGGGCGAGCCGAGCAACCTGATGGCGGCCGGGATGACATCGAACCTCACGCGTACAGATTATGAGGACATAGTCGAACGGGGACGTGCCTATATCCGTGACGGCGACATCATTCAAGTAGTACTGGCACAGCATTTTTCGCGGCCGATATCGGCCGCGCCACTCGACGTGTACCGCGCGTTGCGCCTGGTGAATCCGTCGCCGTATCTGTATTATCTCAAACTGGACAGCCGCCGGGCCATCGCCGGATCTTCGCCCGAAGTCCTGGTGCGCGTGACCGCCGACAAAGCAGAGATACGGCCTATCGCCGGCACCCGACCCCGGGGGAAGAGTCCGGAAGAAGACGAACGACTCGGCGCCGAGCTGCTGGCGGACAAAAAAGAGCGGGCGGAGCATGTCATGCTTGTCGACCTGGCCCGTAACGATCTCGGGCGTGTGGCCGAAACAGGATCGGTGACGGTCGCAGAATACATGTTTATCGAGAAGTACTCGCACGTCATGCATCTGGTTTCCCACGTAGAGGCGCGCCTACGCGAAGACGTTGACGCAGTAGATGTGCTGAAGGCGTCCTTTCCGGCCGGCACGCTGTCCGGCGCGCCGAAGGTGCGCGCCATGGAGATTATCAACGAACTCGAACCGATCCGGCGCGGTCCCTACGGCGGCGCACTGGGATACATCGCATACGGCGCCGGCATCATGGACATGGCGATAACCATACGTACGGTCGTGATGGAAAACGGGACGGCAACCGTAACCGCTGGAGCGGGAGTCGTTTACGACAGCGTCCCGGAGAAAGAATACGAAGAAACCGTACACAAGAGCAATGGCATGCTGAAGGCACTGGAGCTTGCCGAGAACCGCCTGCGACTGGACTGATTCATATGGTAATCATGATCGACAATTACGATTCTTTCACCTATAACCTTGTTCAGGAAATGGGTAAGATCGGCATCACGATGGACGTATACCGTAACGACACCGTGACAGTCGCCGAACTGGAGGCAAAGAATCCGAATGCCCTGATCGTATCCCCGGGGCCGTGCACGCCCGACCAGGCCGGGATCAGCGTCGAGGCGATTCGGACATTCTCGGGCCGTATTCCGCTATTCGGCGTGTGCCTTGGCCATCAGGCCATTACGAGTGCCTTCGGCGGCAAAATCGTGCACGCCAAACACATCATGCACGGCAAGACGTCCGCGGTTACGCACGACGATGATCCGCTTTTTCGCGACGTGCCCAGCCCGTTCGAGGCGGGTCGCTACCACTCGCTGGTCGCCGAGCGCGCGTCGTTCCCGGACGTTCTTGCAGTCACGGCGGAATCCGATGATGGCGAGATCATGGCGTTACGGCACCGGAGCCACCCGACGGTCGGGGTTCAGTTTCATCCGGAATCGGTGCTCACCCCGGTCGGGAACCGGATCATGAAGAACTTTCTGGATATGATTCAGAATGCAGATTAAAATTTGCGGCATCACCAGCCTTGCCGACGCTCAATGCGCCGTCGACGCCGGCACGGACCTGCTGGGGTTTGTTTTCTATCCGAAGTCGCCGCGGTACGTCCCGCCGGATACGGCCAGGACGATAATCAAGGCACTGCCCGAAACGATTGAAGCTGTCGGCGTGTTTGTGAACGAGGCGAATACCATGATGCGCGAGATCGCTGCCCGTGTCAACCTCAAGGCACTGCAACTTCACGGCGACGAAGCATCGGAGCAGGTCCGCGACCTCATCGCCACCGGGATGTCGGTCATCAAGGCCGTGGCAATCCACAATGAAGCAGGGCTGGACAGGTTACGCGATTTTCCGGGCTGCCGCATGCTCATCGATACGCCGTCGCCGAAATACGGCGGCACCGGCAACACCGGCGACTGGGACCTGGCGCGCGAAGCGTCTGCCCGACACGATATTTTTCTGGCCGGCGGCCTTACGCCCGAGAATGTAGCTGCGGCGATTGCGCACGTGCATCCCGCCGGCATCGACGTCTCATCCGGCGTCGAACGGGCCAAAGGCCTCAAAGATCATCAAAAAGTCCGATCCTTCATCAACACAGCCAGACAGGCGTCATGACGCAAATGGCATGAACTATCACCAAATACATCAATAATAGGTAATTTTGGAGTCTGCTCAGTACTGTTGGAGTTCACACTTTAGTGTGGGTTTCGCGCCCACAGCAAGCAATGCGCATCGCACAGCGCAAGCACGCTGAAGCGCGAACTCCAACGGCTTTCGCCAGAATACAGCATTGGGATCGAGCACCGTCACGAGCCGGACTATACTGGAGGGACACAGTCCTCTGTGTCCGAGTTCCTTCCCTTGATCCGTAACACATAACAATCGACTGCGGTCCCTTCCCGACAGCCTGCCAGGAACAAACATAACAGGAACCTCGCCATGACCTACACACAAATCCTCAACAAAATCATTGCCCGCCACGACCTCACAACCGACGAAATGACGGCCACCATGGACGACCTTATGCAGGGCAGACTCACTCCGCCCCAGATCGCCGCCCTCATCACCGCACTGCGGATGAAAGGCGAAAGCGTCGACGAGATAAGCGCCGCTGCCGCAATCATGCGTCATCATGCCGCTTCCATCGACGTGACCGCAACGGACCTCGTCGACACCTGCGGTACCGGCGGTGACGGCGCCAACACCTTCAACATCTCGACCGTAGCCGCAATCATCGCCGCCGGCACCGGTGTTGTGATCGCGAAACACGGCAACCGCTCTGTCTCGAGCAAATGCGGCAGCGCCGATGTACTTGCCGCGCTCGGCGTCAATATCACCATCGCACCGCAGGCCGTCGCGGCATGCATCGACAGCGTGGGCATCGGCTTTCTCTTTGCGCCAACCTGGCATCCGGCCATGAAACATGCCGTCGGCCCGCGCAAAGAACTCGGTATCCGCACCATATTCAACATGCTCGGGCCGCTATCCAATCCGGCTGGCGCGCGCCGCCAGCTTCTGGGCGTTTACGCGACCGAACTCACCGCAACGTTCGCAGCGGTCCTGAAGCAACTGGGCTCCGAACGTGCACTTGTCGTTCACGGCGCCGACGGAATTGACGAGATCTCCATCTCCGGGACCACACGCATCAGTGAACTAAAGGACGGTACAATCCGCACCTACGACTTTGACCCCCTGCTCTATATCGACCGCTACCAGTCACTGGACGCCGTGCGGGGCGGCGACGCTGAAGAAAACGCGACCAGAATCCATGCAGTTCTCTCCGGCGAAGACAGCGCATACACAGACATCGCCGTTCTCAACGGCGCAGCAGCTATCTACGTAGCCGGCAATACCGATGACTTCGCCGGGGCCGTCGACGCGGCCCGCGATGCCGTGCTATCGGGCCGCGCGAAGCAGAAACTCAACGAACTTATCGCGGTTACGAATGACGATTGAATACGATGGCTTGGCCGTCAACGGTGACGACGAATAGTGGCATATTTTGGAAAATGTGATCGTTGCATGACTGACGCAGGCCAAAGCCTGTACGGCAAAATACCTGCAGATATCATCACCATACGACTCCCCGTCCAACTCGTATTTCCCGAATTAAACCACCATTCCCATTTGAAATTCACCTCACTATTCTTATATTGCTTGGTTTCTCATACCGGCGCGGACCTGTGTCTACGTGTCACGCGGGGCCGGGGCATGTTCAGATAAATTTGAAGACAGGATATTTTTGATGGAAAAGGAAGCGAAACAGGCGGTAATAAAGGACTTCGCCGTCAAAGACGGCGACACCGGTTCGAGCGATGTGCAGATCGCGATTCTCACCAGCCGGATTCTCGAGCTTACGGAGCATCTCAAGGAGCATCCGAAAGACAACCATTCCCGGCGCGGCCTCATTGCCCTGGTGAATCAGCGGCGCAAGCTCCTGAAATACCTGAACCGTACCAAGCACGATCGCTACCTGGAGATACTGAAACGACTCGGTCTACGCCGCTGATACATGTGTTCTGGGGAACACATGTAGTGTACAGGCTGCGCCTGTGGGCGGTAGGTAGCCAAACGGAAGCGAGTTGTGCCGGGATTAGTGAGATGTCCTTTGGCATTTCAGCGAAAATTGGTTCTTGCCGTTTTCGCTCAATACTTGCAATCGTGTTCCAAATCTAAAATCTCCCTTCTAAAATCTTCAATGCCTTTTCTGGCGGGTTAGCTCAGTTGGTTAGAGCAGTGGAATCATAATCCACGTGTCCGGGGTTCGAGTCCCTGACCCGCTACCATCTTAATATAACCCCCTTATATTACGATAGTTATACATGCAGGACAACCTACGAACCGGTTTTGTGTCACACAGTGTGCTACAAAATCGAAAGGTTGTCCTCGAAAATGTTCACAAAACCCGTCCGCATTCCCACCTATCTCTACCGTCGAAAACACACCTTCTATTTCCGCAAACGTGTTCCTCGCCGTCTGTCACATTTTTTCCCTTCTTCCGTAATTCGCGTGTCCCTCGGCGTATCGTCCGTCGCAGGTGCAATCAGTAAATCCAACGTTGTTCAGTTCAGACTGGAACAATTATTCTTTCTATTGGCTCGAATTATCGAGCGAAGTGGCATTAACGAATCTGGGTGGCTGACTGATTCAAGTCACTCCAAGATATTGTGCACCTATTCTTGTTGGGACAAGTTTTTATCGGGATCGAATTCGAAATCGTCTTGGTCGGTGACGCAAGGAGCGCTATCTTCCTCAACGCTGTACCCCCTCCCCCCAATCGACTGAGCATCGCAGCAATGCGGTCAAATTCAATCTTTTGTTCACGGCTTTCGTGGCCATCCAAAGCCTTCCCAACCATCAATACGTCCTGAGTCGCAGCACATTCCAACGCCGAGCCACGGTCAATATCAAAATACCGTTGGCGATCTGCTTCCGCGGTCTTATCATTGCCTTCAGAAATGTTCAGCGGAACCGATTGACTAGCCCGAAGCCACTGGTCACATGCAGGCCGGTGGATCCCGGTCAGACCCGTGGCTTTCTCATATACCCATGCCACATAGCCGATTGCCAGACCGTATACATCGAGTTTTTCGTATCCAAGTCCCATCTCTTTACGATTTCGATAGCGATCCCGATTTGGATTTGGATTTGGATTCCTTTCCCCAAAAACCACAACATATAGTGGCTACTTGAGTCAATCAGCCACCCAGGTTAACGAAAACTCTCCCCCAGAGCAAATGACTCAATTAACAGAACTGAAATGTCGGCACCTTGTCAGTAAGTTTCATGACGATACGAAACGTGACGTTGAAGAATCTTGGTTGCAGCGTCAATTCTCCGATAAGGCAGAATTCCTCGCAGAAGTCGAGGCGCATGACGCTGTATTCGCATCGCTGAAGGACGATCTCTTTTGTAACCAACTGGGTGACTTCCCGATAATTGTGGAATCGTTTTTGAAGTCGCAGGGGATCGGAAACGGAGAATCAAACGAACTGCTGTTCCAGAAGCTATGTCGGCAATGCTACGCCGCCGGCATCAAAGCGACTCGGGAAACTTTACAGGAACTCGCGAATCCGGATCGCCAGGTAGACCATTGCCTTGATGATGTATCATTGTCCGATTCAGTCGACTCCGATCACGATTCCGCTTCAGCCGCGGGATACCCGCTTTCCAAAGCGATCATGGATTACGTGGATGAGTCGTCGAAACTGGGGAATTGGACGATTAAAACTCGTGACGAGTCCATAGGCAATTTGGAATTACTTGAGGAAATCCTGGGCTCTGACACCAACGTCGCCAGTATCACCCAAAAAAACTTGGTACGGGTACGGGATATCCTGCTACGCCTTCCCGCACATAGAAAAAAGGACCGAAGATACCGGGATAAGAGAGTCGCCGAAATTCTAGAAATGACCGACGAAGTGAAGCCGATGGCGACAAAGACCGTCAATAACTACATGACGGGGTACACCGGATTATTTAGCTGGCTCCATAAACGGGACGAAGTTGCCCATAACCCGGCTTCCGGATTAAAGCTCAAATTGAAAACGAATCCCCGCGACCATCGCTCATCGTTTGACCAAAGTGAACTGACGGCAATGCTCCAGCAGCTCCGGGCGGAGCGCGACCGGCCGGAACGATATTGGATATGCCTACTCGGGATGTATACGGGCGCCAGACTGAATGAACTATGTCAACTGGATGTCGCCGATATCGGGGAGACCGACGGGATCTGGAGTGTGTCCGTGAATGCGGATGACGATTCCCGGAAGTCATTGAAGACCAAGTACGCAGCCCGTGACATTCCCATCCACGACAGCATAATTGAACTGGGATTTCTCAGATATGTCGCGAATCGGCGTGAATTAGAAATGCAGAAATTGTTCGATCTTGAATTCGAGGAACGAGAACGTTTTAAGAAAAGCACTTCCAGATGGTTCAACAAACGTTTCAAATCGCATTTTGTACAGACTGACAATGTTGGTCGAAAGGATTTTCACTCGTTTCGCCATACCTTGGTGGATTATCTCATGACAAAGAACGTCGAAGAGCCCGTCGTAAAGCAAATCGTGGGGCATAGCAACGATTCAATGACGTACGGTCGTTACGGAAAAGGATTTCCGACAGCAATACTCAAAGAGACTGTCGATAAACTGGATTATTACGGTATCGACGTTCTCGGTTTGTTAAAATGAATTAGGGGATTTGGATCGCGCTGCCATTTTGAAAAAAACTTGAATAGTATCAATAATGATACTACAATGTAAGTGTGATATATGCCTCGTATTGAAAAACTGCTTAGTGCGATAAGAAGAAACCAGAAAAACGTTAAATACTCGAATTTGGAAATCGTGTGTAATCACTATTTTGGAGAAGCAAGGCAACGCGGAACCAGTCACCTTGTGTATAAAACGCCGTGGCCTGGCGATCCACGTGTAAACATTCAAAAGGGCAAAGGTGGAGAAGCGAAAGTTTACCAGGTTAGGCAGGTCCTTGCAGCCATAGACAAGATTGAAGGGTTGGACAATGATGAATCATGAACATTATACGTATCGGGTGACATGGTCAGAAGATGACAAAGAGTACGTCGGCCTCTGTACAGAATTTCCGAGCTTGTCACACCTCGACGAAACTCCTGTCGCCGCAATGGAAGGTGTTCTGAAACTGGTCCAGGATATCGTCGAAGATATGGCCGAGAATGGGGAAAAAATCCCCAAGCCATTAGCTGAAAGAAGCTACAGTGGAAAATTCATGGTGCGCGTCCCTCCCAGCCAACACCGTAAAATTGTGACAGAAGCCGCCGAGCAAGGCGTTAGCATCAATCGTTATGTTAGTGCAAAGCTGACGTCGTAAAGGTGTTCATTGGGTCTCTGTCGTCCCCTGTTCCCCAAGCTGTTCGAGGGCTTCCTTGAGCGCCCATTTCATCTCCTTTATGGTTGGGCAACCCATTCGCAGTTTTATTGTCACCTCTCCGTGGGTTACTGCAAACCGATGAGATTTTGGTTTTCCGGTAGTCGCTGGTTTTTCACGAAGGCGATTCCGTTAACGCCGTGCTTGCTTTACTGTCAATCTTCCCGCCTTAGCACGATTCAGGAGCACCAACCGCTCAGTAGGTTCGCGAATCCTGGCAATTTCCAATAACACGGACTTCGGAATGTCATCGTATGAGCAAAGTTCGGCAATCTCGTCCGGAGGAAGATCCAGGAGTCGGAGTATTTCGTTAATCGAAGATTTGGATTTGCCCACCCGCTGCGCGACGTCTGCCTGGTTGAGATTGAATTCGTCCATCAAGCGCCGATAGGATTTGGCCTCTTCGATTGGGTTGAGGTCTTTGCGGTGTAGGTTCTCTATGATCTGGAGTTCGAGACGATGCTGGTCCTCGACGTTTCGGACAATGGCGGTTATTGCGTCGAGATTCAGTTCTCTTGACGCACGGTAACGCCATTCACCAGAGATAATTCGATATCGGCCACTGCCGTTCGGTGAAATAATAATCGGCGATATTACTCCGTGTTCGTCGATCGAAGCTTTGAGCCCTTCGAGATTGCCGAAGTCTTTTCTGGGTTGAGTCTCATCCGCCTCGATGTTGCGCAGAGGTACGTGTAAGATTGCATTATTGTTGGTCGCAACCGGGTCAATACTCAGTTTTGATTTACCAGACGCTGCGTTGGCGATTCTTTGCTCAAGTGTGGTGGCCATATTTCTTCAATTTCCTTACCAAAGCGCGATAGTCCCTGGCGCTTTGGCTTCTACTTTCACTAATCACAACGGGACTCGATTTACTTTCGTCCGTCTCCATTTGGCTTCGACAGCAGCGGTGAATCCGCTGCTCACCTGCGCCGCAGGTGCGCTCGTCGTTGGCTATAAGTTCCTGCTTGTCTTTTGTATCGAAGGAACTATTGTCTTACAAAAGACCAATCGATGGAGATCGTTATGCCAACCGTTACCTTATCCCAAAAATTCCAAGTCGTAATCCCTCGTCCTGTAAGGGAATCTCTTTCTCTGAAGCCCGGTCAGAAATTGCAGGTTTTGGAATATAACGGCCGTATAGAGTTGGTTCCGAAACGTAAAATTTCTGAGTTGCGTGGATTTGCAAAAGGCATTGACACCTCGATTGCCCGCGAGGAAGACCGAGTATGAATTTACTTGATTCTTCTGCCTGGCTCGCTTTTTTCGCCAACGAAAGTAATGCTGATCAATTCGCTGAACTTTTGGAATTTCCCGACGAGCTAATTATTCCGACTGTGGTTATTTATGAGGTATTTAAGGTCTTACTCCGTGAATCAGGGGAGGAAGATGCTCTGGCGGCATACGCGGCGATGAGTCAGGGGCAAATTATTGAAATTACACCACGACTTGCAGTGGAAAGTGCGCGCTTGAGTTTGCGGTATCGATTGCCGATGGCAGATAGTATGATTTTGGCAGCTGCCCAGGCCAGGGACGCAATCCTTTGGACTCAGGATGCTGATTTCAGCGACATTCCAGGGGTTAAATACTATCCCAAAAGCACAATCCAAACAGACGATGCAGGCAACGACTAATCGCCGCGCCTGATCTTGGTGTGATGATAAGACTGGGGTTCGTCGTGCCGGCAAGGCGCTGGAAATCGGAAATTACAAAAGGCACCCGAAATCTCTGGGTTGCACGATACCCCTTGGAGCGTCGGCGTCCCCGACGACCCGGAGACGCGATGCTCTATCTCGAACCTCGTCTCGGTATCACCACGCCTTGAAATTCGGCCGCAAACAGCCATTATTCGCAGTCCGGATCCGGTGCCAGGCTCATCTATCCTGCTTGTTCTGCACCACGCGGTCATTCCCGCCTCGAATTCCTCGGACATTTTACTGAACACGCAAGCACGGTAGCTAACGTCCCGACATGAAACGTTATGACAAAGAACCAATTGCCATAGTCGGAATGGGATGCCGTTTTCCCGGCGGCGCGAACAATCTGACGGCCTTTTGGGAGCTGCTGCAGTACGGCGGTGATGCCATCGTGGACGTGCCGGCAGATCGCTGGAACAGCGACAAGTTCTATGATCCGGAGATTGACAAGCCCGGGAAATCATACGTGCGTCGCGGTGGATTTCTCACAGTGCCGATGGATCAATTTGATCCGTCCGCCTTCGGGATTTCTCCGCGCGAAGCCGAGTTTCTCGATCCCCAGCAACGCCTGCTCCTGGAGGTCGTCTGGCACGCGCTGGAAGACGCCGGCATTCCAATGGAGACTATTAAGGGTACACCGACGGGCGTTTATATCGGTGGGTTCACGCTGGACAATCTGACCGCACAGCTGAATGTCCTGAATCGCCATCTTATTGGTACGCACACTGCCATAAGCGTTTCGATGGCCATGCTGTCCAACCGTGTGTCCCATACCTTCGATTTTCGGGGTCCAAGTATCACGATTGATACCGCGTGTTCGTCGTCCCTGGTTGCCTTGCATTACGCGTGTAACGGCATCTGGAATGGTGATGTTTCTCTGGCCGTCTGTGGCGGTGTCAGCGTGATGTTTCGGCCCGAGTACTCGATTATGATGGCAAAGGGACGTTTCCTTTCACCAGACGGACGGTGTAAGGCGTTCGATGCGACGGCCGACGGTTACGGTCGCGGCGAAGGCGCCGGGATCGTAATTCTGAAGCGATTATCGGCAGCTATCGATGACGGCGACCGAATATATGCGCTCATCCGCAATACCGGCGTGAATCAGGATGGGCACACACCGGGAATCACCTTGCCGAACCGGTCGGCCCAGGAAGCACTTCTACAATCGGTGTACGGCCAAGCCGGCATCGCCGCGACCGACATCCAATATGTCGAGGCTCACGGCACCGGCACGCAAGCCGGCGACACGGCCGAAGCCCGCGCCCTTGGGACGATAATCGGGCTGAACCGACGTCAAGACGCTCCCTGCCTCATCGGCACCGTAAAAACCAATATCGGTCATCTTGAGGCCGCTGCCGGTGTTGCCGGTCTTATCAAGACCGTTCTGAGTTTGCAACACCGACAAATTCCGCCGAACCTGCATTTCCGCACGCCGAATCCCGCGATTGATTTTGATGCCCTGCGTCTTCGCATCCCGACCGCCGCCGAGCCCTGGCCGGATGTGGATGGTCCCAGAATTGCAGGTGTGAATGCGTTCGGTTACGGCGGCACCAACGCCCACGCCATCGTCCAGGGATACGAATCAAACGATACGGAGGCACACAATCGGAACTCTGCCGCAGAGGGCGCCCCGCCAACCATGATCACCCTGTCTGCATGCAACACGGACGCACTCGACCAGATGGTCGCTAACATGATCGACTTTCTCGAGTCTGACGCGTCGGGAAAATCAGCCTCGATTCACGACCTGTGCCATACTACCTTGCTTCGACGTACGCACCACCCGCACCGCATCGCGGCGCCGGCAGCGACCCGGTCGGAGTTGCTCGAGCAATTCCGGCGGGTTCAACGGGCAGATCCTGAAACGACTGCGGCGTCGGGCCGTGCCCCCAGTAATCCCCCGAAACTTGTCTTTGTATATTCCGGCATGGGCCCGCAGTCGTGGTCTATGGGCCGGTCGCTGCTGCAGTCTGAACCGGTGTTTCGTGACGCGGTTTCCCGCTGTGACAGCGCCTTTCGAAGTCAGTCCGGATGGTCATTGATCGATGAGTTATTGAAGAACGAATCGGACTCGCGAATCTCGCAGCCAGAGGTCGCGCAGCCTGCCAATTTTGCAATCCAGGTGGGACTCACCGACTTGTGGGCGTCGTGGGGGGTGCAGCCCGATGCCATCGTTGGTCATAGTGTCGGAGAAGTGGCGGCGGCCTACGTCGCCGGAGCATTGAGCTTCGAGGAGGCTGTTGCTGTCAGTTACCATCGCAGCAGGTTGCAGCAATCATTAAAGGGTCAGGGAAGCATGCTGATGGCGGCGATAGATCGCGGTGCTGCTCGTGAAGAGGTCGCGAAAGCGAAAGGCCGAATCGCATTGGCGGCGGTGAACAGCACGACGTCAGTCGTGCTTTCCGGCGATTCGACCGTCCTTGGCACGATCTCTGAGTCGCTCAACAATGCCGATGTATTCAATCGATTTCTTGATGTAAACGTTGCCTATCACAGCGACCAGATGGATCCTCTGGCCGACGAGCTTATGGACGTTCTCGGCGCACTATGTCCGCGCGCACCGGACCGGCGGTTGTATTCGACTGTCCTTGGCACCGAAGTGTGCGAGCCGCTGCACGATGCTCGCTATTGGTGGCGAAATTTGAGAGAAACCGTTGCATTCGCCGCTGCGATCAGGCAGCTGCTTCGGGACGGATATTCATCGTTTCTGGAGATTGGCGCCCATCCCGTTCTCGGTCACGACATTCAAAGTGGGGCCGTAACGGAGGGGGTCGACAGCCATACATTTTTCTCGCTGAACCGAGATCGTGATGACCGGCAGTGCCTATTGGAAACCATGGGTAAGATGTACTGCGCGGGCGTTTGCATTGCCTGGTGTCGATTTTGTGGCGACCACGGCCGATACGTCAAACTCCCTTCGTATCCGTTTCAACGCAAATCCTATTTTCTGGAATCCGAGGCGTCGCGCACCGATCGCCTGCAGGGCGATGTCCATCCATTGCTCGGGCACCGTCTGCACACCGCGGTTGATGCCTGGGAAGTCGAGCTGAATACCGCGAATCATGGGTTTCTGAGCGACCATAAGATTGCGGATTCCGTCGTATTCCCTGCTGCCGCATACGTGGAAATGGCCCTGGCGCTGGCGCACCAGATTGCCGGCGACCGATCCGTCATGCTGCAGCGACTTGCGTTTACCTCGATGCTGGTGATGCGCGGAACCGGCGATGCAACGATTCTCCAGACGTCGTACAATAAAAACGATCGAAGCTGGGCGATTAATAGTACCCATTCTCATGAGCGTAAGACATGGTCGATCAATGCTAGTGGTCGTCGGCTTCACGGCAAACTCGGAGTACCGCGACCACTTCGACTGGATGATCTCAGGAACACATGTCCCACGCCCGTTGATCGGGACGCACTTTATGCGGAATTACGCCGCCACAGTCTTGCGTACGGCCCCGCGTTTCAAGCCCTGCAGACGGTTCATCGCGGAAGCAATCAAGCGTTTCTCACGATCCGACTGAATGACGCACTCCTGAGCAATTACAAGGATTATTTTCTCCACCCCACAGTTCTGGATGCAGCACTTCAGGGTTTGCTGGTTGCGGCCGCGCCATTCAGCGATAAGGAAACCTCGACATACGTACCCGTTGAGATCGGGCACATCATAATCTATCGGTCGCCACCGCGGGAATGTGTTGGACACGCCAGAGTTACGGACCATACGAAAGACGACCTTGTTGGCGAACTGAAATTGTGCGACGACCAGGGTGAACTATGCGCCGAACTTTCCGGTGTTCGATGCCGCCGTCTGGACCGACCGGGCATGGTCACGCCTGTTGCGTACGATGACTGGTTGTACGCCTTCGACTGGACGCCTGCTGACAATCCATCCCAATTCCACATCGATAAGCAGAATCCGAAACTCGGTTCGTGGTTGATATTCGCGGATACCGCTGCCACCAGTGACCGGATCACCGCGGTATTCGCCAACGGAGGACTGCGGTGTATCCACGTATTCCATGCGAACACAGGCGCCGCCGGCCCCGGCGTATTGTGCTGCGATCGGCCGGGAAATCTTGATGCAATGAAGACGTTGATGGCGGGGCCTGACGTGCAGGATGTGCGCGGAGCGCTCTACATCTGTGATGCAGAGCATACGTCGGGTGGCCCCTCCGCTGACCACCAGGCATCGGTGTGCATGACAATCGCGAACCTGATGACGGCCGCTTCCGAGCAGCATGCGGATTTTCGATTGGTCCTTCTTTCTCAGGCATCCGTCCACATGCCGGCCGACGATCCGTTGGGGCATATTGGACCGTCCGCAATTTGGGGGCTGGGGCGCGTCATTATGTCGGAGTTCCCGGCCTGCAGTTGCCAACTGATCGATATCGATGCGACCGACGAAAGTCTGGAAAAGTTGATTCCGGTGATAGAATCGGGTGGCGAGGAAGAAATTGGTATCCGAAAAGGCCAGGTTTTCGTCCGTCGCCTGTCCCCGATTGATGCCTCGATACGGTCGAATGCACGTCAGAATGTATCAGGTAGCGACGATGTCGATTTCGAGTTGGCCGTCCGTGAAATCGGGGTACTAGGCAGTCTGCACTGGCGAGAGACGGCCCCATCTGCTCCGGGACCTCGGGACATCGCCATTCGCGTCGAGTCCGTGCCACTGAATTACAAGGATGTGTTGAAAGCCAAGGGTATGCTTTCAGCGCGTGTTATCGAGGGAACATTCGTCGGTGACCGCATCGGTGTGGAGTGTACCGGTGTCGTTGCCGCCATCGGCACAGACGTTCACGAATTTCAATGTGGCGACAAGGTGGTTGTGGCGCTGGCCGGCACCGGATGTTTTGGTACATCCGTCACGATGTCGATCGACGAAAACTATATCTTGCGAATTCCGGACGAGCTTTCCCTGGAAGGCTCAGGCGTTTTCGTACCCTATTTAACGGTATTGTACAGTCTGCGGGAGGTTGCACGCCTACGAAAAAATGAAGCTGTCCTTATTCATTCGGCGACAGGTGGTGTCGGTTTGGCAGCGGTGAATTACGCGTTGTCCGTGGGCGCCAGGATATTCGCTACGGCCGGATCGGAAACAAAGCGAGAATACCTGCGGTCAATGGGCATTGATCACGTCTTTGATTCGCGATCCTTGTCGTTCGCCAACGAAATCATGGCGATTACGAATGGTCACGGGGTCGACGTGGCGCTGAATTCACTGACCGGCGACGCACTCGCCCAGACCCTGTCCATTATGGCGGCCTACGGTCGCTTTGTAGAAATCGGCAAGGTAGATATCGATGAAGATAACGGACTTCAGCTGCGTCCGTTCAATAAGAACCTTACGTTCGCGGCGGTGGATCTGGATCGAATGGCCCTGGATCGTCGGGATTTTGTATACCAGATATTGCGCGACATCCGCTCCGGCTTGATCGACGGTACGCTTAAGCCGCTGCCTATCGAGGCCTTTGCAGCCGCCGATGTCGCGGACGCGTTCCGCCAGATGGAGCAGGCACGTCACATCGGTCGGATCGAGGTAAAAATGCGGCGGCGGCCGGTATCGATCGTCCCGGCACAGCGCAATCCCATATCGTCGGATCGAACCTATGTCGTCACTGGCGGATTGGGCGGGTTCGGTTTCGCTCTGGCGCGCGATCTGGTTCAGCGCGGCGCCCGCCATCTCCTTCTCGCCAGTCGCCGTGGCGCCGCGACGGCCCAGGCAGAGGAACGGGTGCAATCATTGAGGGAAGCAGGATGCAAGGTCCATATACATAAGGCGGATGTATCTCGATTGGATGAGGTCGAAGAGATGTTCGCTGCGATTCGCGACTCCGGCCTGCCCCTGGCCGGGATCATCCATGCCGCCGGCATTCTCGACGACCGTTGGTTGGCGAAGATGGATGTCGATGCCTTCAAACACGTGCTTGCACCAAAAATCGACGGATCATGGAATCTGCACGTTGCAACGCTTGACACGCCGCTTGATTTTTTCATACTCTGTTCCTCGGTGACTGCGATTCTGGGGACCCCGGGCCAGGGAAACTACGCCGCCGCGAATGCCTTCATGGATGAGCTCGCCCGATACCGAAACCATGCGGGCTTGCCGGCCACAAGCGTCAACTGGGGTGCTGTGGCCGATGTCGGCATGGTCGCAGACAACGACGATGCACGCGTTCTGCTCAACAATCTTGGTATCAGGCCGGCTTCCGCCGACAATCTACTGACAGCGATGGACTATATCTTCGCTCACCAACCGTCGCAGATTGGTGTGATGGATGTGAACTGGTCGCGATGGAAGGAATCGAACCCGGTGTCGGCACGGTCGCCCAGATTCGTGAATTGTGCCGGAAACGATCCGGAACATGACTTGCCCCTGCCGCGTTCACTGGACCTGGGCGAGGGAGACGACCGTTTACAAAAGATCCAGGATTTGCTATGCACGCAGCTTGCATCGGTGCTGAGAGTCTCCGCCGATGAGGTTGATATTCAGCGTCCGTTAACGGAGCTTGGGCTCGATTCGTTGTTGGCCACCGAGTTGATATCATCGATCCGAACGACCTTTGGCGTCCAGTTATCTCCGACGGACCTGATGCTTGGCGCCACCGTCGAAAGACTTGGCGGCACATTGAATGAACGTTTGGAACTGAGTGCATTGTGATGCTCGCTGATACGTCGGAACACAAGATCGAGATTGTCGATCGCAAGATCGTCGGGAAATATGAACATCTTGTGTCGCCTGCAAATGGCTCCGTGCTTCAGCAAGCCAATCCCCAGGGAGCTACGTTGGCGTTCGGCTGTGACCGTCACGATCACGGCTGCGGCTTGATTTTGGGATATGTAAATCCGGTGTCGAAGAAAGGCGGTATTACCTCCATATACGTTGCCAGGCACGCCCGTCGCAATGGCATCGGCAGTACGTTGCTTCGGCGGTTCACGGACGAGGCTCAGCTTCGTGGCTGCAACTCGCTCCACGCGTTCTATTTGGGGGCGAGACCGTCGACACCGATTCTGAAGCATCTATTTGAGACACAGGGGTGGGACGAGACCAGAACACGTACCATATACAGTATTTCCCAGGCCGATGGCAGGAGATTGGTTCGCGCGCCATGGATGCGTCGCCCCGTATTACCCGCTGGTTTCGCGATCGAGCCCTGGTCGACGGTTTCGGAAGATGAATTGGCGCTGCTGCAGACGGAACACCTGCGGAGTCCACTTTATGACGGCGTGTGGCCTGTGGCGGGATCGTCGTATGATCATGACACCACGGTGGTATTGCGTCATCATGGTCAACTGATCGGCTGGTTCATTACCGTCCGAGTGTCGCCGAATCTGCTGCGATACGAGCGGTTATTTGTTCGGCCTGAATACCGGAAATTTGGACTCGGGACGCTGCTGATAATTGAAAGCGTGCACCGTCATCAGCCGTATATGCGAAGCAGCGAGTTCGCTGGCTGGATGACGAACGATGACAACGCGGCAATGCTCGCATTCATTGAGCGCGGCCTGGCATCCTATATTACCAGAAAGGTGGCTCACCACGATCTCGTGAAACATCTGGGCCCGCCGCAGTTGGCCGATGATGAACATCGAATTCAAGCCTGTTAACCGGTAGGTTGCAGCACGGAATTCGACGAGCATCCGAGGTATTCACGAGGTCCCTGGAGGGTCGTCGGCCTCGTCGGCCGGGGACGTATTGCTCGGCGGATTATTCGCCGTTGAAACAACCGAAGAGTTCGTGATCCCGCTAGTGTTGTTCGTCAGTATTTCCAGTTGACTTGTGCCAAACCGGGTATCCTTGCAAAATCTTTCGTGTTGTCTGTCACCACCGCGCATTCGTAGTTCAACGCATGTGCCGCAATCATAATGTCGATGTCTGCGATGGTTTGACCGGAACTGGTTAACGTCGATCTTACGTCAGCGAAATATGCCGTTGTTCCTCTGTCCCACTTCAGGCAGCCGACGGTTTCAAGAATCGGATCAAATTCGGCCTGAAGCTGCCGTCCTTTTTTTGTATCACCCAACAGCCGAATGCCGTAGAGAATCTCGCCAATGACTACTTCGCAAAGGAAGACCTCTCTCCGTCTTTTATCAAGCAAAGTTTGCCATGTAACCGGGTTCCGCTTCATTAACTCGGCAACGGTATCCGTGTCTAGAAGGTACATTAGAATACGTCGGAGATCTTGCTGTTTCGGCTTTCTGCGATCCGAACCACCATGTCATCAACAGATTTCGCGAGCGCTGGATTTCTTGCTCGTTTGCGATCTGAAAATTCGGTCGGCCATTCATCACATACTTCTTTCTCCAGGACCATACAAATGAATTTATTACGGCTCATTTTCAGGTCTTTGACTCTCCTATCGATCGCTTTCAATAGAGTTGGAGGAATATGGACAGTTGTGCTCATCGTATATTGGTCGGTTTGATTTATTTGTGACGGCGCGAGAACTACGATCTAAACATCGTCGAATATATTCAACTTACAAGAAATGCACAACGATGTTGTTGATGAGGGGGGTGCGTCTAGCAACCTTACCCGTCCGGTCGGGGAATATTCCAAATCGCAGCGGTGGCTGAGGCCATCCACCCCTCCAGGGAAATCCCGAAAATGCGAAGGGTGTCCCTGGTATTCACGAGGTTCATGATAGGGTCATCGGCCTCGACGACTGGGGACGCCTGGCTCGCCCAAGAGGCCATGATCAACCGGCAAGCGGGACGCATCAGATTGCTGGAGGGACACAGTCCTCTGTGTCCGAAATACGTTTCGGTGCGTACGGTCGCAGAGGACTGCGACGTCTTGAATTTGGGATCTACGCCGCCATTATTCGCAATTTAGATCCGTCGCCGCGGTCAGATATCGTTCATGGCAAGAAGCGTGGCCCGCTACGATCCCGTGAAGCATCTGGGGGCGGACCGCTTGCCTGAACGTGGTCACTGAGTTGGAGCCTGTTACGGGAAAAACGTTATGCCGCAGAATTCGATGACTGATGCCGAGCTGGCAGACCTCGCGGCTCGCGCCAGCACGCTTCAGGAACGGTTGGCAGGTGCCGTTATCCCGGCTGGCGACGGCGACACGGCTCGCCCCTTGGGGCCGTTTCCCGAACGTAGCCGTGAACACAAAAGAGCGACCGCAGGCAAACCATCGCATCAATCTGGATCGAGTGTCGAAGAAATTGCTCAGGCCGATCACTATCTTTCCATCTGGCAAGAGGCACTCGGCTCTGAGGATCCGGATTGCCTCGCCCGGCGGCTGGCGTGGGATGGCCTCGACATCGACATGGTCAGACCGTTCCTCGGCGCTGTACGCCGGCATGAGCACGCCGTTCTACCTGACTGGGTCAATGACCTGAGCGCGCTACTTGAAGCCACAGCGGATTACTGCGAAAGGGGTGTTGGTCAACCCACTGATCGTTGCCTGGATCCGAAAGATCCCGTTGCGTTTGAAGATATTCTACTGCCCTTTATCGTTGCCGCCCGTCGCCGACTTGCCGCGCGGACCGGCGTCGCGTATGAGCTGTTGAGTGACGTTGCACACGCGACGCTGGAACACAAGCTGCTGGTGCTGCTATCGAATCTATGTCAGCCGGTTTTTTGGGTCGCATTCAGTACGTACCGCAAGAAACATCAACTTTTTGGACACAGCGCCAAGGAGTCCACGAACCGTACGCGACTGTATCAGTCGTTTGTGACCCGCTTCCTAACGGATGGTCTACGCGACTTATTCCTCACATATCCTGTTCTTGCCCGATTGGTAACCACTCAAATCCGTCAGTGGGTGATCAATTTCAGCTCGTTCCTGGCGCGGGTTGCAGCGGATCATGGTGATTTGCAACAGACGTTTCATCACCGCAACAGGCTCGGCCAGGTCATCTGGATACGGACCGGATTATCCGATCCGCATCACGGGGGTCAGACGGTTCTGGATCTGAAATTTTCCGATGGTCTTCGCGTTATTTACAAACCGCGTTCATTGGCCGCTGAGGTGGTATTCTATGACCTGCTTGAATGGTTCAATAAGACAACGGATTTTGACTTCAAGACCATACCAATTATCGACCGCACCGAGTACGGCTGGATGGGATATGTCGAGCACGAATCGTGCTTGGACCATGCCGGCGCTACACGGTATTTTTTCCGGACAGGGCAGTTGCTGGCCGTGTCCTACGTCCTGCGCTCAACGGATTTCCATTTCCAGAACCTGATTGCCTGTGGCGAATACCCGATGTTGGTGGACCTGGAGGTGTTGACCAGCGCGCACCGGCAGGACCTGGCGGCTGGACGAACCGAAGCGGAGCGATTGGCAGAGTTCTACCTGGGCGATTCGGTTCTCCTTTCCGGGCTGTTGCCGTTCCGCGGCATCACGCTATCGGGTCAGACGATTAACTTTGGTGGTTTGAGCAGGCGACAATTTCAATCCACATTCGGCGTTGTTTGCCGCGAAGCAAACACGGATGCGATGCGCCCCGCCTATGACACGCAGGGGAGCAGCGCAGCGGAAAACGTACCGGTTCTGGGCAATGCTCCACTCTCCGTTAGCGACTTCGAGGATCACGTCGTACGTGGATTCCGTGAAATGTACCGGCATTTGTCCGACAATGGCACACTGCTCCTGCAGCCTTGCGGCCCTTTGGAAGCGCTGAAGCGGCTCAGGGTGCGAGCCGTCTTTCGTTCTACGGAGGTATACGCCACGTTGCTCGCCCGATCGCGACATCCCAGAATTCTGCGAGATGGCGTGGCTTACGACCTTCACTTCGAGCAGCTGGTCCGCATTTTCGTGTCGGCGGACACCGTAGCGTCGGAATTCTGGCCACTTCTTCGGCAGGAAAAACTGGCACTGATGGAACAGGATGTCCCGTATTTTTCGGTGGCGGTCGAGGACGGAACATTGTACCTCTCCCCGGAAAAATCCATCGTGGAATGTACGTCGCCTGGCGCGTGGGATCTGCTGGTTGATCGCCTTGCAGCGATGCCGGACGACAACGATCTAATCCAGCAAGAGACAATTGTACGCGCTTCGCTCACGACCAATGCGATCGACGGGCCGCCGACTTGTCCAGCCGACGCAGCCTCTGATAGTATGGTTGATCATGGCGTAGTTGATATTCCTTCTGCCGACATGAAGGCATGTACCAGCTCCTGCGCGTTGGAGCACGGGCAGGCTATCGCACGGTTGTTGCGCGGCGCAGCGGTACATCTTGCAGACGGCAGTGCAATCTGGTTTACGTTGCAATATCACAACGAAACAAAGCGGATGTTTCTGCGCCCGATGGGCTACGATCTCTACAACGGCTCTATTGGTATTCCGTTGTTTCTCGCCGCATTGGATCAGGTGGCGAAAACCACGGCACATCGCTCTCTCACCGTCGCGGCACTGCAACCGCTACGGCAAATTCTGGGTGACGACGTTGCCCGCTCTGACCTCGCCGATTCGATCGGCATCGGCGGCATCACTGGAATCGCATCGCTGCTCCAACCGCTGGCCTTACTCTATCGCTGGTTGGATGATGATGCACTCTTGTCGATGGCGCAGCAAGCGGCAACGACGATTGTACCGGAGAAGATTGCGACCGATAGCCAGTTCGATATTAAATCAGGATGTGCAGGTGCACTGCTTGGTTTGCTTGCATTGTACCGGATCGATCCGGACGAGATCTGGCTGGATCGCGCACGACAATGCAGCCGGCGTCTGGTTCGCCACTGTCTGGCGAACAGCTCGGGCAGCGGAACCGGCGAACACACCGAGGACGACATCAGGGGCCGGCTCGGTTATGCCGTGGGATATTCAGGGATTGCGTGTGCGCTGTTACAGCTATATGCCATTACCGAAGAGCAGAGATTGTTTGGCGCAGCACAAGAGGCAATAGAATACGAGCGTCGTGCTTTCCGTGACATCTACGGAGATAGTTCTGATCTGCGCGCCAATCGACAATTGGCAGGCGTGACCAGTTGGTGCCACGGCCGTCTCGGCATTGCGCTGGCACAGATTCAATTGTTGCGCCTGAGCGAGACGAATGTGAACAATCACACCACGTCCGCGTTAAGACATATTACGGAAGTACTGGACATGATCGGGCGTGCCGACCTTGGTTCCGTAGATCATCTGTGCTGCGGGAATTTTGGACGCATTGACATGTTGTTGGAGGCATCACGACTACTCGGTGATCATCGTTACCTTGATGATGCCAGGAATATCGCCGCCTTAATCCTGGCCCGTATTGATCCGCACCAGAGCGGCGGGTATGTATTGTTCGATGGCAATTGCGGCAGTGGTTTTGTCCATCCTGGATTCTTTCGTGGGTTGTCCGGAATCGGTTTTTCGTTGCTGCGTCTGGCGCAGCCGGATTTGCCCTGCGTGTGGAGTGGCGGCGGATAGGCGTATGTGCGGATGAGCACGAGGTACGAGAAACAGGAAATTATTGTTCATGATACCGCGAATAAGCAACAGCAGGTACATGCGTCCGGCCTGCGCTGCGGAAATGCCATCGACACGATTATCCGGTGGGGGTGCGGAAAGCCGGCCCCGTAACATCGGCGCCGTATGCTTTGCTGCCAGAGCCAGTCCGGCGCGCGCCTGGAGTACGTTATTCCCAAACGCGTGGAGCCGACGGTTTTGTCGTGGCACAATACCTTTTCCTGTTCGTGGTCGGTTTCAAGCATGCAGGTGTCGGCATGTGCATTGCCGCACCGAATGGCGTTTAAAGCACGATGGTGGCACCGCCCGGGAGCCGATAATTGTCCGCAGGAACCGATGGCGTTGGCGAGGCGCCTATGACTCTGAGTCCGTTCGATAGGAGCGTTCTGCTTCTATGTGTTCTTTCCGCGCGGCTTTAACGTTACGCCGCCGGCGTCCATGTCCAGCATCTCACCGGTTAATTCATCGTCGATATCTTCTTCTTCGTCGAAAATGTCGGACGATGTGTCCGATATAAACGAGTAGGTGGCTCACAGAGCGACCGCCACACGCGGTTAGTTAGGATCGAAGAGTAGACACAACGGCAAGTCAAGTCATGCAGGCAAAACTCGGACCTAAAGGGAAAGATCTTGTCGATGATGATGAGTATATCGCTCGCCAAACTTCTCCAAACGTACTTGCGATTCCCACGATCTACGGTAGCGCCGGCCGGCAGTCGACAATTGTCCGCAAGAAAGGTTGGCGATTACGAGGCGCGCATGATTGAGTCCACTCGACAGGAACGTCTTGTTTTATGTGTTCTTAAAACTAATGTTAGTCGTTGTGCCGCCGGCGACCATTTCCAACATCTCGTCGGTTAATTCATCGTCAAGGCCTTGCTCTTCGAATGGGATTACAATATAGCGCTTTTCAGCGGATTCTTCGAGAACAGATAGGTCTACGGAGTCGGGTATGTCAACGTCCAGAACTTTCTTCACGACGGCCTTTGGATTGGCCAGTAGTGCCTGCTTCAAGGATTTGTCCTGTGCGACTTTGTCGAGCAATTGGGTTATTAATTCATCGCGTTGGCTGGTTGCCATTGGTCGTGATCTCCCTTCTGTTAATTTGTGTCGAAATCAAATTCGACCATTGAGGTGGACAGTGAGTAAAGAATGCGTGCGGAAATCCGAACGAGATCGCCGCTCGGAAATGCCGGGCTATTTGTCCGATATAACAGAGGTGGTGGCGCATAGAGCGACCGTGACACGCGGTAAATCTAAGTCGATACAGTAGCCGTAACGACATGTCAAGTCAAGTAGGCTAAGCTCGAACGTGAGGGGAAAGTTCCGGCAATGCGCCACCAACTGAATTTTGACCGGTATGTATCATGAAATCACGATTGATCCGCCGTCATGATCAATCGGCAAGCGACATCGCCCGTCACGGTGGCTGAGGCCATCCACCCTCCACGAATTCTGGAAAATGCGAACGGTGCCCACGGCATTCATGAGGTCCTTGGAAAATGCGAAAGGTGCCCATGGTATGCACGAGATCCCTGATAGGGGTAGGAACGACGCATTGGTTTGCGCCGCCCCTCCCTCCGAACCGGACGTGCGGTTTTCCCGCATCCGGCTCTCCAGTCAGTGAGTTGCTCGTCTTAGAGATTGGCACGTTGACCGGTGGGCGGCTTCAAGGCCGAAGTACCCATGATCAATGAAAAATACATTTGGCCGGCGGTGATGGTCCCGTCCGCGAGCACGCCCTTTGCGCTTTCTGCGTTTGCGTAGTATCGATCGAATGCGGCCCCGAATCCAGCCATCGATTTCGGGAAATGTATTCGCGAGACTATGCTTGAAGTATCCAAACCACCCACGGGTTGTCTTGTTCACTTCACGGATGATGTGGTCAAGACTCGTCCCGTTGGTACGTTTGGTCTTCGGTCGCAGCTTGTCCTTCAGTTTCTTGATCAATTTCTTCGACGGCCATTTGTAACCCCGTTCGAAGTGGTAACCCAGAAAGTCAAAACCACCCTTTTCGCTAGCGTCCACCAAGCGTGTCTTTTCCGGATGAAGGCACAGGTCGTGGTCGGCGGTGTACGTCGTCACCGTTGCCAACGCGTCGACAGCTTCCTCTTGATTCCGGCACAGCACGACAAAGTCGTCAGCGTATCGTATCATGTGAAAGCCGCGATTGGCCATTTCATGGTCAAGTCCGTTCAGGTAGATGTTTGCTAATAGAGGCGATATAACCGCTCCTTGAGGTGTCCCGGTCTCCGGTTCCCAGAGGCTCAGACCATCAAGAATTCCAGCTTTCAGATAGCTCTCGATCAATCCGAGTATGCGTCCGTCAGCTATAGCTTCCTTGACATAGTCCATAAGCTTGGTGTGGACAATCGTGTCGAAGTACGATTTCAGATCCGCATCTACAACCCAGGTATATCCTGCGTTCAGCAACCGGTCGACCTCGCGAAGCGCATCTTTGCAGCCACGCCGGGGACGAAACCCGAAACTGGTCGGTGCAAAGGTGTGTTCGAAGATCGGTCCGATTACCAATTGCAGAGCAGATTGCACGATACGGTCCTTGACCGCCGGAATCCCAAGAGGACGTTTCTCCGATGATCCGGGTTTATCGATCCAGCAACGAAGTACAGGCAACGGCGTATACTCGGCCGACTTCAATTGTCCTTGCAGAATCCGCAGATGAGTTTCCACATCTTTGGAGAAGAACGCGACACTCTGCCGATCAACTCCGGCGGCGCCATTGTTCTTGCGGACCTGCTCCCATGCACGACGCAAGGTGGACATGTCGTAGACCTTGTCAATCAGGCTATGCCATTTGCCATTTCTCACCCCTCTAACGAGGGCTGCCAACATGCGATCCGTCCATACGCATGGTTCGGCCCGTAACCAATAACGGGCTTCTTCTATGTGATTATTCTTCATTGAAGAAACTTTCATAGAGCGGTCCATTTGCATGGCTTTCACGCCTTTCACCTTCCTGCGCCCCTTTGCTCCACAGGCATTACCCTGTCTCATCGCTCATATGGACGCTCTGACTCCTGTCCAATCAAGTCGCATTGAGCGACTCGGCCATACACCGGACAGGTCTCCCCGTTTCAGACATCTCAACTTCCAACCATTCCGTCTCCAACCACCCGACATTGCCCTGCCGTCGCTTTGTCCTCACACGCCATTTCAGCGCGACAGGCTTCCCGCGTTTCAAACGCTTCCTCCTATACCGGAGTTCGTCCGGGTTATGGGCTTCGACAGTCCCTCGCAATCTCGCCACAATGCCTGGCCGAATCGAGTTCGTCAGCCTACGGACCGGCTGTTCGTCCTCCTGTTGCTCTCCACCCCACTTCGCAGCGACGCAGTTACAGGTGACTATATCCATTAGCGTGTTAAGATAGAGAGGACTTTCACCTCTCTGATGAGATGCCCTTGCGGGCGCACGAGGGTCGGCGGCCTCGACGACCTGAGACGCTTGGCTTGCAGAGGCCGTCATGATCAACCGGCAAGCTGGATCGCTTGATGCCATGGCTCAAGCGGGAGTTATCAGACTGAGAAATCACACAGTTCTTTGTGTCCGATATATGTTTCGGTGCGTCCCGTGCCAGAGGGCTGTGACGTCTTGAATTTGGGATTCACGCCGCCATTATTCGCAATCCAGATCCACCGCCGCGGCCTGATATCGTTTATTGCAAGACGCGTGGCCCGCTACGATCCCGTGAAGCATCTGGGTTCCGGACAGCTTGCCTCCCCGTGGTCCTTGAGTTGGAACCTTTTGCAGGGAAAAATTATACCGCAGAATTCGATGACTAATGCCGAGCTGGCAGACCTCGCGGCTCAGGCCAGCACACTTCAGGAAAGTCCTGTTTTACGTGTTCTTTACAGCATATTGTTTGCCACGCCGCCGGCGACCATTTCCAACATCTCGTTGGTTAATTCATCGTCAAGGTCTTGCTCTTCGAATGGGATCACGATATAGCGTTTATTCGCGGATTCTTCGAGGACAGAAATGTCTACGGAAAGCGGCGGGTATGTCTTGTAATCCGGTTCGCCAATGTTGACACCCAATTCGTGAAAAATTGTGGCGGATCAACGCAACCCGCGTCTGCCATGACTATTGACCGTCCATTCGAAGTACCAGGAACCCGCGCCGCCGCCGCTGTGGTACGCTCATTACACGGTCAACCAGCTTGCATCGGCCTTGCCCGTTCGTATGTCATGGTGCGTTGAATCGTGGGATTGCACTTCGTACAAGGTTGCACCCGGAAATTTTGGATCCACCCCCTTTTTTTGATCCCTGTGCGACAACGAGAATTGGTACGGCGACAGCCAATACAGGATGGTAAACAGCCGGTTCGTCAGCAGATCTTTCTCTGCATGCCAACGCGTGGCAACGCCAATGGTCTCGCGAGTCATATTCTCGACCGAATGCCACCACCAGGATGGCGTGTATACAACATCACCCGGTTCGAGCGTGACCTCGTAACGGGGGCAATAGGTATATAACGGGAATCTCTCTGCTTCATCCGCACCGTGCAATCCGGTGACGAGGCATTGTTCATAGCTTTTCTTCATCGTCAGATACGGGTACAGCAACAGCGTGTGATTCGGATCCACAAACGTCCACCGTTTCCGACCCTCGATCTGAAGAAAAAAGTTGTTGTCCTCGGCGCAATGGTACGGTGAGCCGCTGCCGACATGATTTCCGAGGAAGAGCTGCACCGAGTATGGGTATTGCCCCAGCAGTTTGCTGATTTTTTGTAATTTCAGGTCCCGCAATACCTCGGGATTCTCACGAATTATTCGTTGGGAATTATGAAGATACGGCGACCGTTGCGAGCGCAACAGTGACAGTGGGCCATTGAAATCTTCGCCGGTTTCCGAATCGGTGAACAGCACATTCGTGGTCGCGTAATTGTCGATGAACCACGAAAGATTCCAGTGAGCAGCAGCCAGGGGAAAACCCTTGATAACAAACGGCCGACATGGTGCACAATACTGGCTCCTGAACGTGTCGGCACACAATGTATCGAAGTGGATCTCCGGTATCGGTCTGGCGATCGCCTTGGGATTTCGTCGGGCAACCGAATCGTGCAGCTTCCGGATCGCGCGCGCAGCTTTGGTGCGGAACAGGAAATTGTTGTTCATGATACCGCGAACAAGCAACAGCAGATACATGCGTCCGGCCTGCGCCGCGGAAATGCCATCTACTCGATCGTCCGGTGGGAGTGCGGAAAGCCGGCCACGCAACATCGGCACCGTATGCTTTGCTGCGAGAGCCAGTCCGGCGTGCGCCTGGAGTACGTTATGCCTAAACGCTTCAAGCCGAAGGTTTTGTCGTGGCACAATACCTTTTCCCGTTCGTGAGCAGACCCATTCGTGATGATGCATAGTTCGGTTTCAAGCATGCAGGTGTCGTAATGTGCATCGTTGCAACGAATGGAGTGTAAAGTACGATGGTGGCGCCGCCCGGGAGCCGATAAATGTCCGCAGCAGAAACCGATGGCGTTGGCGGCGAGCTTATAATTGAATTCGTTCGGCAGGAGCGTTCTGCTTCGATGTGTTCTTCGCGCGCGGCTTGCAAGCTGTGCCGCCGGCGACCATTTCCAACATCTCGTCGGTTAATTCATCGTCAAGACCTTTCGCTCCGAATGGGATCACTATATAGCGCCTTTCGGCGGATTCTTCGAGAACAGATAGGTCCACGGAGTTGGGTATGTCAACGTCCAGGACTTTCTTCACAACGGCCTTTGGATTGGCCGGCAGTTCCTGTTTTAAGGTTTCATCCTGCGCTACTTTTTCAAGCGATTGGGTTATTAATTCATCGCGTTTGTTGGTTGCCATCGGGCATCGTCTCCTTTCTGTTGTTGATGCCGACTTCAAATGCGACATCGAGGTGGACAATGAACGTTGATTGCGTGCGGAAATCCGAGCGTAATCGCTGCTCGGAAATGTCGGGCTGATGTGTCCGAAATAAACGAGTAAGTGGCTCACAGAGCGACCGCCGCACGCGGTTAGTTAGAATCGAACAAAATACACACTACGGCAAGTCAAGCAGGCTAAACTGCGAACGCAAAGGGGAAAAGTTTCGGCAATGCGACAACAACGGATTTTTGACCCGTATGTATCATGAAATTGCGATTGGTCCGTGGTCCCAATTCGATTGCCCCCTGGAGGGTCGGCGGCCCCGACGACCGGTGACGCATGGCTCGCGCAGGCGGCCAAGATCAATCGGCAAGCGACATCGCCCGACGCGGTGGCTGAGGCCATCCACCCTTCAAAAAACTTCCAAATGCGAAAGGTGACGTCAAATTTAACAAGATCTCTGGGGGGTGCGGTCGGTGTCGCTTGCGACGTTTTTCCCTTCGTTTCTCAGAATTTCCTGCTCGACATTCCACCGTTTCCCGGCATGTTTCCTCATGTATTGCCCGTATTGAACGTCACGCGACCCGATTCGCATGTCCGTCCCGAAATATGGACACCGTTTTTCATTGCCCAACCTGAAAGGATGACTGTGCCACTGCAAAATCACAACTATTTTCAGAACGTCACAGTCCTGCAGCCGGCGGAGGCTGTCGGCATGGCTGAACGTGTTGAGTCCCTGCGGAAGGATTGGTCACAGCGCAACGATACGGGTTTGTACCACACTATCGGTGTGGTGACTGAGGAAGATGCGCGGGACGGTGAAGAGGCATATTGTGAAAAGGCGGAGGTGTCCAACAAGATCCTGAACGAACATTTCAGTGATCTTCTCGAAAGCGTTCGAAAAAGCATTGAGGAACTCAAGGAAACGCCGACTCGACTACATGATCGGTACGGCCTTCCAGGAATCATGATTTATCTGGCGCCGTCGCAACCTGCCATTGTGGTCGGTGCGCAACCGCATTACGATCGTCAGTTCCGATTGCTTGAATGGGGAGATGGCTTCGAGCCGGTCAGCAAGAATCTGCTGTCGTTTACATTGACGCTCGCTCTGCCGCGCGATGGCGCCGGCCTTCGCACGTGGCCTCAATTTCGTGACGGCTTTCCTCCAGGTACCCGGCTTTCGTCAAGGAATGCCGACTTCCTTTCCTACGAGGTTGGAGCGATGCTGTGTCACGATGGATTGACGCCGCACCACGGCGTCGGTATGCGCACGGACGGCAGTGGAAACGACAGGCGCATCACACTCCAGGGGTTTGGCGTCCGGATTCGTGGGGAGTGGGTACTGTATTGGTGAAGCGCCCTGCCGGTGGCGGAAGAAATGGCGCGAAATGACGTTCGACGATACGAAATACGTCCTCCGGCGTCTTTGTGCCGTCGATTTCGAGTAGCTTGAGACCGGTTCCGGCAATTTGCTTTTTTATCGCTTCGGCAAACAAGAGATCATGCTCATAGCGATTGTGGGACGCACGCACCGGGTCGCTAATATCGAATCGCTCAAAGTACCGGTGCTTGTTCCGGCGGTCGAATGATTCCCGCTTGAACGTCGGTGTTGGAACAAGCCAGATCGCCTGCCGTGGTGATGAGATGACCGGGGCGACGAAATCGGGCAAAAAGGCAAAACCCTCGGCTAACACTACCGAGTCTTCAGATGCAGCGCGAATTTTCTGCAGCTTGCTCGGAAAATGTTCTCCGAAAACGGCCATGACGTGTTGGGTCGTCGCTAACGGCGAGCGCAGCAGCCATCGCTCGTCATTCGTCATGCCTGCCCATTCGAAACATCGGGGAACCCGCTCCCGCCCCAACCGCTTCGGTACGTTCATTTCCCGATCGTATTCCCAGATACTTACGTCGTATTTGCTGGCAAACAACCTGGCGGTTGTTGTCTTGCCCGCGTCCGTCGCACCCCCTATCCAGAGAATGCGATGGTCGGATTCCGGTGCATCCGATGATTCTATCAACTCGTTCATTGGCACGATTTCCGACAAAAACCGATTGTCACCACCAGGATGACGTAAATACAACATCACCAGGTTCGAGGCCGACCATCCTCCACGAATTCTGGTAAATGCGAATGGTTGCCGTAGAGAATCCCGCCAATGACCACTTCGCAAACGAAGACCTCTCTTTGTTTTTTGTCAAGCACCATGCAAATGCATTTATTACGGCTCATATCCAGGTCTTTATGGCCATGAAAGAGACAGATTGCTTCTGCCCAAACAACAGTGCCGTAGATTCTTCAATCGATGGTCATGGGTTACGTAAGGCCAAACTTTTTCAGCTTATCGTAAAGCGTCCGCTCCGGTATATCCAGCAACTCGGCGGCGCGCCGACGATTGCCGTCGACACGTTCGAGCGCGTCGCGAATGGCGTTTCGTTCAATGTCGGCCAGCGCCACGTCGATCCGGCGAGGGGTAAAATCATCCTGTATTTGAATGGCCTCGGCATCGATGGTCTTTCTTTCCGACAGAATCGCGGCGCGTTCCAGGACATTTGCGAGTTCCCGGATGTTGCCCGGCCACCGCCACTGCACTAATTTTTGGGTGGCGGCATCGGTGAGGGACAACGTGTCGCAGTTGATGTCCCGACAAATTCGGTGGAGCAAGGCTCCCGCAAGCGGTACGATGTCGGTGGCGCGTTCGCGCAAGGGCGGCAGGCGGATGGGGAAAACCGACAGTCGGTGGTACAGGTCTTCGCGAAACCTGCCGTCGCTGATGAGTGTGGGCAGGTCGCGGTTGGTTGCGGCGATCCACTGCACGTTTACATTGTACGTGCGCGAGCCGCCGACGCGCTCGAATGTACGCTCCTGCAGCACACGCAGCAGTTTGGCCTGAAGCTCCGGTTGAAACTCGGCAACCTCGTCGAGAAAGAAAATTCCGTTATCGGCCAATTCGATCCGGCCGCGTCGGCGTTCCGACGCACCGGTAAACGCACCTTTCTCATGGCCGAATAACTCACTTTCGAGAAGCGGAGGCGACAACGCCGCACAATTCACCGCCATAAACGGCTGATCACGCCGGTCGCTATGCCTGTGAATCCATTTTGCGGCGACTTCCTTGCCGGTACCGCTTTCACCAAGCAATAGTACTGTTGCCGTTGTCCTTGCTACCTTTGCGATCGCATCCATCACGGATGCCATCGCCGGATCGCCATACGTTAGCGGCGGAAAGTGATCGTCCTTAACCAGCGACCGGGCTTTGATATCCAACAGGCAGCGGTGTTCGAGCGCGCGGTCGACGAGCACACTCAATTCGTCCGGTCCGCTGATTGGTTTCTGCAGGTAGTCGAATGCGCCGATTTTCATTGCCGTCACGGCGGTATCGACAGTGCCGTGTGCCGTGAGTATGATCACTTCCACTTCCGGCTGCTCGGCGCGGACCTTGCGCAACAGGTCCATGCCGTCCATGCCCGGCATCTTGAGGTCGGTAATCAATACATCGACCTGGTAACGATCCAACAGCCGAGCCGCTTCGGCGCCGTCCGCCGCAACGGATACGTCATGACCATTCACGCCGATTGCATCCGCAATGAACTCACGTATGCCGCATTCATCGTCTGCAACCAGGATTCGTGCCATTTGATTTGTCCTTGCGCGCGGATTACGCCTTCGGAACCGATACCTTAAAAACCGCACCGCCGGCCGACGGCAACGACACAGTCAACGTTCCCGCATGCAACTCTACCAGCCTTCGCGCCACGGCAAGTCCGAGCCCGGTTCCCTGGGTTCGGCTGGTGAAAAACGGTTCAAAGATCCGTTCCACATCTTTCGGGGGAATACCGGGACCGGAATCGCTGATCTCGTAGATGAGTACCGCATTTCTCGACGCGACGGACGCGATGATTTCAGCATCGCCGGCCTGGAGCGCGTTCTCGATTACATTTACGAGAACCTGTCGCATGCGATTGCCGTCCAACGGCCAAACGGGCGGCGGATTATCCACCTTAACCGTTATTCGCCGGCTGTCTATCGAATCTACGACCTCGCGCAACAATTCAGTGGGATCGACCAGGGCGCGTGTGATCTCACCGGAACGCACAAACTCCAGCAGGTCATTGGCGAGCGTTTCAAGACGGACCGCCTCGTCCACGACCCGCTGCGCCTTCTTTTTCAGGTGCGAATCATCAAGGTCGCGCACCAGCAGTTGGCTGTTGCCTTTCAACGAGGTCAGGGGATTTCTGATCTCGTGGGCCAACACCGCCGACATCTCGCCGAGCCCCGCCAGGCGGCGCTCATGCTCCAGCGCACGTTCGCGCTTCTGCCGCTGCAACGACCAGCGCACCAGGACGATGGCCGCCGCCAACAAGGCGCCGGAGGCGATCGCACCTGCAGTGAGGGCACGTTCGGCGGTCGCATGCAGATCCGATGCAACACGCGGCTCGAATTCGACTGCAAACGACATCCACTTTGGCATTGACTCGGCCCCGCGCGCAACCGTTCGCGGCGCCTTGCGAAAAAATGTAAGCGCGATACCATCGGTATCCATTGGAATACTGCTCTGCAACTGGGGCAACATGGCATCCAGACGCTGCCGCGTATGGACTGAATGTCCTGCCGCAGATACAATCTGATGGTCTGCGTCGACGATCGCGATGAAGCGCAAGCCGTCGGGCGCGTATTCGCCCAGAATTCGCGACAATTCGCCATCCGTCGGCGTATGGTCCAGCGCAGTCAGCTGGTGACGGATGCCATCGTGGAACACATCCGCTTGCCCGCGGACCAAGGTTGATGTGGCCGCGCCAACCCCCTGCCGCGTCGTCCAGACCGTGGTGAACACGGCACAGGCGGTCAGTACCACCACGGCGATTAATCCCCAGTGCGCCAATTGCGTGAACGTCGGTCGTCGGGTGAAAGTAGTCATGTGTCTGGGGCCGTGGGTGAGTCAGAAGATGAATTGACTGGCCTGCCAATGACAGGCAGGTAGAAACGAGCACGTTTAGTACCATATAGCACTGGCAAGGCGAAATAATAACGCATTATCTGTACATAATAGGCCCGAGTGAGCTCGCCTGGACTGGTTGTGATTCCCGGTTGCAGCAGGTAGCGGACAAATCGTCGGGATCAACTCGGTCTACCGATTGGTCGAATGTGTGGTATATGGTCCTGGGTTGCTGCGGTTTTCGCAGTGAGCCTGCGAGATACGCGGGAACCGTGTCGATTTAGCGATGTCTTGTGGCCCGGTCGACATGCATTATCGTATGCTGATTGGTTCGGCGTGCACCTCATATTACGGAATGGCATACGCCGAATGGCCGGCAGTTTGCTATTTTTGAAATGCGCATGTCACAATTGGCACGGCTGGTGCTTGAGCATGCCGCAGTGATCGCAGATGCCGGCAATGCTGTTCGGGGTGTTTTCGGAATTTTCGTTCAGGAGTTACGTGACAAATCGCAACGTTGTATTTGAGGCCGAAACGATGAATCGATATATGACACCCGAACGCCGGGTCGATCTGGTTGTACTCGCGGTAACAACGATGATGACGGGGTGCGTCACAACCTGGCAGCCCGACAGTCGGGCGATTCCGATCGCTGCCGCGCCGGACATGTATCAGGAGCTGCGGCCTGCGAACGACGGTAATATGCGGACGGGCGCCTGGTGGCGGTCGTTTCAGGATCCACAGCTCGATACGTTAATCGCGACCGCGCTGGATGAAAATTTCGAGCTGCGCGGACTCGCTGCGCGGATCGAACAGGCCCGCCAACTGCTGAAGCAGGCAAACGCCGGTATCTTCCCGCGCGTCGACGGTCGCGCCACGTATGGATATGATTGGACCACGCTTGCGGATTCCCGCGCCGAAACATGGGATGAGTCGTCGTCACTCGGTCTGCTGCTGGGCTGGGAGATCGATGTGTGGCAACGGCTGCGCTCGCGCCGCAACGCCCGCGACCTCGAACGCCGCGCCGCGGTCGGTGATCTGCTGGGCGCGAAGGTGTTTCTGTCCGCCGCGGTGGCCGATGTGTACTTCGGCCTGGTCGAACAACATCGGCAATTGGAATTGATCCGTGACCAGATAGGGGCAAACAGAACGCTGCTTGATCTCACCCGACTGCGATTCAGCCAGGGCCAGTCATCGATCGTGGATGTGCTGCAGCAGCAGGAGCAGCTGGAAGCGACGCTGGTACGCGTTCCCGTTGTCGAGGCCCGCCTTGGGCAGCTCACGCATGCGCTGGATACGCTCCTGGGCGGTCCCGGGCCAACCGTGACTGTCACGGCTCGTAATGTGTCGCTGCCGGCGCTGCCCGCGGTGGGCTTTCCGGGTGATCTCCTGGTAAACCGACCAGACCTTCGCGCAGCACGCAACCGGATAGCCGCACTGGACTACGGCATCGCCGAAGCCATCGCAGAGCGACTGCCGCGCCTGACGATCGGCGGCAACCTGTCGGTTGACGGCGATCCCGGCGCCGACCGGCTCGTTGAAAACGGTTTCATTGCAGTCGATATACCGCTATTCGATGCAGGTCGTCGGGAGGCGGAGGTGGGCATCCGTCGTGCCGCGGTCAAAGCAGCCACAGCCGATTTTTCAGCATTATTTCTGGCCGCCGTACGCGATGTGGAAACAGCGCTCGTCGGTGAGCGCAAACAGGCCGAGCACATCCGGCTCCTTGAGAATCGCATCGCGACCGCAAGAAGATTGCTGACCGAGACGCGCAATCGCTACAGCCAGGGGCTCACGGATTATCTACCCGTCCTGACAGCGCTGACGACCGTACAGGAGCTGGAGCGAGACATGGTTGAAAGTCATCGCCAGCTGCTTACCATGCGCGTCATGCTGCATCGCGCGCTCGGCGGGCCGTTGGATGTTCATACTCATACGGAATCAACGATCGCGGAGTAACGCATGATACGGTTTCTTATTCAATTTTTGTTCTGCCTGGTCGTGCTTGGTGTTGGCGGCGTAGTCAGCTATACGTACATTAAAGATCCGACTCGTACCGAAGCGGTCGATGACGTTCAACCCGTAAAGATTGTTCAGACCGTGACGGTCGCGCCGACCACTGCGCCCATACGCATCATTGCGTACGGCGACGTGGCGCCGGCTCGCGAGGTGGTGATGAAAACCCAGGTCAGCGGTTTGGTGATCCGACATCATCCGAATCTCGTCCGAGGCGGTATGGTCGCGGCTAATGCCGAACTTGTTGCCATTGACCCGGTCGAGTACGAGCTGGCGCTCGTCGAGAAGCAGGCGGCGCTCGTCGAGGCGTCATTCGATCTGGAAATGGAACAGGGGCGGCAGGAAGTTGCCGCGCGCGAATGGCATCAATTGCGGGGGGAGTTGGGCGATAACCAGGTCAACCAGGCGCTGGTGCTCCGCGAGCCGCACCTGCGACGCGCCCAGGCCGTGCTGGACCGGGCCGAAAACGGCGTCGCGAGAGCCGATCTTGAGCTGTCGCGAACGACGGTGACGGCTCCTTTTAATGCCGTCGTCGTCGACGAGTCGATCGAGATAGGTCGGCTGCTCGAGGCCGGCGACGATGTCTGTACACTTGCCGGCACCGACGCATTCTGGGCGCGCGTCACGGTACCGATTCCGCAGTTGCAATACATTGCGTTTCCCGACAACGGGACTGCAGCCGCAGCAACGGTGTTTCTCGAGCTTGGCGATGATCGCGTCTTGCAGTGGCCGGCAACCGTAATCCGACTGCTTGCGGACGTCGAGTCCACTGGTCGGATGGCGCGCGTGCTCGTACGTATTCCAGATCCACTGGGCACGGCCGGCAACGGCGACGGGGCGCCGCCGCTGTTGCTCGGAAGCTACGTGCGTGTAGAGATTGATGCGGGTCGGCTGCAGAACGTTCTCGCCATTCGCCGAACCGCGATCCGCAAGGGAAACACCATCTGGGTTGTCACACCGGAGAACACGCTTGAGATTCGACCTGCCGACATTCAATGGACCCACAAGGACACCGTTTTTATCACCAATGTCATGGAACAGGATGAGCAGCTGGTGGTAAGTAACCTGAAGAATGTGCTGCCCGGTATGGCGGTGAGCCCGTTGCTTCTCGACCCGACTGCGAAAGCCGCCGACATAAACGATTGATGGTAAACCCGAGCTTCTATGTCCCCCACGCCAATGCCTGAGCCTAAGAATCCCGCGACGCCCGTCGTAACACGCGGCGCGATTGCCTGGTTCGCACGAAATCATGTCGCTGCGAATCTCCTCATGATCGCCGTGGTGGTAACGGGTCTTCTGGTAGCGCGCGACATTCGCCAGGAGGTATTTCCTTCGTACGATCTGGACGAAGTCCGTATTTCCATGAGCTATCCCGGGGCCAGTCCGGAGGAAGTCGAACGCGCCGTGGTTCTCCCCATCGAATCAGAGATACGTGGGCTGGAACTGGTTCGGCGCCTGGAGTCAAATGCGACCGAGGGCAGCGCGCGCATCACCATTGAGATCATGCCTGGGTTCGACCGCAGTCAGGCACTCCAGGATGTGACCGCGGCGGTACAGCGTGTGAGCCTGTTTCCCGACGATGTGGAGCCGCCCGTGATATCTCTGGCTACCGGCGGGTGGCGGGAGGTCATGCGAATCGCATTGTTTGGCGACGTCGACGAGCAGACGCTGGTCGACTTTGCACGTGAGCTGGAAGGCGGGCTGCTGGCCGAACCGGACATATCGATCGTCGAGGTTCGCGGGCTGCGCCGACCCGAGATCCACATTGATGTGCCGCAAGCGAAACTGCGCGAACTCGGGCTGACACTCGATGATGTCGCCCGTACGGTCCGCGAATCGGCGATCGATGTGCCGGCGGGTACGCTCCGCGCAGCGGCCGGCGACGTTATGCTCAAGACCACGGAACGGCGGGATACGGCGGACGAGTTTGCCGATATCGCGATTATCAGCGGCGTTACCGGCGCCAAGGTCATGCTTTCCGACATCGCCACGATTGAGGACGGCTTCGAAGATGTGGAACGCGAGGTGTATTTCAACGGCAAACGCTCGGTTTTCCTGTCGGTCTTCAGTGCTGAAAATCAACCGCCGCTGAAGGTCGCCGCCGCCGTCCGGAATTTTATCGATCGCGTGCGTCCGACGCTTCCGGATTCGGTGGATATCTCGCTGTCTCGAGATCGTTCCGTAATCTATAAAGAACGCCTGTACCTCCTGCTTCACAACGGCGCAGCCGGACTCCTGCTGGTGGTGTTGACGCTTGGCCTGTTTCTGGAACTGCGCGTTGCGTTCTGGACCGCGATCGGGATTCCGATCTCCATTCTCGGTTCGCTCACGCTCCTGCCGCTGATGGATTCGAGTATCAATATGATCTCGTTATTTGGCTTTATCATTACGATCGGAATCGTTGTCGACGACGCCGTGGTGGTGGGCGAGGACGTGTTCCATAAAATAAGCGGCGGCATGCCGCGTCTGGACGCAGCGATACAGGGCACCCGCGAGATGATGGTGCCGGTGGTTTTCGCCGTCGCCACCAATATCATCGCATTTCTGCCATTACTGTTTGTGCCGGGCCGTACCGGCCGTTTCTTCGAGGTCCTTCCCGCCGTGGTTATTGCGGTGTTCACTGTGTCGCTTGTGGAATGTCTGTTTATCCTGCCTGCACATCTTGCCGGCGCCGGCAGGGCGGGCGGCCGTCGATCGCTGTATGGTTACATCGATGGAGTGCAGTCCCGGTTCCGCAACCGCCTGGACCGGCTGCTGGAACGGATGTATCGGCCGATTCTCAACCTTGCCGTGCGGCTGCGCTATGCCACCGTCTGTCTCTTTATCGCGGGGTTGGCAATAGTCGCCGCCTATGTGTGGAGCGGCAGAATCGACTATGCGTTCCGGCCGACGATCGAAACCGACTTCATTCAGGCCGAGATCGAGATGCCGTCGGGTACGCCGGTTGACCGAACGCGCGAGGTGTGTTTTTTGATCCAGGCGGCGGCGGAACAGGCGTTGAAGGCAAGCGGCGAAGGCGACATATCCGTCGGCATATTCACTGAGGTCGCCGAAAACTCGCCTCACACCGGTGAAGTTGCCGTCACATTGGTGCCGCAAAGCGAACGCAGCATCACCAGCGCGGAATTTGCCAACCTGTGGCGCGAAAAGATCCCTCCGGTACCCGACCTCGAATCCCTTTTCTTCGACTACCTCATCGGTCCCGGCGGCGAAGCCGCGATCAACGTGCAACTTGCCCATCCCGATGTGGACACATTGCCCCGGGCCCTGAACGATGTCGCCGCCGCACTCGAGAAATACCCCGGCGTCAGCGACATTCGCAAGGGTTTCGGCCGCAAGATGCCGCAGCTCGATTTCGAGATCAAGCCGGAGGGACGCAGTTTGGGCCTGACGGCACGCGAATTGGGACGGCAGATTCGACACGCATTTTACGGTGCGGAGGCGCTCCGTCAACCGCGGGATCGCGATGAACTTCGCGTTATGGTACGACTGCCTCGTCAGGACCGACGTTCGCTCAGCGGTCTGGAAGAGCTGCTTATTCGCACGCCCGGCGGCAGTGAGATTCCACTGGCCCAGGCGGCGACGATCACCGAAACCAGGCAACCGGTCAAGATCCAACGGGTCGACGGCAGCAGGGTTCAACGTGTCACTGCGAATGTGCTGCCCGAGCTGAATTCCCCAACTCGGATCCTTACTGCGCTGGCGCAAGATGATTTGCCTGCGGTTATCGCGCGTTACCCGGGATTACGCTATTCCTATGAGGGCGACGAACGGGAAAAGCGCGACGCCACGGAACGGCTCCTGACCGGGCTGATGGCGTCGCTTTTCGTTATCTACGCACTGGTCGCTGCGCTGTTGCGGAGTTACAAACAGGCGATGATCGTCATCCTTACGATCCCCTGGGGGTTGGCGGGCGCCGTCATCGGGCACATTGCCCTGGGGTTCAATATCAGCATTTTCAGCATATTCGGCATGATCGCCCTTTGCGGCATGGTGGTAAACGGGGCATTCGTTCTCGCGGTGACGCGCAATCGCTACCTTGCCGTCGATGAAACGAAACAATCCGCTACCATCGAAGCTGCGGCCAGGCGATTCCGCCCGATCCTGCTGACGGCCGTGACAACATTTCTGGGACTGTGCCCGATGATATTCGAAACCTCGATCCAGGCGTTGTTTCTGGTGCCGATGGCAATCTCTCTCGGCGTCGGGACGTTGGTATCCTCCGTGGTCGTGCTGGTCTTGATACCCGCAGTATTTTCAATCTCCGAGGATCTCGAACGACTGTATGATTCCTGAGGCGAATGATATTTTGTAAATACGACTGGTAATTCAAAAAACTCGGATTATTATCTTGGTTCAAAGTCGAGGATAGCATTGAGAATCCGCGACTGAAACGTGTGACCAGGTTGGTCGCACACCGCACGGATAAAAATCCGGGCATATACATAATTGGTAGGGTAGGAAGTACGTATCATCGTAGCTCCGACTTACACACAACCAAGGAGCGCGAACATGCGTACCAAGGGAACAGTAAAGTGGTTTAACGATCAGAAGGGTTTTGGATTCATCACGCAGGAAGGCGGAGGCGATGATTGCTTCGTCCACCACAGCGCAATCCAGGCCGAAGGTTTCAAGAGTCTCGCCGAGGGAGCCGCGGTGGAATTCGACATTGTACAGGGAGCAAAAGGTCCGGCAGCGGAGAACGTAATCGCTATCTGATCTGACCGAGAAGGTACCTACAGGCCGTCACTGCAAGTCAGTGACGGCCTTTTTTTTGCACCGAGCCGCCTGGTTAATCGAAATCCGTCAATGACTTCGGCGGTACGGCAACGCGAAGCGCATTGACGACGGCAACGACATCGATTACCTCCTGGGCAATCGCACCGGCTACCGGAGGAAGGTAACCGAACGCAGCGGCAACCATACCAACGATGCTCAACGCCATGCCGCCAATCGCACTTTGGAGGGCGATCCGTCGCATCCGACGACTGATGTGCAGAAATTCGTCGACTTTCTCCAGCGAACTGTCCATAATGACGACACCGGCTGCCTCGGTGGTCACATCGCTGTTGATTCCGAAAGCGACGCCGATCGTTGCTGCCATCAAAGCCGGTGCATCATTGATGCCGTCGCCCACAAATACGGTGTTGGCCTTTGCCGTTTCCGCTCGGACGATGTCCAGCTTTTGTTCGGGACTCTTACCCGCGTGCACCAGCGGAATCCCCACGCGCCTGGCCAGATACTGAACCTCCGATTCACGATCACCCGAAAGAAGCATGATCGTGTTCATGTGATGCCGCGGTCCGAGGTGGTTCACAAACGACGGCCCTTCGACGCGCGGCTCATCCCGAAAGGTGTACGTCGCGGCGTACGAGTTATCGATCAGGATCACGCATTCGAGACCGCTCGAATGCGGCGGCAAATGCAGCGCGGCATCCGGCATTTCTTCGGACAGCTTTTTCCGGCTGGTGATCTGTAGCTGTCGACCGGCTACAGTGCCGTGCAAACCTTCACCCGGACGTTCGCGGACCTCGCTCGCCTGGTGCAGGATCGTCCGCGATTCCCGGCCCGCCGCAAGCACGGCTTCAGAAAGCGGGTGTTTCGAGTACTGCTCGAGACTTGCGGTGAGAGAAAGGACCTCGGCAGGCTCGAAGCCGGCGGCGCAAAATTGCTCGCTTAGTTTGGGTTTTCCATAAGTCAACGTGCCGGTTTTATCGAAGATGATCGTGGTGCAAGCGTCGGCCATTTCCAGACTTACCGGGTCACGTACGATAATGGCGCGTTTCGCCGCCAGGGAAATAGCGCCGATAATAGCCACGGGTATGCCAATCAGCAACGGACATGGTGTGGCGACGACCATGACGGCAAGAAATCGTACCGGATCACCGCTCGCAGCCCACGCTGCAACCCCCAATAATACCGCAATAGGGGTATACCAGGCACCGAGCCGGTCGCCCAATCGACGCAATCTCGGTCGCCGCTGTTCAGACGACTGCATCACCTGCATGATCTTGCTGTATCGCGAATCGGCCGCCAGCCGATCCGCCCGAACGGTTAGCGCCGAGTCCCCGTTAACGGCCCCGGATATCACCTGGACCCCGGGTGTCTTGGACATCATAAACGGTTCGCCGGTGAGATACGACTCGTCCATCGTCCCATGGCCCGCGAGGACCGTTCCGTCGACGGGGCAGATCTCGTGCGGAAACACCAGGAGTTCATCGCCAATTTTGATCTCGGCGAGACCGACATCCTGCAATACCGATTCGACCTTGAGGTGCGCCGTCGTCGGCATCCGTTTCGCCAGTGCGCGAAGGACGGATGAGGCACTGCCAACGGCATAGCCCTCGAGCGCTTCGCCCCCGGACAGCATGAGCACGACCAGGGATCCGGCGAGGTATTCACCCAGCAATATCGAGGTGACAATGGAGATTCCCGCCAGCAGGTCGGAACCGAACTGCCGCCGAATCATCTTCGCCGCGAGACCCAGAACGAGCGGAATCCCGCCCAGAGACAGCGTCATGAGCAGTGGTAAGTTGGCGGAAAATTCAGAGACCCCGACTCCGAAACGAAGCACAAGATGCGTGGCGATCATCCCGATACTGAGCGCGGCGATGCATGCCTGTTTCGTGTTTACCGATTCGCGTTTCATCTTCTGTGTGCCATGACATCATGACCGCTGCAAAACACAAGGTCGTTGAATTACGGATCCTCTCCTAAGCTCACAGTCACTGCATGCAGGACCGTGTCCGTTGCGTTTGCGAGGCACTGGAATAGCCACATCTGAAGCTGCGGGTATTGCCCCAACCCGCGTTCGTTGGAGCTCTTCGTTCAACAACATCGCCCAGAAACAACAAAAGCAGGGCGAATGCCACTGGTCGGGTTGCCGCTTAGACAAACCGTTCCACACACTCTGCCCTGCTCTTATGAAACCTAAAAATGCAACGATCGGGATGATGCAACCGCTGTATACTTTGTACTTTAAGATCTTAGGATCTTTATGCGTTATGTTGACAGGGGGTCAATCCCGTTCGTTAAAGTGATAGACGCCGGATACCGTTGAAAGTTCCGAAAAAAACAGCGTGTGCCGGGTCGCCGGATCTGTTTTTTCTGGTCGACCACGATATGGTAGAGACGTCTCCCTGTTACACTGATTGCACACAACACAACACAACACAACACAACAAGCCACCAGAGTCCGGAGCAGTAGACCATGAGCAAACGCCCCCGTATCGAAGACTGGAAGCGGGCATACGATATCGCCGCGCAAATCAAAAAAATGGCCCCGTGGACATGGATGTACGACCTCGACAACTTCGGTTTCGTCCATCCCGAAACCGGTGAAGAGGGATATGTTTCGGTCATGGGCCGCAGCGGGCAACATTATGGCATCACCATCTATCGTGGTGTCGACAGTTTCCTCAGGATTATCGACGGCGTTGCAAACAATGACCTCGACGAAACAGCGGTTCTCGAGATTGACGGCGTGAGTTTGTCTTTCGAAGACCGCGACTTCGTGAGGCCGGAAGATCGCAAAATCATCAAGAATCTGGAGCTGAAATTTCGCGGCCGAAACGCCTGGCCGATTTTCCGCCGCAACACGCCGGCGCATGTTCCGTGGTTCGTCGACATGGACGGTTTTGGCTTTCTTATGGCGGGCCTCGAACGGTTGATCGCGATCGCGTCGCTGTGGAAAAGTCCGGAAAAATACGAGGAATTCGAAGCCGCGGCCGCGAGCCGTCGCTACCTGATGTGCATACCTTCGAAAGCCGGCGATACTGTCACCTGGACAACCGAGATGCGGCGGATCGCGGATTCTGCACCTGTGGAGTATGCCGTGAATATCGACGCTGAGAAATTGGAGGACGCCGCGGACCTGCCTGTTGCACCTGCTAATTTCGAGCTGTCGATGACACTCATGCCGGGTGCAATGCAGGACAAACCGAAGCAGCAGCCGTATTATTGCTACCTATTGATACTGGTGGACGCCGATAGCGGCGCAATAGCAGGATTCAAACTGGCGCCGCCCCGTCCCACTGTCAAAGCTGCCTACGAACAGCTCGGCCCGTTTCTTCTCGAAACCCTTCTGAATCTGGCGCTGATCCCTGAAAGCATAGTTGTACGCACTCACAATCATGCGTCGCTGGTGCAGTGTGTTACGGAGCCACTCGGCATTCGCGCAACCTGTAAACCAACCTTGCCGCGGTCCGAAGATGCACTGGCCCATTTCGCGAACATGCAGTGAACGACCTGCTCTCCAGGTCACCGGGAATCGCTGGTGGACCGAGACTGGCGACGCATTGCGGACAAGTGCTGCTTGAGCGGTGCCAATTAGGCAGCATCAACGCGCCGTTCATCGTATTTTCAAATCGTAGAAAGGGCTCCAATTCAGCCACATTACTGCAATTGCTTTTCCGACGGCGCACTCCGGTTGGTCAGATAGTTCACGATGCGGCCACAGTGAAACCTGTGTTGAAGGTTTACGTGTAGCGATTGTGGACTGCGACTGGTCGCCTACGCCGGTCTCGGAAGGTTGGCTGACGCTGCATTGAAACGCGCCGGAGCTGAGACGCCGTATACGTGAGATGTTCCAAAAGAGGTTTCGAACAAGAAATCCCAAATTTCCGGATTTATCTGAGACTTGGGCATTGCGATTTGGAATGTCCCCCGATTGGACCTATTCGTCGGCGTCATACTTGAGTAATTCGGGGTTGCCGCTCTTGCGACATACTGCCGGAGTTCACACTTCAGTGTGGGTTGCACGTTATGAAGAGCAAGACGCGGTCCGGCTCCTTCGCCGGCCGGCTACGGCGTGCCGACAGTGCAAACGCCACGCATTGACGAATGCAAACCGCGTAGTTCAATATCACCGCCCCCATCATGAGCGCTCCCTGGAGTTACTCCGACGATTCCGATTTCGCCGGCTTAATCCGGATCACTACGGACTTGAAGGCCGGGGTGCCGCTCCTGTCGGCTACGCTGCCGATGGGAACAAGGACATTTGCCTCGGGAAAATACGTCGCTACACAACGTGAGGGTATCGGATACGGCACGACGATAAACCCGGTCGCCACACGGCAGACGCCGTCGGTCTCATTCACGAGGTCCACGCGGTCACGCTCGGTAAACCCCGCATCCGCCATGTCCTGTTCGTTCATCATCACAACGCGGCGTCCGGCGGTGATGCCGCGATAGCGATCGTTCAAACCATATATGGTTGTGTTGAACTGATCGTGGCTGCGAATCGTCATCATCACGAATTCATCCTTCCCCAGTTTCTGCTCCGGTAACGGATGAACGGTGAATACAGCCTTGCCGTTCGGCGTACTGAAGGTGCGACTGTCCCTTACCGGATTCGGCAAGTAGAAACTTGCGCCGCCTGCGATGCGCGCATTGTAACGCTCGAACCCGGGAATGACGTCGGCGATAAGATCACGAATTTCGGCATAGTCTGCCTTAAGCGTCTTCCAGTCGACCGCGCCCAATTTCTTGGCGTCTACAGCGAGGACCGCGAGCGCCAACTCGCAGACGATCGCTACTTCACTCTTCAAATGTTTCGATGCCGGCGGCAGTGTTCCGCACGAGGCGTGAACGATCCCCATCGAATTCTCGACCGTTACCTGCTGGGGCCCGGATGCCTGGAGATCGCGCTCGGTACGGCCGAGGCAGGGGAGAATCAACGCCCGTTGACCGGTCACGAGATGGCTGCGATTCAGCTTAGTCGACACGTTCACGGTCAATCGGCAGCGCGACAGGGCTTCGGCCGTGTATTGTGTGTCCGGCGAAGCGGATAAAAAATTGCCGCCCATGGCAAAGAAGACCTTCGCGTTGCCGGCGTGCATCGCCTTGATCGCATCGACGACATTGAGGCCATGCGCCTGCGGTGGTTTGAAGCCGAAACGGTTCTTAATACGGGCAAGAAATTCCGCGCTCGGCCGCTCCCAGATCCCCATTGTCCGGTCGCCCTGCACATTGCTGTGACCGCGAACCGGGCAGGCGCCGGCGCCCTTGCGGCCGAGATTGCCGCGCAACATCAGTAAATTGATTGCTTCCTGAATATTTGCCACCGCGTTCTTGTGCTGTGTGAGCCCCATGGCCCAACAGCAGATAATGCGCTTCGAATCGCGGATGATATCCGCCGCTGCCCGAAATTGTTCGCGCGGCAGATCGCTCTGTTCGATAATGTCGTCCCAGGACGTTGCCCGCAGCGCCGTGATACATGGATCATAGCCTTGTGTATAGCGGGAGATGAAGTCGTGATCAAAAACAGTTCCCGGCGCGCGTTCTTCATCGTACAGCAGTTCCTTCATGATCCCCTTGAGCAGCGCGACGTCGCCATTGATCCGTACCTGTAGAAACAGGGTCGTGAGCGCAGTGCCGCTGCCCATCCACGCCAGGGGCTCCCGCGGATGGACGAAGCGTCGCGTACCGGCTTCCGGCAATGGATTTGCCGTAATAATCCTGCAACCATTCCTGGCCGCCCGTTGCAGTGCCGTGAGCATGCGGGGGTGATTGGTGCCTGGATTCTGGCCGATGATCAGGATACAGTCGGCGTGGTCGAAATCGTCAAGGGTAACCGTACCTTTGCCGATGCCGATGACCTCCGTCATCGCAACGCCGCTGGATTCGTGGCACATATTCGAACAGTCAGGCAGATTATTGGTGCCGAATAGGCGCACAAGAAGCTGGTACAGAAATGCGGCTTCATTGCTCGTCCGGCCGGAGGTATAGAATACTGCTTCGTTCGGATCCTTGAGACCGTTGAGTTCATCTGCTATCAGGCGATACGCGTTTTCCCAGCTTACGGTCTGATAATGCCGCGCGCCGTGATCCAGCATCATCGGCTGTGTCAGGCGTCCCTGCTGCTCGAGCCAATAATCCGACTGTTCCGCGAGCGCGTCGACCGACCATTGGGCGAAGAAGGGCGATGCGAGTCGCTTTTTCGTGGCTTCAGCGGCCAGGGCTTTGGCGCCGTTCTCGCAAAACTCGGTGACAGTCCGCTTGTCATCGGGATCCGGCCATGCACAGCCGGGACAATCGAATCCACCCTTCTGGTTCACCTTGCGCCAGGTGTTTGCCGTACGCGCAACGCCCATGGCGCCCGCTGCATGCTTCATCGATGAGATGATGGCCGGCATCCCGCCGGCGGTCTCTTGTGGCGGGCCGATATTCAGGGCCGCCGGATCCTCCGGCGGCGATTTCCAACGAGGTCGTGTGGGCTTACTCAACGCGCGCTTCTCCACTGTAAATATTGCATCGCCGGTCACGCAAAAAACCGATCAACGTCATGTTTGTTTCTTGTGCAAAACGTACGGCCAGATTAGTTGGTGCGCCAACTGCCGCGACAATCGGAATACCCGCCATCGCTGCCTTCTGCACCAACTCGAAGCCGGCACGGCCGCTCAGCAGCAACACATGATCGTCGAGCGGCAAACGGTTTTCCATCAAGGCGGCGCCGATCACCTTATCCACCGCATTGTGTCGGCCGACGTCCTCACGAATGTAGGTCGCCGCGCCGTCCGCGGTAAAAAGCCCTGCGCCGTGGACACCGCCGGTCTCGGCGAATCCGGCTTGCTGCGAGCGCATCGTTTCCGGCAATGCGAACAGCGTATCACGATTTATCCGGCTACTGCCGTTTCGCGGCTCTTTCAATGACCACGGCAGGCGTGTCCGTACTGCTTCCATCGACGTCTTGCCGCAAATCCCGCAGCTGCTGGTGGTGTAAAAGTGACGTTCGAGCGACTTCGGATCGAAGGTGACGGCGCCGCGGAGATCGACGCGCACGGTATTTTGAGCAGTGCTCCCCTCCGGCGCCCGCCCGCAGTGGCGGATCGTATCGATATCCGCGCATGATGTGATCACGCCTTCTGTAAAAAGAAAGCCGGCGGCAAGTTCGAAATCATGCCCGGGCGACCGCATCGTAATTGACACGGTGTTTGTCTGTCGACCGTCACAGGTGGCATAGCCGACCTGAATGTCCAACGGCTCTTCGATCGCCAGTCGGTCACCGGCGCGACGTGTGTGGGTATTCTCGATTTTTAGAATGGTTGTGTCGTGCATCATTATTATATCCGGCTAGGAGCCTGTCGAGTTTCGCCCGACATCCTCATGGTGACAGGCGGACGCCTGTCGGACTTCGGCCGAATTTATGGTTCATCCGCCCAAGTCTCCTGGTTCGCGGACAAGATTTACTGGAGGGTCGCAGTCCTCTGCGACCGCACACCACGAGGTACGGCGGACACAGAGGACTGTGTCCCTCCAGAAAGGGCCGGTTTGCGGCTATCCGCGACGGCTTCGATATGCCCGCTGGGCCTGAGACGTTCTTCAACGCGATTGGGTGACCGGAAATTGCCATGAACGGAAACCTACGGGATTATTGCCGGTGTGCAAAAGCGCGTGCAGTTTTTTTGATTGCTGGGAGGGTGCACCGTGGATTGTTCGCATTCCCGCGCCGTGTGTGCACTGGCGCCAAACCGGTTCCGGGACGGAGCGGATTGTATTGGATCGATTTTTTATTTGACGTGCGGCAGCGGCGCCGTTCCTTTACGCCATGGAAATACGACAACTCGCGGAACAGGTGCTCTTCGGGAATACCATCACGGAGAAGCTGATTGTGCCGGACGGCTTCGAGGATAACATGCCCGGGAAAGCAATCGGCACACCAGCGCAGCCCGGCCGGCCCGCGGACCTGGCGCTCTACGGCGGGCGCATTCGCGATCGCATCATGTTCTCGAATGTCCGTCAAATGAAAAACGACGAAGACCGTGGGCTCATCCTCCACTTCTTCGCCAATCATGAGCTGCTCGCACTGGAGCTGATGGCGCTGGCGCTGCTCAAGTTTCCCGATGCACCAGCTACCTTCCGTCGCGGTCTGGCGAAAACCCTCACCGACGAGCAGGAACATCTCCGACTCTATATCGACCGCATGCGGTCGATCGGCGTGGTCTTCGGCCAGATCCCGGTGAGCGACTTCTTCTGGCGCACCATCGCACCGATGGCGTCGCCCCTGGACTATGTGACGCGCCTGAGCCTGACGCTGGAGCAGGCAAACCTCGACTACGCCGCGCATTACGCACAGGTCTACCAGAACCTGGGCGACGCCGAAACCGCACGGCTGCTGGACAAAGTGCGTCACGACGAGATCAGCCACGTTCGGCACGGCCTGCTGTGGTTCCGGCGCTGGCATCCGCCGGATCTTACGGACTGGCAGGCGTTCCAGGAAACGCTTGTCGAGCCGCTCACGCCGGCGCGGGCGAAAGGCATCGGCTTCAATGTCCACGACCGTGAGCGCGCCGGGCTTGACCCGGAATTCATTGCGGAACTTGAGATTTTTACACGTTCGAAAGGGCGGTGCCCAACGCTTTACTGGTTCAATCCCGCGTGTGAGGCGTGGGCCGCGAATCCGAACGTGCACTACCAGCCGACAAAGGGCGTGCAGGCGCTGATCGGTAACCTCGAAACGCTGCCGATGTTTCTGTGCGCACCGGATGACATCGTGCTGGTGCAGCACCAACCCCGGAAACGTTTTCTGCAGCACCTGCATCGCGCGGGGTACCACATCCCTGAATTCACGGTTTTCGATCCGGGCCAGGGGCTATCCGATCATCCGCTGCGAGCACGTAAACTTGGCCGCCTGCAGCCGTGGGGACACAGTCCGGAGTCCGCCGGTGTCCTGGCGCCGTTACGGTCGTGTCTGCCCGCCGATTCATCCGCTGCGAAGACGTCGCGATGGAACAACACGTGGCGCCGATGGTATGCCAAGACATGGAGCGCCGGTTTGTTGCGAGACTTTCTCTGTTTGACGCAACGCGATCGCGACCGGCTGTGCAACGCGATTGATGTCGGCATGGAATGCCGAAGCATCGCTGCGGTTCGCGACTGCATCGGACGTTTGCGGTCCGAAGGAATTCACGACGTGATAATAAAAGCCGATGTGGCGGCAGCGGGGCAGCACCAGTTTCGGCTGACCGGCGGCGCCAATCTCTCCGCGTCGCAGGAGAGCCGGCTGGAGAATCTCCTCGCGCACCATGGATGCGTCATCGTCGAGCCGTTATTGAATAAGGTATGTGACTTCTCGGTGCATCTCGACATTGCCGGTTCGGGTAAGGCGCGGTATCTGGCATGGACGCGTTTTCTGGTGGACGACCGCGGCCGCTTCATCGGCGCGGTCCCGACGGAGCCGGTCCGCCAATTGGACGAGGACGTCCGATCATTCATGTTCGGTCACCCGAACGACCCGAAGTGGTTGCGACGGCTGTACATTCGGCTTGCGGCTTTCCTTGCGGAGCGGATGCCGGACTACTCGGGGCCGCTCGGTATCGACGCATTGGTCTATCGTTGCGGGGAAGGGTTGCGGCTCAAGCCGATCGTGGAGCTGAATCCACGCTTCACGATGGGACGGGTTGTGATGGGGTTGCGCCGGCGTATCCACCCGAAAACGCAGTCGCTGTGGCTGCTCCTGCGGCAGCAGGATGTGCAGGTGCAGGGATACGCGGATTTTTCCGATTTCGCTGCGCGGATGGAAGATTTATACCCGGTTCGCATTCAAAATCATCGCATCAAGTCCGGTGTGGTGTTCACGACCGACCCGCTTGAGGCTGAAGCGGTAGTGAGTGTTCTGGCAGTCGGCGATGCCGTCAATGCCGTGCGGTTGGTTACGGGACGTGACGGAGAAAGTTTAGGGGAACCGCGAATGGACGCGAATAGACGCTAATGCAGGGCGGAGAGACGGTGGGGAGAGATTGGGAACCGCCAATGGACGCGAACAAAATAAGGGTAAGGAAAAGGGATGTTGGTTGCGGTTCCTACATTCATCCCGCCACGAATTCAGCCGCCTTTCCCCGCACTTCCCCGGCCTGAATTTGCGTCTATTCGCGTCCATTCGTGGTTCCAACATTCATCCCGCCACGAATTCAGCCGCCTTTCCCCGCACTTCCCCGGCCTGCATTAGCGTCTATTCGCGTCCATTCGTGGTTCCCCGCCTCACTATGTCCTCTCTACGCCCTGCATTTGTGTCGATTTGCAGTTCAATCCCAGTACGACTCGTTTCCAGTCAAGCCGCGCCCGCTTGAAGTTTAGAACCAATCCCACCTTCCGGCCTGTAATCCGTAAATAATTCAACATCTGCCCAAGTTCATGGTCCGTGATGCGATCGATGGTCTTGGTGTCGATGACGATTGTATCGAAACATATCAGATCAGGGATGTATTCCCCAACCTTGACATCCTTATAGATCACATCGAATGCTTGTTGCTGCGTACAAGGGATATTTCGCAAACCGAACTCGATGACCAATGCGTTCTCATAAGGCTTCTCAAGAAGGCCGGGGCCCAAAAGGTTAAGAACCTCCATTGCGCAACCAACGATGGCATGCACCTCGTCTTTCAGCAGCAAGTCGTCGCAATCGATCATACTATCATGCCCAATCCTATTGAACCGCGAATGGACGCCAATGTACGCTAATAAAAAATCTGGCAAGAAACATCCATTCGCGGGTCCTCGCCTACTTTCCGCGATGTATTCGCATCCATTCGCGATTCCCAACAACCTCGCCCCACCTTCTCTCCGCCCTGCATTAGCGTCTATTCGCGTCCATTCGCGGTTCCCAACAACCTCACCCCGCCTTCAGCCGATCCACCATCTTCACCAAGTCAACCCCAAGACCTTGAATCGCTTTCTGTTCTTTGTTGTCGACCAGGTTGCCGTCGTCGTCAAAGGCCTTGAACGCCTGTGAGATCGCGCGTTGCTGCGGCAGCACAATGACGCCGATGTTCCCAAGCAGCATGCGCAGAAACACCAGTCCGCGCAAGCCGCCGAGCGCGCCCGGCGATGCAGCCATGAGTGCCGCAACCTTGCCCTTGTAGGCGAGCAAGCCCGGTTCGTCTTTCGACTCGCTGCGCGACGCCCAATCGATGGCGTTTTTCAGCAACGGACTGAAGGCGCTGTTGTACTCCGGCGACGCGATCAGAAATCCGTCGTGATCGATCAGCAACTGCTTGAAGCGCCGTCCATGCTCGGGCATGCCCGAGCTGTCTTCGATGTCCTGATTGTAAATCGGCATGGGGAAATCCGCCAGATCAATAACGGTCACTGCGGCGCCGGCGTCGTCAGCTCCGGCCGCGGCGATTTTTACCAGTTTTTTATTGTACGAGTCTTTACGGGCGCTGCCCGCGAATGCCAGTATCTTTGCCATGATCGGTCCCTTTTTAGCTGTATGTTATTTGGTTTTTCAGCATTCATTCCGGTTACACATGATGATCGTCATAACGGTCACCCGGCACTTGCTTTCATCACACCAAACGTGTCGCCGGAATTATTGGTTTTCAAGTATCTGCACTGCGCGTGGAGGCTGCTTATTCTATCTCGGCTGACCTTGCTTGCGGCTACGGCTGTCGAAGATTTTACACGAAACGTGCCGGCCGTCCTTGGAAAGCCTCTCAAGGAGCATACTCTATGCTCACCGCGCAAGATCCAAATACTTGTTCCGCAATGGTGGTCACAATGTCAGAATCTACAGCACCCAGCATCCATGCCGCTTAGACTGAAGCGAACCGGGTTGGATTGCGATGAGGCGCCGCAGGTATCGGTGGTCGTACCGTCGTATAACAGTCGAGGAAGCGTCGAAGCGTGCCTGCGGTCGATCCATGCCCAGGATACGCCGCGGAACTTTGAAGTGATCATTGTCGACACCTCGTCTGACGGTACGGATCACCTTGTCCAAGGTAACTTTCCCGACGTAACATTAATACATCTACCCGAACGCCGCACGGTTGGGCAGGCAAGAAACCTTGGCGTACGGGCAGCACGGTCCGATATGATCCTTTTTCTCGACGCGGATTGCATCGCCAGTTCCACATGGGTTGAGAGTATGTGCAACGCTCTAATTGAACATGAAGCGGACGGGATTTGCGGGGCGATCGACAATGGGACGCCCGGTAGCGTTAGCGGCTCGGTGGGCTATCTGCTGGAGTTCTACAGATTCCTCTCATATTCCGGCCGCCCCGTGTCCGCCGAATTACTTGTCGGGGGAAATTCCGGCTTTCGCAGATGCGTTTTCGATCACTGTGAATTCGTCGATGAAAACCTGGGCGACGATTTTTTATTCAGCCTCAGGCTCAAGAAACTGGGTTACAAGCTCCTGTTTTTTCCGGGCGTTCCAGTACGGCATCTCAACAAGACCGGTTTTTCGCGCGTCATGCGATACCAGTATGCCATTGGACGTGGAGCCGAACGATACAGGCGCCAGTATTCGCCGCGGCTAATCTCATTCCTGGAGAAAGCGCCCGTGTTGGCATTCCTGTTGCCATTTGGCATACTGCCCTGGATGGGCGCGATTGTGGGGCATAGAAAAGGGGTGTTTTCATTCCTGACATTCATAATCTTCCTGCCGCCATTGCTAATGATGAACCTGGTCTGGGCGTTTGGGTTTTTTGCCGGCCTAAGACAGCATCTCGCGGGTGCGCGGTCAGGCCCAGGTGCGACATCTCCAGATCCGTCGACAGATGCGTATTGGAATTGACATATGTTGTTGGCGCAATCGGCGCGGTTTCGGGCGTTTCACTCGAGAGCTGACGGCGGCGATCATCAGTCAATATGGGGCCGAGCACGACTTCTATCTTGTCGGTGACCCCGGGACCATCGCGTGTTCGCAACTGCCGCCCGGCGTTGTCACGATTACGGCTCCGTCAACGATGAGCCGGATGCGTCCTGAATCGGCAGCGGCCTATCGTCGACCTTGGGATATGGTTACGATGGGACGGTGTGTAGCGGCGTTGCGAACAGATGTATTCCTTTTTCCAACAGCGTCCACCTATTACCCGGTATTTTCACGCGTACCGATTGTCGTCTGCCTACACGACGCGATGACTGAAATTCGTCCGGACTTTCATTTTAAATCGATACAATCAAGGACGTTATGGACGCTAAAGATTTGGCTGTCAATCAGGCAGGCGGCCATATTGGTGGCCCCGTCGGATGCTGCAAGGCAACAGATAGCCGCTGTCTGGAAACTGCCGCACGAGAGTATCCAACGTATCGACGAGGGCCCCGCAGCGCAATTTTTCCCGGCGCCATGTCAAGCATCGAAACAACGCATTCTGCAGCGATTTTCGCTCCCGCCCAACCATCCCATTGTATTATATGTCGGAGGCATTAGTCCGCACAAGAATCTGGCTGGTCTGATGCATGCTCTGGCGCAGGTCCCGGGTAAGTGGCACTGTGTGATCGTCGGCGACGAGAGCAATGACGGTTATATCGACTGCCACCAGGAGCTTCGCGAAACAATCGGCACGCTCGCGTTGCATGATCGGGTAACATTCACCGGTTATATATCAGACGACGAACTTTGCGCATTTTATAACGTCGCCGCGCTACTCGTATTGCCCTCGTTTGACGAGGGCTTTGGGCTGCCCGCTGTCGAAGCCATGGCATGCGGCCTGCCGGTAGTGGCAAGCAATCGGGGTTCACTGCCGGAAGTCATTGGCGATGCCGGTTTACTCGTCGATCCCCTTGATCACGGGGCGATGGCCGCAGCGGTAAGCCGGTTGCTTGGGGATGTATCACTGCGGAAACGCCTGTCGGCGTCAGGTATTGAGCGAGCCAAAACGTATTCATGGCAGCGCGGCGCGCAACAAATGATGCAAATACTTCTGCGTGCTGCGGAGCGCTGAATGACCAGCAGCAGATAATGGAAAAGTAGGTGAATTATGACGCCATTCCAGGTCGCAGCGCTGGTCGGCGACACCGGCTATATGACACCGGAGCGCGGCAACTCGATCACTGAATTTTGACGCCCACAATATTACAACGGTTCTGGAGCTTGGCTTTGCCCATGGCGTGTCGACGTGCTACATCGCATCCGCGGTCGCAGAAAGGGATGGTACGGTTACCTCTATCGATCTAGAATCCGCACGCGGAAAAGGCCGACAGCCGGAGAATTGCTGGAACGCTGCGGATGCAGGCACGCTGTGACCTTACACTACGAACCGACGTGTTATACGTGGCGAATAATGAAACTGCTGGAGAACGATGTAACACCTCGATTTGACCTTTGCTTCATAGATGGGGCTCACAGCTGGTTTGTTGACGGTTTCGCTTTTTTTCTCGTTGATCGCCTTTTGGTCAAAGGAGGCTGGATCGTTTTCGATGACCTGAATTGGACATATTCCACCAGCCCATCCCTTCAGAATACGAAACGGGTAAAAAATATGCCAAAAGATGAGCGGACGATCGCCCAGGTCAAGCAAGTATACGAGTTGCTCGTTAAAACCCATCCGAACTACGGCGAGTTCGCGGTCAAGGACAACTGGGCCTATGCCCGCAAGCGTGAGGTAATACCAACGCCTGGAATCACAACCGAGATCGTCTACGTTCAATCGGTCGCCGATCGATTTTTCTCCAAAGCGAAAAGCGTGATCGGAAATATCAGTTCGCAACGTCGCGGTTGTTAACGAATTCTCGAATGGAGAAACACAAGCCCATGCGAATTCTGTATGCCGGACACAGTCTGGCCGAACCGCTCGGCGGAGGCGAGTTGTCGGCGCGTACGTTGCTGAACAGCCTGGCCGAGTTCAGCCGCGTCGATGTGATCGGCATCGGCCGACAAACTTGCGCATACCATCTTGACAAACGCTTGCATTGTCGAGATGTGGAAGCCGCCAGCTGGACTCAGGCGTTGCCGTATCAGTTACGAGCGATCAATGCGGAGCGGAAAATGGGGCAGGCTATCGGTCGACAACTACGCTCAAGCAAGCCTGACCTGCTCATCCTTCAACAACCGGGGTATGTACCGATCAAGGAACTACCGTACGACTTGCCGGTGATTGTTTTCATCCGAAGTCAGATCTGTTATGGCGTATGGGATCCGGCGCCGGAGCGTTGGCGACGACGTCTCGGCACGCCGTTGCGCGTCGCTCGCTACCGTAAGAATAGGCGATTGTTGGATCGTGCCGACCTGATCATAACCAACTCGAAATTCATGCAGTCGCTGGTTCTGGAACACACGTGCCTTGAAAGTCATGCGGTCGCGCCTTTCATCACGTGTCGATTCTCGGAACACGACCGATCCGGTTCCGGCAATCGTCGCCTGCTGTTTGTGGGGCTGGATCGATGGAAAGGAGCGGAACTCGTGTTACAATTGGCCGAAGCGTTGCCTGATCGTGACTTTCTGATACTCGAAGGGGCTCGCGTATCGACCGCATTGCGACAAAAGGCCGCGAATTGTCCCAATGTCACCTGTAACCCGTGGACGGACGATATGGGGAGCGTCTTTGATCAGGCCGGGATCGTCCTGATGCCGAGCATGTGGGAAGAACCCTTCGGGCGCGTACCCGTCGAGGCAGGCGCACGCGGTATTCCGACAATAGCCGGCACCAACGGCGGCCTCGTTGAATCGGTTGGCGACGGGGGTATTCTGATCGAAGACTTCCGCAACCTGTCTTGCTGGATTCAAGCGATTGAAGGTCTCGACGACCGAAACCAGTATGACTTGCTTTCAATGAAGGCGAGAGAACACGCCAAGCGCTTTGCGTTTGAGGTCGTGTTTGGCCGATTTTCCGCTCTGGTTGCGAATAAACTTTCGATACACCTGACGTCGGGCAGTGAGGCGAACGCGGAGAATCTCCGCCAATGACGCATTGGCATCTTCCTGACAACGGGGACGACAAGAATCCCTACGGCCGAATGATGATCACAAGTCTGGAGCGCCTCGGTGTCGATGTACGGCGAATCCCGTATCGTCATCTCCTCTGTCTTGATGCGCTCAAAGAAAAACCGGATGTCATACACTTCCAGTTCATCGACCCCTACATTCTGCCGGCGTATCGCTCTCGGGAAACATGTCGTGCGCTGTTCAAAGGGCCCTTGTTTCTCGTACAGGTCTTGATCTTACGGCTGTGCGGATGCCGCATTGTCTGGACAATCCACAATCTGGGCAATCACGACAAACGCCGGCCGAACGTCGAGTGGTTCTACAGCCTGTTGTTTTGCCGCTTGGCTCACGCGTTGATTACGCATGGAAAGTCCGCTCAGGAAGCGGTCGTCCGCCGGTATCGGTTAACGCGACAATCGCACCGTTTGCATGTCGTTCATCATCCCAACTATATTGACGCCTATCCGAATACGATCAGCCAGAAAGAGGCGCGAACTCGGCTGGGTATCGAGCCTTCCCGCCTGTTATTTCTCTTTTTTGGACAGATTCGACCGTACAAGGGACTCATGGAGCTTATTGATGCATTTCGGGACTTGCAACCCATCGATGCGGACTTATGGGTCGCCGGCGAAGCGACGGAACAAGGTCTGGCAGACGAACTCACGCGGGCCGACGCGAACATCCATAGCCTGCACTGCACGCTTAAGCGAATTCCCGATCTGGATGTCCAGATATATATGAACGCCTGCGACGTTGTCGTGTTGCCGTATCGCCGCATATTGACGTCCGGTGCGGCGTTGTTGGCCATGTCGTTCGGACGGGTTTGCGTCGCTCCGCGACTCGGTTGCTTGACGGAATTACTGGATCAACACGGCGCGTTTCTCTATGACCCAGCCGATCCTGCCGGTCTTCGAAACGCTTTGTCGAATGCCGCTGAGGCCCGGGCAGAATTGTCGGGCATGGGGCAGTATAATCGGCGGCGCGCCGCCGAATACAGTTGGCCTCGAGCGGCCGATACGTATCTGGAAATATATCGCAATACATAACCGCGATGGCAGAAAAAATGACTGTGAAACCATGCCTGGTATTGACGTCGACGATCAAGGTTGATTACCCAGAATTCCTGAAGCCGACTGGTCGGCATCAATTGGAATTGCGACGGGGCGACACGGAAAAAGCTCTGGTCCGATGGGTAACCCGGCAGCAGGCGATCCGGGACATCGTCGTGGTTGACAATTCCGGATATCCGCTGGACGGGTTGGAAGCTCTCGTCGATCGACACAATACGGGAAACAAACGTGTTGAGTTCATATCGTTCCGGACAGACCGTTACAACGAGAACAACGGGCGTTCCATAGGGGAGCTGGATATTTTCGAAAAAGCTCTGGACCAAAGTGCTCTCTTGCGCGATGCCGGTCACGTTGCCATATCGATCGCACGAATTTTTATCTCGAATGTTGACGACATCATGTCGCGTATGCCGGCTGATTTCGACATCGTGGGCCGGCTGTCGCACAATTTGACGTGGTTCGATTCGAAGTTTGCCGTTTTTCGAAAGGACATATTCAAAGGGCGTATCCTCCCCTACGCGCTTCAACACGTCGACGAAGCTGCGGGCAACTATATTGAGCGGGTCTATGCGAAAGCAACACTGCGTTGCATCTCTGACGACCGTCGATGGTATCCCTTTGCTTGCGAACCGTTGTATGACGGCATCTGCGGGAATGACAACCGTCCGTACCCCAATGGTCGGCTGCGAGCCAAAATAATCGACTGGTTTTCTCGCGGATATTATCGGGCCTTCGACATCTCCAGTCATTCACATCGGGCACATCCGCTGGAATCCAGGCAATCGACATCAAGCGGGGCGACGGCAGATGGCGACGACGTCTCAGCCCGGCTAAAAGCGGCTGCGTTGCGCCGAAGCAAGTTGCCGTGACGCCACAACATTCACACGATCTCGTTACCCCTGGTTAATTCAGGTTAGAGCCACGGTTGAAACCAGCATGAATATTCTCGATCGAATAGGTAGAGTGCTCCGAAAAATCGGGTTGCATCCCCATCGGTGGCTGGACGCGGCATTTCGTATCTACGACCGAAAGCACTTGTATGCGACCAGGAACATTCGTCTCATTCCCGGAGAGAAATTCCGGCAAAGCGGCAATTCTGCATATGCCGAATGGGCCTACGTCACCGGTATCGTTCAGACCTTGATGTTTCTGCATCTCGAGGAAAAAGAGGATAACAAAATCCTCGATGTAGGCTGCGGTACAGGCTTGTTGGCCATAGCCAGTGAGCCGTTTTTAGGCCGCTGCGGACGTTACACCGGTATTGACCTTATCGAGAAAAACATAGCATTTTGTCGCCGCCAATTCCCTCGCTCGCACTTCGACTTCGTCCATGTCGACGCCGCCAATGCTGAATACGCCCCACAACAACAGCGGAATCAAATCACATGGCCGTTCGAAAACGACACCTTCGATTTCGCTACAGCACTATCGGTATGGACACATCTCAATGAGGAAGACGCCGTGCATTATCTTCAGGAAGTAAGCCGCGTTCTTAAGTCTGGGGGAAAAGCTGTCATCACCTGCTTTCTGCTGGATGCCGCCTACCGGAACGGATGTGAGCAGAGAACGCATGCGCCGGGAAGATTTCATTCGACCTTGCAGGACAAATGGATTTTCGACCAGCCATCGTATCATTCGACAATGTGGTTTCACCCACAATGGGCCGATCCTCCGGAGCGCGCGATTGGTTTTTCCCCGGCTGGTCTCGATCTCCTTATTTCCGGTTCAGGACTGGAGCTGGTTCAGCATTACCTGGGTAACTGGAAGGAGGCGCCCGGAGTTCTGTTTCAGGACGTTTTGATACTTCGAAAAACGTGAGGTACGGAACATAAGGGTTGTCGCATTCACGCAGGATTGACGGTATCGGGGTTTCATGAAGGGTGGAAATCCAGAGTCTCTGACTCTGCTCACCGACCTCTGGCTTTGCCGTAGTCCCGTAGGACGGCGTATGTGGCGAACCGGCAATGCCTTTTTCTTTTCTTTACGGCTTTGGTGCGCGGAATCCATTTCGTTAGGGATGTAGCCACGGCTCTGTGAGCCGTGCCCGCAATGCAATGAAATGTAAAAACGGCACGTCTCACAGAGACGTGGCTACACGCTGTAAAAACGGCACGTCTCACAGAGACGTGGCTACACGCTGCCGCTTCCACCAATATTTGGCGTACAGACGCTTGACAGCTCTGTCGTACTCTGGGTAATCCAACGCCGGGGCCTTAAGGCCCGGATTCTTTACCATTTCAGCCACCATGCCTTGCTGATGTCGTGTCCGACAAGATTTCATCGAATTGACGGGCCAGCGCGGCGGTCAGGTTTCGCCGGTTGTAACGCGTCAGATCGAGCGTATGAGTTTCTAGCGAGCCGGCACGCCAATCTCGCCAGGCCGCCAGAAATCCTTCGGCAATGGTCTGAAGATCAGAGTTTCCTGCTACACGGCATGTACCCGTGGCACGAAGCAGATCGGCTGCGGCGCCGTCGGAGGCAATAATCCCGAGAATCGGGCGCCGTGTCGACAGGTACTCGTAAATCTTGGAGGTCGGTTGCAGTGCTGCCTCGCGGTGGACCTGATACAGCACGAGCATATCCGCGCCCTGCATGGCGTGTATACTGTCTTGAAACGATAAACAACCAGAGAAGAGTACCTGTTTTTCTACGCCGCACTGACGTACGAGATCTTTGTATTGACATACATTTCCGAAGAGCAGCAAACGGGACTGGGCCGCGAATTCGGGATTGCGACAAGCAAGGGCGAGAGCGGAGAACAGTAATTTCGGCGGGCGGCATTCTTCGTAGAGATTTCCGGAATGCAGCAATAGAAACATGTCCGTCGGGCCGTGCCGTTCAGGCGCGTCAGGCACTGGATCGTAACCGTGAGTGATGGTTAGCATCTTCTTGGCACTTGCGGCGGAAAGTCGCTGCTGCATCATCTCAGTCTGCCGTTGATCCACGTAAATGATACGCTTGGCGCGCCGGAGTGAATAAAGCTCCCACAACCGGTTTGACGCCTGCCAGTACATGTTCCGCCGGAACCAGGCAGTCCCGCAGGTCCATGGATCCCGGATATCAACGACCAGGGGACGCCGGAAAACCATGGCAATGATCGCGGCGGTCTTTATCGAGCTCCAGGTCGGCGCGGTGCCGAAGACGAGGTCGAATCCGGGGTCGCGAGCAAGCTGTGCGGCTACCATGACGGCCTCAATGGAAACGTCCTGACGCCAGCGGTACCAGTTGGCCACACGCCGAATCTCGCAGCATGCGGGAAGCTGCTGCAGCGCTTCGGCCTGAATCGTTTCCTCGGTTTCCGATGTCAAAATGATCGGTGCATATCCGAATTCCGACAGATAGCGCGCGAAATACAGTGCGCGCAAGCCGCCTACAGCGAGCATTGGCGGAAAGTAGTAGCTAACCAGAAGCACTCTTTTCATTGGCCTATCCGATCGGTTTGCCGGGGTGCACTGCAAAAACGTTTTCCTGCACCCGCTAGCGGATAAATATCGCAATCATCTGGAATTCGCGTACGGATACCGTCTTGCCCAATGAGTTAACGTTCAGAGACTACCGTCCCGTAAACCTGCGGTCCGCCGGCGACGTGTCTCGATAAACACACCGATTCACGGTACGACATTCTTCCTGCAAAGGAAGTACCAAACATTTCTGAGTATCTTAAAAGGCAACGTGTTATAAAAGCGTCGAAAAGGTTCCGTGTGCTCGAGCGACGATAGATAACCCCGAAATCCATTTTTCAGGATGTGTTCCTGCACCAATGCATGTCGAAAATAATTCGACTCACCCAGTTCAATCACAAATAACACATCCGGTAAGTGATAGGCATTAAACGAATACGTCTGGTCTTCAAGATATTGAATGACTCGTCCGATACCCTTGTACACGATATCGGCATCGTGAAAAACAATCACACTGTCCGGCCTGGAAACGTGCAGGCAGAGTTGAAAGTCTTCCCACGCACTCTGGTCGGTGTGTTCACCGTCGATCAAACAAAAATCGATGGGTTCAAATTGGGCTGTATCCAATTCACGACTGATACCGTCAATACAACGGACTTTATCCAGATCCTCCCGAGAGCAATGACGGCTGAGTCCATCCAGCATCCTCCGGCTGCTATTGGCGATATAGCTGTAGACAACACCCCGTTCGTCATGTTGTAACATTCCTCGCTTGTCAATGCTGTAAATACATTGACAGTGCTGATCCTGAACAAAAGGCAAAAGTGTTCCACCGAGATAACTGCCTATTTCAAGATACGCATAGGTGCCTAGGCTTTCTCGTATACAGGCCTGTAAGACCAGCAGACTCAGACGATCGTTGTCACTGGTTTGCGAGGTGACTTTGTAGACATCCAGGCATAATGTATCCAGCGTTGTCATCGTTGGGATTTACTTGTTCTTGTTCGTTGTCGGTTCAGATACAGAATCGTTCGATGTGACCTGCAATCCAGCGCTCCGCGCGACGTCTCTTTGGATGGATACAGTGATGAGTCGCGACCAAGCCCTGACCGGCATCGCAAGCGCGTCGCTTCATGAATCTACTGCCCCATCTTGCGCCGCCCAAGGTGGACCCTATTCGAAAAGGGGCGAAAAATCGGCCCCGGCTGGACTTGTCGATCACCCGTTATCGATTTTTTGTGAAGTTAACCGTTTGGGTTAAGTATTTTTTCGATTTTTTTGCTGATACTGCCGAATGTCGGCAGACCCCT
>JAJFLQ010000084.1 GCA_021772615.1 Verrucomicrobiota bacterium | reverse complement strand
AGTGTCAACTTTAAGTCAGGACTTGACAACCGCCTTCAGCTCCAAATTGATCTTTTCGTGCTTTCGTGTCTTTCGTAGTTCCCATTCATCAAACGGATTCGTCGTTGTGAATCAGGTCCAGGATTCCGATGGCGGTTCGCTTCTTCTGTTCATCGAGTGCCGAGAATTGTTTGCGATGCAGCGCATCAACCAGCGGACGCAACGTCTGAAGCAGTGCGATCCCCTCTTCTGTTATGTGTACCTTTACAACCCGACGGTCGCGCTGCGAGCGGCGACGGGATACGAACCTCTTGGCCTTGAGCCGATCGATCAAACGGGTCACGTCCGGCACACGGTTGATCATACGATTCGCAATCTCCCTTGTCGGCAAACCCGATTTGTCGGCGCCGTTGAGAATCCGAAGGACATTGTATTGCTGATGCGTCAGCCCGTACGGCTTGAAGACGTCGTTGCATGCCGCCTGAAGCAACTCGCTAACCTGAATCAGCCGAACGAAGAGTTCCTGCTCGATGAACGTTGTGTCCACTGTGGTGCTCCCGGGGTTGTTGCGCGGCTGCGAACCTTACTGTCCTCTGTCACGCCGCGGCACTGTAACGTGCGAATCCAACATCGGCCGTAAGTTCGCGCTTCAGCGTGCTTGCGCTTGCTCGACGGAGCGTGAAACCCACGATAAATCGCGAACTTCCAACATCAGGCCGCAAGCAAATAACGTGGTACGCCGCCGATCGCTGTGTCTCGCAACCGGCCGGAACGGGTTGAGTTCCATCCGACGCTGGGCCTGCGTCAATACCATCAGGCAAGCTCATGAATATATATTCCTGCGGGACTACTGCACGTCTCCGCCAATTCGATGACGCGTCGGTGATGCGTAAATAGCAACACTTGTGTTCGGGCAGCCAGCTCAGCCAGGACTGCGAGACAAATGCGCGTCCGTTTATCGTCGAAGCTCAGGAGAATATCGTCCATGACAAGGGGCATCGGCTCTCCCTTGCTCTGATGCTGCTCGAGCGTTGCCAGGCGGAGAGCCAAAAATAATTGGTCGCGGGTGCCGTCGCTCATGCCGTCGACGGGCACCTCCATATCGTCCGGCCGGACGCCGAGCAATATGGGTTTGCCGCCGGCATCCAATTCATCGCGAAGCCCGGCATATGAGCCAAGAGTTAACCTGGAAAAAATGACACCGGCGCGCGCCAGAACCGGCGCCTGATTTTTTTGGCGATAATCCTCAATTCGCTGCTCCAGGATCAACGCGGCAATCCTGAGCCGAAGATAATTCTCGACGCCTGAAACGGCAGTTGCAAGGTGTTGCTCCGCCTCCTCAGATGCCTCGGCGGCAGCGGCACGGCCGTCTTTGGTTTGGATGTCGTTTCGGAGCGCGAGCCGCTGGTCGCGCAGGGCATCGCGATTCTGCTGTAGTTCCTTAATCTCCAGTGAGATCTTCTCCAACTCTCCGTCGATCGTATCGACATCCGTTTCGGATGCGTCTTGTTCCAATTCGGAGATACTCAGGCCGTCCCCGTTGCGGGTGATCTCCTGTTCGACGAGATCGAGCTTCTCCCGTAGTCCCCGCTTCTTTTGGGAGTTCTCTCCAGCTGCGGCCAACGCGTCATTGGTTTCAACCCCGGCTTGTGCCCGTAACCCGTTCAGTTGCTCGGTCGCCGCCTGTATCGTAATGTCCGCGTCCGCGATCTCCGCGGAAATTCGTTTTTCCTGCTCCTGGATTTTACGTAAACTCGCCAGGGCATCGCGCGCCTCGCTTAGATCCCGATGAAGCTGAGCCACAATGGTGGTCGATTCCTGACCGTCACGGTCCAGTCCGATAGCGTCGGCAAACGCGAAAACCCGTTTATCAAACGCCTTGGTAATCTCATCCATTCCGTAAATGCGTTTTCGCAGCTCCTCGGACTTGTCGAAAGTATTGAAAAACGCTTCCATCCGCTCGAAGGTCTCGGTCGCATGCTCCGGGTGCACATCCGGTTTCACACCCAATCCGTCAATGGCCTCACGCCAGTCCCGCGACCATGCAGCCTGCTCGCCTTCGATCGTGCGGAGTTCATCTCGAGTGCGCTTGAGCCTCCGCTCCCCGTCACGCAGCAAATCCGTCACGCGACGTTCCCGCTCAAGCGTGATTTCCGTCTGCTCGACCCGCTGTTCGCAAAGGCTGATCATCGCCTCCAGGTTCATCGCATCAAGATCAATACGGTCGTCGAATGTGCTGATTCGACGAGCAACAATATCCTTTAGTGCATCATGCGTGTCAGCGAGCTTCCTTGCATCTCCGGATATCGCATTCGCGGACTCGTTGCTCTCGCGCAGCTGCTCCACTCGCAGCAGCCACTGCTTCATTTCCCGGGGAGATCCCGGTGTGATGCCCAATGGTTTCCAGATCTGCTTCCAATCCGCATCGCCATGCTCCTCCGCCGCACACGCCGCTTCGATCTGCACCCGCACGGTTGTCAGACGCACGTTCAGGTTTTCGATCTCGGCTTCGAGATTCGCCCGTTTCGCCACCGTATCCGCAGCGATCCGCAACTGGTCCGATGTGCTGTCTGCATCTGTGACCAGCTGTTCATACGCCGCTGCCACATCGGTTTCCGGAAAATCCGCTTTGCTCTCCGCGTCGACGGCATCGTGATCGATGTAGCGCTGCCTTATACGCCGCCACTCGGCATCGCGCTGTTCCCGCAGCGCTTGCAGCTCAGCGACCGAGGGCACTGGCCCCGCCAACAACAACGCATTCAGATTCTGCTCGGCTTGCCTCAGTTGATCCTCGAACTCCTGTGCCTTTCGCGCAGTGTCTCTCAACCGCTCCCCGGCTTCATCGAGCTTGCGCTCAAAGACGTCCAATGTCTCGGGTAGCGGCATGGCAACCTCGGTCAACGCTTCCAGTGTCCCCGAAAATCGTCCTAATCTGGCCAGTTCCCTGTCGCATGCGCCACGTGCTTCGGCAGCAAGCTTCTGTGTGTCGGAGAGCCGTTGCTCGACATCGCCGGCCTTGCGCGCCGACGCAATTGCCGCCTTCAGATCGCCGAGATTGGGGAGCGGTGCGGGCAGCGCAGCGCGTTCCTTCCTGAGCGAATCGCAATCATCTCCCGATTCCTTCAGCGTAGCCTCGGCCTTTTCCTTCCGCTGATTCAGTACGTCGTACTTACGCGCCAGGCCGTTGATCGACCGTTTGTTGTTCAGCAAGGGCCGCAGTGCGTCTGCGCCGTCCAGATCGATATCCGGGCGGACTCCCTTCAGGAAATTTGCGGCCTCATTGCGTAAGTGACGCCGCTTCCCATCCTGCTGCGGCCGGTCCTTTATCGTCTTCTCGACCGCGCCAAGCTCCTTGTACATCGCCAGGATCGCAGCCTCATTGTCCAGCAGCTCGTCACGAACACGCAACGCCTGTTTCTCCTCCCGCAGACGTGACAGCTGAGCTTCATATTTCGCCTTCGCCTCAAGAGCGGTCTGGAGCTTGTCGCATGCTGCCCGGTGTTTGTCGCCAAAATCGGATGGCAACAGAACCACCTCGTCCAATACGGCGAGTCTTTCTATCAAGCTGATACGCTCCGCCAGCGCGCCTGTTACACGATTCAGTCTGTCCAGCCGACTTTTTTCCTTGCATCGTGCATCGATATCGTGCTCGACCTTCACGATGGCGACTTCGAGGTCCGACAGGTCCTTCTGCTGCCTCTTCCATTCCGCGACCGGCAAACTCGATTGCTTGATCCGTTTCTGGACCTCTTTGAAACTGGAAATCGCCTTATTCACCGGCTTTGTGGAAGCCCGGGGTCGGTACAAATCGTCGGCGCCATTCTGCAGCTCGGCGAGCACGTCACGGAGACTCGCCGTGCCGACCGCTGCACTGAACAGCGCCTGGCCAAGATCACCCGACTGATTCAGCAACTCCTGTCCGCCTGCGACCAATCTGCCGTGATCGATGCCGTACAGCCTGGTGAACAAGCCTTCATCGATCTCGCGCGGCAGGAACGAGCGCAACTCGGCATCGTCCAATGTGGTATCGGCTCCGAATGCCAACAGCGTATCCTTTCTCCCCTTGCGCCGGACAAACTCGAGCGTCCTCCCGGTCGACAACCGGAGCTGCCCGCCAACACGAAGCTGGTCGTATGCATGACGATGATTGTCGCTTGTACGCGCAGGAATGCCGAACAACCAGGCAATCAGTGCCCGCAACGACGTGCTCTTTCCCGCTTCGTTGTCCCCGTAGATGATGTGCAGACCAACATCACCTGTGGACAGATCCAGGGACGTGTCGGAAAAGGGACCATAGGCGATGAGGTCGAGACGGTCTATTCTCATTTGCCGTCACCTGTCGTCAGCAGCCTGCCCACCAACATCTGTTTCGCTTCTTCGACCAGGCGCTCGATGGTGTCGCGCTCGTCGAGGTTCAGAGCAGAGCCGTCGCCGAAGGCGGCGGACGGCAGTTTTTGCCTGAGATCTCCGACCAATGCCGAAAGGCCGTGAATCTCATCGGGATCGGACGGTGTCGCCAGAATCTCACCCAGCAGCTGTCCGATCGCCGTGTTCTCGGACGCCATCGCTGCTAAATCGCGCCTTCCGGTCGTTCCGTTCTCGACGCGCTCTATCCACACGTCATCCCCGGCGACCTCGGCTCCCAGGGCCTTGATCTCATGTTCGAATCGTTCCGGGTAGGCTGCGAACGTGTCCGCAATAACCGAAGCGCCTTCGAAGCGAACACGAATCGCCAGCGGTCGACCGCCGGCCAACTCGTATTCCGTCTCGAGGGTGTTCCGGGTGCGCTCCCGAACCGCGCTCATGTCTTCAGCGTCTGCGACATCGACGCCGAGGGCTGCCCAGCGCATCACATCCAGCGGCACACACTCCACGTCGTTCACGGCGCCATCTTCAACCGTCACCAGCACGCAGCCCTTGGCGCCGGTTTCACGTATATGCCGTCCCTGAATGCAACCGGGAAACACGATCCAGGGGTCTCGCGACACAAACTCCTGCTGGTGCACATGGCCCAACGCCCAGTAATCATAGCCCCTGGAACACAGGTCGTCGACGGTGCATGGCGCATAGGCTGCGTGCCCTTCACGTCCATCAAGACTGGTATGGAGCAGGCCGATATTGAACATGCCGCGCTCGGCCCCGGGATAGTCCGCGGCGAGGTTCTCCGCAACATGTTGTGTCGGGAAACTACGACCGTGGATAGCAACGCCGAGCGCGTCGAGTATGACTGTTTCCACTTTGCGTGACGACAACATTGTCATGTTTGCGGCGGTATCCAGGGCTTTCGTCATGCGGTTTGCAGCGTCGTGATTGCCGGCAACGGCGTAAACCGATATATCGTGTCGGGCCAATCGTCCCATCTGCCGGCTCAGGAAGATACCGGTGCTGTAGTCTTTCCAATCGCCGTCGAAGAGATCCCCTGCCAGCAGCAAAAAAGCGACCTTTTGTTCGATGGCCAAATCCACAAGGTTCTCCAGGGCCCGGCGGCACGCGTTTCGGATCGCTTCCGCCGGTGCGGATTCGTAACGCGACAGCCCTCTCAGAGGGCTGTCCAGATGAATATCTGCGGCATGAATAAATGTGAATGTCAATGGCGTACCTAAGTGTCGAACGATATCGAATCGTCCGGCGCGTTTTGGATAAAATTGAATGTGTGAATCGAACGTTGAACAGGATCACTGCCGATTTCCGGAGTTCCCTACGAGACGGCATCATCATCTGCTACGCTGCAGCACAACGATTATGATAGTGCAAAACTGTCGATGCTGCGAACGATCGCCACGCCTCACGGCGATATTCGGCGGCTTTTGGATCACGTTCAGCAAGTCGTAGAGCCTTGATGCCCAGGCATGGCTGCTGAGAGTACAGGCTTTCGCCTACCTGTTTCAAGAGCATCTAAATTACAGATTAAGGCCTGAATCCTGATGAAGTCTATTCACCCTGTCGTCGAGCACGACGATTTGGAGGGACACAGTCCTCTGTGTCCGAATCTGTGAAAATATAGAATGTAATGGACATTACACAGTCCTCTGTGTCCGAATCTGTTTCAAACCGAAAAAACCGGCGAAGGTCTCAATGGCCAACGCATGCTGTCGTGTGAGGGCGGTCGCAGGGGACTGCAACCCTCCAGAAAATTGTATTCGAGAATCAGAATACGTATACCTATGGAACGCTGTATTGTTTGGCGTTCTTTTTCGGCGGACGCATCCGCCAGATTTCGGATGCACGTTGCACCGTGACATTCGGTCGACAATCATGCCCGGGGTTCAAGTGGCGTAGGCATTCCTGCGTGCGTCCGGGACGTCGCTCCACCAATCGCAGGCAGGAATGCCTACGTTATTTCACGCTGAACAAGTTCCACAGTTTCGAGAGGCATCAACCACCAGCCTGCAATCGCGGTTGTCAGCAAGATCCCCCCACCCACGGCAGTACTGATACCGACCGCGGATGCCTCAGCCGCTGCACCGGCGAGAACGAGGCCCAACGGCCCGCCGGCATAGCGAATTGCGGTAAGGGTCGTAAAGACCCGTCCTGCCTGTGCAGCGGGCGTTGCTTCGTGAAGCAGCGTTTGTTCAAGCGGATTGCCGGCGCCGAGCAGCAAACCAGCCACGGCGACAGCCATGATCACGCCGACAACGGTTCCGGAAAAACCGCAATATACGATCGACAGCGCGGTGACGATGAGTCCGCCATAAAAGATTCGGGAAGCAGACAACACGGCGGACAGGCGGGCGTATGCGAATGCACCCAGTGCCGCCGCCACGCCGAATACGGCCAGGCACACGCCGAGAAACGCGGGCGCACCGAAGCGCCATGATGCAATAATCGGCAGCCAGACCATGATGAATGGAAGGACCACAGCGTTCGCTACCATACCTGTGAATGCGAGTCCCCGCAGCGACGGATGGCGCAGGATAAACCGAAGGGCGCTTCGTGAACCGGCAGGTGCGGGCATGGTCCGCGCTCTCCGCGGCCGGGGGACGGCGACAATAGTGATCGCAATCGCCACCAGGAAACTCGCTGCGTTCACAAACAACGCATGTGTTGCACCGACGAGCAGGATCAAGCCGCCGCCAATTACGGGTCCGAGGCTATCTGCGCCGTTCTCAAGGCCGCCGCGCACGGCATTTACTCTGGCCAGCGGTACGCGTGCGACTCGTGCCAGGACCGGTGTCATGACCTGGCGCGACGCGACGCCAGTGGGATCAAACAACGCGCCCATGAAAACCAGGCCGAGAATCAGCGGCAAAGGGATATCCACAAAACTGAGAATTACTGCCGGCAATGCCAGGACCGACAAGAAACTCAAGGCATCGGCAACGACGCTCACGCGCCACGCCCCGATTCGATCGATCGATCGACCGCCCACAACTGCGGCCAGTATAACGGGAACGACGGCGGCGGCGCCGACCAGCCCGGTCGCCAGCGGCGAACGGGTATACTCCAGCACCAGCAACGGAATCGCGACGGCCGCGATCTGGTTGCCGATGTGGGACAGGAACTCGGCGGAAACAAGTCCGGCAAGCGGAACGATGTTGGGGGCTGTTTTCATGAGCTGCCCTATCCATAACGAACCCGGACCGTGAGGAAAGCAGAACTACGACAAAGGATCGACACGGCCTGCCGTGATTTTCGGCGTATTCGATATATCGCAATGCCACATACTTTAGGACTGAGCACCGTCACTAACCTGAACCTTCTGGAGGGACGCAGTCCTCTGCGTCCAAACCCGAAGATTTGGAGGGACGCAGTCCTCTGCGTCCGAAATACGTCGTCGTTGTGTGCGGTCGCAGAGGACTGTGACCCTCCAGGAATGACGGCCTGCCGTTATCTTGGAGTTCAGATTTGTTCAACGAAAAATTACGCGAACGTCGTGAAAATTGGCTATATAACACTCAGCAACGTAAACACCCCGCCATCCGCCTGCATGTCTTTTTGTGACTTTCGTAGTTTCCAGCTTCCCGCGTATCGCAAGTAGGATCGGCTTTCAGCCTGCCGACACTTGAGGATCACGCCAGGCGTCTTGCCTCCGGCGCGTTCCAAAGCGGCGTCAAGCCGCCGCACTCCAAAGCGCTTTGCGCAATTATCAATCACGGCATCGACCTAACACATACAGTATCGGCCTCCGCATGTTTTCATTGCGTTGGAAAAGCGCTCGAAATGCGACATCCAAAGCTGCGGGTAACCACAACGAGGAGCGCACTTTCACGTCGTGGAGAAAAAAGCCTTAGCCCAACGACATTGGCGTCACACGACGCCAGCCGCCAGCGCGCGCCGATCGACCTTGCCGGCAGCGTTCAGTGGCAGTGCCTCCAGAAAGACGATGTGAGCAGGGACCATGACGTCGGGTAGACAGTGCCGGAGATGCGATTTCACCGCGTCGACGGACAGGCGTACATCATCCGCCGTCACGATAAATGCCTTCAGCGAACGCTGTACTGCGCGGCTATCGCTTGCCAGCACCACGGCGTTCAGGATATCCGGATGAGTCAACAGGCCGGCCGCGATCGCATCCAGTTCGATGCGATGCCCGTAGAGTTGTATCTGATTGTCGTTCCTGCCGAGGAACACGAGATCTCCGTTTGCCAGAAATCGCCCGCTGTCGCCCGTCCGATACCTGCGACCGCCGGTCCCCGCCGAATCCGGAACGAACGCGGCCGCGGTCATCCCGGGCCGATTCAAGTATCCTCGTGCGATGGCTCCGGCGACAACGATCTCGCCGGTCTCGCCGATGGCGACCGGATCGCCATGACGATTGATGACCGATACGGTGTTGAGTGACGGCTTCCCGATGTTGACGATGTCGGCAACATCCTCTGAATCCGTCTCCACATGCTCCTTGATTGTGGTTCCTCCGGTCTCGCTGGTTCCGTAGACGCTGTACACGATCGCGCCGAGACGGCGCCTGGCGGCAGCAACGAGATCCGGCGGCAACGATTCGCCGGAACAAACGACCGACCGCAACGTGTTGCACTGCCGGCTCTGCGGCGTTTCCAGGAAGAGGCGCAGCAGCGCCGGAACGAACCGAATGGACGACACCCGGTGCCGCATGATAACACACGCGAGCACCGCAACATCCACCAATCGATTCGGCGGATACATGACGATACTCAGCCCTCCGGATAACGCGCGAAAAAGCTCACCGACAAAAATGACTGAATCAAGCGGCGACGCGAGAAACAGGCGATCGGCTTTGGGGTCAAGCGCCAGGCCGCCTGTGCGCGGGCGCAGCGCGAGGCTTCGGTGGGAGTGCATCACGGCCTTGAAGTCGCCGGATGTACCGGATGTGAGGCACACGACAGCGAGCTGATCGCAATGCAGACTCCTGTTGTGGCGGCAACGAGTCGATGGCGCACAACGCTCGGCGATTGCCGTGGCGTCAATAATCGTGAGGCTGTCTCGATAGACTTCATCCAGTTTTGGACGGATCGCATCATCAGACACAATAATCGAGCATGCGGTCTGGCACAGGATCGACGCGACACGGTCGATCGGTTGATCCGGTGTGATTGCCAGACAGACGCCGCCGGCCTTCATCACCGCGACCATCGCCATTGCGAAATCAATGCCGTTGGGCAAACAAATCCCCACGATCGTTTCCGGACGATGAATGTATTTGGCCAGTTCCGTTGCAAGCGCATCGGCCGATCGCTTCAGCGCGCCAAAGGTGAGCTGCCGATCGCTTCCAGGCGAGCCGCTTAGATTCGGCTCGATGATGGCGATGGCATCGGCACGATGTCTGGCACAAGCTTCGAACGCACTGGTGAGGATGCCGTTGACGTCTGATGTTTTCACATTACCGTTTTTTTATTGATTATTCCTTTGGAACATTACGATCAATGTGGATCGTACGGGCGCCCGTGATGCCGACGGCGCCTGCCCACCAATCAGATTCCATGACATGAGCCACGACACAACCAAGCAAGATGCCAACGACGGTGAACCGCACGCTGCGCAGGCCCGGCGATACGAGCCCTACCCGCTCACCGACCTTCAGGAGGCCTATTGGATCGGCCGCCAGGATGTTGTCGAACTCGGCGGCGTCTCGACGCATCGTTACCTGGAAATTGATTGCGACGACGTGGACATTGGTCTGCTAGGCAAATGCTGGCGCCGCCTGATCGATCGCCACGATGTCTTGCGAACCGTAATTTCCCGGGACGGCTGCCAGCGAGTCCTGCCCGATGTGCCGAGATATTCCATCGCCGAGTATCGGCTCGACCACCTCGCCGACGCTGTCAAGCGGCACCGCCTGGCGGCAATACGTCGTCGCCTGTCGCACCAGGTGCTGCCGGCAAACAAATGGCCGCTGTTCGAAATCTGCGCGTCGCGACTGGGCGGCGGCAACACCCGTATTCACATCAGTCTCGATCGCCTGATCGTCGATGCTGCGAGCCAGTCCCGGCTCTTTAACGAATGGTCGCAACTCTACAACGAGCCGGACACGAAATGTGCTCCTGTGACATCGTCCTTTCGCGACTTCGTCATTGCCGATTCCAGGCGAAAGAAGACCGACTCCTACCGCAGGGACCGGCAATACTGGTTGTCACAACTGCCGTCTCTGCACCCCGCACCAACGCTGCCGCTTGTAAGGAATCCAAACACCGCAAAAAAGCCATATTTCACCAGCCTCCGGATGACCCTGGACGCCGACCACTGGCAGCGCCTTAAACACGACGCAGAACGTCACGATATTCGACCGACCGCGGTGTTGTTGACGGCGTTTGCTGCGATCCTGGACTTGTACGCCAACGCCGCATTCACGCTGAATGTGACGATACGAAATCCACTTGCCAGAAGCAAGACCTTCGCGGCGGTAATCGGCGATGTGACATCGACGATGCTGCTGCCGGTAGACCTGAGCAACGACGCCGATTTCGCGTGCGCCGCGTCAACGATCGAACACGACCTCAAAGAGAAATTAACATACAGCAGTTTCAACGGGGTGGAAGTCATTCGCGAATGGATCCAATCCCGTGCTGACCGTGTCGGCGCGTTGTTCCCGGTCGTGTTTACCAGCATGATCGGCGACGACCAGCAGTCGGCCGGAGCGGATGACGTATCATGGCTGGGCGACCAGGTTTTTACGATCTCGCAGACGCCGCAGGTGGTTCTGGATCACCAGGTACGAGAACGAGACGGCGCGCTTGCCTACAACTGGGACATTGTGTCTGATCTGTATCCCGATGGTCTCGCAGAAGAGATGATTGCCGCCTATCACGCGTTGCTAAGTCATTTGTCTTGCGGCGATTGTTATTGGCGGGAATCGCTGTCAACGGTTCGCGGCAACCTGGTGAAGGCAGCGGAGTGGTCGGCGCCGTGCGACAAACACGATACGAACGCTGTGACGCCGGAAACGCTGTTACACTCAGGGTTCGTCGTCACAGCGACGAAACAGGCTGAACGCCCGGCATTGACGGTGGGTTACGACACGTTGTCGTATCGCCGGCTGCTCACGCTGGCTAACGGATTGGCATCCAGGATCTGCGAATACCGATATCAACCAGGGAGCCTGATCGCTATCGAGATGGAGAAAAGTTGGGAACAAGTCGTATCGGTCTTAGGAATATTGATGTCGGGCAACGCCTACGTGCCGATCGATCGGCGCCTGCCGCAACGCCGTCGGGAACTCCTGATCGCGGAGAGCGGCGCTGCCATGGTGCTCGTCCAGGCCGCGTTTCCCCACGAGGCGCCGGCGCCCGCAGGCGTCGATGTCATCGTCGTCGATACCCGGATGTCTTCGGCCCCTGAGCCGAACCGTCAGGCCACGGATACGTCCCACGAAGACCTGGCATATATCATCTATACGTCAGGGTCGACCGGTACGCCGAAGGGCGTAATGATTCAGCACAAGGCTGTCGTCAACACCATTCTGGATATCAACCATCGGTTCGATATCACGTCCGACGACCGCATATTCGGCCTGTCTTCACTGAGCTTTGATCTTTCGGTCTACGACATCTTCGGCGCCTTCGCGGCCGGAGCCGAACTTATCCTGCCGAATCCGGAGGACCCTCGGAATCCTGCGGAATGGGCGGCGCTCATTGTCGGCCGTGGCGTTACGGTGTGGAACTCGGTACCGGCGCTGATGGTGCTGCTCGTCGAATATGTCGAAACACACCCGGAGCTTCAGCCGCTGCCGCTCCGTCTCGTTCTGTTGAGCGGCGATTGGATCCCGCTGGACCTGGCAGATCGTATTCGCCGCCTGACCCGCAACGTAACCATCGTCAGTCTTGGCGGCGCAACCGAGGCTTCGATCTGGTCGATTTCCCACGTGATCGACGGGATGGACAGAGGCATTTCGAGCGTGCCGTATGGCACACCACTGAAAAACCAAACCATCTACGTATGCAAGCACGACTTTACGCCATGCCCGACCTGGGTGCCCGGCGAGATTTATATCGGCGGCGCCGGTCTGGCATCCGGCTATCTCAACGATGAAAGAAAAACGCGTAAGGCCTTCACACGACACCCGGTTACCGGCGAGCGGCTGTATCGCACCGGCGATTTTGGCCGCTACCTGCCGGACGGTCTTATCGAGTTTCTGGGACGCGAGGACTCGCAGGTGAAGATTCGAGGCTACCGCGTTGAACTTGGAGAGATTACGGAAACGCTGCAGCAACACCCGGCGGTCGCAACGGCGGCACTCGATGTAATCGGCGACCGCGACGGCGACAAGCGGCTCGTGGCTTATATCACGACAACAGCCGAAACGCACGTGAACACGGAAGAGATCAGGCGTTTCGCGTCGCAGCGGCTGCCGGAATACATGGTGCCCGGCGTATTCCGAATCGTGCCGGACCTACCGCTGACCATCAATGGGAAAATCGACCGGCGTGCACTTGCGTCAACATCGCAGGAGACGTCAACAACGACGATAGCACATGACATGACTGCGGAAGCCGGGCGAGTCGCAGAGATGGTGTCTGAGATCCTCAATATGCAGATTTCGGATGATACGCTGGATTTGTTCGCGTGCGGTCTGACATCCATCGGGATGATGCGGCTGGCACGTAAAATCGAGTTCGCATTTGGAACTGCGCCAAAGATGGCGTCGCTGTTTCGTTTGCGCACGGTGCGCGATATCGTGGCACATCTACGACACATCGGTCAGGAGGATCACGGCGCGTCGTTAAGATCGACCGGTGTACCCGTCGATTCGCAGCCCCTGCCGCTCCTCCTCGACCCGGCGGAGAGAGAAAAATTCCGTAGGTCAGGCCACGGCCTCCGCCGACCGGCGATAGCCTACATCCGGCCAGAAATCAGCACGACCGGCGACATCCCCGGCGTCCGTCAGGCCGGTACCAGGAAGAGCGACCGTCATTTCGGCCCGCTCCCGACGTCGCCGACGGCAATCTGGAATCTTCTCAGCTGCCTGCGGGCACGGAGCGTAGACGGCCGCTATAGGTATCACTACGGCTCTGCAGGCGGGCTGTATCCGGTGCAAACGTACCTGACGGTCTGCGCCGGCGGTATCAGCGGTATCCCCGACGGTGCGTATTATTACCACCCAGTCGAGCACGCGCTGGAATCGTTGCACGCCGGCACACCGTTCGGACCCGAAATTTACGGGCTTCCCAACCGCCCGGTTTTTGAGTGCTCGGCTTTTGGTCTGTTCCTGATCGCGGACCTAAAAGCGATTGCGCCTATTTATGGTGATCTCTCGTATCGATTCGTGCTACTGGAAGCAGGGGCCATGACGCAACATCTGGAAACCACCGCGTGCACTGTGGGTATCGGCCTGTGTCAGATCGGCAATCTCGATTTTTCCTGCATCCGTCCGTATTTCCAGCTGAGCGATCATCACGTGTACCTTCACCACCTTCTGGGCGGCACTGCGGACAGCAGCGGGAAACAGGCGCCCTGGTCTTTCTTGAACGAATCCGTTGATGCACCGGAGCGTGCGAAATGGGACGAGGGCGTAGTCTGACGATGCTCGATTACTTACGCCGCCTGGAGCGCTCCGGGATTACGCTCTGGATCTCAGAGAACGACCTCCGCTACCGCGCGCCTCGTGGTGTCTTGACGCCGACCATACTCAATGATCTGCGCACCAGGAAATCGGACATTCTCAGATTCCTGAGGGATGAGAACCTGGATCTCGAAAAAGCCTATGCGACGACCGCGGGAGGATGCGGGCACGACCGCCTTTCTCCCTTTCCCCTCACGACCATCCAGGAAGCGTATTGGGTCGGCCGACGTGACGGCTTCGGGCTTGGCAACGTTGCCTGCCACGGATATACCGAGATCGACAGCCGTCACCTTGATCTCGACAGACTTTGTACGGCCTGGCGACGACTGGTCGTGCGACATGACATGTTGCGAGCAACAATATTGCCCGACGGCGCCCAGCAGGTTGCAAAGACCGTACCATCCTATGCCATAGCAGAATTGGATCTTCGAGCCATGTCGACAGAGGCAAAAACATCACAGCTGCAACAAATCCGTCGGCAGATGTCGCATCAGGTGATGGAGGCCGGATCCTGGCCTCTTTTTCAGATCCGAGCGACACGCTTGTCTGACGAGGCGTGGCGACTACATATGAGCTTCGATTTACTCATCCTCGATCTATGGAGCAAAATCCTGCTCTTCGACGAATGGCGCACGCTGTACCGTTCGCCTGAGACGACGTTGCCACCGATCGCATACTCCTTTCGCGATTACGTGTTGAACCTGAATCGACTGCGCTACAGCAGCAGCCGAATCACCGCGAGCGACTACTGGTGGGATCGAATAGAGACCATCCCGCCGGCCCCCGAATTGCCAATGAAAACACACCCGTCAAATGTGGTTTCACCTACTTTCGACCAGATACGGAAGACGCTTTCACCGCAAACTTGGGCAACGTTCAACGCCAAAGCCAAAGAAGCCGAAATAAGCGTGAGCGGTGTGCTCATCACCGCATTCACGGAGGTTCTGAAAAGGTGGAGCCAGTCATCCCATTTCACGATCGCACTAACCACGTTCGACCGGGTCCCGGTGCATCCGGACGTGGACCGACTCGTTGGCGACTTTACATCACTTCTGCTGCTTGAAGTCGACACCGAGAATGAATCGACCTTTCGAGGGCGGGCACATCGGCTGCAGCGGCGCCTATGGACCGACCTCGACCATCGCCATGTAGACGGCGTCGACGTCCTGCGCGAGCGAAACAGACGACTGGGAATCCGGCCGGAACCGTATATCCCGGTGGTGTTCACGTCGGCCGTGTCGTTGAATCGCAATCGAACAGACATGGATTCACTGTTCTGGTTGGGGGATCCCGTTTACAGCGTGCTGCAGACACCGCAAGTATGGCTTGACGTGCAGGTCATCGAAAATGCGGGCGAGTTGATTATTAACTGGAATTGGGTCACCGACATTCTGGATCGCCACCTCATGCGCGACGCGATCGATGCGTATGTCGGTCTGCTCGACGACCTTGCTAACGATCCGGCAACGTGGGACATGCCCATGAAACGCTGTCGCGTCGAGAGCAGGCACCAAGAACAGACAGCACCTACAGCAATTGAATCAGCAACCAACATGTCTGGTATCGACGAAGAACGAACTGTACCCGTTAGCTACACCGATACATTGGACGAGAAGACGGAGGCGAAAATCATTGGTGCGGTAACCTCGGTGTTCGCGCTGGAACCGATAGATCCTCTGGCTAATCTCACGGCCCTCGGCGCCACATCAGTGGACATCATCCGCATCATCGGCGCGCTGGATCGCGATCTCGGAATACGTTTGACGATCAACGCCGTTTACCGAAATCCGACCATCAGCGCGATAATCGACCTGTGCCGTCGCCGCTCGTGCAAGAAGTCGGACATGGCGAACGAAGAGACACCCGAAAACTAGCTGTTTTTCTGATCTTGATTTCAGCGTTTATACATGCCATTGTGTCGAGTTATGTGAGCCCTGAGTAGAGACGGAGAACATGATGGCGACAAACCTGGCAATTGACACAGATCTGTTGGAGTTGGCTCGCGAGGTTGGACAACTGAAGACAAAACGGGAAACCTTAAATTTGGCGCTCAAGGAATTTGTGGCGAAGCGGAAGCAGCTGGAGATTCTGGACGTATTTGGAACAATGGACCCGGATCCCGATTATGATTGTAAGAAGAGCCGACAGCGATAGAGCGATGTGGACGTGGATCATGTTCGAGCGGCGGAGTTCCACAACACCTGTCGATCCCGGGGACTGCAGGGTGCCCACATCGTTCTTTGGTATACTATTCTTCGCATTTTTGACGCAACAAGTTGCTCGAATTTTCCGAGGTAAAGGGGGATTTTCCGGGATGCGCTTGGTTGTTACATATGCGTCGCTTCCAAATATCATAGCTTCTTTTTCCGAAATGGCGGATTCCTTGTCCTATCATTAGTATCTCTCATGAGATAGCTGTCTCAACAAGCAGATTGATATCAAAGGTTTATACAATGGAGCATTGTTGCTATCACGTCACGCACCGATGTCATCGAGGGGAAATCAAACGCCATTCAGCTAAGGTTCTCGGCGCCGCATTCGTTGGCGGCTTTGTAGGTGTCAGTCGTGTTCCCGTGAACAGCGCAAGAAGAGCCATCCCGCAGGACTGTGAGCCAATGAATATCGCTAACGTGATTCGCGAATACTCTCGCGCATTTCCTCAATGACGCCATCGACCGGTTTGGCCAATTGAATACACCCCGTTACGGCGGCAACCGAATCTTCGGCTACAACTTTGACGGCGACTAACCGACCGTCTTCCTCAAAAAAGTCCGGAGCAGTTCGCGGGGTGATCCCAAGCCGCTCGCGTAGCGGCTTGGGGATTGTCACCTGACCACGCTCGGCAACAATGGCTTTCATACAGCTGCATCTCCATTCAATAGTCTACACCTGAATAATTCATACACCTGAATATGTATAGATGATTTCAAGCCGCGCTCCACTCTTTGGTGTTGATCAGGCGCTCGCTTCCGTCGATTTGAAAATCACAATTATGCTGACGATAGCGCATGCGGCACGCATGTTGCAAGTCCGGCAGTCTAGGATATAGTTCTACGAGACGGAAAACCCAGCCTCCACGTGATGTATAGTGCAGTGCAGGAGCGCGCTGTAAAGCGCTAATCTGTTAGGATAATAACTTGTTCTGGCGACTCGCTTCGCTCGCGCCAGAACAATGCGAATGCTACTGACTCCGCTTCGCTCCGCAGTAGATTCGCATTGTTGAATACCAAATGAAGAACTTAGCCAAACTGATAATTTTATGGAGTTTTATTGTGTCGGGAGCTAGCGCTGAAGACCTTTATTTCACTGCAACAGGTGAGGAGGAAGGCAAGCCACTTATTTTTAGGAGTCTGCAGTCTGTCCCGGAAGGTTCCGTCGAATCAGACTACCCTTTTTTAATTTCCGCCTACTGGCCGTACTCGCCAGCAAATGACGGTGGAATGCCAGATGCGGAGACAAACGAAGCTCAGTTAGTGTTTGAAGATGCGTTAGAAAAATTAGACAAATCTGGCATAAGTCATCTCATGCTAGTAGTAACGGGAAATGGCAGAAAAGAGTGGCATTGGTATGTCAAAGACATTGAAGACTGGATGCAACGCCTAAATGGCTCACTTGCTGGAAAGCCTGTATTTCCAATTGAAGTCGAAAACTCAAAGCAGCCGGATTGGTCGCTGTATCACAATTTCGTTTCAGGCGTAAATGGCATTTAACAAGCAACTGTAGCGGATCAAATTTCGCTGCGCTCAATTTGCCCGCTGAGTTGGTCGTTCCACCGAACTACGCTCCGCGGGACGTGCCGCCGGTGCCGCCGGTGCCGCCGGTGCCTCAAGTGATCGCCGATCGCCTATCTTGAGGTCGTTCGAAAAGGATTTCGATCAAGAAATCCCAAATCACAGGCATCAAATAATAAATAATCTCCAAATCCCAATTACCAACATTTCTAATTCCGTGCATGATTGGAATCACAGGGCATTAGGTTTGGCGTTTTAGTC
>JAJFLQ010000083.1 GCA_021772615.1 Verrucomicrobiota bacterium | reverse complement strand
AAGGGGTTGTAGCCGTCGTGGGTACGATTGGCGACCTCGGCCATTTCGGACATGGCCGTCGTCAGGCGCATGGCGTCCGTGGTGAGAAACAGCGAGCTGTCGACGTACGGATTCGCCAATTGAATCAACACCATCAGCGATGCCCGGGCGGCATTGAGGCGGGAGAGGGCGTTCTCGCGTGCGGACCGGATGAAATAGGACCGACGCAGTTCGCGGTTTGCGATAGCCAGCTCGGCGTCGGCGTAACGCTTTCCGGAGTTGAACAGCAGCTTGAAGGTGTCGGCGACAAGCGATGGATCGGCGATCGTAAACTCTGCGCGATGCAGTGCGCCGGCGCCGCGGACCACGGGGTCACGAATGAGGTCGAGCAACAGTTCGATCGACTCCTGTTGTTGTGCGGCGATGTCCTCGAGCAGGTCAATTTCTTCGATGAGTATGTCCTGGCCGCTTCCGGTCGAGGTCAGGCGCTTGCGCAAGACGTTGCGCATATCCACATCGGACGTGAGGTTGCGTTTCAGGACCCGGGCGTGCCGGGCACGGACCATTCCCGCCAGTGCGTCCTCGTTGAACGCGTCAATGTGGTGCGCACGCCGGTATGTCTCCTCCGCCGTACGCAGTGCCTGTTCGTCATACTTTTCGAGGAGGGCGCAATCCGTGCAGGCGCCGTCGCTTATCAGGCCCAACTTCATGATATCATCGTCCGTGAGGAACGCTCCCCCGGATTGGCGCTCGGCGTCCGCGGCGAGACGCAGGTCGTTGACGGCGCCGACATAACCGATTCGTCCGGCGAACGGTTGACCAAAGCTGGAGGTGAGGATAAAATCGGCGCCGTCGATCGCGATCTGCTGTACGCCGCCGCCGCTGCTGACCGGCAATGCCGCCGCGTGCACGGCGCCTGCCTCAATGTTGATGAGATTTTCCGCTGTATATGTAACGAACTCGATTTCGGGCAATTCGGCTGAAAGGCGCGGCGTGAAAACGGTGATCATGAAGGCAGCAATCGCCCACATTGCGCCGCCGCATGATGGCCACGACCGCGTCGGTGATGTGGGCGACACTGTCGGACCATCTTCCAACGCGTTCGCGCAGCAGGTGTAGGATTGCGGCGCGGCTACTGATTCCGCCATAAGGCGACAGGTCCTTCCCGCGGCGGGTTGCAGATCATGAACCGATGTGTTTCGCTTGAGCATGTCAAGGGCCTCCTGTTAGTTGTCGAACACGTTGTAAACCTTGTTAATCCGTGTGCCGCAGTCACTCGATGGGTTGCAGGTCCAGGCTTGCGAAGGGGGCGAGCGTAACCTTTCCCGTGGCAATCACGGGCTGTCCATCCGGCAGAAAACCAGTTATTTCTTCGGTGATGGCGCCGTGCCCGAAGTCCGCATTGATGATGGCAGAGGTGTCCAGCTCAATTAACCAGCGACTCGAAAGCGGTACGCCGGACGGGTTACCCGCGCCGACGGGGGTCGGAACCGTATCGCTCGCGAGCGTGACGACGCTGCCGCCGACGAACTCAGCGTAGTCAAATTCAAGGGTTTCGGGCAACTTGGCGTCCAGAAGGTATGCCGGCCGGTTTTGGCCGGGTATTTCGCCGCGGCTGGATATCTTCTGCGACAGAATGCCGACTGTGGGGTCGAAGCCGCGGATCGCCGTTGTCTCGGCGCATGGGGTCCCGTCTTCGTTGGCGAATTTCAGCGCGAACAGGTAAGAGTACGGTACCGGATTCCCCGTGTCGGCGGCAAACGTTGCCGCCACGATCCAGGTGTATCCCGTGAGTTCATCCGGCAACCCGCCAATGCGGAGAAGCCGGACCAGATCCAGCGAGTCTACGGTGTTGTCGCCGTTTATGTCCATCTCCGCCGTCGGGTCGACACGGCCCTGAATCGCATCAATAATGTCTTGCGGGGATTGGGCGACGGCGTTCAGGTGAAGCGTGACAATCGTTGCGAGCAAGACTGGGCGCCATATCCTGGTGCAGCCTGAGGTTGACTGATTCATCGTGGTTTGCCTCCGGATTTTTGCATGTGCCGATTTGCAGTGTTTGTCGTTGATTGAGCCGCCGTGCTGCCGTCTGAAGAGCCGGCCGCCGCGGGTGCCGCTATTAAGTAAGTCGGGGAAAAAGCGTGTTTCTTATTTGCCATTGAACAATTATTTGAGGTTTTTATGCACGGCCTGAAACCTGTCCGGCGAATGAACGGATCGATCCACTCCCGTCTTGATTGGGTACATGCCTAGAGAGTGCTGCGTGACGGTTGCGTGCGATGCGTAGCAGGAAAAGCGATCCGAGTCCGAAAAGCACGACGGAGGAGGGCTCCGGTACGGCGGACGCTACCGAAATAGTGGCGCCGTTGATACCTGTGAGGGAGATTGGAAAACCAAAGGCATCGGAGAACAGCGGGCTGCCGATATCCACTGAGCTAACTCCGGCGCCGGCGCCGGTAAATGTCATTGTTGCCAGTACGAAACTGCCGGGTTGCAACGGGTCCAGTTCGAAGTCGAAGAGGAACGACAGTTCATCCATACTTATCGAGCCGGGTGTCTGTGTTACGAAGATATCCGTCTCGAACGGGGATCCGACACCGGCTCCGTGATCCGGGTCCGGCGCCCCGAGAAAGTCGCCGAATGTGATAGAATCGAGCGCCAATACCAGTGGATCGAAAAGAACCTCGGCAGTAAACGCGCCGAGCGTCGGCGCGACGAATTCGCCCAACCCGGCCACAGTCAGGTCGATCGATACAGTCTCGCCCAGGGAGATGGATGAAGCCGATTCGTCAAGGGAGATGATGCCTGCGGTTGCTGGGCGACCCGACATCGCGAGTATGGCGATGGCGGCGAGTGTCGTTAATTTGGATGTCGTTGCATTCATGATAACGTCCTTTCTCTTCTATTGTTTTTTCGCGGAACCGATTACTGGCACGGAGCGCCGCGGGGATTGGTGAACAATGTGGCCAGAAAACGGGCATCAGCGATGTTCACATCACCGTCGCCGTTGACATCCATCGTCGGATCTGTTGTGCCCGATCGAATCGCACTCATTACCTCTCGGGAGTCGTTGCGATCGACACATTGGTCACCGTTGATATCGCCAGGGATTTGCGGCGGGTTGGTGTTCGTAGTCGTAAGTGCCAGGGTCTCACCATCGTAGACAAAGCCGATGTCGATACCTGATGGAATGCCGTCGTAGATCAGGGACGAACCCGTGATTTGCGACGTGTTCAGGAAGGGAAAAACTTCGTTGAAGTCTCCAGTGTATCCGGAGAAGTCAAACGCGAAAATTGTTGTTGCAGAGAAGGTGAAGGGGCCGTTGACGTCGATCAAGTCCACACTCTTGTTTAGATCGTCGCCCGTTATCTCGATGTACAACAGCGACCATTCATCCATCAGTAGCGGACCATCAATGGTCAGAGTGCCGACCGAGTTACCCGGGTTCAACACGCCGCCGTTGTCAACGACGACGAGGGACTCGATGCTGCCGTTACCGCTCAGAAATCCACCGTTCTGGACTACCGTGAGGCCGGCTGCCCACGTCACGTTGTCATTCGAAACAGTCAAGCGGCCGTCACCAAGGTTCAGCATGGCCAGGTTGCCGTCGCCGCCGATCCAAAGCTCGGCGATTTGTGTGTCGTTCTGCGGGCCATCAATGATGTCGTCTGTGATAAACACTGGATGAACCACATCGGGGACCACACCGTAGAACCACGTATTGTCGTCGTCCCATGCGCCGTCTCCGATACTGCTGATCTCCGGGTGCGCGAGGATCAAGCCGTTGTCGCTCTGACACACAATCTGGCCATGGCGGTTCACGTCGGTAGCGTTTTGCAGGACGACCGTGGTCTGGTGCAGCGAATTGAGATTGGTATTGCCCACGCCGCCTTCCGGGTGGGCAAGATATGCATTACCATCCGTGCCTTCACCAACGATCAGCCCGGAGCTGTTGACCGCGTTTGCGCGGCCCGCCCAGTGGTAGCGTTCGTGGGCGCCCAGATTCGTCCAGGATGTCGCTACCTGTCCCGACGTACTGCCGAGAAAGCCCACTATGTAGTTACCCGCTGCGCCCAGTGCCGCGCCGGCTACCGGGTTGCCGTTTTGAAGCGACAGGAAGTTCGGGTCGAAGGCAGCGTTGCTGTTCCAGTAGACCGGTGTAGCCAGATCGAAGCTATTCGTATACGCACGTCCAACGATGATCCCGCCGTCCGTGATATCGTTTGCCATCGAACGCCAGAATTCGATCTCCTGGTATGTTGCGAGGTCGAAATGGACGGGTGGAGGTAACATGATTGGGCGCGTGTTGCCGTCGAGTGTGCCGCTGTGGTAGAAGGCTTCGCGGCTGCCGCTGTTGAAGCCGACGCGCGTGCCCCATCCGACGATTTCTCCGAAACTGTTGATCGCCGCCGGCGTCGTAAAGTCGATCTCGCCGCTGAGCGGACGGAACGGCCGTGGAATCGGATCGTAAGGGTAACTGAAACTGCTCGTTGGAAACAACAGGCTCTGCCATCCACTCTGCCCATCCTTCACCCCGGCGAGATCGGTTCCGAACAGGTCGTCCATATCACCAACGACCCTACCTGAGTTGTTGATGTCATAGCCGACGGTCTCGAAGCCGTTTCCGAAGACGCCCAGAGCGGTGATCAGGCCCTGGTCCCAGATCGCGGCCTGCTTGAACGCACCGTTGGGTATGTAACCGATGACCTGCCCCTGATCGTTGATTTTGGCGCCGCGGTCGTCAGCGGCGTTGTCGTCTGCCGATAGGCCGGATATCAATTGCAGTCGAAACTGGTTCTGCGCGGATACCTGGAATGCGGCAGCCACCAGACATACCACCGTGATCAGGCCATGCTTTCGATTGAATCTCATTTCGCTCCCCCCTTGTTGTTTGGCTATTCTTCCGTGAATGGCGATGTCCTCTACACTGTGCCATTCGCGAAAACGGACGACGTTTTTACATCGATCGTGCATTTTTCTTTCAAAATTTGGGGTGCAGATCAGTTGGTCCGTGATGCTGTTGCATGGTGTATCGAGGATGGATCGGCAGTTGCGCTGCTGATTCGATCCCCTGAGGCGACCTGCGGCGACGCAGCTGCGTCGAATGACGGCATGGCCGGTTGCGTTGGCTGTGCGGCATCGTCTTTTTCAACCAGGAGCCCGGCACTACTGTCCGTTGAACTGTCATCTGAAACGATCCCCTGAAAATCCACGGTAACGTCGAAGCCTGTCGTTGAGCCGTTGCGATGCGCTTCTATATGGGAGATCGGCGACGGGAGTACGATCTTATCCGAAAGAGTCGGATTTTGTATGATGAAATGGATGAGAGGGAGAAGGCCTACGGCACATGAGGGAGATCGGATCGGACTGGAGAATACGGGAGGGGGATGCGGTGTCAGCACCCCCCGCGCCGGCAGCTGCATCAACGCAGTATCATGGTATCGCCTACCGCAACGGCATCCGCGGCATTTTCTGGAGATATCGCGATGGTACTCTGGGTATTGGCGTCAACACTAATGACTTTTCCCTGGATCCATTGACCGGCAGGGGTGGTGAGGACGGGATTGTAGGTATCGTTGTTTTCGCTGGTAAAGAGACAACGGTAGTGGCGTTTGATGTGATGATTGTGCCCCAGTGAAATCGTTGTTCCATCCGGGGACGTATGGACCACCTTACCGGTAACTATCGGTGTCTGCTGTAAAATCTTGTCAACCAGGCCCCGCATTCGGTATTCGATATATTCGCGCTCGGCACTTTCGAAGTGAATATCTGCATGGAGGATATTCTCGCCGGTCTCAACATCCACTATATGACCGTCAATGGTCCAGTTCTCGGGACCGCCATTAATGCTGACCTTGCCGGTAAATAACCACTCTGCCGCTCTCAGATCTCCCGCCGCCACCTTTGCTCTGTAGTCGGATAGCGGACTGCTCCTCACAACCTTTTCCAATAAAATCCGCTTCAGCAGGCCTTCGTCCCTTGCCACAATATTGAATCGCGGCGAATCGCCGGACCTCAGTAACGCACCGGTCAATATCGACTTCAAATTGGTATGACTCATCAGGGAACGAAAACGAACGGAAATACGTTTTTGAATAAACTGTGCGAGAGGAAAAAGAGATGCGCCTGTGACGTGAACATTGCTGCCTATCTTGAACACATCGTGTTCCAGTGTCATACGCAAATCTTGCCTGAGGTGGTAAGGGGAGCGACGTTCGATTTTCAACCGTCTTGTTACGGTATTGTTGAACGCATCTTCGGCAATGACGGTAAACGTGTTTATCCCGGGAGCGACCGGCAGACTGACACTGGTTTTGTGGTGATTCGACGTCAACTCGCTCAATGACATCGTCGCCGTTAATGCCGGACCGGTCTCGGTCTTGTTGTACAATCCATAAGAAAACGACCGCAGGTGGCTCTCGTTATCAACAATCTCGATATCGAGGTGGACGAGCTCTGTCGTAACAATCAAATGATCATCGGACGACGGGTGTATGTATAATCGGGGTTTAATCGTATCGGTTACCGTTCTCGTGCGGTCCTGGCCAAATGTAAAGGCAACATCGGACATCACTGTCGCCGATTCGCGATGGATTGCCGTTATCGATGAACGTCGATTGGCAGCCCCGGCCGTCGCCCCATACTGACCCCCGTGGACACGCATAGCCAATCGACGCTGACGGTTGCGTTGCAAGCCATCCGACGATGCCTTGATCAATTCCGTAGTCCTGCGATTGAACTCAGTTTCGTTTCCGGCGCGATCTACCGCCCTGATTTTTATCGAACGCGCCGGTTTCAACCTAATCGATTGTCTGAACGGTCCGGACCGAAGCGGCTGTATCGTTTTGCCGTCAATCATAATTTTCGAAAGTTCATCATTATCATCGATCGTCACTACCACTTCTTCTTCCGGATTTTGTTTCGAAAGCGACACGGAAATTGATGGACCGACCAAATCAACGATGACCAGGCGTTCGGACACAGCTCTGTTGCTTGCCAGGTCTTCTGCGTCAATACGGATTCGCTGTATACCGGGTTTCAGCCGCACGGTGTCGTCTAAACGATGGGACTCTTCTGCGAGTTCAATAAATTTTCGGTCATTATTGATGGTCACCCGGTTAATGAGATAAGGGCTGCTTACCTGCCCATCCAACGTGATCGAAATCTGATTGGTGTAGTACGTGTCGGCGGCATGTTCAAAAGAGAAGTTTATTGCGTCCGATTGGATTTTCGATTGTTGCGACAAGATCGCCTGGCGTGCCTTATTCAAGTACGTCTTGGCCCGTGATGACGGCAGCATGCTGAGCGACAGCTCCAGTTCTTTTTCCGCTTCATGGTAACGCTCCAGGTAATAGTAGGAAACAGCCAGTTCCCGGTGCGGGTAATAGTCCTCGATAAAGTGCAGCCCGTACGTTCGAGACATACGTTTTTCCGTAAATTCGGGGAAGTCGATGCCCGCCGTCTTGCCCATTGAAATCTCGAAATCATGTGCCGCTTTTGCCCATTCGCCAAGGAGTGAAAACGCTATGCCCCTGGTGTAGTGATTCCAATAGTCCGACGGAATCGAGTCCGGAATGCCGTGTTCGCCGTGTATATGGCGGCATGAGGGTTGCGTTGTTAACATGCATGTCAGCGCGGTGACGAGAATAAATCCGCCACAGGCGCTTCGTTTTATCTTTCGACCGGCTGACTTCATTGCGTTCCGGGGGCCGGGGAGTTCCGGCTCTGTGTTTTGGTTGGGGTGTGGGTGCCCGGGTTCATGAAACCCGAGTGTATAACACTATGGTAAATCTGCAGGTGCAACAAATTCTTGTTCAGAAAATCGATTTTTTTGTCAAAGCGAAATAAGATTGATAGAACACAGCGCTATTTATATTCTGAAAGTCGGATAAAGCGTACACTTTAACCTGAATCCGTGAAAAATATTGCAGATCGTCAAGGCCAGTGGAACTGGCTGGAATTTTGTTGCGAACACTGGTCAAATTGAGATTGTAACCCGAGCGCGACGCGTGGCATCAGTCCTGAGGTGGTTCAATAGAGCGTCAACCCTTGCTTTTCGCGCTCGAATTCGGTGCCGATATCGATTCGGTTTGATCACGAAG
>JAJFLQ010000082.1 GCA_021772615.1 Verrucomicrobiota bacterium | reverse complement strand
ACAGCCGGAAGCCGTTGTGCACTTCTGCCAGGGGTACGAAGCGAATTACCCGCATTTGGAGCCTCTCAAAAAGAAAATCGAAAAGGCCTATGATTGCCAATGCCCAGCGTTTGTGGTCGCGCCGTTTCTCGGGGACATGCTGCGGGAACGGTACGGCCGGACGTCGTTTGTTGTCTCGCCACCGGCCGATCCTTTTTTTCGACCGACGCTCCGACATCGGGCACGAGCCAATCCCTGGATTGCCATTCACGGAATCTTTGAATGCAACTGGAAAGGGGTTGTCACGGGACTGGAGGCGATAAGGTGCCTGAGACGCAACGGTATGCCGTGTCGTGTGCTGCGGATTTCCCTCCTGCCGCTTTCGGAAGAAGAAAAAAGGATTGTCGAGCCCGACCGTTTTCTTCACAATGTTCGCCCACGAGTCGTTGCTAAAGCAATGCGACGATGCGACCTCCTTTTGTTTCCGTCACTGGAAACAGAGGGTTTCGGACTGCCGTTGCTGGAGGCGATGCTGGCAAAGATTCCGGTTGTTTCCTCCAGAATTCCGTCCACCGAATACATTAGTGACGGCAAACTGATGCTGGTACCACCGGAAGACCCGGAAGCGTTTGCGTTGGCCGCGAAGCGGCTTCTGGAGGATGGCGAACGTTGGCGCCAAGCCCGGCAGGCTGGGCATGAGGCCGCGCAACGCTTTCTCCCTGATGCGATTAAGGAAAACCTTTCCCTAAGTATCGAGTGGGCGCTGGGACAGTTGAATTCAGACTAATTTTTCTGATCTTTGGTGTGAGCGTGAAATCGAATTCTTATTCTGCACAACGCCCGGATCAGAACTCCATACAGTTGCTGCGATCACCAGTAAAGCTAATCACGCGCGAGCCGCAGGCTATCAATATGGAGATTGGAGGGCGAGCGGCCCCGCGAGCTGCAGGCCCACCCGTAAATGGTCGTGGTTTGGCCCGGCGGTGCCAGATCCTCAGCGTTGAGCCAGCAGTTTCACCTGCTCGAGTATACGAAAAGGTTTGGAAGAACCACGGGAACATCGTGTCAACAACGTGCACCTCAGTGACGGCGGGATCACGCTGAGCAACGTTTCCGCGATTCGGGTAGAATGCAAGGAACGGACGTCCGGTTGTCGGTCTGTGCCCGTGAGTACATGAACAGTGGAAAATCCAGCGTCGCGAAGGCGCATTGCCAATTCGCTGTGGGTATATTCCCTGAGGTGAAGGCCCGCCGCGGTTTTGTCGTTGAAGTGTGCGGAAATATCGTGTGGGCCGAGGAGCCGATTCGGCGTTACGCAAATATAGGACCCGCCGGGTGCCAGTAATCGATGGATCTCACGAAGGTGATCGAAAACATCGTTCGGATTTTCCCGCATGCCGAAGTCGGTCTGCAAGCTCTCGTTCCAGATCGTATTGTATACGCAGCGGTGATCTGTTGTTGTCATCGGTGTGGCTCATTGGCGCCTTACGCTTGTTTCCGCTCACGATGAATTGTGCGTGTTTCTTACACCGATTCTGTCAGTGTGGAACCAGGGTCGGCCGAATCCCGACAGGTTGCCGGTTCGGGACTATACAATTTAGTGCGGGTATCCAGTAACGTCACATCCCATTGAGCTTTCTGCCGGCAGTTGGAGGATGGCGCAAGCACGCTGAAGCGCGAACTCCAACCATTACTCACCGTTCTACACTCAAACCGATGACAAATCAAACGCCATCACTTCCGCCTTGAAAATCGTCCTCGAACCGACTCGACTCGAGTGAAGAATGATATCGATAGCGAGAACGAGGAGAACGAGGAGAACGAGGAGAACGAGGAGAACGAGGAGAACGAGGAGAACGAGGAGAACGAGGAGAACGAGGAGAACGAGGAGAACGAGGAGAACGAGGAGGACGAGGAGGACGATTTTATACCACCAAAATCAGTCTCGAAATGCGGGCGACGAAGTTGCCTGCGCCGGTGAGGTCTGGCAAACAGACTGCGGATGTGGTGCTGCGGTTGGCGTTCACACATTGGCGTGGGTTTCCCGCGAATTTGGGTTTTAGTCCGAAGAATAGCCCCTGGACTTTGGTTCGGAGTCGTCCTGTTTTGCCGATTCGGGTGTATCATAAGTGGCTACGAATCGGCCGAAATACAATTGTATCTGCGGTATTGAATCGATGTGCGATATTGCTTCTGACATGTGTTATTGAAGGGGTAAAATAGTAGTGTCTCCTCGTATTGAAACCGGTGGTCTGAGCGTACCTGCGGATTCTGAAATTTCGATAAGAGATGGCGGCGGTTGCGAAAACGCCGGCGGATTCATTGTGCCCTGCCTGCTTGTTTTTGTGCTGACCGTGCTGGTGTACGCGAACGGTGTATCGCATGAATTCACCAATTGGGACGATCCCACCCTTGTCGTTAATAACGCAACGATACGTTCGTTATCGGCAAGGAATATCATCGATATTTTCACTCCGCGCGCGGGATCGACATATCAGCCGGTGCGAACACTGAGTTACGCGATCGATTACCATTTCTGGAAGCTCGATCCGGTCGGCTATCACCTGGTCAATATCGTTCTACACGCGCTCACGTCGGCGCTGTTAATACCTCTCGTAGCGACGATCGTGAGGCAGATCGCCCGCAAGACCGACAACAAGGCGGTGCGGCGCTGTGCAATATTCGCCGCCTGCCTGTTCGCTGTTCATCCGATAAATGTCGAATCTGTAGCGTGGATATCGTCCCGCAAATATGTCTTGGCCGGTTTATTTACTACTGCGGCATTCCTGTTTTATGCGCGCTCGCGGCACGATCATGTAGCTCGAAACACGGTGCTATGTCTCGTTGCCGTCGTCATGGCCTGCCTGTCGAGTCCGGTCGCCCTTGGGGCGCCGATCCTTTTCATTGTTTATGATTTCTGCCGCGCTCGTGCCGGTATGTTCGCCTGGTTCAGGGTGTGCTGGCGGCACTATGCTTTGATTCTCGCGGGCTGCGCCGTGTTTTCGGGCTTGCTCATGAGATCGCTGTTGCCGTTGCAGGGACGCGGCGCTGTGTCGGCGCGTGTGTTCGAGAGCCCGCTCACGGCTCTCTTCACGATGCTCCGTGTCTTGTTCGATTATATGCTCAATCTTATCGCTCCGTTCCAGCTCAACAGCCGTTACGTGGATTACGAAACGCTGACGCCGTGGAATCTTAAAGTTTTCGCGATCAGCGCTGTCGTCATCATCATTGCCTTCCATATCGGCCGGTCACTACGTTTGCGAAGAACATTCGGGTTTTTCTGCCTGTCCTGGTTTGTTGTATTCTGGATGCCGGTTTCGAATCTTGTACCCATCTCGACGCTGATGGCTGATCGCTACTTGTACCTGCCGGCAATCGGCTTTTTCGTTGCCGTCTCTGCCGGCTTGGCCGCGGTTTGCGAGCGCCAGATCTTCCGCCGTCACAGCGGATTGGTTCATGTGGTTATCATGGGATGTGTGATCGGCGGCTTGTCCATAATGACTATTGAGCGCCATAGAGTCTGGTCGAACAGCGTGTCGCTGTGGCGCGACAGCCTGGACAAAAACCCGGAGAACGCTTTGGCGCACAACAACCTTGCAAATGCGCTACGGGCCGGCGGCAACGCGGCGGCGGCCGTGTACCATTATCGTCAGGCGCTACGCATCGATCCCCGTCATGTCAAGGCGTGGAATAATCTCGGCATTGCCCTGCGTGACCAGGGACGCGACGCGGAGGCGCGCGACCTGTTTCGTCATGCGCTGGTCATTGAACCGGACTACGTCGACGCCAGATTTAATCTGGCGCTTACCGTCGAGCGGCTCGGCGACGACGACACGGCGGAAGCACACTACAGGCACGTCCTGCGGCTGAATCCGAAGCATCCATACACGCACTTTAATCTTGGGCACATCATGAACAAACGGGGGCAGTCAAACCGTGCAGTGGCCCACTACAGACAGGCGGTAGCCCTAAAACCGGACTTCGCCGAGGCTCATAACAGTCTGGGGACACTACTGGGGAAATCCGGCAAAGTCGCCGAGGCGGAGATGCATTTCGAACGGGCCGTGGCCGATGATTCGGACAACGTGGCGTACCGTGCTAATCTCGCATTCGCGCAGACTAAACGCGGTCTCCTCGATGAAGCGGCCGCAAATTATCGCTACATTCTGGTGCTACGGCCGAATAACCCGGCGATCCACAATCGTCTTGGCGCGATATATTACCAACGCGGCCAGATCCAAACGGCGGTCGATCACTTTGAGTCGGCGATTCGTGTTGACCGTACTTATCGCCCGGCACTGCGAAATCTCGAAACAGCCCGCAGGAAATTACAGACTGGAGAGATGCAATCATCTGACGATAGGTGAGTTGCGACAAACAGGGGTCCGGCGCGTCGCCGGCGCAGATACGTTCGTTGCCCGCATTTCGTGATCGACTTTGGTGGTAGAAAATTGGTCTGGATTGTCGCCGTTCTTGTCATCCTCGTCCCCGTCCCCGTCCCCGTCCCCGTCCCCGTCCCCGTCCCCGATCTTTACTCCAGAGTTCGACAGAGCTGTAAGGTTGAACGTCCGTTTTTTAAACATGCCGCGTCCGGGGTGTAGGCGACCGCTTTACAGTTCGCGCAGATTTTGAGGTTACCGGCCGAGTAACTGTAAAGCGGTCGCCTACACCCCGAAATCAACGTCGCTTGCAGCTACACGTCAAAAGTCTGTACGCCAAACGCTGGTGGAAGCGGCAGCGTGTAGCCACGTCTCCACGTCTCTGTGAGACGTGTCGTACTTTACGTTGCTTCGCGTTGCGTGGCACGGCTCACAGAGCCGTGGCTACATCAATCCGTAACGACATTGAACTCGCGCAGAGACGCAAAGCCGCAAAGAAAAAAAGAAAGCATAAT
>JAJFLQ010000081.1 GCA_021772615.1 Verrucomicrobiota bacterium | reverse complement strand
CCGCCAGGTCCGCACGTTGACATTCCCGGCCACCAACGGCGGCCGTGGTTTGAATGCGCTGCCGTCGCGTGAGACAAGCCACCCATAATGCGGGTGGAACGCCAACAGAACGCCGGCACGATCGGCAACCCCGACTTCCTTCGGTTGAGCGAGGTCGGCAAAGTTGAACCGTACCCGTGTAAGGTAGCGTCAACTGTGGACGACCTATAAACCTTTGCATCCGCCGATGAACTATTTCTATATCAAACCGTTTATTGAGCGTTGTATCGCGAGTTTCGATTCCACCGAAATACGCTGGTGTGACAACGTCCAGTTTGCACGCGAGAACATGGCCGGCGTTTCGCCCGGTGGATTTCTGAATCCATTTGGGTATTTTGTTGTGGGCACGACGATCGGTGGAAACGCCATTGTCGTCTGCAGTGCCGGCGATGGGCCGATATATTTCGCCGACCACACGTGGTATAGCGACAGCTGGATTCATTATCAAGATCTAGCCGGCGACGAGGATTGGAAAGAGATGGCTATTTCGGATGAAAACGTGAAGAAGTCTCTTTATCGATTGGCCGAAGGTTGGGACGCGTTCATTGCATTGCTTCAGGAGGGCAGGATTGATCAGACTATTGAAGATATTGACTAATCACGTACCGTTTCGCTGTGCACTACACAACATAGGTTCCCTCAACAGCCATGGCTGACCATGATTCAGGCACCGGCGCTCGTGCGGATGCTTGCCCGGTGTCGCTTATCGCCGCAGCAACTCCTGCCGCGCCCGCGATTCGAGCTGCAGACGTCACACTCACGTACGCAGCACTGGATCGCTTGAGTTCAGAATGCGGTCTGCGCTTGCACCATGCCGGGATCATTCGTGGTACGCGCGTCGCCGTCGTGGCGCCAAACACCGTGGAGCACATTGTTCTGATCGTTGCACTGCTGCGCATTGGCGCCGTGTACTGTCCGCTGAGCCCGCGTTTTCCTGCCGCGGTGACGGCGAAAATTTTCGCCGACATTTCTCCGGATCTGGTTGTGTCGCCCGATACCGACAGGCTCCCTGCCGGGATGCTGTCGATGTCGCTTGCGGAGCTTGTCCCGACGTTCCGAGCGGTCGACTCGGCGCCATCACGATTTATCGAAATAGATCCGAATTCGCCCGCCACCATCATGATCACATCGGGCACGACCGGCCACGGAAAAGCTGTGCTCCATCGCTATGCGAGTCATTGGTACAGCGCGCACGGCGCCGGCGAAAATATGCCGTTGGGTCCCGGCGACTCGTGGCTGTTGTCGCTACCGCTGTACCACGTCGGAGGGTTCGCGATCCTGATGCGGTGCTTTATCGCCGGCGCCACCGTGGCCTTGAGTACGTCCATGGGGCCGATTGCAGATGTCGTTGCCGACTACGCTGTGACGCATCTTTCGCTGGTCCCGACGCAGCTGCGGCGTATTCTCGAACACGAAGGGAATCGTATTGCGTGCCGGAATCTCAAACACATTCTGTTGGGAGGTGACGTTATCCCTGCGTTCCTGGTGGAGTCGGCTGTCGGTGCAGGTTTGCCTGTTCACACCACATACGGCCTGACGGAGATGGCGTCACAGGTCACTACATCGTGCATCGGCGACCCCGACGGCGCCTCACAATCGGCCGGATACGTGCTGCCGCACCGTGAACTTAAAATCTCGCCTGGCGGCGAGATAATGGTGCGTGGCGCCACGCTTTTTTATCGTTACGTCGGCGAAGCCGCGGCACCGCCTCGAATCGACAGCGACGGTTGGTTTCATAGCGGTGACCTGGGGCGTCTCGATGATGCCGGGCGTTTACTTGTCATCGGGCGGCGAGACAACATGTTTATCTCCGGCGGCGAAAATGTGCATCCGGAGGCGATTGAGGCTTACCTTGCGGGTTTAGCCAATGTTGTGGAGGCTATTATTGTGCCGATTGCCGACCGCGAATTTGGTTCACGCCCGATTGCATTTGTAAAGATGCGATCCGGTTGTCGCCTCGATTCCGCCGCCATACGCGTTGCTCTGCGGGACAGTCTGCCCAGTTTTATGGTCCCCGTGGGCTTTTATCCCTGGCCGGCTGATATGGCGGACGTCAAAACCAAGACGTGTCGTAAACGGTTGCAGCGACTTGGTGCCGAACGTTCCGGCGCGTAACAACTGTGCCTACTTCGCAATCGGAAAAAATATGATGTCATAGCTGGGATTACGGATTTCTTGTCAGCGAATAAATCGCAAGCCCCCGACAGGGACAGGCGTGCGAGTGCTGAACGTGACGGGTCTGTCAGTTTTCATCGCCGACGTTCAGAAATCATGATGAAATCGGCCCCGCGGCGGCGCAGCAATAAGAAATATTCACGGAGCAAAGGCTCGGCGTCTGCCGACAGAAATTTATCACGACATACAGCTTGATAAGAACAGGAGGTTCGCTGCCTTGATCGCGCCGACCCCACCGGTACGGTAGAGCTGCCAACTCAGGACCGGTCCCAGGAAGCTCTTGACGCTCCAATTCGTTATCGAACAGCATCGGCTACCATCTCAGAAAACGTCCGGGCCGCGTTCGCCGACAAATACGCATCGTTGCCGACAGCGAAATCAAAACATGGAATTGCGGTCGCAATACGTTGGTGCGCTTCGTCTGTCGACGCGGTGCGGCAATCGCCACCGGTCTCGGCCATGAATCGTAGCATGAGATCCGATAGAATCCGCCCGTGTGACCCGCCGTAAGGACAACCTCTCAATTTTTGTTCCGCTTCTCCGCGTGTCAGCTGTCGGACCGTGCCGCCGCCGGCTTCAAGTGTAATCTGTGGGAACACAATGAAGTCTATTGACGAGGTCGCCACTGCCGGCACGTTCATCAACGTGCAAAGCTGACCAGGCGTCAATGAATACTTTCCCTTACGCCCGGGCTGCACGGGCTTGTCGTTCAACCGGCATTCGGCGATGGTCAGCGCACTGCGGTATCGGCTGGCTTCGAGGCGATTTCTGATTTCCGGGAATAGATCGATCGTCGCCGGTGTCACGGCCGCGATTGTTGGCAGGCCGCGCATGTGCCACCGTGAATCCTGCGGCAGCGAGAGCATGACGCGGTCGTTCGACATATAGGTGGCGACGGCGTGCTGCAAGAGATATATCAGCAAGGTCGTTTTGCCGGCACCCTTGTTGCCGGCGATGATGCCGCCTTTCCCGCTGACCCGGACCGCGGCGCCATGGATGATATGCATGCCGTCGAGAATCGCTCGCGCCATAGCGATCTCTCGTATGATTTTCATGGCACGAATGCGGCAGCGCGAATTTCCTGGCCGGCACAGAACCGTCACTTCCCGGCGGCGCATGGTCAAAATATAGAATACCTCTGCGTCCGGTTCATAAACCGTAACGGACTCTTGATGTTGTTGCCAAATTGGCAGTTCTACGATCCTTTCGTCCTGGATGAATGCGGCGATGGACGTTTCCGGTGCAACCGGGCCTTGTGCGGCTGTGTGTGAAAACCACGCGGCATCTGCTACGATCCGAACCGAGACGTTTGGTTCGTCGTTAACCGGCTCGAATTGTGGACTCAAGAATTCGTCGAGCCATTCTACGTCAGACGGATTCGAATCGTAAACGCGAACCGTCGTATTATGGTACCGCCATGTGCGTCGTGAGTCGACATTTCGGTGATGATCGGTCATGGTGATCCTGCTGGATTTATCGTGTGGCGGCATTGTCAGTGTTCGTGATGGCAGAGTCTAATGCTCAATCGTTTACATTCAATATGGAAACCATTCCTTTCAGTCGCTTGCACGGCGATCTCCAACGTCTTGTTCGGCAACTCGATCATGCGGTGGTGGTCGAAGTTAGGGCATTGAGTCCGTTGCCCATTGAAGCCAGTCCACGCCGAAGTTATCGACTAACGTTCCAGAATGGCCGTGTTCTCAAAGGGCGAGTCTTCCTGGATGCCGCGACGGCAGAGCGGGCGATCACGCTCTATCACTATCTACCGGGCGATCACGTCCCACGAATCATCAGCCACACGGGTGTCGCCATGCTCAGCGCATGGGCTGATGGTAATGACGTGCCTGTGCTCGCCGGGGACTGTGAGCAAGCGTCGCAGTTCGGGAGGCTCCACGCTTTAATTCATCAAGCAGCGATTCCGGCTTCACTCATGGAAATGTACATGCGTGGCCTTGATGAAGACATTGACGCACTCTTTGACGGGCTCGATTACATCCGGCGTCATGCCGGTTGGGATCGTCATGTAACGGCGGAATTGGCGGCAATGGCGCGACGTCACATTCCTAAAGACGTCAATGTGGTCTTGATCCACGGAGACTTCTGTGCCGAAAATGCTGTCGTTGATGGTCATCGGCGAGTTGTGTTGATCGATAACGAATGGATTAATATCGGTCACCAGGCATACGATTTAGCCACGACATGGTATCGCTGGCCTATGACGAAAGCGGAACGCATCGCTTATCTTGAGGCCTATCAGGAGATTGGCGATCTGTCGATGTTTGCGAATCACTTCAGGTTCTGGCTCATGAGAGCGTTGGTAAAGTCCGCCTTGGTTCGGATGAAGGGAAACAACCCCCAGTCACGCGTTCCTTTGAACGCGCTTCTAGCATTGCGAGACAGTGGTGCGGCCGGCCGAAGCTACAATGAGCCGAAGGATTTACTATAGAAAAACAAATCCGTGAGTCAGATCCAGCGTGCAGCCGGCGTGAATTTTCGTAGTCCGATCATGCTGAAAACCTTACATAGCAGTAGGAGCAAGAAACGCTGGTGAGTCAAGTGCTTGTATGGGGTTCGGCGGAGCATGTCGATGGCCATTTCCGTCTTGCTGCCAGGTCCGATGAGTCGGTATTGCACCCCGGAAATCGGATTAATAAGTACCCTGTACCAGATGAACGGATGTTTCCAAAACAAACCGCGTGGCAAGCAGCCGATTTCGTCGGCGAGATCATCCATGATCCGCAAGAAGTCCGTAAGGTTCGGTAAGCGCCTGGCATCGTCCGAGAACTGCGAGACAGCTACAGCATCGTCCGTTTCGATAATGTTTCTCATGCAATCCGCCGTGGGCAGCGTTCGTTCGCCCGTGCAAAGCAACGCAAACCATCGTGCCTGTAATTCCGAAATAGGTGGAATCGCACCAAACGCGGGACGGGCGAAACCTCCCCACGCGATTCTATCACCGAGAGCGGGATGGAACGTATGTTTATACAGGTGCTTCCGGGGCAATCTTGCATCCGCGGACACATCCGGAAAATGGTCGTCGAGGAACGTGAATTCTGTCGCAAATCCGGTATTGCACAGCACAATTTCCGGCTCGACCCAGGCGCCGTCCACGAATTCGACCTTGTTGCCGCTGAACCGACGGATGGCAGGGCATCGTTTGCAGCCGCACTCCACCATTGCTTTTATCAGGCAGGCATTTTTTGTCCCGAACCTGCTCAACGACGTTGAGCCCTGAGCCGTGTTAATCTCGGCCATCTTTTTCAGGATCGGCAGATTGAGCCGGCGCGCCTTGCGTAGACGTCGCCGATCTACCTGTCTGGCGATCATGGGCCCAAGCCAGAACGGGAGAGAATGCACGACTCTGGCCGTCAGCAAACCGTTCGCACCAACGTCCGGCCGATCCGACGAGAGTTCGAAGTCATTGCGCGAGACAATATGGCCCATGTGATTCCGGATCGATACCCAGGTCTTCTCAGCCACTCGGGCCACTTCAAGGGCGATGTCGGATCCGCTTTCACCGCCTCCCACCAAGAGTACACGTTTGCCTGTGTAAGGTCCCGTTTTGCTGAAGTCCGCGGAGTGCATAATGCGGCCGGTATATGTATCCATCCCCGGCCACGTCGGCATGACGGGTACCCGATGAGTTCCCGAGCAAATCGCGATACGATCGAACGTTTCTTCTGATACGGCGTCTCCCATCCGAATCTGGAGGCACAAACCGTTGCCCGCAGTTGATTGTCGTACGCTGAGTACCAACGTGTTAAAGCGGATGTTGGGACGTAAGTCAAATGCAGTCGTATATGCTTCAAGGTAGGCGAGATACTCATTGAAGCGCCACATGATGGGTTCATCAAGATGATCTTCGTAGAAATCCGAAAATGCCGTCGCATAGTTGTTGCTGGTCAAGCGGGCACCACTATACGGACGAGCAAAAAGGCCGCCGATCGCGGATCCAGACTCGTAGCAGATGCAATCGTGACCCGCGGCCTTGAGTTCCTTCAAAAAAGCAAGCCCCGAAGGACCGGCCCCTATGATCCCGATTTTCACGCCATCTCCTCTCGTGCAAGCGTTCGTTTGTCAGTTATTGTCCCCCAAAATGCGTGAAACGTTTGTAGAGTCAAGTCCAGCAAAATTCTCCGAATCGATCCGATCGGGGGACGCCGCAGGAATTGCCGGCGAGGTTGTGCAGCACAACTGTTCAAATTTTTGCAACGACCTATACTATCGACGGCATTGTGAATTAGTACGCGAATTTCTTAGCGAGCGCTCGGGTCGTCCGGCAACATTTCGACGTCAGACGCCGCGTCGGCAACATCGTCCTCAGCATACCGAGCTCAAATGAAGTCAATCGTCATGTTTTGCATGCCGCAGCGTGGGCATTTTCAACGGTTACAGCCGATAATATCCGGCCTCGTCCGCCGTGGTTCCAATGTAGTCGTCATGACCAGCAGCGCGTTCAAAGACGTCGTCGAATCATCAGGTGCGGCATTCATCGACCTGTTCGCGACCTGTTCGATTGAGAGAATTGACCAGGACTCATTGCCGGTAGCGGTGCGATTTGTGAGTTTCGCCGGCTTCTGTGCGGAGAAAATAATTGAGGAAGCCGGTAAACTTAGACCTTGCCTGATTGTCTACGATACGTTTGCGTACATCGGATACGTGGTTGCCAGGGCGTTGGATCTTCCATATGTGAATGTCTGCGCAGGGCATAATCTCAAGCCGCAGGATGCTGCCAAGATTTATGATCGCCTTGATGGTGGATCAATCGCGCCTGTCTGCTATCGTTCGATTAACATACTGCAAGACAAATTCAATATTGATGCACATCCATTCGCGTTCCTCTCGACCGTTAGCCCCCATCTGAATATCTATTGTGAACCCAAGATGTTTCTCAGGAAGGAAGATCGAGCGGCATTCGAACCGATCATGTTCTTCGGTTCAATCGCTGACGAACGTGTAGTAACACCGCCTGAGGACGACAGCAATCCGTATTTTTCCGGAAGTCCCAACGGCGAGACTGGGATTTTCGTTTCTTTCGGTACGATTGTATGGCGATATTTCGCTGAGGAAGCGTTTACCGTCCTCAAGACACTATCCCGTTCTGTTTCGCGAGTATCCGATTCAACCGCAGTGATCAGCCTCGGCGGTCATCAACTAAGTGCCTACCAGCTCACGCGGCTTAACCGGCGAAACGTCCGAGTTTCGAATTATGTTGATCAATGGAAGATTCTTGGGCAGGCGTCGGTGTTTATCACACATCACGGGTTAAACTCGACACATGAAGCTATTTATCACCGTGTCCCAATGATTTCCTATCCATTTTTCGCCGATCAACCGGCGTTGGCCGGGAGATGTCAGGAACTCGAACTTGCTGTGCCGCTGGCAGCGTCGAAAGAATCTTCGGTTGCGGCCTGCGCACTGGAGAAGGCAATGGCCGAGATCGCCGAGAAACGCTCTCGCTTGTCAGCCGCGCTGGAAACTGCACGGGAATGGGAGTGTGAAGTCATCGCCGGCAGACCAGCGATTCTGGATAGAATCAATGATCTGTGTCGGTAGGCGGATGCGATTGAAATTGTCCTTCGGGAACGTCTATTAGCGACCAACAGGCTGCTTCATGGGGTCATTACGTACGACGGGATATTCTATATCGAGCGTATTAAATTCAGGAGGGGACAGGTGTTAGACAGCGAAGCGAATGTTGGCATTAGAAAAGTTGATCATGTAACCTACGCCGTACAGCGGGGGGCCATCGAGAAATGGGCCTGGTATCATGTTGAGGTGGAGGGGGGCGATCTGGTCGAGAAAATTGACGATATCGATCCGGAAAATCCGCACAGCAGCATGAAGCTGTGGTGCATATCGTGTGGAGAATTCGGTATCGCACTTGTGGAGGGTATTGATCGAGCTGAAAAATCGCAGGTGACTGCTTTCGTAGAACGTCATGGAGATCACGCTGTACAACACATCGCGTTTGACACTCCGGATCTGGATGCTTTTCTAACCCGCCTGAAGAGATTTAATTGCAAATTGCGCGGCGACGTGGTCGTGCGACAAGACAGTTTCGGCCTGGTAAAACAGGCTTTTGGAAAAGGCTATTCCGGGATGGAACCCGCTGAAATGTCATTTCCCGAGTACGTAGAGCGTCGGCCCAAAGGCGGCCGTTCGACCGCCACTGTTTCCTTCTCTTCCAATGTGGGAATGCGTTTTTACGATCAGATCGAGAATGCGCGGGAGACGGGTGATCATGAGCCGTTGATCGATTTCTCCCAGATGCCGGCTGACTGGGCGCCCACGGTGCGTTAACGAGATTAAGAAGATGACTTTCCCGGCCGATACGGTATCGCTGTTTCATGCTTAGGAGGTTGCCAGGCGTGACCGCACGAAGAGAGATATGGGACATGTCCGCCGAGACAATGTCGCGTGACCGGCTTGAGCGGCTGCAGTTGGTGCGTCTCCGGCGTTGTTATCGAAGGGTCAATCGCCGGGTTCCCTTTTATCGGCATCGGTTTTCCGAACATGCCGATTGCCCGAAGAACATCGAGACGCTGGGCGACTTGCACCATCTGCCTTTTACGACGAAGGAAGACATTCTTTCTCATCCGACCGATCACTTTCTCGCTATTTCCCCCGAGCGAATTCTGCGTTTTCACGCGACAAGCGGGACAACGGGCCATCCTCTCGTCATGGCATATAGCTCTCGCGACATTGACTTGTGGGCGGACCTCGTCGCTCGCGTGCTTGCTTCGGCAGGCGTACGAGCAACCGACATCATTCAAAATGCTTACTCATACGGCCTTTTCTCCGGCGGCCTCGGGTACCACTACGGCGCGGAGAAGCTCGGCGTCGCAGTGATTCCCATATCGTCAGGAAATACGCGCCGGCAAATTCAATTCTTGCTGAACCAGAAGGCTACGGTCATTTGCGCAACGTCGTCTTATTTGTCGGTGATCGCCGAGGTCGCTGAAGAGGCGCATATTGATTGCAAAGACGCACCTCTTCGGATCGCGGTAATTGGCGGTGAACCGTGCTCCGAAGGGTTGCGTATGCAGCTTGAGGACCGCTTATCGTTGCGAATAGCCGATACTTTTGGACTGACGGAAATAATCGGTCCCGGCGTCAGTATGGAATGCAGCGAGCGAAACGGGCTACACATAAATGAAGACCATTTCATTGCGGAGGTGGTTGATCCCGAGACCGGCCGAGTGTTACCTGAAGGCGAAACGGGAGAATTGGTACTTTCGTCCGTCACCAAAGACGCGATGCCCCTTCTACGCTATCGTACCGGAGACCTTACATTCCTTGACAGAACAGCTTGCGAATGCGGTCGAACAACTGCTCGCATGGGGCGAGTGATAGGACGCAGGGACGATATGCTCGTCGTTCGCGGAGTCAATGTTTTTCCCGGACAAATTGAGCACGTGTTAGCGGAGACATCGGGCGTCACCACGAACTTTGAAGTCGTCCCACGTGCGCGTACGCTCGTCGTCCGTGTGGTGTCCACGGAACCTATTATTGACGAGAAGAACCGAAGTCAGTTGGAGTCTAAATTACTTGGACGCATGCATTCCGCACTTGGATTGCGATTGGACATTGAGCTGGTGCCGCCGGCTACGCTCAAGAGAAATGAAGGGAAGGCATCGCGAATTGCTCGCGATAGCGAGGCGACATCAACATGTTGAACGTATCGACAGTGCAATTCAGGCAAACGGGTCAAACGGGACAGTTGGTACTCAGCCGACCGGAGGTCTTGAATGCTTTTGATGACGAAGCCGTCGCAAATCTCAATCAGGTCACTGACCACATTCTGAACATTCAGAATCTGCGTGTCGTAACCGTTATCGGCGAAGGTCGAGGGTTCTGCACCGGAATTGACCTCAAGAAACTATCTGCTGGAAAAATCGGAGTCGACTTTCACCGTCAATGGGAGTCGGCACTGCGTAAATGGGAATTGTCCGACAAAATTTTTGTGGCCGGTATCGACGGCTGGTGTCTCGGTGGAGGTGTACAGCTTATCCTGGCATGCGACTTACGAGCGGTGTCGTCCGACTCACGGTTAGGTCTTCCGGCTGTTAAAGAATGTCTTATCCCGGGCATGTCGACCTACAGATTGCCACGGCATATCGGTGTTGGACACGCAAAAAAAATGATCTTTCTGGGCAAGGATATTGATGCCCGCGAAGCACTGCGAATAGGTCTGGTGGACTTCGTTTACCCACAGGACTCTTTCACTGAGAAATTGGATGAATTAGCCGGCGAATGCTTGCGCACAGCCTCCGTGGGGTTGCGGCACTCGAAGCATCTCACAAATCGCGCGTTTGACCTGGAGTACGAAGATTTTCTTCAGGAATACTTTGCTCTCCAGGGCAATGCACAAGAATCCGCCGACCATCAGGAAGCATTGAGAGCGTATCGGGAAGGGCGTGATCCGGTATGGGAATGAGATATTTTCCTTAACCGATAAATCCCTGTGTCAGAATTTTGATTCTATTCTGCGACGCACTCGCGCCATTTTCCCCGGCTTGTATACCACCAGCCGGAATGGCAACGACACGGCCCACCACAAGAAATATTCCGATAGCGACATGCCGTATATTCTGGCCGCCCAGCGTTTGGCGGCCCAGGTCGAGCTGTATCCGTGCGTAATGATCCTCGAGAATGTCCTGGTCTCCGTCGCGTTGCTGCTAACCTGAACCCCCAGAATTCTGTTCAGTTCGGGAAATTGCTCGTGACAATCGAGCATGTTCACGAACGACGTCAGAAGACCGATGCAAGCGCCGTGGATATTCTCTCGGCTTCGATCGGCCATGAACTGTTCCCAGTTGACTTTGCTGTCCAAGTCCCGCAGGATGTGATAGAGGTCGAGAAGCGACCGGATGCGTAATCCTCCGCGCTCGACGTCCTTCACAATCGACAGCAACAGGAAGGTGAGTTCATAGTGGTCTGCAAGGACCCGCAAATCATGCGGCCCGAGCGTGTAGTGGGCTGCCGAATCCCACACCTCCCCATAGTCAATTCGAATGGCCGGATGGCGGGCCAGCGTCCAGTGCAGATCGAGATTGCAACCATCTTTGCGATAGTCAAAGGCATGCGTGAAGTGTCGAGAGAGAGCTGCTGTCAACAGAACGGGCGACCGACGAGCGTAGCCGGATCGTTCGAGCAACGATCCCACGCGCTCAATGTCGGATTCCTGCACCAGTATATCCAGGTCCCAGAAGTTCCGGCGATTGACATCGCCATAAAATCGATCGGCGACGTACAGACCCTTCAAGAGAATGAAAGGGACGTCATGTTTGTTGCATAGGGTTGTCACATCGTCGAGGACATTATGGACTCTGCGGACGTTCCGATTCTGTCGTACCCATCGTTCATGGACTACGGGCCAGATCGTGGCGACGTCAATGTCGACATCGGCAAAGCGCGCGGCGATGTAGCTGCTCAGCTGATTTACGACGATGAATTGACCAAAAGAATTGCGGTATTTTGAATCCTTGCGCACGATCGCCGATGGCGTATCAGGATTGTCCTGGACGAGTCGAAAGAGGTCCTCAATATGTTCTGTCATCACAGCGGGAATGGAATTCGAGGCCATGTGGGATAACCGCCGATCGCGTTGCACGTTTTAGGGTGAGCCCGATCTGCGCCACTGACCCACCGATCATCGCGATGCCGGTCCAGCGCCAGACACCGCTCATTCAGCGGCCCTGTGCCGCAGAATCAGCAGGTCTTCTCTGGTATCGATACGGAATTGAAAGTTTTCGAGGAACGACATGCCGAGCAGCCCGTCGAAATCGCGATCGCCGCCGGAATCGAGCACGACGGCATCAACGCCCTTTGCCCGGACGCCGCCGAGATTAACTTCCTTTAGCGTCACAATATGGCCGTTGACCCGAGACCCGTCCGCGAGCGTGCACTTGACTGCCTCACCTTCGTAGATATTGATTCCGAGTCGCCGTGCCAGCCGTTGCGAAATCTGCACACTGGTCGCGCCGGTATCGACCAGCAGGCGGGCAGTCTGTTTGCGGTTGATGCGGGCCCGGACATAGTAACTGCCGCCCTCGCGTTCAAGTTTCACCTTGCGGTTCCCGGCGAAGAACAGCACCGTCGCGTGCCCGATTCTGCCCGTCGTCTGTGCCACTTTTGCGGTGGTCACGACCGCTGTTCCGGTAGTGCGGATGGCCGTCGATGCGACTTTCCCGGTGAACTCGACAGTATCGCCCGCTACGCCGATGACGCGGCATGACGTCAGGCCGAGCAGTGCGACCTGGACAAGGATGGACAGGGCACGGCGGCGGATTCTGAGTATTGCGTTTGACATGGCATACATCAACGGCTACACGATTTCATAGAATCGTCTCGTTTTGGCAGTGGGATCGAGGATAACAGGTTGCCGGTGGGTTAGCCGGGGGCTATGCGTCGGCCGGCAAGCCGGGCACCAACAATATTTCGGGCAACCGGACCGATTTCAAGTTCCGCCAATGCTCCGCTGAGATAAATTCGTGGATGGTGCCAGCGCAGGTCTGCCTTTGGCAGCGGAAAGCCGCACGGTGCGCAGGGCAGGCCGAAGTCAGCGACCATGTGGTCGATGAGATCACCGCCGGGCCTGCTTCGGTTGTGGCCGGTTGCGAGGAGGATGGTTGCTGCATCGATGGCGTGGTCATCGGCAACGTGCCCGGCATGATTTTGCACCGCTTCCGGTTCGTCGCCGGTCGTTGTCGCTGCCAGGACGAGTCGGATCCTGCCATTGACCGTGATTCGTGAGTTGGTAACGCGTGCGATATAATGCTGGATTCTTCCAGACCGAACGGCAGTGGTCAGGGCGGCGCAGATGTCGGGCGGGATCGAGCCGCGATGGCGTGCGTTGTCGATCATACGACGGCGCACTCTGAGGTCGTTTGTGCGATGAAAGGCGCTCAAATATTTCGGTCCTATCCAGCCCGGATCGCTGTCGAATTGGTGGACTCGAATATCGTGCCGCGATATCAGGGCGACGGCAGCTGTTGTGCCGGCTGCAAGCCGCAATGCCGTCTGGACGGCAGATATGCCGCCGCCTAAAACGCAGACGTCACGGTGTGCGAATGTACCGGGTAACCGTTCTTCCAGGCAATGTCGGACGTCGCCTCCGTTTGTTTTCAGAGTTGTCGCCCATTCCGGCCAGGCCGCGTGCTCGCCGGGGCCGGTGCACACTACGATGCGTTCTGCGGCGATGTCGCCGTTATCTGTTTCCACCCGGAGGCCGTCCGGTAACGCTCGGACGCGTCGTGCCATACCGTGCAGAAGGCGTTTATCAAGCCTGCGACTCGCAATAACCTCGCGGCAGTGGCGATCGAAGAGGTCGAGACTCGGGCGATTATATGGTGGGGCGTATTTGATGCCGGCCTCGCCGCGATGCGTTACGGCGTAGGCGTGGAGCGAGTTTGACGCCTTGTCGAGGTGGTGAACCCGTGGCGAACGCAGATATGCCATACCGACATTGGCTGCGGCACGCCGCCATCGTTCCAACAGGGACGGGTGCGGGTCCAGGATAGCGATCCGATCACGCGGGCAGTCCTGTCGCCGCGTCGCGTCAAGCACGCAGGCCAGGTGCACGCCGTGTACGCCGCCCCCTATTATCAGCCATTTCAGCATTGTCACCCCGAGTCACGCCGTTGTCTGCATGCCGGAGTAGCGGACCACGCGGTTTCGTGCTGCGTCCAAAAATATGCTTTCCGACGTCATTAGCGTGACACGTCGCCGCGCCCGAGTAATACCGGTGTACAACAATTCACGGGTCAGTACCTGGTTGGGGCGATCCGGCAGTACCAGCAGCACGTCATCGAATTCGGAGCCCTGGCTCTTGTGTACTGTCATGGCAAAGCATGTTTCATGTGCCGGCAACCGCGGCGGTGCCAGCCTGCGGTAACCGCCGGCTGCTGTTGGGAAAACCACTTGCAGCGGCTGGCCGGCCGCCGTTCGCATGGCCACGCCGACATCGCCGTTAAATAATTGCATGCCGTAGTCGTTCTCCGTGATCATGACCGGTCTGCATTCGTACCATGGATTGCGATGGTCGATCACGCCGGCTGCGGCGAGGATGTCTTCCACGATCCGGTTGATCGCGACACTGCCGTACGGCCCCTTGCGTAGCGCGCAGAGCACGCGAAACCGTTGAAATTCGGCAAATATCTCGTCGGCCGTCGCGCCATCGCCGCACGCGCTGAATCCGGAAGAAATCGATGCTGTAAGTGCGGTGCGCAGGTTCGCCGATTTCGGCAACCGCAGCCACTCTACATCGTCCAGGCCGCACGTGAGCGTGTTGATACTGGTCTCAATGTCGCCGGAAGCTAACGCCGAGCTTATCCGATATATGCCGGCGGACCCTGCAAAGCGGTAGTTGCGCGAGAGTGACACGATGCAGTCCCGAATTCGGTCGTCTCCGGCTTCAGCCGAGGCAGCTTCGGGAAGCGTGACGCCGGTGGCAGCACTGAGGACGGCATGGTGTTCCCGGGTGAATGTGTTGATTTTTCTGACATTACAGATATCGCCGAAAACGGAACCCGGCTGGACAGACGCCAACTGATCCTTGTCTCCGAGGAGAATGACGCGGGCGGCATCTGGAACAGCATCAATGAGTCTGGCCGTGAGTGAGAGGTCGAGCATAGATGCCTCGTCGATCACGATGACGTCGAAGGGAAGCGGGTTGTCACGATGAAAGCGGGGTTTGCGCCGGTTCGGGACGTAGCCGAGCAGGCGATGGATGGTGTGTGCAGACTCCGGCAATGCCGCAGCGACCGGCGCCGGAAGCTTGAGGATCTCGCGAGCAGCTGCCAGGGTCTCCTGGATCCGTCCCGCCGCTTTTCCGGTCTGTGCGGCGACGGCGATACGCAGTGGTTCGTCGCCGCTGTTTTCGATCAGGAGCGCCAAAATCCGCGCCACGGTGGTGGTCTTGCCCGTACCGGGTCCGCCCGAGATAATGCAGAGCGTTCGCATCACCGCGGTGGCGGCTGCCACGCGCTGCCAGTCCGGCTCCGATGCAGTCGGTTCCGGGAAGTACCGATCCAATGCTGTCCGTAGTGCGACCGGGTCGATATCGAACGCCGGTGCGGCGACGCGCTGCGACAGCCACTGGCGAAAACGGTCTTCGTAATACCAGTACCGATGCAGGTACAATCGGTTGTTTTCATCGAGTATCAGCGGGCGATACGTTCCGGGGCGTCCCACATATTTGTCGTGACGCAGCAGCGCGGCGGCCCAGTCGGCCGGCGGTGGGCAGGCAATCTCTTCGGCCGCGGCCGTGGTCAGCACGGTGATCGAACGTGTGTGCGGCAGCGACAGGCACACATGTCCCTGCTGCAGCATATTGCTTACCAGCGCGACGGCCGCAAAAACATCGGGCGGCTCCCGTTCCGGGCCGCAGACCAGTGTTGCCAGCTGCCTGTCCAGCTGCGAAAATCGGTGGCGGCACAGTGTCTCAAGGGCGGCGTGATCGATCATGAAGCCACCGTCAGGTTTGTGAGTGCATGGACAAGCGCTGTCGTTGGGCGATCACGAAACACGCCGTAGTCGTGCCGACCGGTTGCCGTGACACCGCGCAGGAACACGTAAAAAACACCGCCAAAATGACGGTCGTAGTCGTAGCCGCGCAGCCTGTGTCGAAGGTACAAGTGCAGCGCCAGCACGTAGAGATGATATTGGAGAATGTAAAACTGGTCATGCATCACACGGCTGACGGCAGGCCTGTCATAATCCTCGGGCCGGTTGCCAAGCCAGTTGCTCTTCCAGTCGACAATATAGTATCGGTCCTGCCACTCGAAGACTAGATCGATGTAGCCTTTCAGCAGCCCCTTCACCGGGTGAAACGTAAGGCGATCGATCGTAGTCGGAAAATCTGCTCCGATGCGATCGTGCCCGTGCTCGGCAAACAGATCGCGGAGCCGCCGGCGCGAAAACGCCTGGAGCGGGTAGTGAAATTCAAGCTCGTTCTTTCGCGCCTCCCATGGGATAGAACGCAGGGCCATCCCGTGATCATTCGGGTCCAACGGCAGCGCCAGCACAGTCTTCAGCATTGTCTCGACGGCCGGGAAGTAGTCTCTGAGATGCGGCTTCCCGTATTCTTCGTGTTTCAGCCGGATTAGCTGCCGGAATGTCTCTGGATTGTCTTCGGTGTAGTCGCAGCATTCAAGAATATCATGCAGCAGGCTGCCGTAAACGGAGCCGGCCGGGTATGAGAATATGTCGTGTGCATCGCCCGACGCCTCTACCACGGCGTCTTGCTTCGGGCTTGCCGCTGCGTCGCGATCCGGCAAATCTGCATGTTCTGCGGAATGCGCCAGGAACGAAAAGCTGGTGACCTTCCAGCTGCGGTCGATACGCGCATTCAGGCGACAATATGTGAGCGGCTCCGCCACTGGTTCTTGTTCTACAACGGTGTCCGCTCGCGGCGGCAGCGGCAGCTCGGCGTGCTCGAACAAGTTCGTGGTTTCATTGCCTGAAGGCGTTTCGGTCGCGCACAAAAGCCGCGAGACGGCCGACTTCTGTTGTGCCGATGCAACAACGACATAGCACCGGTTTATGGCCCGTGTCAACGCGACGTACAGGAGGCGCGTGTCCTCGGCGAGGTTCTCCTTTGCGGCCAACCCCAGATGGGCGTCCCGGTCGTCCGATCCCAGATCCAGCACGAGTTCGTAGTCCGTCCCGCTGCGTCGGTGGAAGGTGATCGGATGGTCTTTGTTGATCGTTTTCGATTCAGACCATGAGAACGGTACAAAGACAACTGGAAACTGGAGGCCCTTACTCTTGTGTACCGTGATGATGGTGACCGCATCAGTGTCGCGAGCCAGCCTTAGTTCGTATTCATCCGTGGCGTTGGCGCCATCCGCGATGCGGTCGAGAAACCAGTTTACCAGACCGCGTATACCCAGATGATGGGTGTCTGCTGCCCGGTGCAGGACCTCACCGGCGTGAAGCACATTTGTCAAACGTCGCTCGCCGTTGCGCAGGCGAAGGAGTCGTTGCCTTACTTCCCGCTGTCGGATGAGCGTGCCGAACATGGTAATGAAGCCGTGAGACGTCCACAGGTCGTGGTAATCGCGAAATTCCTGCATGATATTTTCCCAGCGATCGAGGTCATGGCGCAGGTTTTCGAGTTCCGGGGCGCTGATCCCGAGGATATCCGTCGTCAGTGCCGCTGCGACCCGCCGCTCCGCACGCGGTGCGGCGACGGCGTCGATAATCAACAGCACATCGCCGACCTCGTCCGAGCCGAACAGGCTTTGGGTCGACTGCATCACCGCCGGGACGCCGAGCGCGTCCAGTTCATTTTTCACCAGGACCGCCTGGTCGTTTCTGCGCACCAGTATCGCAATATTCGATGCTTCGAGCGGGGCAATGCCGATCTGCACCGCTTCGTTGGGGTCCAGCAGGCGACGGATTTCCCGGGTCACACCCTGCAGTGCCAGGGCTTCCGCGGCCGCTTGTCCGATTTTCTTTCCGTGTGATGTCGGCGGGATGGTCCATATCTGCATTCCGGGGTGTCGTTGGCCTGCTTCGGTAATCGGGGCTTCATCGGCCATGCCGCTGCTGCTGACGGAATGGTACGGCATACGATCGAGCACAAAGCTTTCCGGCATGCGACCGAAGATGGCATTCACGGCATCTACCAGTCCTGTTTCCGATCGCCAGTTTACCCCCAGTGTGAATTCGTCCTGCGCCAATGAACGTGCACTGAGATAGGTGAAGACGTCGGCGCCCCGAAAGCTGTAAATCGCCTGCTTGGGGTCGCCTATCAGGAATACGGTGTGGTCCGGCGAGTGAAATAGGCTCCGGACAATATCGAGCTGCAATGGATCGGTGTCCTGGAATTCGTCGATCATCGCTACGCGGTACCGTTTACGAACTGCGCTGGTGAAGGCGTGGGCACTCTTTTCGGAATGCAGTGCACTGTGGACGAGGCGGAGAAGGTCGTCGAATGACATCACATTGACCATGGCATTGGCAGCGGGCAGCGCATTCTGCATGTAGATCAGGAAGTCGCGTTGCAGCCCCGCGAAGGCGCGTTTCATGCCATCGTCGAGTACGGCAAAGGTTGATTGTGCGGCATCGCAAAGGAAAAAAAATCGATGTTCAGGCGGATGATCGGCATATGCCTTCTTCGTACAACCTGTTAAGTATGTTTTCGTGAGCGACTCTATCGTATCCTTCGGCGGTCGCTTCATCGTTCCCGTGAGCCATGACGCAACGCCTTCGATGCCCCGTTTGATTTTCTTTGTGCTGTTCTTATTCAGTTCGTCTCGATCGATTGCCGACATCAGGATGTTGCGGATCTCGACGTCGTGTTCGCGCCAGCATTTTCGCAGGTCGGCAGCGACCGACTCAGAGGCGTCGACAAGCGCATCCAGTGCAGGCGGCGCGTCGTCGGGTATAACGGTGATACCCGGGCGATAGAGCCATTGACGAAGGCGCAAGAGGAGCGCGTCCGGTGTGATTTTTTTCTCGACCAGGTAGGCGACCAGCGTCGGGTGTAGCGACAGTACGGTGTCGCGCCAGAATGCATCGGCGCTTTGCATGACGAGCCTGGACACATCCGGTTCGAGCGGGGTGTCGAAGAGATTGCCGGTTTCGAATGCATGGTCGCGCAGCAGGCGTCGGCAGAAACCGTGGATGGTGAAGATCGACGCCTGATCGAAGTTTCGCAATTCATGCGTCACATGCGGCACCTGGCTGCGACATCTCTCGGCGCCGTAGTGGCGGAGAAATCCGTTGATAAGGGGATCCTCCGTGTCGCCGGTGGCGAATGCCGTAATGGCCCGGGTCAGTACGGTGCGTATACGTGCTTTGAGGTCGAGCGTTGCCGCCTCGGTGTAGGTCACGACCAACAATGCCTCAACCGTGAGATCCGGAATTTCCATCAGACACCGCAGGTACAGGCCGGAGAGACTGTGCGTTTTGCCGGTACCGGCACTGGCCTCGATCAGCGTGAGACCGGTGAGATTGGCCGCGAATATGTCGAATTGCCGGGGCATCTTATGTTGTTTGTACCGTGGGTTCGGGCGGATTCATGAGGTACACTGGAGTATGGGCGCGAAAACCATTTCGCTGTATGTATGGAAGCCTTCAGGCGGAAAATCTTCGGTGGGAAAACAGCGGCTGACCCAGGGATCGTCGCCGTCTCCTCGCATCGTCGCGCCGTTCGCCATGCGGGATTCAGACCAGCGTTTTCGCGCGGCGTCGACAGCCGCTTCGACGCTGTCGCCGCGGGCACGTTTTGTTACATATTCCCACGACGTCTCGGGAAAAAACGGGATCGGCCTGCATTCGCCCTCCACATACACTGAAACCAGTTCCGCGAAGCGTTCGAAGGCATCGTTCACGGGGGCGAATGTGATTACTTCGACCTCGTTTTTCGCCTTCTTCCCGACCATGCGGCTCACGCGCGGTGCGCCGTCATGCGCGGCGATATTCAGCAGTAGGTGCCAGATCCAGAGCTGCAGATGCCGCTTGCCCTTGATCGCTGCCGGACTGTAGTGGATGAGCGCATTCGGATAGAGTTGGTTGATGCGGCCAACCACACGACGGTCATGCACACGGATATCGATATCGAGAAACGCGGCTTCGGCGCCGTTGCTGAGCTTCTTTACCGTATTTGCAATGTCGCCGGCATCGTTGCTGTATCGGCCTATGAGTTCGTCACCGTACGGGCCGTGGGGGAGCTGCCCGGACACCCGGAGGGCGCCAGCGATTTCCGCCGGATCGTCACCGTCCAGCAGTGTGCGAATCAGGATGTCGTTGACTCCGTATGCCTCGAGTGGTGAAAATTGAAACGTCTCCCTGTCGCGCAACTCCGTATGGCGCCACTCCCGATCTATGCCAAGGCGGTTGCGCAGCAGGTGGCGGGATGGATTGCGATAGAATGCAACGAGATCGCCGATTGATATCGTGTCCTCGTCCGCGGGCTGCGTCGTCAGGGGGCAAGGAAAAAATACCGGCGCCCTGGATCCTGTGTCGGCGAGCGTCTCGGCAGTACGCGCATTCTCGGCGGAATAGCTGTAGAGATCCGGAGCGGCTGCGCCAAAATACGTCGGATCGAACGCGTGCAGGCGGTGGTACGTTACGTTGAACCCGCTGCCTGCGTAGTCGATCAGCTCAGAGACCAGAACCGAAGGGGGTACGATCGCGTTATCCTTGATACTGCGTCCGATATGGGTGATGACGAGTGCATCACGTGCCGAAAGCAGGGCGTCGATGAAGATCTGCCGGTCGTCGCTTCGCCGCGAACGGTCACCCGGTTTGGGGTGCTGTGCCAGAAGATCAAAACTTGGCTGTGCGTCTGCCCGGGGAAAGGCATGTTCATTCATCCCGATCAGTCCGATGACCCGGAACGGAATATTCCGCATCGGTACCATGCCGCAAAATGTCACGTCGCCGGCGATGAAGCCGTGCGCTGCGTTCAGGGTGTTGATTCTTTCCAGCAATACCTGCTGCACCACCTCGACTGGTACGGCGTGATGGAAGCCGTTAGCCTCTCCGAATCCCTTCAGCGCCGCCGCAGCACGTATCGCCCGCTGCAAGTCCGGCCCTGTCTCGCGGTCGATGTCGAATAGATCCCGTATAACGTTCAAGAGAAGCGTCGACCATTCGACTAGCGGTTGCGGGTTCCGGCACGTTCGGATATAACCAAGCACGGTGTCGAGAAAACCGAGAAATGCCGCCAGCAATTGGTGGTTGCCGTCGTCCATTTCTGCGTAGGGCAGAATCCCGTCGATGGCATCGTAGCCGGAGGCGCACATGGCGTGGCCGAGAATCATGCGGTCCATCCCGGCACGCCAGGTATTTACCGGATACGCCTGGTCGTCTCCGGCAACGCCCCAACGGATGTTGGTACCGTCGACCCAATCGCACAGGATGGTCACGTCGCTTTCCCGGATGCCAAAGCGTCGTCGTACCGTACCGGCCTCCAGAAGCTTCATGATGTCCGATGCACTCACCGGAGACCGTACCAGGTCGAGCATGGTCATCAAGGTATCGACGACGTCGCTTTGCGCACGTGCCGAGCGATCCGCGATTGTAAACGGCAGGTACGATCCGGACTTTTCTGTCTCGGAGAACACGGCCTCGATGTACGGTGCGTACGTATCAATATCCGGGCACATAATGAGAATGTCCCGGGGATTCAGGTCGTCGCATCGATCAAACAGACGCAGCAGGACGTCGTGAAGCACTTCGACTTCGCGAAGCGGGCTATGGCAGGCATGAACTTGCACCGTACCGTCGTTTGCACATGCATCGCCGGCGCGACCACCGCCGTCCTCCAGGCTAAGGATCTCCGATTGTATGGTCCGCAGCAACGTGGACCTGCCGGGATCCGCATGGTGTTCCTCGACCGGGTTATCGACCATGTCGTATACAAGGTCGATAAATTCTCTGCTTTGTTGGGCGCAGGACGACAGGAGCGCGTTACCGGGATGCAGGTGCGCCGCCGCGCTGTCCAGGCCCTTTTTCTCGAACTCACGGTTGTAGCGTCGCGCCAACTGCGGCGAGGGGATGTCGCCCCAATACTCGCGGCATGGATTCAACAAATACAAATACACCGGGATGTGCGCAGAAAGCGCGTGAAAAAAACGGAGATGGAACGGCGGAATTGACGAAATCCCGACGATGCTTATCCGCGGCGGCAGATCATTGCCGTTGCAGTTTGCACATGTAAGATGGTCAAGAATCCGCCGCAACAGCCGTGCTTTGTGCGGCGCGGCGACGCCTGGCGTCATCTCACGCCACAGTTGCGCCTGCCAGTGCAGACCGCTATGCTTTGTCTCCCAGTCGACAACCATATCCGGACGGTATACCAGGTACTGATCGTACAGTCGTGCCAACTCCCGGGAGAGCTGGTAACAGCGGAAGCCGTCTGGATCGTCTTCGCCTATGTACGATCGGATCGCCTTATACCGTGCGCCATCGTCGTCCGCGATAACGCTCATGATCCGCCAGGTCAGATTTTCAGGATCAAAGGGCGTGTGTGCCGGCGCCGGTTTGAGACAGCGCACGGCAATATCGTGAAATATCTTGTTGGGAAAAGGAAAGGCATAATTCGCTGCGACGCCGTGAGCCAGTGCCAGATTCAGCGTGATCCATCGCTCCATTCCCTTGCTTTGCACGACGATTGTCTCCGGAACCATCGGCGGCGGCGGCTTGTCGGCGAGCGTTGATGCGAGGCGCGCCAGCAACGTTTCCATCGTATTCGAAACAATCAGCTGGATTCCGGGTGTCGGCATAAAATGCGCTGCGGCGTTTGATTAACGCTGTCACTACAACTAGGATTCGGGTAAAGGAAGGAAAACGTGGCAAAAAAGAAACGCAAAATACCCCAGAAGCCGGCCCCGGACGGCGTTGCAGAGGCACCGTCACGATCTCGCCGGCGGGCGTCCGAACCAACGTCGGCCAAAGTGAAAACCGACGATACCGGCGTCGCCGCGCCGTTTCTGGATCCTGCACAGCCGTTGTTCCCTGGACCGGTCGCGGTCCACGCGGCGGCGTTTGCCGCCGTGTTTCTGGTAACCGTACTCTTCTATCTTCCCGACCTGTCGATCGGATTTTTTCACCTTGACGATGTCGAATATATCATCGAAAATCCGTATATCACAGAGGTCAATGCCCGAAACCTCAAGACCATTCTCACGGAACCGTATTTCGCAAATTACTCGCCGGTTCATATTCTCTCGTACCTGGTCGATCACAGCGTCGGCGGTATGAATCCGAAGGTGTTTCACTGGTCCAGTAATCTCTGGGCCGGTTTGATCACGGGCCTGGTCTATCTTGTTGCCGTTGTGTTTCTGCGTCACTGGACCGTCGCGCTCGGAGCTGCTCTTCTGTTCGCGCTGCATCCCGCTCATGTGGAAGTGGTCGTATGGCTTTCCAGCCGCAAGGATCTTGTCGCGGCGGCATTTGCGATCCCGTCAGTCGTTGCCTATATCGGCTACCGGCGAATGACCGATCGATGGCAGCTGTGGTATCTTGCTTCAATTACGTTTTTCGTGTTGGCGATTGCCGGCAAACAGTCTGTTGTCGTGCTGCCCGGACTGTTCATGGTGCATGACGCTATTGTCGAGCGGCGCTGGAAGCTGCATGCGATTATCGACAAGATTCCATACGGCATCTTTGCCGTGTATTTCGCGCTCAAGGTCATGGGCGCCCAGCCGCCGACCGGCAAATCGGTGGAGTTCATTCGGATCTGTCACAGCTTCCTCACAAATTTCTGGCTGCTCACTGGATTCGGTGAACACGTCGTGTACCGCACGGCGCCGGATCTCATTCTGTCATCGGCCAATCGCGGCATTGCTGTAATTATTCTGGTAACTATCTTCGTTGCGCCGATCGCGCTGTACCGGTTCGTGCCTCGGCTGGCGACGTTTCTGATTTACTGGGTCCTGCTGGCCATGGTGCCGCCGGTTGTTCTGAGTTTCGTTCATCCTGTTACGGACAGGTATTTGTATTTTCCGTCGGTCGCGTCATGCATGCTGACCGCCTGGGGTGCGTTCGCTATCGGGCGCCGGCTCAAACCCGACCGTTTGCTTGCAGGCGCTATGATCACGGCCATTCTTGGAGGGGCTTACGGGTATCGGGCCTGGTCTTATATTGGTGAGTGGACAGACCCGCGGTCCGTCTGGTACGGCGCGGTGACGAAATCCAGGGACGTGTTCGCGTTTCTGTATCTGGGGACCTATTACCACGATACCGCCACGGAATTGCAGGGAATAGTGAAACGGAGTCAATCTCCGCCGGGCGACGTGGCCTCGAGTGCTGAGCTTATACCGGACAATGTCGTCCGAATTGCTGAAACGTTGTGGGCCGATGACGAGCGTCTGCCGGCGTTGCTCGATGAGTGGCGCGGGCCGAGTACATCGAATTATCCGATGACGCATGCTTTTATCGATTTTCTGCGCGACCTGGCATGGGAACAATACGAACTCGCGGTTGCGCACCGCAAAGTGCGGATTGTCCCGAATCTTTTCTATCGCCGGGGAATGGTGCAAAGTGATCGCGGTAATCTTGATGAAGCCGCCGTCGAGTTCGAGTACGCGCTGGCGTTTGCCCAAGAACATACCTTCGGCGATCATCGTGCGACGTCGATCGTCAAGGCGCTCCACTCCCTCGGGGTAATTGCCTGGCGGCAGAGGGACTGGCCCAAATCCATGAAATACATGTCCGAGGCGCTGGAGCGTCAGCGCGAATTCGGCGGCAACTGGATTCCCGAGATTCCAGCACAAATCAAGCGCCTCGAACAACTCATGGGGAAGGATAAGCGTGAGAAGTAGGGGATGTTGGCGGACACGATTTATCGTGGGTTTCATGCGACGTCGAGCACAACGCCTGGAATGCGCAAGCACGCTGAAGCGCGAACGCCAACGAACAGCGACCTGGTGCGTTGAAGTTCACACTTCAGTGTGGGGTTCAGGTCACGTTTCTTCACGTTAAGCGATTCGCGGTGTCGTGCAAGCACGCTGAAGCGCGAACGCCAACAGTAAGCCCACCTGTCATTGTCGCCTTACTTACTCAGCCGCACGAATCCGCCGCCGAAAATGTGCCGTCGCCGCGGCCATATCGTCGGCTTGCGTAATCGCGGTGACCACCGCGACGCGCCTTGCACCGGCAGCGAGTACGTCCTCCAGGTTTTCCAACTTAATTCCGCCCATGACGGTGAAAGGTATGGACAAATTGGGCGCGATCTCACGGATCATATCAACGCCGACAAATTGCGTTGCGTTAGCCTTGGTTCTGGTCGCGAATATAGGGCCTATGTTCACATAATCGGCGCCCTCGGCCTCGGCGGCCGCAGCTTCAGCCCGGGAATGGCTTGAAGCACCGATGAGTTTGTCGGGCGCCAGTTGACGTGCGACCGGTACGGGCAGGTCGTCCTGGCCTAGATGCACGCCGTCTGCGTCGATCGCCATCGCAATGTCGATATGGTCGTTGACGATCAACAGGATGCCGGCGGCTCCCGTGACAGTCCGGAAGCGTACGGCCTTGTCGTACAGTTCACGCTTTGACGCTTCCTTGTCGCGTAACTGGACGATGCGCGCGCCACCGGCTATGATTGCGCCAAGCACCTCGTCATCGCTACGGCCCACCGACAGCGTCCGGCACGTGACCGGATAGATATCGACGGACTCAAACGCCTCCCGTCGTTGTTGCCTTTTTTCATGCATCTTGGTAATCACCTTGCGGCGCCCCGCGGCGGCGTCTTCACGGCGGTTATGTCGTTGCGTTCACGACTACCGGCCTCACGTTCCTTGCGACTCTCGTTGGAGCTGCTTCAGATGTGGGTTTCAGTTCACGTTCTCCCCATCAGGTTCCGACGATGCCGGTCAACGGGCTTGATGCCGTGGCTGCCTGTTGTTTTTCACCTGGCTTCGCGAGAAAACCTTCACGACCGGCCTGTACGGCCAGTTTGAATGCGCGGCCCATTTTCTCCGGATCGCCCGCGCGAGCAATTGCGGTGTTGACGAGCACGGCGTCCGCCCCCATTTCCATCGCTTCAGCCGCGTGTGAGGGCAGCCCCAGTCCGGCATCCACGACCACCGGTATCGTCGCCTGCTCGATGATAATCTCGATGGATGCGCGAGTCAGAATACCGCGAAGGCTGCCGATCGGTGAACCGAGGGGCATGACCGCGGCGCAGCCGATGTCTTCGAGCTGTTTTGCCAGAACGGGATCAGCCTGAATGTACGGGAGCACCACGAAGCCGTCAGCTATAAGTGCCTTTGCCGCCGCCAGCGTCTCTCCGGGGTCGGGGAGGAGATACTTCGGGTCGGGAATGACCTCGAGCTTCACGAAATTCTGCTCGCTGGCGGCACGTCCAAGGTTCGCTATCCTTATCGCCTCCTCGGCTGTGGCCGATCCGGCCGTGTTGGGCAGAAAGTGGTAGCGATCGAAGTCCAGATGATTGAGAATATTGGCATCCGGATTCTTGAAGTCGACACGGCGAATCGCGACGGTAACCATATCGGTTCCAGATGCTTCAATCGCTTTTGCCATATCCGTGTTAGAGGCGTACTTGCCCGTGCCAACGAAGAGCCTGGAGCGAAACGTCTGACCTGCAATGACCAGTTTATCCATTATAAGTTTCCGATTTTGCGGTTAATCCAAATTTAGTGAGCTTCATTCCCCGATGTGTGCGTCGAATCCGTGTACAACATAAATACGCTGCATAAAAACGCGTAGCTCGCCCGGTAGACGCCGGGCTGTGTGCTCTCGCGGGGACCAGCGACATTCAGTGTCGCGACATGTTGCTCTTCCATCCAGTCGCAGACCGATTCCGCCACGCGGGTTTCACGCGGGTCCAAAACGCGATATCTTCGGCAAAGGTTTTTCGCCACGGCAACCGTCAGCGCGGTGCCGCCGGTCAGTGGCCCGCCGGTAACGATCAACGTCGCATCGCTGTCGCGTACATTCCATGTTGTCCGCTGCCTGTAAGTCGCTAACGGCGTTTCCGTAAGTGGGTAGCGGTCCGATATTACGCCGTCTTCGGCAATTCTTCCTTTAGGGCACCAGCCGCCGACTGTCAGGCCGCAGGCCAGTGCTGCATCCAGTGCCGCGCGGTCCACGCCGCTCTGACCACCGGAGACAATTGTGATTGCTTGCGATGTAATCATAGCATTGTTTCGGGGCGGATAAAACCAACTTAAAAAGTTGGGCTAATTAGATTTCGGGGTTCGGGGTTCGGTATTTTCCCCAATCAGGCCTTTTCGAACGGGGACTTGCTACGCCGCGTGCTCGGGCGGCAGGTGTTCCGGTACATCAGCCATCAATTCGGTCTTCTTTGGCAGTGCAATTGAGAGAACATGGTGTTCGAGAAGCCATGAATAGCATTTGTACTGCGAAAAATTGGTGTAGTTGCACAAGTAGCATGACGTATTGATGCGCGTGAAGGACTCAATTTCGAGAATACGGAACGGAACGGTCAGGCCGCATTTCAGCGCCTTGGACAGGGCTTCCTTGGCAGTCCAGATCAGATGGTAACCGAGCCGGTAATCATCGAAATCGTGCTGCGCGCGTCTTGTCTCGGCATCCGTTATCTGGCTCTTGAATACGTGTGTCTTGGAAAAGTCGATGCATTCGATATCGATTCCCATGATATGGCCGGCATCGTGGGCAATTGCCGTCACGAAGTCATCGCAATGGCTCAGCGTAACCGCCGGCGTCGCGGCGCAAGGGTAGCGAACCACCGGCTGATCGAATGTGCCGGACGCGATGTGTATGCTGCTCAGGTTCGGGTCGCAAACGAATTCGGCGACCGCGAGCTTGGCGGTATACCGTCCTGTGAGGTAACTGAAGCGTCGCTTCTCCGCCTTGAGCCGATCGTAATACGGCATTTCCTCCGGATGCAGGATGGCGGCCGGGTGGTTGACGATGCGGTCAAACACCCGGCGACGGGACGCTGCCATATATGCTGTGACAGCGGTCTCGCCGCGACTCATGTCCAGCGGAAAAACAGTGAATGCGGGCGACAATGTCTGTTAGCGCTTTATCTGTCGAATCAGACCGGTCAGGACGTTGCCCGGACCAATCTCGTGGAAGTCGGTGACACCGTTGTCGAGCATATACTGCACGCTGTCGGTCCATCGCACCGGATGATTGATTTGACGCGCGAGCGTGTCGAGCGCGGTCTCGGCGGTGTACGGCGAAGCGGTAACGTTTGCAATCACATCCGTCGCCGGTGGTTTGAACGTGACAGAGGCGGCGAATGCGCGAAAGTCGCTGGCGGCATCACTCATGTAGCGCGAGTGAAACGCACCGCTCACCTTCAGTTGTATCACCAGCCGGGCGCCGGCGGATTCGAGTGCCGGGGTGATGCCGACGACGTCGTCTTGGGGACCGGAGATTACAGTCTGAGTGGGCGAGTTATAGTTGGCGACATCGACACCGGTGAAGGTTGAGTCGCGTATGATCGACTCAATGCGATCCGGATCCAATCCGATGACAGCGGCCATTCCCCCGTTTTCGATGCGGCTCATAATCTCGCCGCGTTTCTTTACCAGCTTCAGGCCGGTCTCAAAGTCGAAAACACCGCCTGCCAACAGGGCGTTGTACTCACCCAGAGAGTGGCCGGCCACGAAGGCTGGTGGCTCGCCTGATTCCCTGGTGAAGCGAAAGTAGCTGAGCGCATTCACTATGAATAGCGCGGGTTGCGTAAACTCGGTGCGTCCAAGATTTCCGTCGGGATCGTCGACGCAAAGCCGGCGTACGGAATAGCCCAGAAGTGCGTCCGCTGTCGCGGTTAATTCGGTGAATTGATCAAATAGGTCACGACCCATCCCGCTGCGCTGCGAGCCCTGGCCGGGGAAGACGAATGCAGTACTCATAGACAAACCTTGGTTGATAGCGTAATTGTGTCCGGGAAGATTGTAGTATTGCAGGGAAGACCAGAAGGGAACATTACAACAGGGCTGGCGACGCGGTTGCCTCGATAGGGGGCCGGGCTATTTCGCCCGATTGCCCAATTCACTGCGCAGCTTGTTGATCTGCGGCTCAATGTGCACTTCATAGCATTCCGGACAAACGCTGTGGCTGAACCGTGCCTCGCTGTGGCTACCGATATAATTCTCTACCTGCTGCCAGTAATTCGAGTCATCGCGAATCTTCTTGCAGTACGAGCAAATCGGCAGTAAGCCCTGCAATTGGTTTACGTTTGACAAAGCGATCTCGAGGTCCCTCACCCTTTTTGCAAGATCTTCCTGAAGTTCTACGACCCGGACACCTACATTCATCCGAGCTCTCAACTCTTCCCGATAAAACGGTTTGATGATATAGTCATCTGCGCCAGACTGCAAGCCGATCACGATGTCATCTTTGTTTGATTTCGCGGTGAGCAGGATGACGTACATGCGTCTCAGCGCCGGCGCTTCGCGTATGCGCCGACACAATTCCACGCCGTCGAATCCGGGCATCATCCAGTCCAGGATCGCAAGGGACGGCGCTTCGTCCTGTTCCAGAACCTCCCAGGCCGCCCGACCATCGCTGGTCGCCACCACGTCATGCTCCCATTTCTCCAGCGTTGTTTTCAGCAACAGTCGCGAACTGGGGTCATCTTCTGCGATTAAGATTTTCAACAGTAGTGCCTTGTGATAGATCACCGACGCACGTGCGATCAGTGTTACTGCCTGTCATAACTATAAGGTGTGGCGCGGATGTGTCAATGAACAGTCGCAACCGTTTGGACCCAGACTTCTTACGCTTGGTTCGTGCCAGCTTCCAGATCATGTAGGATTTTTGTCGCTTTTTATTCCCGATTTCGTCGGCATCCGCGACATGGCGGCACCTTGTTTCGCGTGGCAATCAGGCTGGTCTGATCGCGGTTCGAGGCTCGCTATGCGTGGCCATTGTCTTATGTTCACGCAGGTTTGATACCTGGAAAGCAGACCGAAATAAATGTGGTCGGCGGGCACTCAGAAATATGGAAAATTCTTGCGATAAGCAATTGAATAAAGAGCGATTTGTAGTTAATTGACTGCTTTCGTGTCTGTTTTTATATTGTAATTCACCTAAAAATCAATGGGTTCCATATTTATGAGACTTTTGAAACGCTGTATCTGGAGCGTTTGCGGCTGTGTTGCGTCACCCCTGCTTGCCCAATCCGTCCCGGTCCCTGAAGGAGGCGCCGATGTCGGGTCGATCGCCGATCTGCATTGTATCGCTCCAATCGGGGCGGTGCTGGCACTGTTATTCGCTTTTCGGTTCTTCAAAACCATGATCAGTGCCGACGAAGGCAACGAGGACATGAAGAAAATTGCGCAACATGTTCGCGACGGCGCGAAAGCGTATTTGGCGAGTCAGTTTCGTGTCGTATTTATCGTCATGTTCGTTCTGTTTCTGGTCCTTATCGGGCTTGCCATGATCGGATTGCAGAATCCTCTGGTGCCGGCAGCGTTCCTTACCGGTGCAATTTTCTCCGGACTATGCGGTTATCTGGGCATGCAGACGGCGACCCTGGCATCATCGCGGACGGCCCAGGGCGCGAGCGAAAGCCTGAACCGCGGGCTGCAGATTGCGTTTCGATCCGGCGCCGTGATGGGGCTCGTGGTGGTCGGTTTCGGCCTGCTGAATATTTGGTTGTGGTATATGTTTCTCGATGTCGTGGTGTATTCCGCCGACCACATGGCAAACGGCTGGTCGTTCATGGTTCCGGAAGGATTCAACCCTGCCAACAAGCTGGGAGAAATTACCACAACCATGCTGGGCTACGGCATCGGTGCGTCGCTTCAGGCACTGTTTGCGAGGGTAGGCGGAGGCATTTTTACCAAGGCCGCGGATGTCGGCGCGGATCTCGTCGGTAAGGTCGAGGCAAATATCCCCGAGGATGACCCGCGGAATCCGGCGACGATCGCGGACAATGTCGGCGACAATGTCGGTGATGTCGCCGGTATGGGTGCGGATCTCTACGAATCGTATTGCGGATCCATACTCGCTACCGCCGCACTTGGCGCAGGCCTGCCGCTCACGTCGGCGTTTTTCGGGGAAGCAGCCGTTGTCGCACCGATGGTTGTGGCAGGGATAGGCATCATCCTGTCGATATTGGGTGTGTTTCTCGTGAAATGCGGTGACGATGCATCGATGAAAACGCTGCTCGCAGCGCTCGATCGCGGTACCTGGGCGAGCACCGGGCTGGTGGTCGCCGCTGTTGCGACACTTGCCGGTTGCGGCCTTATCTCCTGGGGCATATTCGGCGCCGTCGTTGCCGGTCTTTTGTCGGGTGTATTGATCGGATTGTCGACCGGCTATTATACGTCCGACGAATATCGTCCGACGATCGGCATTGCCGAGCAGTCTCAGACCGGCGCTGCAACGACGATCATCGACGGCATCGCTGTCGGTATGATGTCCGCCGGTATACCGGTAATCACAATCGTAACCGGTATCCTTATGGCATATGGATTCGCCGGTGGCTTTACGGACCCGGCCTCGGGCCTCTACGGCATCGCCTTCGCCGCCGTCGGCATGCTCTCTACGCTCGGAATCACCCTGGCCACCGATGCTTACGGACCGATCGCAGATAACGCCGGCGGCAACGCGCAGATGGCTAAGTTGCCCGACGAGGTCCGGGAGCGCACCGATGCACTGGATATGTTGGGCAATACCACGGCTGCTATCGGCAAGGGGTTCGCCATTGGCTCAGCCGCACTGACTGCGCTGGCGTTGTTGGCGACGTTTGTGCTCGGCGTGAATACATGGTGCGACAAGCTCGGGATGCCGCCGATTCCCGTGGCCGAATTCAGCATCATGAATCCGTTGCTCATATGCGGTATTTTTATCGGCGGCATGATGGCGTTCACCTTTTGCGCCCTGACAATGAAAGCCGTTGGTCGCGCCGCGGGTTCGATGGTCACCGAGGTGCGCCGACAGTTTCGCGAGATGCCTGGTATCATGAAGGGTACGACCACGCCGGATTACGCGCGTTGCGTAGAGATCTCCACCATCGCTGCGCAGAAAGAAATGATCGTCCCGTCCCTTCTCGCCGTGTCCGTACCGGTTATCACGGGCCTGATTTTTGGCGTGCCCGGCGTGCTCGGCATGTTGGCCGGCGGGCTTGCTACCGGATTTTCACTGGCGTGCATGCTGAATAACGCCGGCGGCGCCTGGGACAACGCCAAAAAGTACGTCGAAAAGGGCAACCTCGGTGGTAAAGGGTCCGATGTCCACAAGGCCTGTATCGTTGGTGACACCGTGGGCGACCCGTTTAAGGATACGTCAGGACCGTCGCTGAACATCCTCCTCAAGCTCATGAGTATGGTGTGTGTGATCTTTACGCCTGTGATCGTGAAATTCTCGCCGGTCGTGCAGAAATTCCTGCACATTGTTCAGTAATTCTTCTCGATAGCGCCTGATACGTACGAATTTCACGCATTTCCGAACGTCAGTTTGGACTACCGAGCCATTCTCGCGCATGACTACCACAATCGTCACCACCGCGGCGCTGGTCCTCCGAAAGACCGAATACGGCGAAACCAGCCTGATAATCGCGACATTGACCAAAGAGCATGGACGCCAGGATTTCATGCTCAAGGGTGCACGCCGGCAAAGCGCGAAGCGCTTTCCGGTTGTCGACCTTTTCAGACTTGTCGAGATTGTGTACAAGCCGTCTGCGACCCGTGACCTGCATGCCGCGCGCAGCATAGATCTGATCGCTGCGCACGACGCGGTCGCCGGCAACCGGCGACGTTTCGAAACAGCATTGTGGCTGTCTAAATTCGTTCTGGCCAATTCAAAGGCCGATATACCGGCGCCGATGGTATTTCAGGCGACACGTACTGCGTTTCTCAGATTGGCGTCCGGCGATCCAGGTCTAATAGCCCCGATTATCTTCGGGATCGGTCTGGTGATGTTGAGCGAACACGGTTTGCTGCCGGACTACCCCGGCAATCCCGATCAGGAGGAAAAAATTTCACAAATGATCGATTACGCCGTGGATTTCCAACGGCGCGCGCCCGACTACGACGACCACACCTGGCGCGCCCTGGTGGCATGGCTGCGGGACTTTATCGATCGCAACGGCGGCATACAGTTGCCGGCATTACCGGAGCGGTCTTGACCGCACGATAAACGGTGTAAATAGAATGTCGCGGGCCCGGAACCCGTATTATTATTCGCAGTTTCGGTACAACTCCGCGACGTCGCAGGTATGTTTGTAACCAAACAAACCTCACGGCTGCACCACACTGTCGGTTGCATTGAGGATTCACGTTGGAGTTCGCACTTTAGTGTGGGTTTCACGTACAATCCGTAGCGGGAAGGCTAGGCATATCCCGCGGCTGGCGAAGGAGGTTCAGCGTGCTTGCGCCATACGGTGCGTGTTGCTCGACGTGGCGTGTAACCCACGATAAATCGTGAACTCCAACGGCAAGGCTGCGCCAGTGCGAATGACAACGGGCGGACGAATGCCGAGTCGAAGGCTCCTTCGCATCCATGACGATAAATGATGTACACCAGGTCTTAGGCAAAGCCGTATGCTCAAGGATTGAGCACCGTCACGAACCGGACCTTGCTGGAGGGACACAGTCCTCTGTGTCCGAACCAAGTCGCAGCGTGCGGTCGCAGAGGACTGCGACCCTCCAATAAATCCTGTCCGCGAATCAGGGGGGGGCTTGGTCGGACTGCGACCCTCCAATACATTTTATCCGCGAATCAGAAGCCTGGGGCGGATATGGCCTTACGTACACGGCATTGAGTTTGTAAGCAAACGAAATCCAGAACCCCGTACCGAAGAAAGCAAAGCAGACACCCATGCCCGACAACAAGAACATGTACCAGAACCCGTTGATTACCCGCTACGCCGGCGCCGAGATGTCGGCCGTCTGGTCGCCGCAGGAAAAATTTTCTACCTGGCGCCGCCTCTGGCTCGCGCTGGCCCGTGCCGAAAAGGAACTCGGACTGTCGATTAGCGACGCGCAACTCGCTGAAATGGAAGCGCACCTCGATGACATCGACTTCGACCTGGTGCGACAGAAAGAAAAGGAGCTGCGCCACGATGTCATGAGCCACATCCACGCGTTTGGCGCCGTCTGTCCCGCCGCGCGTCCGATCATTCATCTCGGCGCGACCAGTTGCTACGTGACCGACAATACCGATCTCGTCTTGCTCAGGAAATCACTGGGCCTCGTGTGTAATAAAACCGTATCGCTGATCGCGGTGATGCGCGAATTCGCCCATGCACATCGCGCGCTGCCGACGCTGGGTTACACCCATTACCAGCCGGCGCAGCTGACGACGGTCGGCAAGCGTTGCACCTTGTGGCTGCACGACGTTATGACCGACTTCGACGATCTCGAACGACAGTATACCGCGATGCCGTTCCGCGGCGTGAAAGGTACCACCGGTACGCAGGCCAGCTTCCTCGAATTGTTTGATGGTGATCACGAGAAGGTCCGGCAGCTCGACCGGCGTGTCACCGAAGTGATGGGTTTCGACCGTTCGGTGCCGGTGTGCGGGCAAACCTATAGCCGCAAGATCGATTTCCGCATACTCAGCGTGTTGTCCGGCATCGCCCAGTCGTTGTACAAGATGGCCGGCGACATCCGATTGTTGATGAATCTCAAGGCGGTCGATGAGCCCTTCGAGACCTCGCAGGTGGGCTCAAGCGCGATGGCCTACAAGCGCAACCCGATGCGCAGCGAACGCATCTGTTCGCTGGCGCGGTATGTGATATCGCTTGCGGACAACGCCGCGCAGACGCATGCGAATCAGTGGTTTGAGCGCACGCTCGACGACTCCGCCAATCGCCGCATCGTGCTGCCGGAATCCTTCCTCGCGGTGGATGCCATTCTCACCCTTGCACACAACGTCATCGGTGGGCTTACGGTCTGGCCGCATGTGATTCGCAAGCACGTCGACGCCGAGCTGCCGTTTATGGCCACGGAGAACATCCTCATGTCGGCCGTCAAGGCCGGTGGCGACCGGCAGGAGCTGCACGAGAAAATACGCGTGCACTCGGTAGCGGCCGGGCGGAGGGTCAAGGAGGAGGGCGCAGAAAACGATCTGCTTGAGCGCATCGCTGCCGACCCGGGCTTCACCGCTGTGCACGATACGCTGGGTGACATTCTGGATCCGGCGCTGTACGTCGGTCGCGCGCCCCAGCAGGTCGATGACTTTCTCACCGACCACGTCGATCCATTGCTGGCACAATACGGTGAACGCCGCTCCACCGCCGACGAGATCAACGTCTAACCGGTTTCTCGGTCGTCGGGGAGGCATTCGGGAATCTGTAACGCTGTACGAACGTGTTCTCGGGAGATCAGGCGAACGTCCGCCGGCCGTTCGAGAAATGGTGCGACGTCGCTGCGCACCGCGTCGATATCAATCGTATCCAGCTTGATTGACAGCTTTTGCTTCGGCAACGACGACAGCCCCGCCTGATGCAGGATTCCGGCAAGCTTAACCCACGCGGTGTGAACTGTTTTCCGATCATTCCAGGTGATCGTAGCGTCGTAACTCGAGTACAGCAGGTCTTTCTTCAGCTTCGCCAGCCACGTTACAGGATCGTAATTTTCTACCTGTTCAAGCGAGAAATCCAGATCCTCCGAGAACCGCGGCAGCTCGAAGCAGAACCGCAGGGCAGTGCCGCCAACGAATGATAATTGCCGAAACGCCTCAGATTCATGTAGTGATCGCAGAACAAACGCCTGTAAATACTCGCGCAGTATATTTTGTGCCTGGGCTGGATCGTTCACACCGCGCACAATGGAAAGGACCTCGTCTCTCATATCTCCACCCCTACATCAACGGCTGCGGCATACCTTGCCCAGCTCTCCAGGGCGCGATCGATTCGGCACGCAGCATGCTGCTGTGCGTACGTCGTTAATTTGCTTGTTTCCACATCCTCAATGTTCTGAAACCGCATCGACGTCAGTCTGCCCTCAGTCCATTCGCCGGAATTCATCAGAAAAGAGCGATCGCGAATCTTCATTCGAGTATACCCGAAGAACAGGGAGGTCTTGATATTCGGGCAGAGGTCACACCGCCGATATCGATCAGAGAGCGTATACACGCCACGTCGCAGGCGCGACAATTTTCCGGACTTCGTCCAGCGGTATAGTTTCGTTCGGATCAGGTCCCGTTGTCCGCCGAACAATTGCGTCACCGTGGCGAAATCAAAGGCCGGTAAGTGCCCGACTTTATCGATCAATTGTTCGAATGTCATTTTAGGTAACAGACGTAAATGTCTACCTGAAAGCGTGAAAAAACGGCGCAAAAAGCATTGGCGATATTGATTAACCTGTTGGGATAGAGTATTTTATATTACCATCAAGCAACATAAATCCTCTAACCCAACAGGTGATTACAATGCATTTCAAAATCGAGCAA
>JAJFLQ010000009.1 GCA_021772615.1 Verrucomicrobiota bacterium | reverse complement strand
TTGTGAATCTCGCGGTGATCTCGTCGGAAAACGCGGGGCTGGGCGCAGGTGGCGAGATCACAATCACAACAGACGGCGCATTTGTGCTCGATGGTTCGAACGACAACAGCCCGTTCGTATTAACCGAACTGGCCACTCGCTCAACGTTGAGCGGCGGAGGCGGTGCGATCCACGTCGAAGCACAGGCACTGGAGGTCATCGGAATCGCCTCAATCAGCACTATGGCCGCCGGTACCGGTCCCGGCGGCGATGTTCATGTTCTCGTAGATGACCGCATTCGATTGAGCGGTATCGCCGGTGGCATATTCACGTCCACATCAAGTAATTTGGAAACTGGCCGGGGAGGTAATCTCGATATTGAAACCGACACGCTGGTCATGGAGAACTGGGCAACCATTTCAAGCTTATCAAGCTTGTTCGCTCCAGGCGGCAATATTGACATCACAGCTTCTGGTGCGATCGAACTGGACGGTGCCGGACAAATTATTGAGCTCGATAATTTGCGATTCTTAACGGAAATCTCTTCAGTCGCAAATGGCCAGGATCCAGGCGCAGCCGGTGGGTATATCAACATCAATGCCGATTCTCTAAGAATCGAGAATCTGGCGAGGGTCACTTCCAGAACCAATGCACACTCGGACGGTGGACGAATTGACATCAATGTGACCCGATCAATCGACCTGGACGGACAGTTCAGCGCCGATGTCGACGTATCCAATAACCTCTTTGTTACCGGCATTTCTTCCGTGGTGAATGCCACGACTGCCACAGGCGCCGGCGGCAACATCATAATCTCGGCAGGTTCAGTAGACATTTCGGACTTGGCCGTGATAACAACCCGGGCAGGAGGGTTGACGCCCGGCGGCGACGTCACGATCACGTCGACCGGTCCGGTATCACTGAATGGCGGCGGTAATTTTCTCACGTTCAGCGGGCGCGAAATCGGCACTGGAATCGTCTCGACCGCGGCCGGCGGCAGTACTGCCGCGCTTGGTGGCGATATTCTCATAATCGCTCCGAGTGTCGAGATCAAAGACTTTGCCCGCATCATTTCCGAGTCTTCCGCTATCGGCGCGGCCGGCAGTATCGATATCGAATTTGACGATGCCCTGATGATCAGCGGCTCTGCGCCGATCGACACCGAATCGTCGTTTGCAACAGGCATAACGTCAGAAAACCTGCTGATCCAGGGGGCCGCGTCAGTTGGAGATATCCGCCTTGGCGGTGGTGAGATCGAGATGTCGGGACTATCCACCGTTCGCACGACGAACAATGGTCTCGGTTCCGGTGGGGATATCACGATAGAAACATCGGAACTGACCGTGTTAGACACGTCCCTGATCGCATCCGGAACCCTGGGCCTTCAGATTGGCGGAAACGTGATGATCAATGCAGACACCATAACCGTGGACGGTAATGGGGAATCCGGCGGGGGACTATTTACGGACCAGTTCACAGGCGACCTGAACGGACAGATCGTCTCCGGTTCGTTAGGGGCCGGAGATATCAACATTTCCGCTGACGCCCTCAGTGTCTTGAACGGAGGCACCGTCACAAGCACCTCATTCGGATTCGGCCCGGGAGGCGGCATCCGGATTGAACTCACGGGTGATTTGCTCATTGACGGCGACGGCTTGACGACGGCGATTGCCATACCGTTGCATGCAAGCAGTACCGGCGAAGCGCAATCACTTACCATTGATGCGAACTCAATCAGCGTCGTCGACGGCGGTCAGATCAGTGCGACATCAAATGGCGCCAACATTGGTAATATCGACGTCACGGCCGACACGATCACATTGGATGGACAGTTTTCCAGCGACGTCACCGGAATCATTGCGAATGCTTTTGGCGGTCAGGAAAATTCGGCCGGCGCAGAAATTCAGGTCACGTCGTCAACGCTCAACGTACGGAACGGCGCACGGATCAGCACACGGTCCGGAGGACTTACGGATGGCGGCATGATAAAAATCACGTCCGATGTCATCCACCTCACGGCCGATGGTGCAATCTTCGCTGACTCGATCGCTGATACAGGTGGAAATGCCGGCAATATCTTGCTCACCGCGAAGATCGTATCCATAATCAGCGGTAGCCAGATCAGCGCAATCTCTCAGAACGACGGTCGCGCCGGCACGATCACCGTCGAGACCGCGCAACTCGTGATCGACGGCCAGGGGAATCCGCTCACGGGCATCGCGTCGCAGCCACAGTCTCCGAATAACAACCAGCGCGGCGGCGATGTTATCATCGTTGCAGAAGATATTAGCATAACCGACGGCGTGATCTCAACTGCGAGTTTCAACAACGGCGACAGCGGCAACATCCTGGTGCAGACGGGCAATATTAGATTAATAGACAGTGAGATTACCACACAAAAATCCGCAAACAGCACGGGCGTCGGCGGTAGGATTGAGATTGAAGCGCGAAACGCAATACAACTATTCAGCAACAGCGCAATCAAGACCATTGCGCCTCAGGCGGAAGGGGGCGACATCATCCTCACGGCCACCTATATGCTGCGTCTGGTTGACAGCCTCATATCGGCCGAGGCCGGTCAGAACGGCGGTAACATTTACATCGATCCGATACATGTCATTCTCGACAACGGGCGACTGATCGCGAATGCAATCCACGGCAACGGCGGCGATATCGCCGTGTTCACTGAAGTCTTCCTGACCTCCCCGGACAGCGTCGTTTCCGCCAGCTCACGGTTTGGCGTCGCTGGCAACATCGAAATTTTTCGCCCAGACATCGATATCACGGGCGGTCTGGCATCCTTACCCGCCACGATGCGATCCCGCGAAGACGAACTTTTCGAAGGGTGCGAGGTCAAGGCAACCGGAAAGCAGAGCAGTTTTTTTGTGCATGGGCGAGGTGGCATTCCACCAGAGCCCGGCGGCGCCGTCCATGGCTCCTTTCGCCCCGGTTCCGGCGATTAACCCGATCTTCCAACAATCCACCTCGCTGTCTCAATCAATTCGACCAATACCAGACACAGTCGCATGACTCGACCTCATATCGCATTGACGACGTGCATTTGGCTCGCCGTTACGCTCATCTCGACATCTGCCCATGCGGACGAGCGGTATCCGACACGGACCGGTGACGGCAGCGAAAATCGACTTTATACGAAATCGGTATCACGGAATATTATCATCGAACGGTTCTACTTCACTGGAAACACGGTCATCGAGGACCGTGAACTCGAAGACATCACAAACGCCTACGTCAACAAACCGCTGTCGCTTGAAGCCCTGGAGGCAGTCCGACAACGGTTAACAATGAAATACGTTGACAGCGGGTATATCAGCTCGGGCGCGGTTTTGAAGGACGAACCGATCGATGACGGCGACTTAACATTTCATATTGTCGAAGGCACGGTGTCGGAAATCGTCATCAGCGGAAACAGCCGCCTAAGGGCATCGTACATCCGCAATCGCCTGGAGCCCGCCTGCAGACCGTTGAATCAGATCGCCCTGAAACAGCGGCTTCTGATTCTGCGGGACAACCCCAACATCTCGGCGATTAACGCCGCACTGAAGCCCGCGTCAACACCTGGAGCAAGTCTGCTGTTCGTAACCGTGCAGGAGACCAATCCCGACGCTGCGGCTCCCCTCGACCTTTCCCTTAGCCTCAACAATCATCGGGCGCCGAGCATTGGCGCGGAACGTCTGGTTCTGCATGCAAGGAATACCAGCGTCCTGGGATTCAGTGATGAGTTGAATGTGTCTTACGGACTTACCGAAGGCGGCTTCGGCCAAATGGAGTACGCGGCGTTCGATAATGTATCTGCATCCTACACAATCCCGTTCACGGCCGGCGATGATTCAATCCGGCTATGGTACAGCCGCGATGACGTCGTCGTTTTTGAGGAGCCCTTCGAGGATCTGGACATCGAGAGTGAGAGCGAGGACTTCGGAATCGGCCTACGGCTGCCCGTGATCCGCAACGCAAATCGTGAACTGTCGGTAACACTGAGCGCCGAACGTCGGGAGAGCCGCAGCAGCCTGCTCAATCTGCCGTTTTCGTTTTCCGACGGCGCCGAAAACGGTGAGACGGAAGTCACCGTGCTTCGCCTTATCACGGACTGGGCGTCACGGGATCTGGAAAGCGTGTTGGCGCTGCGGACGTCTCTAAATTGGGGAATTGATGCGTGGGACCCGTCCGACAGCAGGCTGTCGCGCCGCGATGGCGAGTTTCTGTCGATATTGTTGCAAGGGCAGTATATCCGGCGGTTAAGCCAAACGGGAAATCAGCTGATCCTGCGATCGAGTGTACAGTGGACCGATGATGCGCTGTTATCGCTTGAGCAATACAGTGTCGGCGGCGTCTCCACCGTTCGCGGATATCGAGAGAATCAACTCGTTCGCGACCGCGGGGCCACAGTCTCGGCCGAACTCCGACTCCCCGTTGACCGCTACATCCCGTGGCTGCCGTACAACTCCCGGAAACGGCGGGAACCGCTCTTGCAGGTAGCGCCGTTCGTCGACTTCGGCCGCGCCACGAACGTCCATTCAGACAACGATACGATTCGGTCGATCGGTAGTGCGGGCTTCGGGTTGCTGTTCCGGCTCAACGACACCATCAGGTGCGATCTCTACTGGGGCTGCCCGTTCCGCAATGTGGATACTGCCGAACACGACCTTCAGGACGACGGCATCCACTTCAATATCGTAGTCGGCAACCTCACCAGATTGCACCGGCTGTTTCAGTAATCCAGGACGCAGCACTTCACATAACTCACCTGTGCTGCGTCAAATACAGTTACACGTCAAGAGTCTGTACGCCAAACGTTTGTAGCAGCCGCGACGTGTAGCCACGTCTCTGTGAGACGTGCCCTTGTTACGTGTCTTCGTGTTCCGCGGCACGGCTCACAGAGCCGTGGCTACAGCCGATTTCGCGCGAAGACGCAAAGATCAAGAAAACGCATAATCCTCCCAGCAAACGATTACCAAAGTTCGACTGATGTTGCGCGCAACATAAGTCGAACTCTGGATCAACCGAACGGGCGGTCTCGGAAAAGCTGTAAACCGATAGGGTGATCATCCCCGATCGCCGGAGCTTTGACGCCGGCGTCAGCCGCCGGCGTCAGCGTAGCCGGCGGCTGACGCCGGTCCACGGAGCCTCGATAAACGCCTCACAACCAGTTTCCGACGAGGACGAGGGGGGCCCAGTAGAAAGGGTGGCGGTGCGTCTGCATGATGGCGAGCTGGGCCTTCTGCACGGCTTCGGCCTTGGTAGCCCCAGGCGCATTCGCCAGCGTTTCGTAGAACGGCAGCAGAAATGATTTTGCGACGGTGTCTTCGAGTTGCCACAACGAGCCGAGCGCGGAACGAGCGCCGGATTTAAGCGCGATGCCGGTTAACCCGAGAAACCGACGCTCGTCGCCGGACGCCGACTTGCACGCCGCCAACGACACCAGTTCCAGCGCCGGACCGCGATATTTTCCCGCCGACAGAATGGTTTCGAAACGGTCGATCGAAAGCGGTTGGTCGTTCGCCTGCACCAGGTAACAGTCCTGCCACGAGTTGAAGTCCGCGTGAGATTCGATATGCAACACGTTGTGGTCGCCGTGCAACATCGCTTCACGAAACGCCGGCTCGCTGAATGCCTCGTCGAGCAGGACCGTGCCGTGCAGACCGGGAAGCGCCCGGATCGCCTCGAGCGATGACGGTACCGCCGGCAGATCGCCGTGTGCATCAGAGCGCGAGATACCGCACAGCAATGCGTTCAGCGCGGTTCGCGATGCAGTGTCCGACGGCGTCAGCCGGAGACCCGGTGCGTAGGCGACGGCGTATTGTTCGATCAGGAACTGTTCGCCGTCGTACAACGCGGCATACGGCAGGCCGTTGAGAAAGCCGAATGGTACGATCACCAAGGTCGTCACGCCCTGCCCGTCAAGCTCCTGCTTCAGCGGCGCAATGAGCGTCTCGTGTAGGTCAGTCTGGTTCCGATATTCATGGACTCCGCGATTCCAGATTGCCTGCCGGTACGCCAGTGCGTCGCGGCGAAGGTCGTCGCGGCGACACGTGTCAACGGTCCGCCTTGAGATGCCGGATCGTGTGCTGACCAGGATTTCAAGTCGATCGGCGAGCGGGACGTAGTAGACGACGGCGGCGTTGTCTGTTATGTGGTCAAGTTCGATCTCGGCCCCGGCCGCCAGTCGCGCGCACGGATCCTTGACGTAGTTTTCCATTTCCGCAAGCTTGACCAACTCCACGATCTCCCTCGCTTCGTGAAGCCGATCGTCTGCGATCAGGAGGTCCGCGTAATCAAGGTAGAAGGTTCCCATCGAATCGCTGAACGTTTCGACACTGAGCGTGTTGCCCGGAGAAAAGATGACATCACGCTGGATCTCGCTGAGGGTTGTCTTGGCGTTTTCGAACGACATGCCCGCGGTCTCCGTCCGGTCCAGTTTTTTGGCCAACCGACCGACCAGCCATTGCCATCGGAACAAGGCTTCGTTGCTACGATGCTCCTGCGCTACAAGCGCGGCAAGACGTGCCAGCCGTAAGCCTTCATCATGTTCTCCGGCGGCCTCATGCAATTCAGCCAGATACCCCAGCGAATAGGTCTCGATCACGGCGTTGTCGATGTCTCGGGCAATTCGGATCGATCGCTGATAGATACCTGAGGCCTGATCAAACAATGAAACCGATTTGCCTTGCGCGTAGATCCGGTGTGCCACGCGTGCTCCCGCGACCAACATAAATGCGGTGCTGTACGTGCTGTCCAAACTGTCCAATTCCCGGAGTGCAGTCTGCAACAATTGATCTGGTGCTTTACCGCCTTTGAATGACATCGAAGCCTGCGCATATGTCAGCAGGATACGGGCAGTGAGCGCGGCGTCTTCGAGCTGTCGCGACAATGCCAGGCTCTCGTCGAGCATCTTGAAGCCGTCTTCCGTTCGCGGGTATGCCGTGTGGAAACGACCGTAGATTTGCTTGTCAATCATCGAACGTTGCATAAATGTGAGGCTCGCTCGGTTCAGCAAAATATTTACCACAGCTGCCGTGTCTTCCAGCCCTCTCGCCATGATCAATGCGTCATCCCATAACTTCTCGGCCCGGACAAAATCAAACGAAGCAACGTGCGCCATGGCGAGCTGGTCGTTAGCACGAATCACCAATTTGGCGTTATGTCGATTGTCCGCCGCCAAAAGTCTGGTTAGCAACGCACGGCTTTGATCATGGAATCCCAGGAAACGGTACGCGGTCGCGATGTCCACCTCGATCGTCGCGCGATTTTCCGACGCCGCGGGCAACGTGACGAGCGCGTCACCCCAAAGCTTGACCGCCGCCGCAAAGCGTCCGTTTGCAAAAGCTTGCCGCCCTTGTCGATAGAAATGATCAATATCGTGACCGCGGACGTATTCAGCCGCGGCGGCCGGCGCACGGTCGACGTCTGTTTGCGAAGTCGCTTGCACGGAAGGCTGCGATGCCGCAATAAGACCTGTTGCGGCGAGAATGAACGTGAATCTAATCATAACTGTTACAGCTCCTGAATTGTCGGGCGCCCAAGAATTAGTGCCCGCTATCACGTTTCACTAAATTTTCGTTTCATCACGCACAAAATATTGGATTGCCGACGTATAGTAGTGCAGAGTGCCGGTACCGCCCGGCGGAACAATCGCTTTTTCAAACCGGCCCGCCTCAAGCACCAAGTAACGTAATGGTTGACATGAACGATTGCTATCGCAACACACATATCCAGGTACGTTCATGATTGCCCTCCCTATGGCGGCACGGTCGACATGGCGTCAACAAAGTTTATGTCGCCTGCTATTGCTGTTGGCTGTGATCGTTTCGGGTCATCGTCAATCACGTGCACAAGAATCGGATGTTCGACAACAGCGTGTGCACGATATGCGGGAAGCGTTTGAATATCGCGTTCCTCGCGGTAATGATTTTATTCCTGTTCACGAGCCGGGAGTCTTTCGTGACGGCACTACCATCAGGGATGCACCGTTCATTATCGGAACATCGAATTCGCACATTGGATATACCACAAAAAAACGACCAAACTTATATTGGTTCAGCAGCCGCGATTTCGACAGCCCCGTCCGTATCGTGATCGCGCCGGCGAATGATGCCGCCGTCTTCACCAAGCAGTATGACGGCGGCACATACGGCGTTCATCTCCTTTCGCTGTCGACCGAAAATGGTAGTTGGGTTGCCGGCGAAACGTCTTTGCGTGATGGCGTACGCTACAAGGTGGCGATATACATTGGCGATCCGGCCCCCAACAGCCCTCCGCCACGTGTTTGCGATATCATGTACAAGACCGCAACACCGAATCTCATTCGCGAGCTGAAACAGCGGGATCAACGGAAGCGCGCCATCACATTTGCTGAGGCATCGTTTTTTTACGATGCCATCGATGCGATTTACATGTTGATCAGGAACAACCCCGAGCATGACCGTGCGGACTGCAGGTTCATGATTTCGCGCTTCGCTCCGTACATTTTTGGAGAGGATGCATTGAATCCTTTCATAGAAACCAACAGCCTCGATGGATTACTGGTGTTTGCCGACCAGCGTCGCTGAGCACAGTATACAGACTGTTTACGGGCTCCGCTGCGTCGGCTTCCTGCGCTGGTTAATCAGCGGCCGGCGCCGCGCACTTGGCTCGGCAAAGGTCCACGTAATTCCGCGGCAGCGACCGCGGGTCGATGCTCTCGAACGCCCGGATCGCATCGTCAAACGCACCGGTCATCCAGTAACATCGCGCCATACTTATCCGCGCCGGATGAAAACCGGTGTTCCCGGCGCGGCGCCCAAGCTCCAACGCCCACCGCCAATGGCCTCGCAGTGCGTACCAGTCGTGCAACAGCGCGAGTGTTTCGCCCTCGCGGGCCGGCGTCGCGCCGGCAAGCGATCGTTGTCGTGCGCGAACCTTCCCGGCATAGGCCAGATCCATTATGCGGACTGTGCCGTCTTCGAGTCCCGCAATTAACCGTTGCTGATCGTATCCCAGGCAAAGCGACGTGATAGCGATACTCGCGGTCGACAACGTCCGGATCAGTTTGCGATTATCCACATCCCATACCCTCAATTTCCCATCTTGGCCACCGGTGACAACCACGGATCCGGAACGGTCCGGGACGACGGCATTGATCATCTGGGAATGCACGTTGTCGAAATACTCGATACCGCTGACAGGATCCCACATACAAAGATTGCCGTTACTCATGCCGACAACCAACCTGTCTCCGGTCGGCATAAACGCAAATGTCATAGCGGTGAATCGCAACCCTTCGTCCTCAACCCCATGCAGAACGCCTCCCGTGGTGAGATCGACGACAAATAATGCGCTCTTACCCGGAGCTCCCTTCTCTTTGATTCGAATCAACCCGCGGTTGCCATCCGGCGACACGGCCAGTGAAGCAATGTCGCCCGCGACTGACCATGAAGCGAGTGGTTTGAAACGTGCGGTCACCCGATCGCCCGGCAAATCACGAATGTCCAGATTGCGGCGGCTGTCGACGGTGACCATCTTCGACATTCGACCAGTCCGACAAATAGCGGCCACTTCGATCGCGTTTTCAGGTTCGACTACACGGGTTGCCGTCATCGTAGCAACGTCCCATCGAAAGACATCGTTCTTCCCGGCGGAAATCAGCGTCGCGAAATCGGTCTCAAACGCGAGTGTCGAGATCTTGTTGGCATGGGGCGTTTCGTGTCGCACGAGTTCCCGTCCGGTGGCCACATCCCAAACGATGATTTCATGGCGCTGCCTGTCCGGCAGCGGAGCGGCGGAGGCGACAAGCAGGCCGTCCGGCGACAATGCAAGTGCGGTGATCCTGCCCTGGTGACCGGCCAGAGTTAATGTAGCCGGGTCCGCATACAGCGGCAGTGCCTGGATTGCCGCGGGCGGCGGCATCGATGAGTCGCCCGGCAACTCGTTTACCACGAGACCGACACACTCCGCGTCCGACAAAACCGTGAAATCGACGTCAGTGTTGCATCCAAGCCGAACCTGATCTGGTTTGCCCAGCGCCAAATGCCATCGCATGATCGCGGAATCAGGAAACGACGCGAACAGGTAATCGTTGGAACCGGCATCACGGCCGAATGCAAGATCATTTGCCGGCAAGGTGTATGTGAAAGTGCGACTGTCATTGCCGGCGTCGGATGGCGTCCAGACATGGATAACACCATCCCCGTCGCAGGCTGCGAGAAAACGCTTATCGTCCGACACGGCAACAATGAGCACCTCCGATGCATGCCCGATAAACTCCCGACGAACCTCCAGTGTCGCGGGGTCGACTTCCTTCACGGACATGCCGCCGGCCGCAAACAACGATGTGCCGTCAAGCGACACGGCAAGGTCGCTTATGCGACCATCCTGAATCCTCAGCTCGTTTGCAATGGATCCCCGCGTCGCATCCATAACAATCAATCTCCCGTCATGCGTACCGGCAACAAGCTGCGCCTCCGGTCCAGATCCGAAACACATTGCGGAGTATCCGTGTTGATCCGCACTGTTTGCCCAATCGCCTTGACCATTCAACCGCGACCCAACGAAAAGCCCGCCGTCGTATGTGGAAAAAGCGAACAGATTCTCCGTATCCGCGGCGGCGACCATGTCGATCGGCGAATTGATCAGATGGTGCAACGGCAACGCCATTGCGGTTGCGGTCATCAAATCCCACCGGATCAATCCGGACGCGCCGGCGCCGAGAATGCCTCGTCCAGCGGGCAACAGACAAAGTGCGGTCACGTTTGAATCTGCGCCCGGGATGGTCCAAAGCGGTTCCGGGTAATTTTGGGATGTCTGCCAAAGAAAGACATCGGTAAGGAACACAGGTCGCTGCAACCCTGCGAATATCTCGCGCGCCGCAAAAAATGCCTCTTTGGCGTATTGCGGTTGCGATTCGCCATGTAAGAGGCCTTCCTGTATCAGACCCCCGGCGCGTTCCAACCGGATTTTCCTCTCGCTGATCTTCGTGACCACCAGCGACGAACCGATGACCGCAACGAGAAGCGTCAGTACCAAAATGAACCGCACAAAGTGCCGCTTCGCCTGAGCCAATTCGTCGAAGTACCCATCGATCGCGGCGATCAATTCATTGACCGTCTGGTACCGTTGTTCCGGCGGAGCGGCCCGGGCTTTTGTCGCAATTCGGCACAACCGCCTGTTACCGATGCCGGAACCGATTCCGAAAAAACCGGGTGTTCCGACGGCGCCCGGAGCCGTGTGCCTCAGGATGGCATCCAGTATACATCCGAGCCCGTAGACATCCGATCGCCGGTCTAGCTTATCGAGTTCTCCCTGCCGTTGTTCCGGTGAACAATACCCGGGCGTACCGATTATTTTGCCCGCAACGAGATGTTGCATGGCATGGGCTTCATTGAAACGGACCGCCAACCCCCAGTCCATCACGTAAACAATCCCGAATTCGTCCACGATAATATTGTCCGGCTTCAGATCCAGATGAATGATGTTCTTTGAATGTGCATGTGCAACGGTGTTGCATATTTGCTTGAAAATCTCCAGTAATTTTCTCAACGATGCATCTTCATGTTTGCTCTCGCCACGCTCTATCAGATGCTGCGCCAGGGTATGCTCCGAATCAAACCGCGGCATCATATAAAACGGATTGCCGCCGGCATCCGTTCCGGTAAGATAAATGGGAACAACATTCGGGTGTTTGAGACTCGCAATCATTCGGGCTTCCCGAAGGAGATCACGTCCTTTCCGCTGTTTTTTTCGGCTTTTCAAGGCGACTGATCGATTAAGCTGCTCATCCACGGCATCGTGAATGACCGCCTCCCCGCCCACGGCGAATGGATCCTTGTCGATATCGAAGTTGTTGTCCAGGGATAGTGGCGGCTTCAGTGAATGGTCGCGGATGTCGTCGTCGCGGCGTTGACGCCACGGCCAGCTGCCGTCGTCGGCGACTTCGGTTTTTGTGCGTCCATGGGCCCTGGATCCGGAGGTGACTTTTTTTGGGGAGTCGCGTGTAAAAACCTGAAAGAAACGTCGTATGCAGGAGTAGAGCATGTCGAATTTATGCAGGATGAATCGTCCCCTATGAAGATACAAACGATTTGTCAGGTGTATTCAGGCTCTACCGCACATTTCCCGCATCAATGCCGGTCACTTGCGAAAACGTAAAGGCCGGGTGTACATTAGTATTATACCCCTGTGATTCCAGACCACTACGCGCCGAGCGTCGTCCTGGTCTGCCCACATGTCACCCACCTTACAATGTGAGTCGCCGCGATACGGGAACGCAGCATTTATCAACGGCCGTACAGGAAAGCCGAAATATTTCAATGAGATGGTGTCTTGTTTTTACGAGTAAAACGACAACGTAAGGTAAACGGGAGACATTGACGATGGATACGAACGACACAAACCTTGTTAATCAGTTACGCGATCCGGATAATCGTGAGGCATGGGAGCATTTGGTAAATGAATACCTTCCTCGGGTCATTGGGCATCTCAGGGTTCGAGGTTTTCGCATCGAAGATGCAGAAGACATCGCCTCGGCGACATTCACGGACTTAATCAAGAGTCTGGTTGCCCAATCCGACGCCGTGAATGGGGATATCGAGCCATATATTTTTAAAATTGCCAACTCGCGGTCTACGGATCTCATACGCAAACGGAATCGCAAAAAGGTTATACCTGAAGGAAAATTGGAGCCATTGGACAAGATTTCCGAAACCAGGGCCGAGGCGCTATTGTCTGGAATCACATCCGTAATACAGAAGGCGGACGTAGAAGAACAGGCGTTTTGGTTGTCCATAGTCCTTGAACGCCTGAAAAAAGTAACGCGAGCCGAGGTCTGGCAGTCGTTTGTTTGGCGATTGAAGGGCATGAAGAACCCGGAAGTAGCCGCAATATTGGGCGTTAAAACAGGGACGGTTTCCCGAAATTTCGGTAGATTGCGAACAACAGTTCGTATTTCGATGCAGACATTGAGCGAGCCCCGCGACATAAGCGGTCATGACGGCATGCCGCAACAGTCCGGTCAGCCAACCTTTTCAGCCACCCAACCGCTCTTCGACGATTTGTTTGAGCGCATCTGTTTTGTTAGAGACGAGATCGTAACCAATATCGACAAGATTGGCCCACAAGTGAAACTCCTGGTCGTCGGAAGCCCGCGAGCCACCCCATATTGCATTGATTTGGCGGACAATTATTATATCGGCCGCGGCATGGAGAACGATACGGTCCTGAACGATGGCCGCGTATCCGATCGCCATTGCCGGATTTTCACGCGTGCAGGGAATTGGTGGATCAAAGACCTGGAATCGACAAATGGCGTATATCGGAACGGCCACAAGATAACAGGCGCTTCGTTGTTGCATGACGGCGATGTTATCTCGATAACCAAATTTCACAATGCGATTTTCCTGGGCCGGGAAGCAGCAACGGGCAGTCTGTCGCACGCCGGCAGCCACGCAACTCGGTGACGGATATTGAGAACGCAATACGTGGTGGAATCACTCAAAAATAATATATGGTCGACGCCAGGAAACGATGATGCCTTATATCCTGCGTCGCGTCAAGACCCCTCAGAATATCCTGATTCACATCGTTTCCCCACCGAAACTCATAGGCAAGATCAAGATTGATGCGATTCAGTAATTGGATGCCCGCGCCGACGCTCACGGTGTAGATGTCATCCACATCCCCAACGCCGGGCGCCGGATCGTATCCCATTCCACATCGAATTGAGCAAATGGTTCGATCCAGAAAGACGAGATATTCGCTGCCAAGCCGAACCGTATAGGTGTCATCCAACTCGTCGATGGCAGTGCGATTTCCGGTGAGCGGATTGAGCGCTTGGCCATTCTCCTTTAGTTCGTAACCGGACCAGTCGGTCCAGGTCGTATCCGCCGATACCGTTAGTCGATCATGAGGCTCAGATCTCTTGACATAGCGTGAGATTTAATTTCCTATGCGGCGATGTCAAATTTCATTCGCAAGTGAGTGCCAGGGTAGTGGGCTTTGATCGCGGTGAGTTCATGGCAAAGACGTTCGAGCATTTGTGTTCGTTTGGGT
>JAJFLQ010000080.1 GCA_021772615.1 Verrucomicrobiota bacterium | reverse complement strand
GCGGCTTTGCGTCTCTGCGCGAGTTCAATGTCGTTACGGATTGATGTAGCCACGGCTCTGTGAGCCGTGCCACGCAACGCGAAGCAACGTAAAGTACGACACGTCTCACAGAGACGTGGTTACACGCTGCCGCTTCCACCAGCGTTTGGCGTACAGACTTTTGACGTGTAGCTGCAAGCGACGTTGGTTTCGGGGTGTAGGCGACCGCTTTACAGTTACTCGGCCGGGAACCCTCATAATCCGCGCGATCTTTAAAGCGGTCGCATACACCCCGGACGCGGCATGTTTAAAAAATGGACGTTCAACCTTACAGCTCTGTCGAACTCTGGCCATAGATCGGCCACGCCTCACTCTAACGGAACGCCGTCCAGCGCCCGGTCGATTCGATCTGCGACCGCCCGTGCCAGAAGCCGATTGCCACGGAGGTTGAGGTGGCAGCACGAATCGCGATAAAGCGTTTCCTGCCGAACGAGGAAGAGCGTTGACAAATCGTCGATTTCGACGCCGCGGCGCCGCAGCGGCCCGACGAGCGCCTGGAGCTCGGGATAGCCGCGGCGGATGCTCTCGGCCCACATTTCGTGTGGTTTGTAGAAAACGGCCTTTTCCTCGTCGCTCAGAACCTTCGAGCCCTCTACGTATTGATTCGGCTGTAAGAGGTGAAGATAGACGATGTTGTGTTTGGCGGCGATGGCGGCCATGGCCAGGGAGGAGCGCTGCCAGATCTCGGCGACCAGCTTCAGACAAGCGAAGGGCTCGCCCAGGCACGGCTCGGGCAAGTTGGCAACACCCTGGGCGCCGGCGAAAATACGATCACGGAGCGCAAGTTCCGGCGCAACTGCCCGACGCTCCGCAGCCAGTGCCAGGCTACCGAAAACGGCACGTGCCAGCTCGCTGCGTGCCAGCCACGGCCGGCGGTCGAGTCGTGATCGCCAACGCGCGGCTGCCCGTCGATGCCGTACCACCGCTGCCATCAAATCGATTTCCTCCCAACTGGGCGTCCCCCGAGTAAGCTCCAGAGCCGCAGTCAGGATCTCGCGATGCGGAAAGAGAGGGTGGATGCCGCGACGGGCAAAACGTTCGCCGAATCCCACTTCGTTGACGCCGTCGAGGTTGATCACAACGTCGAACGGCACGCCGACAACGATTGCTTCTGTAAGGGCCGCCAGCTGCTGCGGTTGCTTGTAGCCGCCCATGGCGAAATTGACCACACGAATCGAGCCCTGAAGCTCAGGCTGGAGTTGCTCCAAACGATCAATCAGCACGTCGCCGGCGGTAAGACTCAGGTCACTGGCAACCGAGCCGCCGAAGATACCGACAACGAAGTGCGGGGTTTCCAGGTGCCGGTAGTCACTGATCTCCGAGTAGTGACCAAAGAGGTTTGTGCGGTTGTTTCGGCGATACCAGTCGGTGGCGTCGCCGTCGGGAAAGATGTTGCGTTGGACGCCACGGGGTTCATCGGGTTGGTGGACCCAACCGAGGAACGGGTGAGGCGTGAGAAGCGATAACGGGCGATCGGCGTCGGGCGAAGCCTCCGGGGCCATCTCGACTACAGCAGCGCGCGGCGCCGCCAACAGGTCAAGAACGCGAACGAGGAACTCAAGCCCGAACAAGGACGCCGCGGTAACGGTCAACAGAACGGTGACTTTGGCGCCTGGGGTTGTAAGGAAACGGTCGGCTGCCATATATGTAACGAACCCGAGTGGTACCTTTCTTATTGGCCACTTCTTTGGAGGTCAGAAACGGACAGGGAATACCGGCTAGATCGATTTCCGAACCTACTCGACGGAATGATGCATTCAAGTAAAACAGGGGAAAATCGCCTGTCTGGGAGCCTGTCTTGCTTCGCCCGACATCCTCATGGTGACAGGCGACCGCCTGTCACAGCGGGCGTTCATTATTTTCGTTAGATTACGCGGTTCTCATCGAAGTTGACCGCAGACGATGTCTGGCCGTCATGCAGGCATGGGATCGCGGGGCCACGTGAAACAAAAGCGCGCCCCCTTGCCGATGTCGGACTCGACACGGATCACCCCTCCATAGGTCTCTATCGTACGCTTGACCATCGTCAGGCCGAGTCCGCTGTTTGCTGCCGAAGATTCCGACGCCATTGTTGCGAATTCCTCGAAGATCCGCTCGTGATATTCCGGCGCGATACCGGGACCGTCATCGGCAACCGTGAATCCGATGAACCTCCCCGTTTCCCGGGCCGTTATGTCAATATGTCCATCGCGCCGGTCGTGGTGTTTGTACGCGTTGCCGATCAGGTTGCGGAATACCAGGTCCAGCGGAATACGCCAGGTCATGAGCACCGGCATGGAATCGCCGATGCGAATCTGAAACGGTTCCGGCGAGGTCATCATAAAGAGTACTTTCTGCAGGAGGTCGGCAACATCGACGCGCTCGGGGTGGTGGCTCCGACCGCCGACGCCGGAGTACGCCTGCAAATCGTCGACCATTTGCTGAACGCGGTCGACGCGCGCCCGCATCATCGCGAGGTGTTTTCGCGGTTCCGCTCCCAACACGTCGCTTGCAGCTTCTTCAACCCAGTCGCACAGCTTGCCTATGCCGCGCAACGGTCCCTTAATATCATGGGAGACAATCGATGTAAATCGCAGCAGATTCTCGTTGTGCTGCGCAAGTTGCGCGTTGCCGAACACAGTTCCGAGATAGGCGGAAATGGTGCCTGCCAGACGCTCGTCTTCGATTGTGAATGCTTCATGATCTGCCTGCCTGAGGAAGAGTAACCAGCCGCGGTGTTGCGCCGACGATCGTATCGGCACGCCGAGAAAGAAATCGAACGTCCCCTGCGTCACGCATGACAGCGGCCGCGGAAGGGCATCGCCGCTGCACCGGCGCGGCGACTGCGACCGCAGAATGTCGCCGAAAACACCTTCGATCGCATTCTCGGGAGGCATCAGCGCCAGCGACGAATCCGGAGCAGTGTCGTACGCGAAATGCGTGAGCCTGTTCTCGTCGCCGGCCAGGATGGCGCCCACGCAGCAGGCAGAATGCAGGATCCGACGCGACGCGTCGCAAGCCATCTTCAGGAGTTCCTGGGGATCGTTCACAGCGCCCATCTCCAGCGTCAGCTCGACCAGCGCGCTCATGCGTGTATTCAGGTATTCCGCCCGCAGCAGCGGCGCCGAAGCGGCGGCAGGCGCCTGTGCCGCAACGGATGCGGCAGGTACTTGCGGGGCCGCCGCCTGCTGGTCGGCCATCCGGATGACATTCATGACCGGATTTGAATCGTCCGCCAGCAATCGGCACACGGTTTCCAGGATCTCCTCCGGACGCGCCGGCTTCTGCAGGACGTGTTCAACGCCGACCGAGTCGGCCAGACGCCGGGCCTCCACGACGCGGTATGTAGCGGTGTAGAACACCACTTCCGGATCCGCGGCCGTGGGCGTCTTCCGCAGCTGCCGCACGAATTCGACGCCGTCCATTCGCGGCATCAGAATATCGACGATCGCCAGATCCGGCTTCTCTCTCTTGGCAACGTCCAACGCTTCCATACCGTCCGCGGCCTCGACGATCCGGTGCCCGGTGTATTTCAGCAATGTTGCCAGAAACTGGCGGTTTACAGACAGATCATCGACGATGAGTATGGTCGCCATGTCACCCACCTCCGGGAGGGTATTGGGGCAATATTCGTTGTTTAAATGGTTTTCTCGTCAGAATCTGCAGGTTGATACGAGGTCGTTTTTCTCTGCCGTTGTCTCCGCACGACGGTGCATATGACGATCCGGTAATACCTCCAACGAAATACGTAAACACTGCGCCCGTTCAAGGGGACAATCTTTAAGCCGGGTTCTCTAGTATACTATCGGGTCCTTGCAGGTGTTAGATAATTACATGAAATTCAGGATTCATTCGCCGCCTTCGGCCAGGTAAACCAGAAGCGGGCGCCTTCGCCTTCCCGGGAGTCGACGCCGACCTCTCCGCCGAAGACCTCGACTGTTTTCTTGACCATGGCGAGGCCCAGTCCGTTGCTGTCGGTCGCATCTTTCGAGTCCAGTGTCTCGAACTCGCGAAAGATCTGGTCGTGATACCGCGGCGCGATGCCCGGTCCGTCGTCGACAACCGCAAATTCGGTATAGCCGTCCGAGTCGCGAACGGTCACATCGATGCAGCCGTCGTTGCGCTTGCGGTGTTTCACGGCGTTGCCCACGAGGTTTCGCAGAACCAGGTCCAGCGGCGCCCGATACGTGGTTAGTACAGGCGCATTGTCCGGGGTAACAATGGTAAAGGAATCGGGAGCACTGTACATCGAGATGATATCGTCGAGCAACACGCCGACGTCAACGGTTTCACGATGCAGCCGACGCTCGCCGATCCGCGCGTACTCGAGCAGATCGTCAACCATCCGCTGCATCCGTGCGATGCGCTTTCGCATCGTCGCGAGATAGTCTCGCGGCACCGCGCCAAGACCATCACCGGCGGATCGTTCCACCATCGTGCTGAGCATGCTCAGCGTGCGTAGCGGCGACCGTATGTCGTGCGACACGGTCGACGTATATCGCAGCAGGTTTTCGTTGCTGCAGCGCAGCTCCTCCGTGGTCGTTTTCAACTGCTGTACAAGCAGGACGTTCTCGAAGATAACCGTGACATGTGATGCGATGGTCGCGCCCAACCGTTCGTCATCCAGCGAGAAGCCGGCGCCTTCAGACGCTTTTACGAAGTACATCCAGCCATGACTCTGGACCGGCGTACGTAGCGGCACACCGAGAAACGCATGATAATCTCCATGCTCCGGGAGCAACGGACGGGTCACGGATCCGGCGCTGTTGTAGCGACAGGGCGCACCCGATTCCAGCAACTCGCCGAGAACGCCCGCACACGGATCGACGGGTTGTGTCTCGGACCGCGCGACATCACTCGCTGTCGAGACCACATAGTGTGTCAATTGCCTGTCCGCCTGATCGACCGTGCCAATAGCAGCGAGGTCCGCATCGATAATACGCCGGGCCCCGCCGCAGGCCAGGCGCAACAACAACTCCGCGTCACTCACCGCGGTCATTTCGTAATTCAATTCGATCAACGCCGCCATACGTGTATTCAGGTATTCCGAGCGCAGCAGCGGTTGCGTTATCGCAACCGGCGTGGAGGCTTCGCGACCCGGCCCATCGGCCATATGCAGAACCTTGAGTGCGGGATTGGCGTCGTCGCGCAGGAGCTTGCAGACAATATCGAGGATTTCCTCGGGTCGTGCGGGCTTCTGCAACACGTGCTCGACACCCACGGTCGCCGCAATACGGTGCGCCTCCGACGCACGGTACGAGGCGGTGTAGAAGATGACGGCCGGGTCTTCTTCGGCTTCGATACGGCGGAGCTCGCGCACAAATTCGATCCCATCCATATTCGGCATCACGATATCCACAATCGCGAGATCCGGCCGTTCGCGGCGAACCACCTCAAGCGCTTCGACGCCGTCCGCCGCTTCAACAATCTTGTGTCCCGTATAGCCCAGTAACGTCGCCAGAAACTGGCGATTTACCGGGCGGTCATCGACGATCAATATGGTAGCCATTTCGCATTCTCCTATTGATATTCAGCAACCGACGTCATCGTGTAATCCCGGCTGCGGCCAAACACGCCTCGACCTCCCGCACCAGAAGGTCGGGAGCGATGGGGCGGAAAATAAATTTGGCTACACCCAATCCCAGCGCCTCGTCCCGCTTTCTCTCGCTGCGGGTGGTCGAGGAGATAATCATGAACGGTATTCGGCGCAGCGCATCGTCGTTCTTCGCATGCGTGAGCAGGCTGTACTCCGGTTCGCCGGGCAGGTGCAGATCCGAAAGGATGAGGTCCACATGGTTGGCCCGCACGATCGCCACCCCCTCGGCGCTGGTTGCGGCGGTGATCACGTTGTATCCCGAAGGCTCAAGTACACTTCGAAGCACGGCCAGGTTCGCCTCCACGTCGTCGACAACGAGTAGCGTGGCGCGATCTTTGGCCCGTGCGGCGATGTCTCTTGTTGTGGCCGAGCCGAGGCAGGCAGGCCGCTCTTTGACCCGATTTTCCGGTTCAAGATAGGCTTCGAGTTGCTCGACAAAGGTCTCGGGAACAATTGGCTTTGCGATATACCCGTGGAATTTCGCCGACATGATGCGATCGCGGTCGCCCACCATTGCCAGCGCGGTAACGGCAATGCGCGGGATGGCATGCAGTTGCGCATCGTCCGCCAGCCGACGGGAGATCTCGTAGCCGTCCACTTTGGGCAGCTGGATGTCGCATACGATGAGATCCGGCCTGTGTTCTGCCGCCGCTTCCAGACCCGCGCAGCCGTCTTTGGCCGTGGCAACGGTGTATCCGAATGCCTCGAGCAAATACTGCATCAACGCGAGATTGGCGGCATTGTCTTCTATAACCAGGATTCGGGCAGCAGACATGATTATCCTTTCACGATAGGAAAGCCTGTTGGCTGTTTTCGACCAGCGCGTCGGGCCGGCCGTTGGCGGAGCGTTCGGGCAGATCAAGAACAAACGTGCTGCCGGCGCCGTATTCACTGGTAAACGATATCCGTCCGCCAAGAAGACCGGCCAGTTTCTGGCTCAGGTGCAGACCGAGCCCCGTGCCTTCGGTCTCGCGAATGTCCGGGCGGCTGACCTGTTCGAACGCCTGAAACAAACGTTGCTGATCGTCCGGCTTGATGCCGACGCCGGTATCGGTTACCGACAGTTTGACCCACATCTGATCGACGTCGATATACGTCTCGAGTCGGAACAAGACACTGCCGGAATCGGTAAACTTGATTGCATTATTGGCCAGGTTGATCAGGATCTGGGCCACCGACCGTCGATCGGTGAAAATCGTGATGTCTTTCTTGGGCGCGGCGGTCTCCAGCGCCAGGTTCTTGCGCGCGGCGTGTGTGGCCAGAGTTTGCGTGACCTCGGTAAGGACACTCTGGCACACTACCGGCTCGGGATTCAGCTCGACCTTCCCTGATTCGATCTTGGCGAGGTCGAGCAGATCATTAATCAACGACAACAGATGCTGCGCGCTGGACTGAATCGTGCCAAGCTGCGTCTCCTGCTGGTCGTTCAGCGGCCCGGGAAGCTTCATGAGCAACGTGCCGGTGAAACCGATGATGGCGTTCAACGGCGTCCGCAGTTCATGCGACATGCTGGCCAGGAAACGGTCCTTCGCCAGGCTCGCCTTCTCAAGTTCCACGTTCTTGACCTGCAAGGTCTCCTCGAATCGTTTCCGTTCCGTCACGTCCCGGGCGGCGGCAAATACACCCAGAACCTGGCCCTTGTCGTCCTTGTAGACGGTGGCGTTGTATAGCACGTCGGTGAGTTTGCCCTCGGTGCTGTGTATGGTCAGCGCGTAGTCGGTCACATTGCCCTTTTCGAATACCTGCTGATACCCTTCCCGCGCCTTGTCGGGTTCGGTGAAGTAACTCGAGAAGTCGGTGCCGATAAGTTTATTACGCGGCATGCCCGTCACCTTTATGGTGGCATCGTTGACGTCGGTGATCTTGCCGTCGGGGCTGATGGTTACGAGCGGGTCGAGACTCGACTCGATCAGGCTCCGCGCATACTGCGACGCCTGCTTGGTCTCGGTGATGTCGCGGGCGGCGGCAAACACACCCTGCAGCTTGCCGTCGCGGTCGTTGAATGTGGTGGCGTTGTACGAGACCACCGTTTCCGTGCCGGATTTCGACAAGGCGGTCAACTCGTAATTGGTCACCTTGCCCTCCTGCAGCACCAACAGGATGCCTTGCTCGGCACGATTGGGGTCGGTAAAATAATTTTTGAACAGTGAACCGATGAGTTCGTCGCGGGTGCGCCCGGTCAACGCTTCCATCTGCTCGTTCACATCGCTGATGATGCCGAGCGGATCGGTGGTCATGAGCGCATCAATATTCGATTCGATCAGCGACCGGGTATAAAACTGTTGGTCTCGCAACTGTTGCTCGAGCGTCTTCTGCTCGGTGATGTCGCGGGCCGCGGCCAGTATACCCTGCGGCTTGCCGGCGGCGTCCGCGAAAACGCCGGCATTGAAGCTCACCGCGATCCGTCGTGCATGCCGCGTCACCAGCACGAGTTCGTAGCCGATCACACGGGCTTCAGCCAGCGTCTGTTGCACACCGGCGCGGGCCTTGTCGGGCTCGGTGAAGTAGGTGTCGAAGGCGGAATTGGTGAGGTGCTTTTGCGTGTACCCGGTGAGGCGTGTGGCCTCGGCGTTGACGTCGGTAATGACGCCGGTGGGATCAATGGCAAAAAGTGCATCCGCCGAGGCTTCGATCAGACCGCGGTTGTACGCCTGTTCCTCGGCAAGCTGCGTTTGCAGGCGGGATTGCTCATAGATATCGCGGGCGCTGGCGAAGATACCCTGCACGCGATTGTCGTCGCCGCGATAAACCGACGCATTGAACGACACATTCGATTTGCGGCCGCTCTTGGTCTGCAGCACCAGTTCATAATTCGTGACCACCCCTTCGGCAAAGGTCAGCTTCACGCCCTTGTCCGCGTTCTCGGGCTCGGTGAAATAGCGTTTGAACGGCGTACCGATCAGATGCGTGCGCTCGTAACCGGTCATGCGACACATCTGTTCATTCACATCCGTGATAAACCCTTCGGGATCGACCGTAACCAGACCGTCCACCGAGGATTCGATCAGGCCGCGGAGATAGGTTTGCTGTTCGCGCATCTGTTCTTCGAGGCGCACGCGGTCCGTGACGTCGCGGGCCGAGGCAAAGATACCCTTCACTTCGCCGGAGGAATCCTTGAATATCGAGGCGTTGAACGATACCTGCAGCAGGCGCCGGCCGCGCGCCACCAGGGTCAGCGCGTAGTCGGTGACGAAACCTTCCTCGAAGGTGCGCTGTACGCCGCTGCGCGCGGTTTCGGGTTCCGTGAAATAGTCGATAAACGGCGTGCCCAGAAGCTCGGCGCGTTCGTAGCCGGTCATCTTGCACATCTGGTCGTTTACGTCCGTGATCGTGCCTTCGGCGTCGACCGTGATGAGACCGTCGAGCGACGATTCGATAAGGCCGCGGAGATAGGCCTGCTGCTCGCGCAGTTTCTGCTCGAGCTCTTTCTGCTCGGTAATGTCGCGGGCCGCGGCGAAAACGCCCTGCAGCTTGCCCCCGGCATTGTTAAACGTCACGGCGTTGTAAGACACCACCGTCTGTACGCCGCCCTTCCCGCTTGCCGTCAGCTCGTAGTTCTTGACTTCGCCCCGTTCGAGCACCAGCTTGATGCCGTCCTCGGCCCGTGCCGGATCGGTGAAGTAGGTCTTGAATGCCGTGCCGATGAGTTCCTCGCGACCGCAGCCGGTGAGCTGTTCCATCTGTTGATTCACGTCCGTGATGATGCCCAGCGGGTCGGTGGTCATTAGTGCATCGACATTCGATTCGATCAGGGTGCGCGAGTACGTTTCCGACGCCTGCAGCTTTACCTCGAGCTGCTGCTGCGCCGTGATATCGCGAGCCGACGCGAAAATACCCCGTACGTTGCCGGCGGTATCCTTGAATACGGCGGCGTTAAACGACACCGGCAGCGGTTTGCCCCCGGCCGCCTGCAGCGTAAGCACGTAATTGGTGACCACACCCTTCTCGAAGGTGAGCCGTACGCCCTGCGAGGCCTCGTCGCGCTCGGCGAAGTAATCGGGAAAGGATGAATCGATCAACTGATTCCGCGGCCGACCGACCATGCGGCACATGGTTTCGTTTACATCCGTAATGGTCATCGACTCGTCGACGTTCACCAGACGGTCGACGGAGGCCTCGATCTAACCGCGGTTGTACGCCTGTTCCTCGGCCAGCTGGTCCTGGAGCTTGGCTTGTTCCGTGATGTCGCGAGCGGACGCGAAGATGCCGCGTACGGCGCCGTCCTCGTCCTTGAATATGGCGGCGTTGAAGGATACCAGAATTTCGTCGCGGCCCTTGGTCTTGAGCGTCAGCTCATAGTTGGTAACCGCGCCTTCATCCAGGGTCTGACGCACCCCGAGGTTGGCGCGTTTCGGATCGGTAAAGTACTGCGGAAACGCCGAACCGATGAGGTCCTCGCGCTTGTACCCGGACATGCGGCACATGGTCTCGTTGACGTCGGTGATGTTCAACATCGGGTCGACTGTAATGAGGCCGTCCAGCGAGGCCTCGATCAGGCCGCGATTATAGGCGCGTTCCTCCGCAAGCTGCATCTGCAGTTCCGACTGCTCGGTAATATCCCGCGCCGAGGCAAAAATCCCTTTGACGTCGCCGGACGGGTCCTTGAAGATCGAGGCGTTGAAGGAAACACGCAACGCCCGATCGTCACGCGTGGTGAGCGTGAGCACGTAGTTGGTGACAATACCTTTATCGAACGTTTCATTCACACCGGCGGTTGCCTGGTCGGCATCTGCGAAGTAATCGGCAAACGGTGTGCCGATAAGTTCTTCCCTGGCGTATCCGGACATGCGCGCCATCTGCTCATTGACGTCCGAGATGAGCCCCTGCGGGTCCACGGTGATCAAACCGTCGACCGAGGCCTCGATCAAACCGCGATTGTACGATTCGGACTCACGCAGCTGCTCTTCAAGTTTCTTCTGTTCGGTGATGTCACGGGCCGCCGCAAACACGCCCTGCAGCCTGCCGTCGGCGTTGCGGAACGTCGATGCGTTGTACGACACCACCGTTTCGCGCCCGTCTTTCGCCGACACGGTAAGCTCGTAGTTTGTGACCTTGCCCTCGCGGAGCACCAGCTTGATGCCCTCTTCGGCACGGTCGCGATCGGTGAAATACTGCTTGAACGGCGAACCGATCAGCTCCTCCCGCGAGTACCCGGTCAGCTCCTGCATCTGCTTGTTGACATCCGAAATGATACCCAGCGGATCGGTTGTCATGAGCGCATCGATATTGGATTCGATCAACGAGCGGGTGTAGAACTGGGTAGACTTAAGCTCCTCATTGAGCCGAATCTCGTCCGAGATATTTTTCGAGATCAGGAGAAATCCGATGGGGTCGCCGCTCGTGTCGCGCCGCGGCGTGATCACGACGCTGGCGGTGAATCGCTCGCCGTTCTTGCGGACGCGTTCGACGGTGCCTGCCCACTTGCCTTCTTTCAGGACAGCCTCGAGGATCGCCGCCGGCTTGCCGGCAGCGATGTCCTCGGGCGTATGTAGAACCGACGAATTCTTGCGCCCGACAACCTCCTCGGGCTCGTAGCCGTAAAGGCGTCGCGCACCCTCGTTCCACAACAGGATCCGGCCCTCAAGATCCTTGCCGATGATGGAATACTCCGTCGCCGATTCGAGAATGTTGGTGATGAACTCGATCGCCTCCTGCGGTTCCTGCAGAATCGTTTTGTCAAACAGATTGGTCATGGTCGCAGCTCCCGCACGATTAAATTCTAAATGTGGTCTGTATGGCGCTTGAACCAGGAATTTTCTATTACCGAGCGTGCAACCCCGACTACGACATTGGCGTCTGTCGCACTATGCTACACAAGGGCGCACGATATTATGTCTCCATTGTCGGAGCGCTGGTTGTAGTCATTCCGATCACCTAAGGCGATTTCAAGCGGTTTCCGCTCCGCGCGACATCGTCAATAGATAGCGCAATGGTGAACTATCATTCACCCTTACGCTAATCTTCTTTCGCAGGATGTATGCCACCGCGACCGGGTAACGCGAACACGTGCGGCTCAAGCGACAACGACGGTCGCTGTGCCACCAAGCAGCATAGCGTTTCCGGCCGGGAACCCGTGCGGTCGGGTCCGGGTGGTCGTTGCCAATACCACAAAAAACTTTTGCGACGCGGTCACACATTTGCCATAAGTCGTCGGTATGCTCGTGCGGACGACCGGACATGCCGGTCTGCGATTGAACCATCCGATAGAGAAAGGATTACCTACGACTATGACCTCGAACAACCAGCCGCAATACATCGCCGCCCTTGGCGCCTATGAAAGAGACAACTTCGGAGATGCATTATTATTCAAGGTCACCGAAAAATTGCTGCATCCCTGGCCGGTCGTCCCGCTCACGTTGTTTTCGCAGGATATGCATGCAGAAGGCGTCGGGGACGTGCTGTCACTCTCGGCATGGCTCGACAGTTGCGCCGATGCCGCACCGGCCGCAATACTGTGTGTCGGCGGCGAGGTGCTCACATGCGAACTGAAAAATGCCCTGTCGGTGGACTGGCCGGATGAAATGTCGACGCTGTATGCGCAGTTGCCGCCTGAAAAGAGAACCGAACTGGCGGAACACATCTGCTGGCACAGTCATACCCTGCCGTACATTCCGAACGAGCGCATGCTACGTAGAGATCTTCCGGGAAAGATCCGTGTGGCAATAAATTCAGCGGGTGGTACGACACTCGACAGTCAAAGCAGCACCTTCCGCGGCCTGCGTGAGTCCCTGCGCCTGGCCGACTTCGTGTCCGTGAGGGACCAGACGACGCAATCCAGGATACGCGACATGGTTGGATCAAGGGTGGAATTGTATCCGGATATCGTCACGCTGGTCTCGGCCTTGTGCCGTGACGAGATCGATGCGGCCCGAACCAGGATCAGACATCGGCAAGACGCCCAGCGCCCGTATATTGTGTTTCAGGCCAATGCTGATTTTGTCACACGAAACGGCATCGATCGCATTGCGAACGAACTGCGTGCGATCGCGAATCGTCATGACCTCAACGTCGTTCTTCAGGCTGCGGGTACGGCGCCGCGCCATGATCGCCCGGAACAGCTGATCGAAATCAAGCGCGCAATGTCGCAGGACGGCATGGCGTCGGGCATCGTACACGTTCAGGAATCCAGAAACATCTGGGACCAGGTTCAGATCTCTTGACATAGCGTGAGATTTAATTTCCTATGCGGCGATGTCAAATTTCATTCGCAAGTGAGTGCCAGGGTAGTGGGCTTTGATCGCGGTGAGTTCATGGCAAAGACGTTCGAGCATTTGTGTTCGTTTGGGT